>JBAZHE010000009.1:0-41493 GCA_041652555.1 Patescibacteria group bacterium | reverse complement strand
GATTGCAAATTGGGTGCCACAGCTCCGAGTACGGAGACTATGGCACCCCCGAAGATAGAAAACAAAAAGTGCCCGAATGATCGGGCACTTTTTATTTTTAAAATTTTGTAGCTACTTTACTAATTAACATTTTTATTTTATTATTTTTATGCTACAATATAAAAAGATAAACTAAATAATCTTGTTCGCGTTCTTTAACAAGGAGGGCGAAGAAGAAAAAATTTTATGTTTTTATATCGCGACATTTTAAAAAAATCTTGGAAGATTACTTGGGGTCATAAATACCTTTGGTTCTTCGGTCTTTTCGCCGCTCTTTTAACCGGCATCGGACGCTACAATGTTTCTTTCAGCCAATCCGCGGAAAACTGGAATTCCAGCCTTTTCGCCGGCCTGTCAAATATTGCCAATAGCGGCCTCTTGGCCGGAAATTTTTTTTCCAGCCTTTTGCTTCATTTTCGGCAAGACCCGCTAGCGGCGACGACTTATTTAATTTTCCTATTAACGATTTTAATAATTTCTTTTCTGCTTTTATGGCTGGCTGTTGTTTCTCAGGGCGGCCTAATCAATAACGCGTCTAAGATAATAAAAGCTAACGGCAAAAACGGGAAGACCACCATCAAAGAAGGTTTGTTTCATGGTAATAAAAATTTTTGGCAAATCCTAGGAATTAATCTTATTGCCGCGGCTTTCACCAGTTTTTTTGCCGCCTTGGTCGGCTTGCCACTATTATACGCCGGGGTTAGATCTAATCCGGTTCTCGCTTTGCTTTATGTTTTGCTTTTCATTTTATTTATTCCTCTAGCCTTGATTATTTCATTCTTGGGAAAATACGCTGTCTGTTATAAAGTAATTAAAGGAAAAAGTTTTGTTGATTCTGTCGTGGAGGCCATTAATTTATTCGGTAAAAACTGGCTAATCAGTATTGAAATGTCTTTATTACTTTTCATGGTTGATGTCCTGGCGATTTTTTCAGGCGCCTTAATAATTCTCTCTCTGTCCGTGCCCTATCGCTTTATCGCCGTAGTCGCAGGTTTGATTATCGCCCCGGGTATTTCTTTACTTATAATCGCTGTCGGATTAGCTCTCGCCTTAATTTTTGTAATTTTTGCCGGCGCCGCGTTAGTAACCTTCAAAACCATCGCCTGGACCGATATGTTTATCAGTTTAAATGACAAGAAAGGCAATTTGTCAAAAATCATTCGTTTGGCTACGAATTTGAGAAAATAAACTTCTTTGGATAACAAAAAACAGTCTCAAATATACGAAGACTGTTTTTTGTTGGTAAAAAGAAATTTTTAAGATATAATAGAAGTAGCAGTTGAAATAAAAATTTTATGCCTAATAATCAATCAATTGAAGATTTAATAAAATCTTCAAACAAACAAACACCGCAAGACGACGATGAAAGCGCACCGGCTCAATTCGCCAAAAAGCAGGAAGAGATAAAAATAAAAGAAGTGGAACGACAAGCCGAAGAACGAGCTTCTGTTGCCGGTTTTTCATATATCAATCTTTTTGGTTTTCCAATCAGCCCGGAAGCGATTTCTTTAATTAGTGAAGAAGAGTCGCAGCGTTTGCAAGTGGTTTGTTTCCTTTATGATGGTCGGCAAATCCGCTTGGGCGCCGTTAATCCGAGTTTGCCAGAAATAGTTTCTTTAACAGAAAAAATTGAAAAAGATTATCACTCACGCATAGAACGTTATTTAATTTCTTCGCACAGCTTTAATTATGCTGTAAAAATTTATAGCACTTTACCGAAAATAGAAAAAGCGGTCAAAGGCGTAAAAATTTCCGAAGAAGATTTGGAAAAATTCAAAAATGAAATTGAAGACTACAAAACATTGGCAATAAAAATAAATAAAGTAAATATCACCGATGTAATCACTTTGCTTTTGGCGACCGCCCTAAAAACTGATACCAGTGATATTCATGTGGAAACAGAAGAAAATAAAATCGTCGTGCGACTACGCGTGGACGGCGTCTTACAGGAAGCGGCGGAAATTGAAAAAACCAAATGGAAATTAATTGTCTCACGCTTAAAACTTCTCGCTAAAGCTAAAATGAATATTACAGACAAGCCGCAAGATGGGCGTTTTTCCATTATTTTGACTGGCGAAAAAATAGAAGTCCGCGTTTCTTTTTTACCAACTAATCAAGGTGAAAGCGTAGTCTTGCGCTTATTGCGCTCCAGTGCCATTTCTTTATCATTTGAAGATTTGGGCTTACGGCCAAAAACTTTGGAAATTTTAAAACAAGAAATTTCCAAACCCAATGGTTTAGTTCTTGCTACCGGTCCGACCGGCTCGGGCAAGACTACGACACTTTACGCAATCTTGAAAAAATTAAATACCGCCAACACAAAAATTATCACTCTGGAAGACCCGATAGAATATCAACTAGAAGGGATGAACCAATCGCAAATAGATTCCAGTAAAGGCTATACTTTTGCCAGTGGTTTACGCTCCGCTTTGCGCCAGGACCCGGACATTGTAATGGTTGGAGAAATTCGTGATTTAGAAACCGCTGAGATAGCCATTCAAGCTTCTTTGACCGGCCATTTGGTTTTATCAACCTTGCATACCAATGATTCTTCTGGCGTTTTACCGCGCTTAATTGATATGGGCGTGAAGCCTTATTTTATGACACCGGCAATTAATTGTATTATCGGACAGCGCTTAGTACGCCGGCTTTGCCCGGAATGTCGCGTAGAACATATTTTATCTGATTCAGAAGGCGAGCAGGTAGAGAAAATTTTAGCGGTTATTTCCCCAAAGTCCGGCGAAGAGGCGCCGACTGCTATTCCCAAAATTCATAAAGCCGGTGCAGGCTGTCCGGCTTGCCACGGACTTGGCTATAAAGGACGCGTCGGTATTTATGAAATTTTTTCTATGTCCGAGAAAATTAAAGAGTTGGTAGCGGCGAACACGCCGGCATTTAAAATTTTGGAAGCGGCTATTGAAGGCGGTATGCTTACAATGTTGCAAGACGGCATCTTAAAAGTTTTTGACGGCCTTACTTCTTTAGAAGAAATCTATCGCGTAATCGGAAAAATGGATTATATTGACGCCCTGTATGACGTAGCAATTTCTAAAACTTTCGGTCGTGGCGTAAAATTATCTGAAACTAATCTACAAAAGGCCGAGGAACTTTCCGCTAATATGTCAGCTGCCGAAGAATTTGCCAAATCTTCTTCCAGCCATGATTTATTAAATGCAATTCTAGCTTTATCTTTAAAAATGGAAGCTGGTGATATTCATATTGAACCGGGTGAAGAAACAGTAAATGTCCGCTTCCGTATCGATGGCGTTTTACAGGATATTTTTGCTTTATCCAAAGAACACTATTTACCTATTTTATCACAGGTAAAGATTATGTCTGGCTTTCCGACTAATATCAAAAAACCGACCTATGACGGCCGCTTCACTATTTTTTCTGGCGAGAAAAAAATAGATTGCCGTGTTTCTATAATTTCCGGTGGCTACGGCGAAACAATTGTTGTCCGCTTATTGTCTTCACAAGCCGAAGCCTTGGATATGGAAAAATTAGGCATGCGCCCTTACGCTTTAAGCGCTATGCGTCGGGCAATGTCTAAAACTAGAGGTGTTATTATTAATACTGGCCCGACTGGCTCTGGAAAAACTACCACGCTTTATTCCATTTTAAATGCTTTAAATAAACCAGATGTAAAAATAATCACTGTGGAAGATCCAATTGAGTATCACTTAAATGGCGTTATGCAGACGCAAGTAAACGTTGAAGAAGGCTATACTTTCGCCGCGGCTTTGCGCTCGCTATTGCGCCAGAACCCGAACATTATGATGATCGGCGAAATCCGCGATGAAGAAACCGCTAAAATCGCCGTAGAAGCCTCTTTAACCGGTCACTTAGTATTGTCAACCATCCATGCTAATAGCGCAGCCGGTGCGGTTTTCCGCTTCGCCGGGTTAGGTGTAGCGCGAGATTTATTGGCTTCAGCTTTAGAGTGCGCTATCGGACAACGCTTAGTGCGAAAGATTTGCCCAAAATGCAAAAAAGAAATAGAATTACCGGCCGAACAATTAGCTGAAGTGAAAAAAATAATCACCTCTATTAATCTAACATCTGGCGCACTAATTCCTGAAGAGTTAAAATTTTATACTGGCGCGGGCTGTCTGGATTGTCACAATTTAGGCTACAAAGGCCGCTTGGGAGTTTACGAAGTGGTTGAACTTACTCCGGAAATTAAAAAACAAATCCAAGTCGCAGGCACAACAGACTATGAAATAGAACAAGCAGCCATCGCTTCCGGCGCCGTAACAATGTTGCAAGACGGAATTTTAAAAGCCCTGGCTGGCGAAACAAGTATTGAAGAAGTATTTAGAACAGTTAAATAAATGGTTAAAAAATTTGTTTGACAAGATAAAAAAAGTCTATTACCATTATCAATACTTAATATTTTAAACAAATGCCTTTATCCATCGGAATCGTCGGTTTGCCCAATGTCGGCAAATCCACGATTTTTAATACTTTAACTAAAAAACAAGTTGAGGCCGCCAATTATCCTTTTTGCACGATTAATCCTAATATCGGCGTAGTAAAAGTTCCGGATGAGCGGCTTTTAGCTTTGGCAAAAATTTCTAAGCCGGAAAAAATTATTAATACTACAATAGAATTTATTGATATCGCCGGGCTAGTTAAAGGTGCTAGTGTTGGTGAAGGGTTGGGCAATAAATTTCTAGCCAATATCCGCGAATGTGATGCCATCTGTGAAATAGTGCGCGATTTTGAAAACTCCGATATCATCCACGTGAACAACAAAATAGATCCTGATGGCGATCGAGCTACTATTGATTTGGAATTAATTTTAGCTGATTCAGCTTCAGCGGAAAAATCTTTAAAAAATGCGGAAAGCGCCTCCAAGAGCGGTAATAAAGATGAAATAAAAAAACGCGACTTATTAAAAAAAGTCTGCGCTCAATTACAAACCGAAGCGCCAATTAGAAAAATGGAGCTATCTAATGATGAAAAAACAGCCTTAAAGCCTTTTTGTTTTTTAACAGCCAAGCCGATAATGTATATTTTAAACATCTCTGATGACGAAGTAGAAGTTGACCTGTCTAAATGGCCAAGAAACACAATAAAATTAAATATTAAATTAGAGAATGATATTGCTTCTTTACCAGAAGAAGAGCAAGGTGAATATATTAAAGAATTAGGCTTAAACGAAAGTGGATTAGATAAAATGATTCGTGAAGCTTATCAATTACTCGGATTAATAACATTCTTCACTACAGGAGTAGATGAAACGCGCGCCTGGACAGTCCATAAGGGTGCTACAGCACCAGAAGCGGCCGGAAAAATCCATACTGACATTCAAGAAGGATTTATTCGCGCTGAAGTGATATTTTGGCAAGATTTTATAGCAACCGGTGGCGAATCTACCGCCAGAGAAAAAGGCCTACTACGAACCGAGGGTAAAGAATACATCATAAAAGACGGTGACATCTGCAATTTCTTACATAATAAATAAAAGAGCTCAAAAAGGCGGAGAAATTATCTCCGCCTTTTTTAGTATTGAATTAGGCTAGTGTTATACAGGCTACTTGATCGTCAGGTTCTTTGAAGCGCATCACGCGCACGCCCTGCGTGTCGCGGCCCAATTCGTTTACCTGTTTGAACGGCAAACGGATCACCTGCCCTTTTTCGGAAATAATAACTAAATCCTTTTCCATCATATTTTCCGCATTAACTACAAAAGCATTGGTAATTTTTCCAGTCTTCTCACTCACATGCGCTGTACGCAAACCGGAACCGCCACGGCCCTGCTCTTTATAAAGCGCGAGCGGAGTTCTCTTGCCAAAGCCACGCGCCATAATTGTTAAGACCTGGTATTTTTTAATTTTTTCTTTATCCGTGCAAATCACGCCCATTCCCACCATAATATCATTCTCTCTTAAGCGGATACCGCGCACACCAGCGGCATTGCGTCCCATTTCGCGCACTTCGCTCTCCGAGAAACGAATCGACTGACCTTCAGCAGTGATCAACTGAATATCATCTTCGCCAGTCGTTGGCTTGGCCCAAATCAATTTATCATCGCTGTTTATTTTAATAGCAATTAGGCCAGAACGACGCACGTTAGCAAAAGCTTCTAATTTTACTTTCTTAACCAAACCTTTTTCCGTGGCAAAGAAAAGATATTCAGCCGTAGAAATTTTATCCAAAGGCAGGGTGGAGGTTATTTTTTCCTCGCTTAATAATTGCAAAAAATTAACGATCGGCGTACCCTTAGCAGTGCGCGAGGCGACCGGAATTTCATAAGCCTTTAATTGGAAAACTCGTCCCTTGGTGGTAAACATCAACAAATCAGAATGTGTCATCGTGGTAAACATAAATTCCACCATATCCTCTTCTTTAGTTGTTAAACCGATAACACCTTTGCCGCCACGCTCCTGCTGTTTAAAAGTATCCGGTGGCAAGCGTTTAATATAGCCGTCGCGGGTCATCATTACAATTGCTTCTTCATTTGGCACCAAATCCTCCATAGAGAAATCTTTAATTCCGCGCACCATAACTTCAGTGCGACGATCATCGCCATATTTTTCCGTCAAAGCCGTTATTTCATCTTTTACAATTCCTAAAATCTTCACGCGCACCTTTAAGATTGCCTCTAATTCATCAATCAATTTCTTTTTCTCTTTTAATTCTTCCTCAACTCTTAATTGCTCCAGATTTGCCAATTGTTGCAAGCGCATTTCCAAAATGGCCACTGCTTGACGTTCAGAAAATTTAAATTTTTTAATTAAATTTAATTTAGCATCATCCTTGTCTTTAGATTGTTTGATTGTCTTAATAATAGCGTCAATATCTTCCAAAGCCATTACCAATCCTTCCAAAATATGAGCGCGATCACGAGCACGATCCAAATCATATTGCGTGCGACGACGAATAATTTCTTCGCGATGCTTTATATATTCTTCTAAAATCGCTTTTAAATTCAAAACCTTTGGCTGAATACCATCTACTAGAGCCAACATATTTACATGAAAGGTGGTTTGCAAATCAGTAAGTTTATACAAAGCATTTAAAATCTTTTTGGGATAAGAATCTTTTTTTAATTCCACAACAATACGAACTTTTTTCTCACGGTCTGATTCATCACGCAAATCTCTAATGCCTTCAATTTTCTTGTCGCGCACCAAATCAGCAATTCTTTCTACTAAAGTTGCCTTATTAACCTGGTAAGGAATTTCAGAAATAATTATTTGAAATTTATCACCCTTCAACTCTTCTATTTCAGCTCGACCGCGAACAACAATGCCACCTTTACCAGTGCCATAAGTTTCTTTAATATCTTTTTCATTATAAATAATACCACCTGTCGGGAAATCCGGACCCTTAACAAATTTACATAAATCCTCAACAGTCGCTTCCGGATTTTCTATTAAATGACAAATAGCCGCGGTTAATTCTCTTAAATTATGTGGCGGAATATTAGTAGACATACCAACAGCAATACCAACAGTACCATTTAACAAAAGATTTGGCAGTTTCCCTGGCATCACTTGTGGTTCTTTATGTGAACCATCATAGTTAGGAACAAAATTAACCGTATCTTTTTCAATATCAAAAAGTAATTCTTCAGCAATAGCCGCTAATTTAGCCTCGGTGTATCTCATCGCGGCCGCACCATCACCATCCATAGAACCAAAGTTTCCTTGTCCGCGAACCAAAGG
Source organism: Patescibacteria group bacterium (assembly GCA_041652555.1). GTDB lineage: Bacteria > Patescibacteriota > Patescibacteriia > Patescibacteriales > WJLG01 > JBAZHE01. The sequence continues at coordinate 33,778 of JBAZHE010000009.1, read as the reverse complement.
ATAGCGTAAAGAAAAATCTTGAGCCATGCGAACCATTGAATCATAAACTGCGCTATCTCCATGCGGATGATATTTGCCGAGCACTTCACCGACGACGGTGGCAGATTTACGAAATTTAGCGCTAGCCCGCAAACCAATAGACCACATCGCATAAAGAATACGGCGATGCACCGGTTTCAAACCATCACGAACATCGGGTAAGGCACGCGAAACAATAACACTCATAGCATAATCCAAATAACAGCGGCTCATTTCCTCCACAATTGGCTGGGGCAAAACCAGTCCATAAGCAGTCTTTTTTTCTTTATCAACAATCAACGGCTTCTCCGCTTCCTCCGCGGGGGGCAGTTTATCTAGTGTTTCTTTATTGTTTTTCAAAGGGTTCTTTTTGTCCTTTTTCATATTTTTCATTATTAGATTTGATGGCCGCGGAAGTGGTGGTTAATTCAAAATTATCCATGCGGCCAGATACTTCTTTTAAACTACTTTTAAATTCTTGTGAAAAAGTTTCCAGATTAAATTTTTTTTCTTCATTACTGGGCCAGATAGAAAAAATATTTTTAACATTAACCAGCCACAAACAAAAAATCAACCCAAAGAAAAAAATAAGACCGGACCACAAGGCAATATGTTTGGCTTTTTCTTCTTTCAAAATAACGCTATCCGATTCTTTTTTATTTTCAAAATTATTTTCCATTTTATTTTATTCCATTACCTCCAAAACCACCAAGCTCATACCTTCTTGCGGCAAATCTTTCTTGCTGATCTTAAATTTTTCTTCGCATTGCGGTTCCACCCCTAATTCTTTAATAAACTTATCTAAGCCGTCCAAATCAATTTGCGATTTCGGCAATTTATAATGCATCGGAATAACTATCCGCGGCTCTATTTGATTAATAACTTCCACAGCTTTCTTGGCATCTAAGGTAAAGTGACCGCCAATCGGTACCAAGAGGACATCAATGTTGCCAAGCTGTTCCAACTGTTCATTAGTTAAAACATGGCCCAAATCTCCCAAATGAGCAAGAACAATATCATCAACTTCTAAACGATAAGCGATGTTTCTTCCTCGTTCTTCGCCATTTTTGTCATCATGAAAAGTTTCCACGCCGACAATCATTATACCCTTAACATCATATTCTCCCGGGGTGTCAACAATAAAAGCCTCACCTCGCAAAGAGCCAAAATTATTGTGATCATCATGGTTGTGACTGACAGTCACGACATCAGCCTCACAATTCGGAACTTTAAGGCCAAGATTTTTATTGAACGGATCGGTAATAACAGTAACACCGTCGGTACCAACTTTATCCTGAATTTTAAAGCAAGAATGGCCAAAATAACTTAAAATCATATAATTATGCGTTAATCCCCTCTAAAAAGAGGGGTGGCGCGGTACTCCGCGACGGGGTGTGTATTATTCACTAAAGCCTAGTTTATCAACTAAAATCTCTCTTAATATTATAGCAAATACCAAGCCAATGTCAAACACTACCTATTGACATTTTTAGTAAAATGTGCTTAAAATATTCATTAAAAGCCGACTCACGGATGTGATTCGGCCTTTAAAATCATTTTATTTAGTAAGCATCCAATAAACTTTTTTGTACTCTATCTAATTCTGAGAAAATATTATTAGATGTTTTTCTTGGAGTACGCAGTCCACTTGGAAATTTTTAAACCGGCAAGTTCTTTAATATTATTATTAAAAACCTCTTTACCAAATTTATGTTCGCCGGAATTTATGATTGCGGCCATTGTTTTACGAATCGGTACAGCTTGAGGAGAATTTGGTGGCAATCTTTTTAAATTATCAACTAAGACTGATAACTGTCTGGATGTTTCGGTTAGCGCTCTGGATTCATCGGGCTTTAAACTTTTTAAAGCTTCGGTGTTTAAATTTTCTTGTCCAGTATTTTTGATGAACGCGGAAGCTTTAATGTTTATATTGCCAGGTTCAGTATTCTCTATTTTAACATCAGACACAATTTGTTCTTTTGCCTTGAAAAGAATTTTTGATGAACCGTTAGGCAACTTAAGTTCTACATTTCCTTTCCGGTCAATTCCTAATTGGCCGCCGAATTCTTCTTCTATCGGTTTTTTCAAGCTCATCACTTTGTCCCAGGCAGTTTGGCGGTCAATAGCGGAATTTTGGCTGTTAAAATATTCTTTGGCCTTTGAAGAAATTTCAGCTAAATTTTTCTGCGCCTCAGAATCATTCATAAAAGTATCCAAATGTTCGGCAGAGGCGATCGGAACGGTAACTTCTTCAGTGAGTGGCAAATCACCAATTTCGTCCGTTCTTATCTTGGAAGAATTTTCTAAAACATCATTCAATCCTTTATCTTTAGGTATTTCGTAAGCCTGTTCTTCGGCTCGATAATAATGAATAGGTTTGCCGTTTATATCAAGATTAACAATATTGCCTTCCTCGTCATAACCCCGAGGCTGATAATACTCGGCTTTTTGCAATTCAGGCTCAATGCTTTCTGCTTCGGGAATAGAAACGTCAAAATCAGTTGGCAATTCTTTATCAAGCATGGCATCATTTAAAGCGTTTTGCCAATTAATTTCTTCAATTTGTTTGGCCGACATATTATTAAAATCAATATCCTCTGGTAGCCCATATTTACTCGGGTTATCAACTATCAAATTCTTAACTTTATCAATGTCTTCAACCGGCATATGACCGTCAACTTCTCGCCAAGCAGAAACTTGATTTTCCGCTTCTTTCCAAACAGAATTACCACCAAGATATTTTTTCATTTCAATCGCTGTTTCAGCGCTGACTGTTTTGTCAACAAAATCATCTGGCATTTCTAGTGGTAAAGAAATCGGGGCCACCTCAATATTGTTTTGTCCATCAACAAGTTCTCGCACCTTGCCAAAAGATTTTTTTAAGAATGAGCCGTCGTTTTTCCAGTGAAACCATTCTCCGGCTAAGTCGCGAATTACCCAACCGGCAATAGCAAAGCCAGCACAATTTCTAGCGGTTTTTAAAGTTTCTTTACTTACGTATTTTTTTCTATTTTTTGTGATGTTCTCGCTGTGTTGTTCTAACACTCTCCCTAGTCGATCTTCTAATGTTCTGTCGCTGGCTTGTAAATTTATTTCTTCCGCAAGAGCTTTGGCTTGAGACAATTCTTGAATTAGTTGAAATTGACGACCAACAACACCTTCTCTTTTTTCGGAGGCGGAATATTTTTCATTTTGTTCTTGGCGAGAAGTTTCTGAATAATCTTCAGTGGTTCCAAAATCAACTAAACCATCATCTATTTTTTCTTGGGTATAGTCAATTCTAGTTTTTAGTGACATTACAGATTGGCCAAATTTTTCCGGTTGGTTGGAGTCTTTTAACTGTTCGCATTCCAAAGATAAATCCGATAATCTTTTTATTAAATGCGCGGCTGGTACAAAATTTTTTGCTTTTTCATCAACCATGCCTTCACCTCGGCGCGCTTTTTTATCTTGTGCTTCTAAGTTTTTTTCGGCTTGTTTGTGGCCGCGCCAAGCACCTAAGGCACCACCAATAACCGGAGCGGCGATTAGCGATCCAATAGTTCCGGCTGTGCCGATTGCTAGACTTCTGGCCGCAAAACCAACGCCCATGGAAATTCCTTTACCCTTAGTTCCTTTTAAAGAGTTTATTAGGCCTTTGGAAAATTTTGATTGCGTAGAGATAGCCAAAAGCTCTTTTTCTGCTTCCGGATTTTGGTTTAATAATTGATTGAGTTGGATTTTGGCATCAATAGAATTGACATCTTGGCAGGCCCACTTTTCTCCGTGCCAAATTGCCTCTAGCTCTAAATACTCTGCTCGTGCCGCTTCGTATCTTTTTTTAATATCTTCGTATTTTTCGCGATTTTCTTGTTCGCCACACGCGCCCCAAAGATGTGTATTTAAAATCTTTTTTAGTTTGCCAACTTCTTCCGGATTCTTTCCTTCATATCCCCATTCTTTAGGCAGTTGCATAAATTCCGTGGCGGCTGAATTAAGGTTTTCTGCGATTCTTCTTTCATCCTCGTCGTGCCATTTTTCTAAAGAAGCAAATTGGATTTCCAGCTCGTTATTTTTTTCAATAACTTCCGGGCCATCTTTCATTCCTTTAACTAGGGCGCACAAAAGCTCGCCATGTTCAGTCATTCCGCCAGCCATCAATTCGGCGGCTAATTTTTTTTCATTTTTGGGGATGTTAAAAATTTTAAGCAACCCATGCATAGCCAGAGCAACCCTTCTATCTAAGCCCTTTTTTTCTTGAGCGATTTTTTGAGTTTTTTCTTCATAAGCGATTTCACCGCCATCTTTAACTTTTCCTAGCGTTACTTGACGCAAATTTTCCAAGACAAATTTTTTCTGCCCACTTGATAGACTCTCAAAGCCATCAATGTTCTCTAAATCTTCGGCGTTTATACCAAAATTTTCCTGAAAAGCTTTTTCTATTTCAAAATCATTTTCATCGCATAGCTCTATCTCTATTTTTTGATGTAAGTCTTCATTTTCTTTTGGCGCTTCAGCTTTTTCTACCTCTGCCTCTTGAGTTTCTGGAATTATCAATTCCTCAATTGGTTCCTCGACCGGTGCAGAGATGATTTCTTTGTCGTCATTTGACTCTTTTTCCGGTTTAGCAACTCCAGGACTATAGCGTCGACGTATGTCAGGATTCCTATTTTCTGATATTAAATAATTATCTTTGTCGTCATTGGCAAAATTTCTACTTTCCTCATTTTCTAGTTTTTCTTCCAAATTTTTTATGTGATCAAGCTCTTGAGATTTTTGCTGTCGGCGTCCAAAATCCGGAACTTCTATTTTTTGTAACTTTTCCAACAACTCGGAATCAATCTTTTTAACCAACTTAGCTTCTTGCTCCTTGGTTAAATTTTTTATAAGATCTGCCGCCGCATAATGATCGCTAGCTTTGTCGCTGTCAGTGAGTTCATTTAATTCATAAAGAATTTCATCAACTTCATCAAAAACTTTTTCTTCAATTTTTTTGTTAATACCTTCTATTAAGGTTGTATTATCAACTTTAGTTGAAGGATTTTCTAAAAGCTCTCTCATATTTTTAGTTTTCCTTATTTTTATTAAAGAAATTATTATTTGTTGTCTTCTAGAAATTCGTCGAAAAAACCTTTTTCTTCTAAGCTTCTATCACTAAAAGATGTTTTTGGCCGAGCCGGAATAATTATATCTTTTTTATTTCCCAAATTTTCTCTAATAACACCAGCTTGTTCTGCTATTATTCTTTCCCTATTATGATCAGTTGAATTGATTCTTTCTTTAAGCTCATCTTCAGTAGAAAGAATCTTGTTTTTTTCAGCTTCTCTGAAAACTCTTTGCTTAGCATCTTCTGCTGACACTGAAAAAGTTTTTGGTTTTTCCGGAACAATTTCTTTCGGAAGAGGATAGCCAGATTCTACTATTAATTCATTAACCGCTTTGCCAATATCAACATGATTGGAAATTTCTTCAATCGACGGCTGTTCCTCAGTTAAAATTTCTTGATTTTGTCCCATATTTTTGATAGTTAATTATTTAGAAAAAAATATTCCATCATCATTTTCCCAAGAACCAACCTTGCCGGACTTTTTATTTCCAACTTGAACTTCTTCCTCATTTTTTTTTAACTCTTCTGAAAATAAATCATCCTCTTCCGCCAACTTGCCATCCGTTTTATCAGAAAAATCATTTGTCAATATTTCTTTATCCAAAATAATCGCTTCATCCTCGGGTGCCTCGCCTAAAGAATTATTATTATTTTCTTCTTCATCGCCATGTAAAGGTGTTGTAGCTGTTGGATTGTCTATATGATCCTGATACTGCTCTTTAGAAATTAAAATCTCACGCGGCTTAGAACCATTAGCCGGGCCGACTACCCCCATTTCTTCTAAAATATCTAAAAGCTTGGCGGCGCGAGCATAACCGACAGAAAGTTTTCTCTGCAAAAAAGTGGCCGAAGCTTTGCCGGTTTCTATAATTAGATGCTCGGCTTCTTGCGTTAAATCGTCTTCTTGTTCTTCTCCGCCTTCCATACCGACACCAGCTACACCGCGAACACGCTGAGAATCTGTGACGCCTTCCACATATTCAAATTCGCCAGCCTTCTCTTTGATATAGGAAACAATGCGATGAATTTCTTCATCAGAAACATAAGCGCCCTGAACGCGTTTTGGTTTGGACATTTCTGGAGTCTGAAAAAGCATATCGCCCTTGCCTAATAATTTTTCCGCGCCCAAAGAATCCAAAATAGTCTTAGAATCCACACCAGAAGCCACGGAGAAAGCAATGCGCGTCGGCATATTGGCCTTGATTAATCCGGTAATAACATCAACAGAAGGACGTTGAGTAGCCAAAACTAAATGAATACCAACGGCGCGCGCCATTTGCGCCAAACGAATAATACTGCCTTCAATATCACGTCCGGCCGTCACCATTAAGTCCGCTAACTCATCAACAATAAAAACAATGTAAGGCATTTTTTCTTTAGCGGTTTTGTTGTACTCGGCAATGTTTCTTTTTTTAAAATTTTGTAAAACATCAAAACGGCGATCCATTTCATTTAAGCACCAACGCAGAGCATTAATAGTTTTTTGAACATTTGTCACAACCGGCGTTAATAAATGCGGGATGCCATCGTAAACGGTGAGCTCTACACGCTTCGGATCAACCATAATAAAGCGCAAATTCTCTGGATCATTTTGATAAAGCAAAGAAATAATAATAGAATTCAGACAAACGGATTTTCCGGAATTAGTCGCACCAGCAACAAGTAGATGTGGCATTTTAGTAATATCATAAACCGAGCAAGCGCCGGAAACATCTTTCCCTAAAGTGATCATTAAATTGCTTTTGCGTTCTTGAAAAGACTTGTCTTCCAAAACTTCACGCTGACTAACTAGCGCTTTCGTTCTATTCGGCACTTCGATACCAACCAAAGCTTTGCCGGGGATTGGCGCTTCAATACGCAAAGGATGCGCGGCTAAAGCCAATGATAAATCATTATTTAAGGTAGTGATGCGTGAAAGCTTAACTCCTTCAGCTGGTTTAAAAGTATATTGTGTAACCGTCGGACCGACTTTAGTTTCACCCATTTCCACTGGAATACCAAAATTTTCCAGCGTGCGCTGAATTATTACTTGATTAGTTTTAATATCACCACCGGCAGCACGACTGGTGTTTATATCTAACAGTTCTATAGGTAAATCAATCTTTACTTTTTTCATTTTCCAAATTTCATCTTCATGCTTTTTCCGCGATATAGCTTTGGCAGGTAAATCTTTTCCCTCCTCATCTTCATCATCATCCTCCATTTTGTCTTCCGTAGCTTCGGCAAAAGAAGGCTCGCCCAATTCTTCCACGACCGCTTTTTTAGAAAATATCGGCTCATTAATTTCTACGACAGTTTCATTTTCTTCTTTAAATATTTTTTCTTCGCGACCACCAAATAATCGGCCAAAAATAAATTTAAACGGCCGGGCAATAATGACAAAAAAACTTTCACCGCCGATTACTTTAACTAATGAAGTATTAAAAATTAATAAAATAGAGACAAAAATTAAAGCTAGTAAGACTGTTAAAGCGCCCCAAAAACTAAGGGTTTTAACAAAGACGGAAGCGAAAAACATTCCCAAAAATCCACCGCCACGACCTTCGTCGATTGCGACGCGCCATTCTATTTCTGGAATAATTAAATGTAATAAAGCCTCAATAGAAAGCAAGGCTAAAAATATTCCTAAAATTCCGGCAGCACGGATATAAGTGCGGTCTTTTTTATAGAGAATAATCCCCCAAGCGAAGAGTAAAATCGGGAAAAGCCATCTTCCCCAACCGAAAGCTAACATTTCACCGCGGCCAAGATAGGCCCCAACCGGTCCAGCCAGATCAAAAAGCCCCAAAAGACATAAAACACCGACTATTAAAATAAAAATCACTAGTAGGCCATTTTTAGTCTCTTGGCTTAATTCCAGCTTCGGAATCTCAATATAATCCAACGGATTTTGCTTTTTTTTCTTTCTGCCCATAAAAAATAAAGTTAAAAATAAGGATATTTTATCCCCTTGTTATTTATATAATAGCACAGAAGAAATATTAAAAAAAGACTAAAAAAACCAGGCCGTTTTATTTTGTCAGCCGTTTTTTTAAAAGCAACCCAGCAAGAACTAAAATCGTGGCGCCAAAAATTATTAAGAGATAAAAAATAAAATTATTTTTCTTGCGTTCGGGCAATATCCAGTCAGTGCCGGAGGCGGTTTGGAATTCGGTTTTTTCTTTGGTTACAGTGGAAATTTGGTTTTCAGTTGAGACAATAAAAATATCTTCTTGCCCGCGCGGTAATAGTTCTAAGTCTTGGCTGATTATTCCGACCAAGCCGGAAATTTTTACTTGGGTGCCGATTTTCAAAACGCTTTTATCAATGTTGGCGCCGGGTTTAAAATAAATACTGGCCTGACCGGAAGCATTTTCTAAAAATATCCGCGTACCGTCTTTTTTGGCAACATCCCCTTGTAAAGTTATAAATTTATTTAAATCATCTGGTTCAATAATGTCTTTTTCTAACGGTGTTGGTAAATCGCTTGTGCCTAAAATTTTTACATCTTCTTGATTTGCGATTTTTATATATTTCTCTTGCGCGTTTTGCATAATCTGGCCGTTTATTTCAATTAGTTCGCCAATTTTTAATTCTGGGAAATCTTTCTTAAAATTATAAATTTTAACGGCTTGATTCTTATTATCGATTATATAAAAATATTGCGTGCCATAGACTCCTGGTGGAACGATTACTGTATCGGAAATACTAATATTTTCTCCGGCTGATTTATTTTTTATTTCGGCAATCGCCGTGGAAATAAATTTTTCTTCAGTAGGATTTAAAATTTCTACCAATTTTTTATCTAAAGATATTGGTTGTTTATTTACCGCGGTATTATTATTATTGACAACTGAAGAAAGGACTTCTGTTTTTGGTTTAACTTCCAAAAACGACAAACTGTTTAAAATTTTTTCAAAAACCATTTCATTTTGCCCATCGCTCGCAATCAGACGCACGGTGTATTCTCCATTATTTAAAAAAGTGTGGCTAACAGTTTCACCGGATAATTTTACACCATCGCCAAAGTCCCAAATAAACATTAACTGATCACCATCTTCATCTATAGAATCTGAGGCATCAAAAATTATCGGCGTACCAGTGGCGACTTTTTCGCCAACAAAAAACTTTGCTTGTGGCGGACGATTAGGGACTAAAAATTCATTACCCCACCAAGGCGTTGGGTAATAAGTCCAAACCCAGCGTTCAATTTTTAAAGAATTTAAGAAAAAATCTTTAGTGGCTGTCGTTGGTTCTTTGCCAACCTCCTCTGTATCCGCCCAAGAAGCTCCTTCCAGCGCCTCGCCGTATTCCACGGTTTGAATAGCCTTAGTTCCGCCAGGCTTAAAAAGTCGTAAAACCCCGCCACCATTTTCCAAAGCAAGATTGCTGTTTTTTCGCCAAAGAACAAACCGATCGCCCGAGCGTAAAATCGTCGTGGTCGCAAAAAATTCTCCAAAAACAAAACTTCGACCATTCTCAATTTCTATTTTCCAGCCGGCAAGATTTATTTCTTTATTTGAATAATTTTTTAATTCTATAAATTCGGCTTCGCGATCTGAGCCTAGGGGATTGGGTAGTATTTCGGTTATGAAAATTTCATTACCAGTAGTTTTTTCCACTGTTAGAGTTTTATTTTCTTTAATAACAACCTCGTTTTGGCTGTCGCTAGAATTATTTTCAGCTGGAGGATTTTCCTCAGTGCAATTATTTGAAGCGCCCGGAGTGCCATTAGGAATGCTCGTTTGCCAAACATCTTCACAGCGTTCGGCTGTTGCTTTGGAAGTATTATCTCCAGCAGTCCAGCCGTCAGACATATTAACATTGTCTATTAAGCTACCATCAGCGTTAATTAATTGTAATGTCTCCCCGCTATTTCCTATGGCGCCGGAATAAATTTGATCGGCTGATTTTGGGGTTGAATTATCGTCGGTTCGCTCTAATAAAAAATATCCGCCAGAGGAAATATTTCCTTTTAAGGTTATTGCCGGTGAGCCGTCCGCCGCTTTTAGCGTCCAATTGTCCAGATTAATTTGAGAATCAGATAAATTTTTTAATTCCAGCCATTCATTGTTGGCGTCGTCAATGCTGCCCATCCAAGCGATTTCATTTATCACCACCTCTCCGGCCGCCTGACAATTTTCCCCAATAAAAAATCCTGAACATACTAAAACGCTCAAGATAAAAATTAAAAAAGTTTTCCCTCCTCTATTTTTCATAACTAAAATTAAACTATATCTTAACAAATCAAACCTAATCTTGGCAAATATTTTGTCAGCCATTGACAAAGAAGTTAAAAAACATTAATATAAAGGAGTCGTTTAAAATAGAACATTCACAATTAAAACTAATAAAAAAAGGGAAACTATAATGAACACTACCATCTATACACAAGACACCAAGTTCGACTATTCACTTGAAGAAACAATCTTTGACGTTTGTAAAAACGAAGAAGAGGTGCTGTTTGATGTCGGTAGCGCCAGATACGAAGAAGAGGTGCTGTTTGATGTCGGTAGCGCCAGATACGAAGAAAAAAAACTTGGATTTATTTTCAATGCAAAGGAAGAGCCTTTTTATTTAGAAGATTTCTTAGAAAAACAGCAACTAATAACAAGGAGGAAGTCCATGAGTACTGAAGAAGAAACTGAAACAGTTTTTGATCTTGAAGAGCTGCGTAGTAATGAAAGAAATAAAACTCATGAAAAACACACCCAACCACCAGACAAAATAGTTAACAAGGAAAAAAAAATAAAAAAAGAAGTAATCTTATTTTTATTTATCCCCCGAATCCCTTACATCAATAAAAATCCAAGACTCATAAAAGAAATTCCCTTGAGAGTTTTTCCGTCAAAAGATATAAAAGTCGGTGATAAACTATTAATAAAACCATTCCTTGACAAGCTAAAAGAAGAAAGGATTTTTCTGCTAACGGAAAAATTTAAAATAATAAAAAAGGGTGGAGAGAATATTTTTTACATAACCCCCGTATTCTTCGACTTTGAAAAATATCATACCAATAGCGTGGAGGGGATAAACTAAAAAACGATTTAGGGCTCAGCCAGTATGCTGAGTCTTTTTTATTGACAAAAAAAATAAAAAGCCTATTATATAGATAAGACTAATGGCGATTGTCGTGGCCACCAACCGCGGAATTAATTCTTCTCAAAAGAGAAGCTAAGCCATTTTAAAAGAGTCCTCTTTATATTTAAGGGGAAAAGTCGGGTGGAACCACGAGAAGTCCTCGTCCTGACACGGCAGATTTATTTTGCTGTGGCAAGACGAGGATTTTTTTATTAACTTGTCATTCCCGTGCCCCAAAGGGGTCCCTTTGGGAAAGGCGGGAATCCAGAAAATAATTTATACTAAAAAACTAGATCCCGGCCTCCACTGGGATGACACAAACAACCATTATGAACAGCCAACCAATCAAAATTATCCGCCATTCTCTCTCGCACGTCTTAGCGGCAGCCGTCAAAGAACTTTATCCGGACGTTAAATTTGCCATTGGTCCGGCGATTGATACTGGGTTTTACTATGACTTTGACTTCGGCGACAAAAAAATCGGCGAGGCGGAATTGAGAGAAATAGAAAAAAAGACAAAACATCTAATCAAACAAAGTCTTCAATTTTCAAGTTTTAATCTGCCGATTAATGAGGCGATCAAAAAAGCCGAGGAAGAAAATCAACTCTACAAAAAAGAATTATTAGAGAACTTAAAAACCGGTGGCGAAATCAATGTGTCATATTATACTGTTGGCAATTTTACTGATCTTTGCAAAGGTCCGCATATTGAAAATACTAAACAAATAAACAGCGATGGCTGGAAAATAGATAAAGTCGCCGGCGCCTATTGGCGTGGTGATGAAAAAAACAAAATGCTCACTCGCATTTACGCATTAGCTTTTAATACTCGCGAAGAATTGGACGCGTATCTGGCAATGATTATTGAGGCGGAAAAACGCGACCACCGCAAAATCGGCAAAGAAATGGAACTTTTTCATATTAATGAAACTGTCGGTCTGGGTCTGCCGCTTTGGCATCCGAAAGGCGCTATACTTTGGCGCGTGATTGAAGATTTTTGGTATCGTGCCCATTTAAAAAACGGCTACGAGTTGGTGCGCTCGCCACATATTGGTAATCGGGTGCTTTGGGAAACTTCCGGCCATTGGGGTTTTTACAACGAGAGTATATACCCGCCAATTGAAGTCGGACAAACTTTAAAAGAAAATCAGGATAAAGAACAGGCAAAAGAATCGGAGCAATTTCTCTTAAAACCAATGAACTGTCCTTTTCATATCCAAATTTTCAAACATCGGCCTTATTCCTACCGTGAGCTACCCTTGCGCTGGGCTGAATGCGGAACCGTCTATCGCTATGAAAAAAAGGGTGAGCTTTCCGGTCTGACCCGCGTCCGTGGCTTTACCCAGGATGATGCACACATTATCTGCCGCGCTGACCAGGTTGAGAACGAATTAAAGCGAGTGATTAATTTTATTCTTTTTATTTATAAATCTTTCGGTTTTGAAATATCCGCGGTGAATGTTTATTTGTCTGTTCGCGATCCGCAATTAAAACAATACGCCGGCGCTGATGAAGGCTGGAATTTTACCGAACAAGTTTTGGAAAAAATCGCTCTAGAAAAAGGCTTGAATATCACTAAGGATATCGGCGGTGCCGTTTTTTATGGGCCAAAACTGGATTTTAAAGTCAAAGATGCAATCGGTCGCGAATGGCAGTGCTCCACATTGCAATTTGACTTCAACTTGCCGGAAAGATTTGAAATGTCTTTTGTTAATGACAAAGGTGAAAAAGAACGCCCTTATGTTTTGCACCGCGCGCTATTCGGCTCCTTTGAACGCTTTATCGGTGTTCTGATTGAACACTACGCCGGCGCCTTCCCGACTTGGCTTGCCCCTGTCCAAGTTAAAATTCTCTCAGTCGGCGAAGGGCATATTGATTTTTGCCACGAACTAAAAGAAAAATTCCAAGCCGAAGAAATTCGTGCCGAAGTTGATGATTCATCGGAAACCGTTGGCAACAAAACTCGCAAAGCCGTTAATGAAAAAATTCCTTATATATTAGTTGTCGGCGACAAAGAAAAAGAATCCGGCAAGCTCGCTGTTCGCGAAAGAGGTTCTCGCGACACAAAAGAAATGGATTTCACTGAATTCATAAAAATAATTTCTGACTCTACGCCCAAAATATAAATTTTTTAAAATCACTCTGCAAAAAAAATAGCGCCTTTTTCCATTCCTGAAAAAAGGCGTATCAAAAGATTGTAAAAAATTAAAACTTCATTATCACTTCGAGACCTTGGCTTCTGGATAAAGCATAGGCGGACGCACCGATGGCACCAGAATACTCCGGATCACTAGATTGGACTATTTTTAAACAATCAAAAAGAAATCTTTGAGAAAGGCGCTCCTCTAGCGCGGCAAAGATAGTTTTCTCCATCATCGGCAAATCGCGAGAAATCTGGCCGTCAAATACTACGATATCTGGTTCAAAAGCATTAAGCAATGGAGCTAGGCCATCAGCTAAATAATGCGCTGTTTTAATAATAGTTTGTAAACAAGCCGAATTACTAAACGGCTTATTTTTTGCCAATTCAAATATTTTTTTAATATTTTTCCGCTCGCCATCTTGCAATTCACCAGCATCATGATAAAAACTAATTTCTTCTTTCAGGGTCTCTATTATTCCAACGGTCCCGCAGTACGCCTCAAGGCATCCAAAATTGCCACAGTTACATTTTCTGGACGGAGTAAGGGGACGAATTGAAATATGTCCGAACTCCCCGCCCTTGCCACTGGCGCCAAGGAATATTTTGCCGTTTATTATTACTGCGCCACCAACTCCAGTCCCCAAGGTCAACCCAACTACAACTTTTCCTCCTTTAGCATTGCCAAAAATAGTCTGCCCGTAAATTTGGCATTTTGCATCGTTTAAGCCATAGCAATAAGCTACTGAAAATTTATCCTTAGCTAACTCAATAATATTGCTCTCGGCCAGCCACGGGAGATTGGCACAACTACCTAAAACAGTTTCTTTCCCATTTTTTTCGCCCCAAACTCCTGGGGTTGAAAAACCAATAATAGCATTTGATGTGTCAATGTGATACTTAGAACAAAATTTTTTTATATTTACAAGAACAGCCTTAATTCCTCCGTTCTTATCCGTCGGGTAACTCTGTTTAAAACTAAGCTCACCATTGGAAAAATAAACAATTTTTGTTCCCGTCCCGCCAATATCTACGCCGACAGATGCACAAATCATAATACCTCCTAAAAAAGTGATAAAAATTTAAAGTTCAATCGGTTTAAAAACCTTACTAAAGACTAGCATCTATAATAATAAAAGTCAAAAATCAACCTGATCTAATATTTTTTCTAGTCTTCTTATAATCTGGCACAACCAAAGCTACCAAATCCCAAAAACGACTAGAATGATTGAATTCCTTTAAATGGCAAAGCTCATGAACAATCACATAATCAATCGCTTCCGTCGGTAGGCGTAAAATAGAATAGCTAAAATTCAAATTACCAGAACGCGAACAAGAACCAAGACGAGAAGAATTATTCTTAACACTTATTTTTTTAAACTCAAATCCATAGAAAGAATTAACTTCCACAACTCTAGCTCGCAAAAATTCCAAACCTTGCTTTTTGCCAGCCAAAAATTCTGCCTCAGAAACTTTGGCTAGTTTTTTCTTAGGCTGACTTTTGGCGCGCTCCACCATCTTTTCTATCCAAGCCGAATTCTTTTGAACAAAATGTTTCACCAAAAACAAAGGTGCGCGACGTGGCTTAGTTATTACCACTTCGCCACCACTCTTCACCGTGACACGTATGCAACGAGAACGAGTTGATTCTTTCAAAATATAATTTTCTTTATTCAAAAAATTCCTTACCATTGCTAAATTATTATTTTAAAAATAGTTACCTACCCCCAGTTACTTCTAGTTATGTTTGTGGCTATTTTCATTTCTTTTACAATAACAAAAATTTAAAATTTAAGCGAATGTTGGTATTGCCAAAAAGAAAATATAGGCTTAAAATAACTTGTAGTCTATAATAATAATTCATAGATAATAAAAAATGAAAATTTCTCAACTAGTTTCTTGTTTAAATCCAGTATCATCAGCTACCAGTAGCGCAATTTACAGTCATGTCGGAGCTCTTTGTGACGGATTAACCATTAAAGGGCATAAGGTTTTTCTTTACGCCTCCGGCGACTCTCAAACTAACGCTGAATTAGTTTCAGTTTATCCAATAGCTTTAAATTTGGTGCCGAAAATTTCCGAAAGAGAAAAAAATTTCTATACCGATTCACTTATTTCCAAATGTTATAAAAACGCTTCCAAGTATGACTTAATTCATAGTCATTTCACTATTCTAAGTTCTTTTTATCAAAATTTTGTAAAAACTCCAACTTTAATTTCCGTCCATAGCCCGATAGATAAAATAATGAAAACTTTTCTAAAAGAATTTAAAAGTTTACGCTATATTTCCTTTTCCTTAGCACAGAGAAAGCAAATGCCGGAATTAAATTGGTACGCCAATATTTATCACGGCGTAGATACAAAAAAATTCGCTTTTAACCCGAATCCAGAAGATTATTTTCTCTACCTTGGCCGTGTTACTGAGGATAAAGGTGCACATTTAGCCATTGAAGCGGCTAAAAAAGCCGGCGTAAAACTAGTTATCGCTGGACGTAGTTACCAAGGAGAAGGCTATTGGCATTCCCATATTGAAAAAAATATTGATGGAAAAAATATCACCTATATCGGAGAACAAAATTCTGAACAAAAAATACCTTACCTGCAAAAAGCCAAAGGATTAATTTTCCCAACTCAATGCGAGGAAGTTTTTGGTTACTCTATGATTGAAGCTATGTCCTGCGGTACTCCGGTTATCGGTTGGAATATAGGAGCTATTCCCGAAGTTATTAAAGACGGTAAAACCGGTTATGTTGTAAATAGCGTAGAAGAAATGGCTGAAGCTATGAAAAATATTGACAATATTAGCCGGAAAGAGACGAGAACCCGTGCCGAAGCTTTTTTCAGTATTAAAAAGATGATTACCGGTTACCAAAACGTCTATCAGCGAGTACTAGGTGAAATTGCTTATAAAAAAGACAGGAGGCTTAAAAAAGAAAAAGATGCCTTAAAGGCTTAAAAAACAAAAGGCAGCTCCTTTAAACAAGGAGTTGCCTTTTGTTTTACCTATGTTTCACTTGCCAAAAAATTTTACGACATTACCTCCTTGTGTCATCCCGGCGGAGACCGGTATCCATTTTTTTCTTGCCAAAAATGCTTATTTCCCATAGAATACTAATTGTAAACACTGGATTCCCGTTTTTCCCAAAGAGACCCCCCTTGGGGCGCGGGAATGACATAAAATTATGTCTTTCTGGATAAAAATAAAAAATGGTATTGCAGCTAATTTAAGCAAAATCTTAAATAAAGAAGTTTTTGCCAAAGAATTAGTTTTAACTCCCAACCAAGAAATGGGCGACTTAGGTTGGCCAATTTTTGCTTTAGCCAAGGAATTAGGTAGGAATCCAGCTGAATTAGCCAAAGAAATTGCCAAAAAATATCCAACTGAAAATAACATCAAAGCTAAAGCCACCGGCCCATATCTTAATTTTGTTATAAATAAAAAATATTTAGCAAAAAATATTATTAAGGAAATTGAGGAACAAAAAGAAAAATACGGACACAACGAAAATTTAAAAAATAAAAAAATAATGGTGGAATTCGCCCATCCTAATCCGTTTAAATCATTTCATATCGGCCATTTAAGAAATATTTTGCTAGGCGAATCAATCGTTAGAGTTCTGGAAGCGCAAGGTGCTAAAGTTATCCGCACCAATTATCAGGGTGATATTGGTATGCACATTGCTAAATGCCTATGGTCTTTTCAAAAAATCGATTCAAAAGATTACCCGACTACAACCGATCTCAAAGTCGCGCTATTAGGCAAATGTTACGCCGAAGGATCGCAAGCTTTTGAAAATATTCCGGAAGCGCAGGCAGAAATAAAAGAGATTAATAAAAAAATCTATTCTGGTGAAGATGAAAAAATAAAAAATCTTTGGACGCTTGGAAAAAATTGGAGCTTGGAAAAATTCCATGAAATTTACCAGCGCGTTTATTCTCATTTTGATTGCGAATACATGGAATCGGAAATGATTACTGATTGCCGAGAATACATCAAACAAGCCGAAGTAAAAGGAATCTTAGAAAAAAGCGATGGAGCAATTGTTTTTAAAGGCGAGAAACACGGCTTAGAAACACGTGTTTTTCTAAATTCGGAAGGTTTGCCGACTTATGAAGGTAAAGAGTTAGCTTTGGCTTATCGTGAATTTTCTGATTTCGGCAAAATAGACCTCTGCATTCATAATGTTGCTGTAGAACAAAAAAGTTTTTTTGCCGCCACTTTCAAAGTAGAAGAATTATTAGATGAAAAAAGATTTAAAGGCAAACAATATCACAATGCTTACGAATTTGTCGGTTTAAAAAAGGGAAAAATGTCTTCCCGCCTAGGTAATGTAATTTTGGGCAATGACATTTTGAATGAAGCTAAAGAAAATATTAAAAAAATTATTGCGGAAAAAAATAATTCTTTAGGAGATGATAAAATTGAGATTATCGCTGTTGCCGCCGTTAAATACGCTTTCTTAAAAATCAGCGCGTTTAAATATCTGGCTTTTGACATGGAAGAAAGTATTAATCTCTCTGGTAATTCCGGACCTTATATTTTATACACTTACGCCAGAATCCAAAGTATATTTAAAAAAATCATAAACCATAAAACATTAATTATAAACACTGATTTTGAAAAATTATCAGATACTAGAGAATTTTCTTTGATCAAAAAGTTAGCAATTTATTCGGAGATAATTGAAGCCGCGACTAAAAATTATGACCCGTCGGAAATCGCCAAATACATTTACGAATTAGCGCAAATGTTAAATGACTACTATCATGCTATACCAATTCTGCAAGCCGACGAAGAAACAAAAAATGCCCGCTTGGCATTATTAAATTCTATTTCTCAAGTAATTAAAAATGGCTTAGGATTATTGGGAATTGAAGTAGTAGAAGAAATGTAGAAAAAAATGATAAATGATAAAAGATAGATGATAAATTAACTTTATACACAATAAAAATATGTCAGAACAAAATAATTTGATGGAAAAAATAGTTTCTCTTTGTAAGCGCCGTGGATTTGTTTTTCCGGCTTGCGAAATTTACGGCGGACTGGCTAATGCTTATAGCTATGGCCCTTACGGCGTCCAGTTGAAAAAAAACATTAAAGATTTGTGGTGGAAGAAATTTGTAGAGGAACGCGAAGACATCGTCGGCATCGACGGCCCGATAATTCTTCACCCAAAACTCTGGGAAGCCTCCGGCCACACCACCGGCTTTAATGACGCTATGGTAGATTGCAAAGCCTGCCAAAAAAGATTCCGCGCTGATCATTTAGTAAAAGAATTAACCGGCAAAGATTTAGAGGGAAATTTGACCGGAATGACCACTGCCTTGCAAGGACAAAAATGCCCGGAATGCAAAAAATCCGATTGGACCGAAGTGCGCACTCTTAACATGATGTTTAAAACCGAAATGAATGGCATCAATGAACCGGTTTATTTACGCCCGGAAACCGCCGGAGCAATTTTTGCCGATTACAAAAATGTTTTAGATTCTACTCGCGTCAAAATTCCTTTTGGCATTGCTCAAATCGGCAAAGCTTTTCGCAACGAAATCGTCGCCCGCAATTTTATTTTCCGTTTACGCGAATTTGAACAAATGGAAATTGAATATTTTATAGATCCAGAAATGGAATGGGAATCACTCTTTGAAACTTGGTTAAAAAAACAAGAAGAATTCTTTACCGAAGCAGGTGTGGATATGAAAAGAATTGTCCGCTTTGAACACTCCAAAGAAAAGCTTTCTCATTATTCCCGCAAGACTGTTGACATAGAATTTGTTTATCCTTTTGGCCAAAGCGAACTCTGTGGACTAGCCCATCGTGGTGATTTTGACTTATCCCAACACGCCAAATTTTCCGGCGCCGAATTGCGCTATAGCGACCCCAATGATAATGCCAAAAAATATATCCCGCACGTCCTAGAGCCATCCTTCGGACTAGACCGTGCCCTCCTAGCCGTTCTCTGCTCCGCTTATACCGAAGAAGTTATCAAAGGAGAAGATGGCAAAAAAGACGATATTAGAGTTGTTATGAAATTCCCACCATCAATCGCTCCAGTCCAAATCGCTATCTTTCCATTATTAAAAAATAAACCCGCCCTCGTAGACAAGGCCAAAGAAATTTTCAACGCTCTTAAAAAAGATTTTACTTGCGAATTTGACGACAACGGCAACGTCGGCAAACGCTACCGTCGCCAAGACGAAATCGGCACCCCCTATTGCGTTACAATTGACTTTGACACCATTGAAAAAGACGATACCGTAACCATCCGCGACCGCGACACCATGCAACAAGAAAGAATAAAAATAGAAGATTTACAAAAATATTTTGCAGAAAAAATAAAATAAATGTTTAAACAAAACAAAAAACCACTAGTTACCATTATTATTCCTGTTTATAATGGTGAAAAATATTTAAGAGAAGCTATAGACTCGGTAATTGAACAAAATTACCAAAATTGGGAGCTTGTTATTGTCAATGACGCCTCCACTGATTCTAGCGGAAAAATAGCCTTCGAGTATGTTAAAAAAGACAAGCGAATAAAATTAACTACTCACAAAAAAAATAAATATCGCGCCAGTGCTTTAAATACTGGAATAAAATTAGCAAAAGGGAAATATATATCTTTTTTAGACGCTGATGATATTTATTCTAAAGATAAGACTGACAAGCAGGTTGAATTTTTAGAAAAAAATTTAGACATTGACTTGGTTTATGGCAACATGGAGATTTTTGACGATAATGGGAAAAAATATATTCAAAAAGCAATTGATTTTAAAAAAGATCCAAGAGATACACTTTTAGAGGTTAGCGAAAAAGAAATTACTCCCAGTACAAGTGCTTTTAGTATTCTGTGCTACAAAAATGAACCAAAAGGAATTCCCGGTTGCTCAGTAATGATTAGAAAAAAGGTTTTTGAAAATCTTTCTTTTGATGAAAATTTAAAGACAAGCCAAGATTATGATTTTTGGTTTCAACTTATCGGACGAGGATACAAGTTAGCAAAAATGCCTATTTTGGCTTATTACTATCGTCATCATTCAGAACAAATTTCTCGAACAAAAAACCAAGAACTTAAAAGTAAATCCTACAATTACATTATTAAAAAATTAAAGAATTGGGAGTATTTTAAAGTGCCGGGGAAAACCAAACCGAAAATTCTTTTAGTACCCAACATTCCTAATTGGGCTTTTGACTTTGAAGCTAATGATATTATAGAGAAATTTTCCAATTCTTATGATTTTACTAAACTTTACCATAACGATTTTTTAATCGGTTACGAAAATTACTCCAAATACGATAAAATTTTTGTTTTTTTCTGGCCTGGAGCTAAGCATATTTTAAGCAAACTATCGCCAGAAGAAGCTAAAAAAAAATTAATTGTCGGAATTTTTAGTTTTAATAGTTGGGAGAGGAAAAAGAGAGAGTTACAAACATTACTTAAAAAATGTCGAGGCGTAGTGGTTAATGATAAAAAAATTTATCAGCTTTTTAAATCAGATAAATACGAAACTTTTTACGCCAAAAAATGGATCAATCTTGACAATTTTAAACCTAAATTAAATAAAACTAAAGACGATAAAAAGCTATTAGTTGGCTGGTCAGGCAACCCTGATCATCATGGAACCACTTATAAGGGCTATTGGAATATTTTGGTTCCTGTTTGTAAACGTAATAAAGATTGGATTACTTTAAAATCAGCTTTAAAAAGCAACCCAATCCCCTTTAACAAAATTTCCGACTTTTATAATTCCATTGACGTGATCACTTGTTTGAGTAAGGGCGAAACCGGCCCTAATTCACTCTTGGAAGCCGGAGCTTGTGCTAAGCCGGCAATCTCTGTCAGAGTTGGTGTGGCAGAAGAATTGATTAAAAATAATTACAACGGACTCTTAATTAAACGAAGCAAGCAAGCATTAGAAAAAGCCTTAAAAAAGCTATATGACAATAAAAAACAGCTCAACTTAATGGGTCAAAGAATGCGTCAAGAAGTTTTAAAAAATTGGACTCGCGATAAAAATATTAATATTTACAAAAAAATATTTAGTTGACTTTTTTTATAACAATTATTTTATTTTTTCAGGCTTATTTTTTATTGATATTGTTTTAGCATTTTTGCTTGTGATAACTTTATTTCCGGTCTTAGCTTCAATTTGCTTGCGCGCATTACCGGCAATAGTACCGCCTTCATGCGCCACATGCCTATTTTCCGGAAATGTCTTTGGTTGTTTTACTTTTGATATTTCAGTTGTGGAAGTTTCTGCTAGCATATTTAAAACCAATTCCAAGTTAGTCATATTATCGCGCAAATTTTCTTTTTTTAATTCCTTATGTTTTTTATAATCTTTAGTTTTCATTCCCGCCCAAGCAAAAGTAATATCATCCGTTAAAATAGCAAATTCATCATTACTTAAAATGCCACATTCTTGCCATTCGTTAGTTAAATCTTTTCTAATTTCTATACTTTTCAATCGCAAATCAACCCAATTTTTAGAATAACCCTTTTTCAAATACATAGCCATTGCTCGCTGAATCGCTTTTTCCGGATCTTCTGCTTCTTCAATTCTTTCGTACCCCACTCGTGCTAACCAAAGCTTAAAAGGCTCAGCTTTGGGAGATGGAATTGACTGAATAACACGAAACATTGTTTCAGTATCAGCCATGTCCGTTTCACGTTCTTTTCCGTCCTCAGCCGTAATTTTCAACTGTACGATTTTTTCGTACACTTCACTTCCTTCATTTTTTAGCTTATTTTTCAAGTCCGACCAATAACGACGAGGTATTGAGCTGCCCGTTAGCGCTTCAACTATATCAATAACTGAAAAATACCAAAGTTCTTTTTCCTCATCCCAATGTCGACGAATTTGCTTATCTTCAAAAATTGCAATTGCTTTATTTTTTAATTGTTTCTTCATATAAACTTATATTAACACGCTAATTTAATGAAAACAACAGTAGCCCTGCAAAACATTGCGGGGCTACTGGTAAAACTTTATTATCTCAAAAATTATTGTCCCTCAGGACGACCTCCTTGAAAACCTGGCAAAACTTCTTGCCCTGTTCGTATTTGCACTGTCTTGGCTGAAAAATCTCCACTTGTAGAATCAGTTGCTCCACTAGCAGAAACTGTACCGCCAATAATTATGTCACTTATTGAACCTTCGGTCATTTTACTGACCGTAGCACCAGAAACATCAATAGTTTTTTTACTACCATCTCGCTGTTGAACAACAACACTATCACCAATTACACCAGTCACTTCTCCGGAAACCATTCCTCCGCCAACTCCAGTGCCACCAGCTCTACCGGAAAAATTTCCTGTTCCGGCGCCAGAAAAATTACTAGGCATACCACCAGGAAATTTACTACTTTGACTACTTGATTTACCAAAAACCATTCCTCCATAAAAAGATCCACCGGCTACAGCTAAAACAACAGCAACAATTAAAATAACAATCGCCTTCTTAAAACTTTTAGTTTCTTTCTCCATATTGTATAAAAAATTTAAACACCACCAAAGGCTTGCTTTTTAAAGCAAGCCCAAAAGCAGTAATAATTATAGATTTAATTTTAAACTATTTTTCTAGATTATGCCAACGACCACCGCCAAAGCCCATTCCAAACCCTCCACCCAATAATCCAAAATCATTACCATCCAAACCTGATTCTTCCATTTTTTGCTTAGCCTGCTCCATTAAATTATACGCCTCAGATATTTTAGAAAAATTATCAGCTGTTATTTTTCCAGCTAAAGGATTATCAGCGCCAGCAGCCACCACCCAAGCGGCATAATCATTTTCTTTTAAAGCTTCACTGATCGCCTCCATTTTTGTCTGGCGTTCATCAATTTTTTCCTTAAATTCAGCCGGAGTAGTTGAAGCCATCATAAAACGCCCAGGGTGATTATCAAAATTTTCTTTATTTTGTTGCGCCCCGGCAAATTTAAATTTTCCTTTTATAGACTCCCTCGTAGCTGCATCAGCATACAAAGGGGCGGCGGCAGCCAAAGCCATCAAAGCTAAAGAGGAAATTAAAATTCTTTTGTTTTTCATGGTTTTATTTTTTCACTATTTAACTATCGCGAGGCTAGCATCGAATGCCGTATTTCTGCCTAAATTTTAAAATTTTAAAAAAATTCCTCAAAAATTCATAAAAAATTTATAAATCTAGGCAAGAAAAAGCATCCGGTGGCAGCCTCGCGCTACTAAAAATAGCGAATTTAAAAAATTAATTGTCAAAATAATTCTTCTAACAACTAATACGCAAGCAAATATCTTTTTCTTCAAGAACAAAAGAACCCTATTAAAATAAGATTCTTTTTTATCTATTAAAATTTATCTTTAAATTAAAATGGCCATTTCGCGTATTCGGCTTTCTTTCCCAGCTCTCGCTCAATCATCATTAAACGATTATATTTTGCGGTGCGTTCAGAGCGACAAGGGGCACCGGTTTTAATTTGACCCGTACCCATTGCTACCGCAAAATCAGCGATAAAAGTATCTTCGGTCTCGCCGGAACGATGTGAAATAATAGAAGTCATTCCATTCGCCCGAGCCATTATAATAGCCTCGGCTGTTTCCGAAACAGTTCCAATTTGATTTAATTTGATCAAAACCGAATTGCAAACTTTCTCACTGATACCTTTCTTTAAACGTTTTATATTAGTAACATAGAGATCATCGCCGACGATTTGTTTTTTAGGAAATTTTTTATAAAAAGCGGCGAAACCGGCCCAATCATCTTCAGCAAAAACATCTTCAAAAGAAACAATCGGATAGCGTTTCGCTAATTCACCATAAAATTCTCCCAAGTCCAAGCTATCCATTGCTTTAGCTTCTTTACGCAAATCATATTGACCATCAGTATAAAATTCTGTCGCCGCAGCATCAATCCCTAAAACAACATCTTCACCAAAAAGATAATGAACTGCTCCCACTGCTTCTTTAATTAAAATAAATGGTTCTTCGTTAGACTTAACATCTGGCGCAAAACCGCCCTCATCACCCACACCGGTAGAATAACCGCGATTCTTAACGACTCTTTTGAGATGAGAATAAATTTCCGTGCACATTCTGACAGCCTCCCGAATATTTTTCGCTCCAATTGGCAAAATTAAATATTCCTGAATATCGGTTGCCCAATTAGCATGCTTACCTCCATTCATAATATTCATCTGCGGTATTGGCATAATATATTTACCATTAAACTCCGGATTCATTTTAGTTAAATATTCATAAAGCGGTAATTTTTCTGAAATCGCTTCAGCGCGGGCGCAAGCCATTGATACGGCGAGAATAGCATTTGCTCCCAGCTTGGATTTATTTTCCGTACCATCCAATTTTATCATTATGTCATCGAGCTGTTTCTGATTAGCGGCATCTTGTCCAGCTAATTTATAAGAAATTATTTTGTTAACATTCTCTACAGCCTTCAAAACTCCAGTTCCATTATAGCGATCGAGATCTCCATCGCGCAACTCCACTGCTTCATAACTGCCGGTAGAAGCGCCGGATGGCACCATAGAAATACCGATTGAACCGTCTTCAAGAATAACAGTCGCTGAAATAGTCGGACTACCGCGACTATCCAAAATTTCTTCCGCAAAAATTTCTTTGATTTTCATATTATTTAAAAATGATTATTATAAACTTATTTTATCTTAAATTTTCGCCAGCCACAAGCCCAAAAGGACAGATGGCTCGCCTCGGCCGGTTTTAGTTTTATAATCTATTTCTATTAAACTAAAGAGCATTTTTTTTAATTGCTCCGGCAAAAAATTACGTGCTTGCACTGCCGCTTTTTGCGCGACATAAGAATTTAATTTTAATTCTCCAGCCAAACTTCGAGCATTAACGCTAGACGACAAAGCTGAAGCGACTTGTAAAATTATTTTTATCTGACGAATAATCATTGATAATAAATAAATTTCATTAGCGCCACCTTGCAATTCTTCTTCCAAAAGTTTTGTGGCCAAAGCGCGATTGCGAGCACCGATGGCGTCAGTTAAAGCAAAAATATTTTCTTCAAAATGTCCGCGCACCAGCTCTTTAATGTCGGCCTCGGAAATTTCCGCACTTGTGGTGCCACAGGGCTCTGCCACTATAGCACCCTCGCTTGCCTTTTGTCCGTTTTTATAATTTACTAATTTATTTATTTCACTATCAATCTGCCACAAATCACCGGCCGCCAAAGTTATTAGAGTAATCGCGGCTTTAGAATTTATTTTTCCACCGCGAATTTCAACTTCTTTTTTAATCCAATCCGCTAGTTCAAGATTACTCATTTTTTTAAATTCTTGCCTGGTCTTGGAAAAATTTAAAAATTCGAACAATTCTTTTTCCACTTTGGTTAATGGTTTTTCCCGACCATCCAAATCCATTTTTACAACATCAGCACCGGAATATTTTTTTTTGGTCTTAATAAAATTTTCCAAAAAAACAATAACGTTATCCTGCCCCTTAGCTTCGCGTTCGGAAAAATAATTTTTTACTTCGAGTAAAATTCCTTTATTTTTATTACGAAAAATGTTTTCAATTACAAGCATTCTTTTAGATGATAAAAGTGAAGATGCTGAGGCTTTTTCGCCAATTTCCCGTAAAGTTATTTTTTCTCCGTCCAGATATTCAAAACCGCCACCAACGCGATCAATCTCGCGGGCAAATCGTTCTTTTAATTCTTTAATTTTCTTTTTAGCGCGGAAATCATCCTCACCGTAAAAAAATATAATCATAATAAAACCTCTACTTATTCTAATTCACTTTCTTCTTTATTTTCTTCAGTCTCATCTTCATTCTCTTCTTTAATAAATCCACCGGCCTGCAGATCCCAAAGTTTAGCGTAATGACCATTAGATTTATCTTTTAACTCTTCATGTGTTCCTTCCTCGACAATTTTTCCACTGTCAATAACTAAAATTCTATCCATCTTTCTAATCGTAGATAAGCGATGAGCAATGGCGATAACTGTTTTACCAACCATTAATCTTTCCAAACCTTCCTGAATAAAACCTTCTGATTCAGAATCAAGACTAGAAGTGGCTTCGTCTAAAATAAAAATCGGTGCATTCTTTAAAATAGCTCTAGCAATAGAAACACGCTGACGTTCACCACCGGAAAGCTTCACTCCTCTTTCACCAACCATTGTCTCATAGCCATCAGGAAAAGATGAAATAAATTCATGGCAATGAGCCGTGTGCGAAGCTTCTTCAATTTCTTTTGCAGAAGCGCCAGGACAGCCATAGGCAATATTTTCTTTAAGAGAACGATGAAAAAGTATTGGCTCCTGCGACACCAAACCGATTTTACTCCAAAGACTTTCTTGAGTAACCTTGGCAATGTCCTGACCATCAATTTCAACACTCCCACTATTAATATCAAAATTACGTAAAAGTAATTTAACAATTGTAGTCTTACCAGCACCAGAGGGGCCGATTAAGGCAATTTTTTCTCCCGGCTTAATTGATAAATTAAAATTTTCTAAAATTTTTCTAGTTGAATGATAATTAAAAGAAGCATTTTTAAAATTAATTTCACCTTGAGAAATTTTTAATTTTTTAGCTTGCGGAAAATCTAACACTGCCGGAACAGTTAAAAGAATTTCAGTCATTTCTTCAGCATCAGAAAAAGCTCGGTAAACATTGCGAATAGTTTGACCGAAATGCCAGCCTTGCATTATTAACATTAAAACGTAAAACTGAACCAAAGCAAAATCTCCAACCGTTAATTTTCCTTCTCGCCATAAATAAGCGGTTATAAAGAAAAGTCCAATTTCTAAAATAATCATTAAAAAGGCAGTCACCGCATTAAACAACTCTTCTTTTGACCAGGCAAAAATATTTTTCTTAGCATAATCATTATTCAACCCAATAAATAATTTTGTTTCACGTTCATAGCCATTAAATAGTTTAAGATTGGAAGAATTTGAAATCGTATCGGCTAAAAAACCAGAATTTTTAGAAGTTGCCTCGTTTACAATAACATCATATTTATATTTCCAACGAGAAAAAAGAAAATTAGCCGGATAAAAAATAAGCATCCAGACCAAAACCGCCAAACCTAATTTCCAATTATTAAAAAGCAAAACGAAAAAAATTATCAAAGTATTAACCACTGTCGGAAGTATATTCCAAAAAAGAGACTCAAAAAGACCTTCAAAGGCTCGACTAAAATAATTAACCTTCTTAACTAAGGCACCAGAAAAACTATCGGCAAAAAAAGAAAATGATTGGCGAAAAAGATGCTTGAAACTGGCAACATTTATTTCAGCCTGCGTACGAGAAATAAAACGCATATCAAGAAAAACAAAGATTCTTCTCAATGTCCAATGAAAAATTTCCAAACCAGCCAAAATTAATAAAACGCCAAAAGCAATCTTAAAAAGCTCCTGTCTATTACCTTCAGAAGAAATAACATTAAAAATTCTTTTAAGGAAAATTGGTGAAAAAGCATCAGTAGCCGAGGCCAAAATTACACAAATAACAATAGCAAAAAACATCCCCTTGCGACGAGCAACGTGACTCCAATAAATTTTTAGTGTATCTAATGCTTTATTTTTCATAAAATAATAACTAAATATTACCGCTTTTCTTTGTAAAAAACAAGGGGGGAATTTAATTTTTATTATATTGCGCCGATGTGTTATAATAAATATACACTTAAACAATTTTATTAATTAATAAAAAAATTATGAACGAAACAAAAAAACCTCTATCGGTTGACGAAAAAGACGCGACCAATAATAAGTATACCGCCGTTCTCTCTTATATCTGGATTCTTTTTTTAATCCCCTTAATAATGAAAAAGGATTCCAAATTCTGTCAGTTTCACGCTAAACAAGGCTTAGTGCTTTTTATCATTAGTTTAATCTCCTGGTTTCCGTTATTTGGCTGGATTATCGGCATCGCTGTCTTAGTCGTTTCCTTAATCGGTGTCTTAAAGGTGCTAGCCGGAGAATACTGGAATATCCCGTATATCAACGACTGGGCAAACAAAATAAAAATTTAATCTGAATCTATAAATTTTATGTCTAAACTTGTCAAATTTTTCAGCGAGCTACGCATTAAAGACGTGCCTCTAGTTGGGGGTAAAAATGCTTCTCTAGGAGAAATGTATTCCTTGCTCTCAAAGAAAAAGATTAGTGTTCCAAATGGATTTGCCACTACCGCCGAAGCTTACAATATATTCATGGAAAAATCAGGCTTAAAAAAAGAGATTAGAGATATCTTAGAAACGCTAAAAACCAAAAATGTCACCAACCTAATGGAGCACGGCAAAAAAGTTCGTGCCGCCATTATGAAAGCCCAATTACCAAAAGAATTAAACAAAGAAATTGTTTCTGCTTACCACAAGCTTTGCAAATCCGAAAAACGTTCTGTTTTAGATGTTGCTGTCCGCTCCTCAGCCACTGCCGAAGATTTACCAGACGCTTCTTTTGCTGGTCAACAAGAAACATTTTTAAATATCCGTGGCGAATATCAATTACTAGAAGCAGTCAAAGAATGTATTGCTTCACTTTTTACCAATCGCGCCATCTCCTATCGCGCTGACAAAGGTTTTGATCATTTCAAAATCGCTTTATCTGTCGGTGTTCAAGCCATGGTGCGTGCTGATCTCGGTTGTAGCGGAGTAATGTTTTCTATTGATACTGAATCCGGCTTCAAAGACACTGTTTTAGTGCACTCAATTTACGGCTTGGGAGAAAATATTGTTCAAGGCCGAGTTAATCCTGATGAATTTTTGGTTTTCAAACCGACTCGCGCTATTATTTCCAAAAAATTAGGCAAAAAAGATTTGCGCATGGTCTATAATAATGACCGTAACAAACCGGTAAAAAACATTTCCGTTCCAGCCAAAGACAGAATTAAACAGTCCATAACTGACGCTGAGGCCTTAAAATTAGCCGACTGGGCGATAGAAATTGAAAAACACTATAACAAGCCAATGGATATGGAATGGGCACTAGACGGCCATACACGCAAGCTCTATATCATTCAGGCACGTCCAGAAACAGTTCAAAGCCAACGCGATTATAATGTTATAGAAAAATATAAAATTGGGAAGCACGGAAAAATTTTGGTTAAAGGTCAATCAGTCGGCAGTAAGGTTGGCGCCGGTGTTGCTAATCGCATTATGGAAATTTCCAATATTGAATCTTTCAAACCTGGACAAGTCCTCGTGACTGACATGACTGATCCTGATTGGGAGCCAATTATGAAAATCGCTTCAGCTATTGTCACAGACAAAGGTGGAAGAACTTGTCATGCGGCAATTGTTTCCCGCGAACTTGGTATTCCTTGCGTTGTTGGTTCTGAAAATGCTTCTACCAAACTCTCTAGCGGAATGAAAATTACTGTTTCTTGCGCCGAAGGAGAAAAAGGTTTTGTCTACGAGGGAATTATGCCATTCAAAGTCAACAAGACAAATATCAAAAATTTAAAAAGGCCAAAAACCAAAATAATGATGAACGTCGGCGAACCAGATATGGCGCTATCCACCTCCTTTATTCCTAATGACGGCATCGGCTTAGCACGCTTAGAATTTATTATTAATAATTCTATTAAAATTCATCCCTTGGCTTTGGTAAATTACGACAAGCAAACAGCAAAAATAAAAAGCCAGATAGACAAAATTACTTTGGGCTACGATGACAAAAAACAATTCTTTATAGACAAAATGTCAGAAGGCATCGCGATGATCGCCGCCTCGGTTTATCCAAAAGATTGTATTATTCGTTTGTCTGATTTCAAAAGCAATGAATACGCTAATTTGATTGGCGGTACCCAATACGAACCAATAGAATCTAATCCGATGATTGGCTGGCGTGGTGCTAATCGTTATTACACCCCAAAATTTGTTCCAGCCTTTGATATGGAATGCGAAGCCTTAAAAATAGTTCGCAATACTATGGGCTTGAAAAATTTAAAAATAATGATTCCTTTTTGTCGAACAATTGAAGAAGGACAAAAGGTTAAAGCAATTTTGGCACGTCACGGACTTGTCCAAGGCAAAGACGGCTTGCAAATCTATGTAATGGCAGAAATTCCAACCAATATAATTTTGGCGGAAAAATTTGCTAAAGAATTTGACGGCTTTTCTATCGGCTCCAACGACCTAACTCAATTAACTCTCGGCATTGATCGCGACTCCGGCGGAATGCTCGGTATAGCCGGCGCTTCTAATGAAAAGAATGAATCAGTAAAAATTCTAATCAAAGAATTAATCCGCATTGCCAAAAAAACCAAAACCAAAGTCGGCATCTGCGGCCAAGCCCCCTCCGACTTCCCCGACTTCGTAGAATTCCTAGTCAAAGAAAAAATAGACTCCATCTCCCTAATCCCTGACACCATAATAGATACTACTGTGAATGTTCTAAAGATAGAAAAAAGAAAAAAATAAGTTATTACAAAAGTGACTCCTATTAATAGGAGTCACTTTTTTTATCCAACAACATCAATTTTTTTTCCTTTCTCATTAAAAGGATTGGTGGGCAAAGGCTTTTTTTTCTCGTCCTCTAGGGCTTTAGCGTTGGAGGATTTTTCTTTGTCCAGATTTTCAGACTCTTTCTTCTCATTATTAACTCGTCCTGTTTTTTCAATCGGCTTGAGTTCGTAAGGATTGATTGGCGATCCAATGTTAAATGGTGGTTCTGTTCTCATATTTTTTAAAATGTTGTCATCCCCGCGAAGGCGGGGATCCAGAGTGCGAGCACCTAACAAGCTTTCTGGATTCCAGCCTTCGCGGGAATGACACAATAAAATTATTTAAGCTCTAAGCTACAATCGCTTTTTATGTGGGGGCGCCATAGTCCCGGTAATCCGGGCTGCCTGCCTACCGGTAGGCAGGTGGCACCCTATTTGCAAATGCATGTTGGGTTCCACAGCCCTAACGGGACTATGGAACCCTCATTTCTTTTTAAAATCCTAAATTACAATTAGCTTTTATTTTTTTCCAGGGTGTAAAATCTTTTCTTTTAGCATGAAAATATCCGGCTGCGGCAATCATAGCGGCGTTGTCCGTAGTGTATTGCAACTCCGGTATCTGACAATTTATTTTTTCTTTTTTAGCGGCCGCCATAAATTCTTCACGCAAAACAGAGTTAGCCGAAACACCGCCGGCAAGCATTAAAGTTTTGGCGCCATATTTTCTAGCAGCCTTAATCGCCTTGCCAACTAAAGTTTCTACAACGGCGCGTTCAAATTCGTAACAATATTCCGGAACACGATTTTGCCAATTTTTATCTTTTTGAATTTTATACAATAAAGAAGTTTTTAAACCAGAAAAAGAAAAATCAAAATTAGGATCATTCAACATCGGGCGCGGTAAAACTATTTTTCCATCCATTGGTAAATCCCCTCTAGTAAGAGGGGTGGCGCAGTACTCTGCGACGGGGTGTGTTGTGTTGGCAACTAAGCCTTTATATACCGCGGCAGTTTGGGAAACAATCGGCCCACCCGGATAACCCAAATTCAAAAGTTTAGCCGCCTTATCAAAAGCCTCCCCGGCAGCATCGTCGCGTGTCTCGCCGATTATTTTAAATTTATCCTTCTTATCCATCAAAACCAACATCGTATGTCCGCCAGAGACAGTCAAAATTATTGCCGGCAATTTAACATTGCTTTTACTGTTTATATAATTCGCACGAATATGCCCCTCAATATGATTAACTGCTATCAAAGGCAAGTTCCAAGAATAAGCCAAAGTCTTCGCCGTCTCCACGCCAGCCAAAAGAGAGGTAATCAACCCCGGCCCTGACGTCACGGCAATAGCATCTAATTTTTTTGACGCTTCTTCTCTTTTTATACCAGCCTTAACCATGGCCTCATTAATAACGGGCAAAATATTCAAAATATGCTCGCGCGCCGCTATTTCAGGCACAACGCCGTGATATTTTTTATGTATCTCAATCTGTGAAGAAACAACATTGGACAAAACCTTAACACTGTCGCCTTTGCCCAAAACCACACTAGCCGCTGTTTCGTCACAAGATGTTTCAATGCCTAAAATTATCATAAAATCTCAACTATAAAAATTTTATATTTCCCAGGGATATATATATCCTAGATTGTCTTTATAATCATCCAACCCAATCACTAAGTATTCTTGCAAGCCGTAATTTTCAATAAAATACTTAATCGCTTTCAAATCGACTTTATTAAAATTTATTTTAACCTCGACGGGAATAATCTTATTTTTATCTCTAATAATAAAATCTATTTCTTTTTTATCCTTAGTCCGCCAATAATAAACACTGTTGCGTCCGTATTTTTTTACAAAATCTCCAAAAATGCTTGTTTCAAAAACATTGCCGATTATTTCTTTCTGCAAACCCTTCAACCAAAGCATCTGCATTAAGCCAGAATCATAAAAAAATACTTTGGGGGTTTTAGAAAGCTCACTTCTGATATTCTTACTGTACGGCCTAACCATTTTTATAATATAGGTTTGCTCTAAAATGAACAAGTATTTTTCAATTGTCGGAACAGACAGCTTGCAAGTATTGGCCAGCTCTGCGATATTGGCCATCTGGCCGCTTTGCGCAGCAAGAATTTCCAAAAGTTTATTAAAAGCATCAACATTTTCTATGTTTGCCAATTCATTGATATCTTTCCTAACATAGGTATCAATTATCTGCTGAAGTCTTTTTTCTTTCACTTCAATTTCTCCGGCGAGCGCCACTTTCGGATAGCCACCAAAAAGCACATATTCTTTATAAAATGATTTTAATTCTTCCTGTTTTTTCTCTGTGATGGCTACGCTTTTATTAAAATTATAATTTTTAAAAAGCAAATATTCTTCAAAAGAAAGGCCAAAAATTTCAAAATTAATCGTGCGGCCAACTAAAGAATCTTTAAATTTGCTTTTAATCTCAAAACTTGACGATCCTGAAACTATCAATTTAATATTTTTATGGTGATCGGCAATTAATTTTAAAAACTCGGACGGATTTTCTAAATACTGAATTTCATCAATAAAAATAAAAGCTTTCTTGCCTGGCAATGGTAAATGGCTTTCTTCACCAAGATGCTTTAAAAATTCATTAACACCTTGATCAAGGATTCTTTTATATCTTGAATCTTCTAAATCAATGTAATAAACATCTTCCTTCTTTGTTTTTAAATAATCTTCTAACCATAAAATAATACTGGTTTTGCCAACCTGCCTAGCGCCGTGCAAAACGATTATTTCGTCTAAATCTATAGTTTTTAAAATTTCATCAATTATTTTTCTCTTAAATATCATATAATTTTAGCCATTTTAACAAATTATTCACCTACTCATGTCTTTATTATATATCAAACTAAACTTAAAGTCAAGTTATATTAAAGTTTGATAAAAATTAACTAAAATCGCCATTCTGTCAAAGCCATTTAGAAATGTCCTACTTTGAGCCAAATAGAAATGTCCTAGTTTGGCAAAATTAATTAATTATTTTTGTTGCTGTTTTTTGTTGATTTCGTATTTTCCCGATAATACCATAATTT
>JBAZHE010000008.1:0-47415 GCA_041652555.1 Patescibacteria group bacterium | reverse complement strand
GTCAAAAGTTGAATGATATTTTTGATAAATTGACCAATGCCAATAGTCCTAAATTAGACAAAATTTTTGACGATTTAGATTTTGCTAATAAAGACCGTTTTCCAAACGAGACTCTTCAGCGATTGATAAATCATTTTTCACAATATAATTTTGGTAATACTTATATTAGCTCCGACCTTTTAGGTGATGCTTATGAATATCTAATTAAGCAATTTGCCGCTGATGCTGGTAAAAAAGGTGGATCTTTTTATACTCCTCGTGAAGTTGAAAAAGTTATCCTTAGTATTCTTAAACCGCATCAAAAAGATCATATATATGATCCAACTGTCGGCTCGGGAGGTTTTTTACTTGAGGCTTATGATTATCTTAAACAGAAATCTGGTGAGAAGATAGCTAAGACTCTTTACCTTTATGGTCAAGAACAGGAGTTGAGCACTTTTGCAATTGCGAGAATCAACATGTTCTTGCACGGATTAGATAGTGCTGATATTCGTCGGGGCGATACTTTGGCTAATCCACAATTTTTAAACCAACAAGGCGGTTTACAAACTTTCGATATTACGGTCGCTAATCCACCTTACTCAATTAAGGACTGGGAGTCAGAGATTTTTAGAACAAATAAATATGGCCGACTTGAGGGGTATGATATGCCGCCAGAGAAAAACGCCGACTATGCTTTTGTTTTGCATATCATTAAATCAATGAATGTAAATGGCAGGGCGGGCATTGTTCTTCCTCACGGCGTGCTATTTAGGGGCGGAGCTGAGGGTCGTATTCGTGAACAAATTTTAAAGAATGATCTCATTGAGGCTGTTATCGCTTTGCCATCCAAACTTTTCTACGGCACTGGCATCCCTGCGGCTATTTTAATTCTCAATAAAAACAAACCAGAGAATAAGAAGAATAAGGTTTTGATTATTAATGCTGAAAAAGATTTTCTCGAAGGAAAAAATCAAAATTCACTGCGATCGCAGGACATAAATAAAATCGTAAAAGCATACGATAGTTATTCTGACATTGAAAAATATGCTCGCGTGGTTGATATAAAAGAGATTGCCGAAAAAGAATATAATTTAAACATCAGCCAATATATTGATTCGTCTGAGAAGGAGGAGATAATTAATGTAAGGGCAGTTAGAGAGGATATAAAAAATTTAGAAAAAGAAAGAGAAAAAATAGATAAAAAGGTAAATGAGTTTTTAGACGCTTTAGGCATAAAATAATATGAGCGATTTTGACCACAAAACAGAAAGACAAGGTGATATTGATAAAATAAAAAATTCAATTCACCCAAGAAAAATAATTGTAGCAGGCCCCGGAACTGGCAAGAGTTTTTTGTTTCAAGAATTGATTAAGGCAAAAAAAATTAAAGGAAAGACAGATTTTATTGCTATAACGTTTATTGGAAAATTAGGAGATGCTTTGGCTGATGACCTTTGTGGTTTAGCTGAGACGATGACAATGCATGGTTTCGCTAGGAAATTTTTGTTAAATAATTCCAAGAGATTACAGTATTATCCAAGAATTTACGAAATAATCAAAGAGGATTTGAGGCATGAGAAGGTTAAAGAGTTTGAGATTGGTGATGAAAAATATAAAGATAAATCTAACTATTATAATGCGGTAGGAGATGCAGATGTTGTTTATTATGCGGTCCAGGAATGCAAAAAAGATAACAATAAAATTCCAGTGCATGATCTAATTCTCATAGACGAATTTCAAGATTTTAATGAAATAGAATCGGAATTCATAGATTTGCTTTCTTTAAAAAATGAAATTGTTATAGTTGGGGACGATGACCAAGCACTGTATGAATTTAAGGGATCATCTCCTGATCACATTAGGAAAAAATATGATGTGGTAAATACTGATTTTGAAAGTCATACTCTTCGTTTTTGCTCTCGTTGCACAGAAGTAATTATTAAATATTTTCATGCGATTGTGGAAAAATTTAATCTTAACGATCCTGCTAAAAGTAGAATTAAGAAAGATTATATTTGCTATCTCCCAGATAAAAAAAGCGATTCCGATGCAAATGCCAAAATACATTTGATTAAAAAATGCCCGCCCGGAATGATTGCCTATAAGATAAAGGAAGAATTAAAAAAAATTATTAGAGATCAAAAGGTAAAAGAAGTTTTGATTATAGGGGAGGGCAAATCTTGCCGGACAATTTTAGAAAATATAGCAAGACAGCTATGTGATAAAGGGTTTAAAAATGTAGAATGTAGTAAAAATGAAGGTATTTTGAATTTCAAACAAGATGTTGTGGATGCTTATAAATTTATACATAAAGACGTATCGTCTGTGTTGGGGTGGAGAATCTTGGGAAATCCGACAGACCAGGGAGAGATTGAACAACATATAAAAAATTCTAAAGTTTTGAATAATATAATCAACGGCACTCCATCAGAAATCAAGGCAATTAATGATAAGAAGATGGAAAGTTTAGAAAAAGAAATTGGTTATAACGACGTTACGGACAAAAAAGTCAGAAAAAAAGTCTTGGTTAAAGAGCTTAAAAAAAAGAATGTAAATTTATCAAGGCCTTTGGGAAATTTAAATATTACCGTTTGCAACACTCTTAATTCTAAAGGATTGGGTGCGGATGTGGTTTTTGTGGTAGGGTTTGATCAAGGCAAGTTTCCAGCTAAAAGCGTCCCGACAGAGAGCGAAATTTATCAAATACTTGTAGCACTTACAAGAGCTAAAAAGAGAATTTATTTTATTAATACTATTGGTAAAAGAGTTTCCAGTTTTGCTGATTGCTTAGATGCTGCAGATTTTGAAATGCAGGAAATAATAAGATAGTCTATGAATACAAATTTAGTACAAAAAAATATTCCCAAAGGATGGGAAATTAAGAAGATTAAAGACTTGCTTGATTATGAGCGACCAGATAAGTATATTGTAGAGAGTTCAAGTTATACAGATAAAGGTAAAATTCCTGTCCTTACGGCCAATAAATCTTTTATTCTTGGGTACACCGAGGAAGATTTTGGTATTTATGGTAATCTTCCAGTGATAATTTTTGATGATTTTACTACTGACAGCAAGTTAGTTGATTTTCCTTTTAAGATTAAATCATCGGCCATAAAAATTTTAAGGAGCAAAAGTGAGCATCAAAATCTTAGATATCTTTTTGAGCTTATAAAATCTATTAATTTCCTAGTCGGTGATCATAAAAGATATTACATTTCAGAATTTCAAAATTTAGACGTGGTTGTTCCCCCGTGGGAGGAGCAAAAAAAGATTGTGGAAATTTTGATGAGCGTTGATGATGAAATCAAGAAAACTGATGAAATAATTTCTCAGACCGGAAAGCTAAAAAAGGGATTGATGCAAGATCTTTTTACTAAAGGCATTGGGCATAAGAAATTTAAGAAAACAAAAATTGGTGAAATTCCGGAGGAATGGAAGGTTGCGACTTTTGAAGAGTTTGCGACCCTACAAAGAGGTTTTGATTTACCAGCTTCGGACAGAATTTCTGGAGAATATCCACTTGTTACATCGAATGGAATTACTAGTACTCATAACAAGTCGAAAGTAAAAGCCCCTGGAGTTGTGACTGGTAGAAGTGGCACCCTTGGTAACGTTTTTTATATTAAGGATGATTTTTGGCCACTAAACACAACGCTCTATGTAAAAAATTTTTATGGCAACAATGAAAGATTCGTATATTATAAAATTAAATCTTTTGATTTAATTAGATTTGGAACCGGCACTGGCGTTCCCACTCTCAACAGAAATATTGTTCACAAAGAACACGTTGCCATTCCTAACCGAACTGAGCAAAATAAAATTGCCGATATTTTGTTTAATATTGATTATAAAATTACTAATAATATAAAATTTAAAGAGAAATTAGTTGAACTTAAAAAAGGTTTAATACAAGATTTGTTAAGTGGAAAAGTAAGAGTAAAAATATGTGGGTAATTATTGGACAAGAAAAAGCTGTAGAGATATGCAATGAAGTAGTGCAGAATGTTTTGAATATGTACCCTGAGGAGGAATTGATACATAGACCTATTTTTGAAAATGCATTTAATGACGATTATATAAAATATTCTAGTTTGGTTAGTGAAAGTGATAAGATGTTTATTCCTTGGCAGATGTTTTTTTTGGATTTAAAAAATTATAAAAATCAAATTAATCAAATAGAAAAATTAAGAAAGAATAAGTTTTCCCCAAAATTTTTTGCAAAAAGAAGAGGGGTTGGAAAAATAACTTCCAAGAGAATAATTGATAGAATGATAAGACTTCAAAATTTTATAATTAATAATTACAATTTATCAATAAATAATTTTTGTGGGTTGTTAAAGGGGAAAACTCAATCGCAGAGCATGAAGATTATTATAGATTATTTTGGAATTGATATAGAGGAATTAAGTTGTAGAACAAAAGATTCAGTATTAAAATTATTAATAGAAAAGATAGAATTAAAAAATATTAATATATCTAGAGGTGTATTAAAGGGCGGAATATTACCAGAAATTGTGGGTGTAAATAAGGTATATAAAAATACAAGTGGGTTTGTTGTTAAGGATGTTCGTATTCCATTTATTTTTTTGCCAGATGAAATAAATCCAGACGAAGTTGTTGGTAGAAGAATATATACATTAATATATCTTTTAGCTTGTATAGGTTTAGATGATTATAATTTTTATATTGAAAGTGAATTTAAGGCTAGTGCTCTTAAAATGGATGGTTCTGAAAGTAAAAAACACGATATTGTTACAGGAATTTTATTACCACACGAAGAGACTGAAAAATTAAAGTATACAGATGTAACAAAAACAACAATATCTTACCTTGCTTCTAAATATAAAATAACGCCAACAGCGATAATCACAACATTAAAAAAACGGGAAGTAATAACTCAAGATGAGTATAATCTTTTATTGCCAGACCCATATAAACCGCAAAAAAAAATAAGCTCTCCGAGAAAACCTTCTAAAATTACAACTTCTGTTGAGAAATTTTGTGGTAAGGTAGTATTTAATTTAATCAATACAGGTATAAAAAGTAAATCTTTAAACAGCATAGAGGCTCAATATTTAATTTTTGGTAGAGTTAAAAAAAATAAATACAAAGAATATTGCAGGTTGATAAATATATGAATATTTTAGATACATCCGCGTTAATCAATTATATTGAAAAAAGCAATGCTCTTCCGAAGGCTGTATATTTTATTACTTCTGATATAGAAAATGAAATTTTTACAACAGAAATTGATTTTAATACAGAAATTAATGATAACATAAGGGTTATTTCAGAAAATAGTTTTTTTAATGAGTCGCGATATTTAAACAATTATTATTATATTCTTAATAAGCATAGCGGCCGGTCATTTTACAACATGACTGGTTTCGGAGATATATCTATAATGGCTTTAATTAAAACTTTAATTGAAGCTGAAAAAGATTGCTTCCAACAACAGTTACCGCTTAAAGAGTTAAAAGAAAATTTAGTCGTATACGTAGATGATATAGGACTTAAAAAAAGAATAGTTAAAGAATTTAAGCAAGATATTGAAACACGTGTTAATGTGCTTTTGTCAAATGAAATGAAATAAAATATATGAAATTTAACGAACAATATACAATTGAATATCATATCATAAAATTCATACAAGAAAAGCTTGGCTATGAATATATTTTTGCGGAAGAATTTTCTAAGCTTCGCTCTTTTGAGAATGAATGTATTATTACTTCTCATCTTTTAGATGCGGTAAAGAAAATTAATAATGTTGACGATATTGTCGCGCAAAGTATTGTAAGAGAAGTTAAAAAATCAGACACAAACGAAGCTTTTCTGCTTGTGATGCGGAATGGTGTTAATTTAAAAGATCCAAGCACTGGCAATTTTCGTGATTATAAGATTGTTGATTTTGAAATAGTAGAAAATAATTATTTTGTTGTTACTAATCAATTTTATTTTGAGGGTGCAACTGAAAATATTCGACCAGACGTGATGGTTTTCCTTAATGGTTTACCGATTTGTGATATAGAGGCTAAAAGCCCAACTGCTTCCAGTAGTGTCAATTTTGAGAATGCTATTGATCAGCTAAAGCGATATGAGAGAGTTGCCCCTAAACTTTTTTGGCCAAACTGCTTTAATGTTGCTACTGATGGCCTTAAAACCGTCTATGGAGCGACTTATTCTCCAAAACAGTACTTTCTCACATGGCGTGAAGATCCTCGGACGGAAAAGAAACTTTTTGAAGATGGACTTGATTCTACTCTTTTCTTTTTGCTTGGTAAAAATCAATTGCTCGATCTTGTTAAAAATTTTATTGTTTTTGAAAAGAAGAAAGATGGTGTAACTAAAAAAATTACCAGATACCAGCAATTTTATGCTACTAATAAAATAGTGGCACGTGTTAGAGATGGCGAGTGTAAGAAAGGTTTGATTTGGCATACTCAAGGGTCTGGCAAAACGTTGACCATGTTTTTTACAGCCTGGAAACTTCGTTATAGCCCAGAACTTAAAAATCCTAAAGTATTCATCTTAATTGATCGTATTGACCTTGATGATCAAATGTTTGAAGAATTTGAGGCTTGGGGCGGGCAAAATCTTGTCCGAATTGATTCTCGCAAGGATTTGGAGAAGAAAATTAAAGGAGCTGACCGAGGTATATTTATCTCCACTATTCAAAAATTTAGCGAATTGGAAGACATAGAAAACATTGAAGGTAACGTTATTGTACTTTGCGATGAAGCCCATCGAGATAATGAAGGTATTTCAGCTGTTAAAATGCGCAATGCTTTTAAAGATGCTTTTTTCTTTGGGTTTACTGGAACTCCAATTGACAAATTAACTCTTAACACTCACAGAAACTTTGGTGAGGAGGGAGAACGTTATCTTGATTATTATTCGATTCAGCAAGCCATTGATGATGGCGCTACTTTATCAGTCGCCTATGAAGCTCGTCTTTCTAAATTTTTTATTGATGAGGAGCAAATTGATAGGCAATTTAACGAGCTTACGGTAGATTTGAATGAAAAGCAAAAAGAATTGCTTACTAAAAAATATGGCAAGAAAGAAGCTCTCGTTAAATTGGATAAAAGAATGGAGGCGGTTGCCCAAGATATAATTGAACATTATAAGCTTTATGTTTTACCGAACGGATTTAAGGCACAAGTTGTTTGTTATGACCGTGAAGCTACAGCTAAATATAAACAGCTTTTTGATAAATTAGTTCCAGGTGAATGGTCTGAGGTGGTTTATTCTCCGGGTGATCCAAACAGTGAAAGTGACGATCTCAAGAAATATAATACAAATAAACAAAAACGAGAAAAAATAATCGATCAATTTAAGGATTCAACTAACCCACTTAAATTTTTACTTGTCTGCGATATGCTTTTAACTGGCTTTGATGCACCAGTTGAACAGGTAATGTATTTAGATAAGCCACTTCGTGACCATAACTTACTACAAGCTATCGCTCGTACCAACAGAGTATTTCCAAACAAGGGTTGTGGGAAAATTATTGACTACTACGGCGTGACAAAAAATCTTTACGACGCTCTTAATTTTGACGAGAGCGTGGTTGATACTGCCATGATTAACATTGATAATCTAAAAGAAGAATTCAAAAAGGTTATTGGTGAAATAATGGAGTTATTTGTTGGGGTTAATATTGAAGACCCTTCAATTGATAATTTGCGCCGTTGTTTGAAGATTTTTATTGAAAATCAAAGTAAACAGCAATATTTTAAAGATAAGTATGCCAGATTAAAAATGTTGTTTGAGATTCTTTCTCCAGATCCATTTCTAATGGATTTTTTGCGTAAATTTGAATGGATTACTTGTTTTTATTTGGCTTTTGTTAAGGAGTTTCAGCTTGATAATGCTGACGCTTTTTCGTTAGCGGAATATGGTGAGAAAATAAAGATTTTGATTCAGCAAAAAATTGATTACGAGGGGATTACTAAAAACTTTCGTGAATTAAATATTCATGATTTGGCCACTTTGAATAAACTAGATAAACTTCCCGAAGAAGAGAAGGCGCTTAATTTGGAAAAAATGCTTAAGCGTGAAATTTCTATCAACATTGATACTCATCCAGCCTTTAAGAAATTCAGCGAACGGCTTTTAGCTATTCGTGCCGAATTTGAGAAGCACCAGATTGATTTGGCTGAACGTATCAAGCGATATTATGAATTGTTGAATGATATTAAAACGAAAACTGAAGAAGCTAGGGCACTTGGCTATACTTTGCGAGAGTATGGATTATATACAGTGTCGCAAGAATTTTTAGAGCCGTCTTATTCCAGTGCTAGCATTTCCAGAGAGGGGGTTGGCGCTACTGGAGCAATGTTGACCGGCGACAATAATATTGTTCGAACGTTTATTCAGGATATGACCAAGAAACTTGGTGATATTTTAGATGAAGGCTGGCAGGATTCTTCTAAGAGAGAGGAGTTTTTAAAAGAGGCTAAGCGGACTTTACAAGAGCTTATTCTTAAGGATTATAAAGATAAAATTAAGATTTCTGATTTTCATAAATATCTCAATAGATTGGTGGATGTGGTAATTAAACGTTTTTAATTATGAAAAGAAAAATAGAGTTACATAAAAAGAATATTGAATATACTTTGAACGTTAGCTCTCGAGCACGAAGAATGAGAATGGCCGTTTATTGCGACGGAAATTTTGTGGTAACTGCGCCACAAGACATGAACGCAAATACTATAGAGCAATTTATTATTAGAAAGTCGCAATGGATTATTGATAAGCTAGAATATTTTAAAAGTATTTCTGGGCGGGTGTTTACTAAGAGTACTGAAAAAGACTTCGCAGAATATAAAGATCGCGCCTTGGCTTTAGCGCAAAAGCGAGTAGATTATTTTAATAAAGTCTACGGTTTTAAATTTAATAAGATAAATATCAAAAATCAAAAGACTCGCTGGGGTAGTTGCTCAAGAAAAGGCAATCTCAATTTTAATTATAAAATAGCGTTACTTCCAGAAAGATTGGCTGATTATATTATTGTTCACGAGCTTTGCCATCTGAAAGAGTTTAATCATTCGCAAAAGTTTTGGAATTTGGTTGCAAAGGTGATGACTGATTATCTTGAGACAAGAAGTGAGCTAAAAAGAAACGGGGTAAAATTTGTTTAACACATAAAATGCCATTACTAAAAGTAAAAAATTATTTGTATCGCACCAAATCTTTTTGGATTACCAAGAAGTGGTTTGATAATAAACCAATTTTTTCATTTTGGAAAAAAGTATATCAAGGGGGCAGGGCTATTAGTGATACTAAAAACACTTTTAATCTTTTATTGCCTACATTGCCATCTTTTATTAAAACTACTATTTATTCAGTGGTCGTGATAATCGTTTTTGAATCGTTTAACTTTTTTTATCCGACAAATATTATTTTTGATGAAGAAGCGGTTGACACGTTGCTTGCCGCTATAGCAAGTATTACTGGTGTGTTTCTGGGCTTATATTTTACTGCCATTTCGAGTATCGCAAGTAATTTACTTATCAAGGCGACCCAAGATATTCGAAGATTTTTTCTCTCATCACCAAAAGGACAACAGTATGTCCAAACTATTGCTCTAACCGCGATAATTACTATTTTTTACATTGTTGCCAAGTCTTTCGGGCATACGATTCATCCTGTTGGGTTAGCCTCTCTTGCCTTACTAACGTCTTATGTTGTAGTTAGATTTTGGACTGTTAGTTCTGCTGTTTTTAATTCATTAGAGCCGGCAGATTCACTGCCGTGGGTAACTAAAGAAATTGCAGATTCTATTAAAGGTGTAATACCGCCAGGATTTCAGTGGAGTAAGTCAGCACTGCAAAATCATCAAAGAAGGTTGGTTGCCGCTAATTTAGAGCTTATAGGCAACATTATAAATTTTGGCATTAAAGAAATAAAAATATCGGACGACCAACTTATTATCGCCCTCAAACATTTGGGGGGACTTTTGTATTTCTATTCTGACAATAAAAATAAGATTCCTACCAACAGCTATTGGTTTATGACCAAAAATAAATATGAGAGCTGGACACTTGCTAATTCAACCCAAATAGCTTTGGCTCTTAATACTGGCACCACACTACAACCAAAGACAATAAAAGATTATATCTGGTTTGAGGAACAGGTGTTGGGAGTAGTAGCTAAAATACTAAAATATCTTGTAAATGAAAGAAGGGTTGGCTCTGTTTTTCAGGGCTTTGAGATTTTTGTCGAAGTATCTGAAATATACGGAAAAGATTTTGATGAACAAGGACTCGAGGAACTTTTCAAAAAATTAGAAGAAGGTTCAAATTTAATTCATCAAATAATAAAATTCGATGCAAGTGACTCTATTACACAAAAAGAATTATTAGCATTTACTGATTCGGAAGGAAGACTAGCCATTGCGGCTTTGTTGGGCTTATCTAAGTATTTAGACAAGCAGACAGTAGATGATATTGCCGCTACAATTTCAAAAATTAATTGGATTTCTGACGACAAAACTATATATCTTGCTGGTTTGCCATTGCCAATGGTTTCTCGTCTCGAATCAATGGCACAAGAGCTAAAAAACGAAAGACTCATCGAAGGAAAAATCTTATCACAAGATTGGTATATCAAAACACTTTGTTTTCAAAGATATGTATTTTCTCTACAAACATATTTTAACTACATAAAAGCTTTACATCAAGATTATTTTTCCAAGAAATTTGAGAAGTTACTTGTTGATGGACAACTTCCATTGGCAGCACAGTTTATACAAAGATGGATTGAGTTTTCAAATAAATATCAAAGGCTGGTGTGCCTACTTAAAAAACACATAGAGGATTGCAAGCACTTCCGATCATTAAAAGATTTGTCTTGGGCAACTTTTGATTTTCCACAAGAAGAAAGGATTGCTCAGTGTAGGATAAAGGAGGTTAGCGATAGAATGATTGGGCTATTGCCTAAATTGCAGAATTTAAAAATAGAAGATGATTTACCAGATTATTTTGGTCAAGCACTTACCATAGGCATTGAAGCTTGCTTTGAGGCTTGCGATGATAACAACCACGAGCGTTTAAAGAAAATCTTTCTAATAGTATTTCAGGCATCATTAGCAGCACACGACATGACTCGTCAAAAAGTTCAATCTTGGAGCCAGGAAGACAGTAAAATTATCTACTCAACTGAACCACTGATCAATTTGTTTGAAATTACGGGTTACGCAAAACTTTATGCCGAGCTTTATAATAATCAGGAGC
Source organism: Patescibacteria group bacterium (assembly GCA_041652555.1). Taxonomy (GTDB): domain Bacteria; phylum Patescibacteriota; class Patescibacteriia; order Patescibacteriales; family WJLG01; genus JBAZHE01. The sequence goes on along the minus strand of JBAZHE010000008.1, from coordinate 36,196 downwards.
TTTGGAATGTAGTAAAAATATCTTGGGATGTATATTTTGCGTCCACAACAAACGCAAAGCAAGTTATTGAATTTATCGCTGCAATATGTAGTTATCGGGATGGCCTCTTTATGATAATGCCCCAGGCGGCTTTGAGGTCTAATTGGCAAATTTCTTTTGAACACAGGATGAGAGAACGCGGAATACCTGTTTTTCCAGACAGTGGCAGTTATGACTCAGTAAATAGGCGTAGACAGCCAACCCATCAAAGCCCTATTATAAGAGTCCTTGAGCGTTCGGGTGGCTTGAGGTTAATGGCGTCGGCGAGAGATATTTTCTTTGCCACATATTTATCAAATTTGCCCGATGCCGTAGGAGTTGAACTTCCTGATAGGCATAACTTCAAAAATTCAATTCAAGAAGAAGAACAAAATCCTAACGAAGAAATAGATGAAGATGAATAATTTTATCAAAAAATCCAGAGAAGTTATTAGGTCTTTTTTAAAAGATCCACTTTTTTTGTGTCACTGGGAAGATTTGGGGTATTCGCATCGCCATGACGACAACCAACTATCTGTGCGGCTTTCCGGACGCCACAGGAGAAAGGCTTACCCGTATAACGGAGATTCTTCTATGTTTGTAGAGGATATGTATGCAGGAATTATGCCATTTATGATTTATAGAGGAGAAAGAGAAAAATATCCTGCGAGAATAGAACCAGTAACAACGCCGCAAAGACAGAGGTTGATCACTGATGGCATATCGCAACGTGATCATGCATATTTTTTAGAGGATGCTATATGTGAATTTGTGAGAACGACTGCACAAGTTCTTTTTTCCGACGGTGTAGTATTATACGAAATTGTTTATAAGAAAAATGAGGCTGGCGAGATTGATAATTTTAATTTCGAATTATTACAACCATTTTATTTGTTCCACTTTTGGAAAAATTACTATCAAATAGTGCCATGGTGGGAGGCAAAAGAATCGCACATACGTGCTCAGATAATAAAAATACCAACCGAGAAAATTTTGCGTATTGATTTTCCAAGGCAATATGGAGGAAGACGTAAGATTTATTATTTATTGAAGCGTTTATATCAATTAAGTAGAGAGCTGATCCCAAAATTTCAAATGGATTCGATGGATAAAAATGAAAATATTGGCTTTGACCTTAATGAGTTTAGTAAAGCTAAATATTTGGAAATTGCAAAATCAACAAGGATGTTTGGCTGGAATCAACGGCAACGCTCCGGTGACTACGTTACCGAATATTATTCAATGGAGCGTTTTCTTCGTGAAAAAAAACTTGAGGCTACGATAAGAGGATGTGTTATTGATAAGTTAAATGAAACATTTAATCGTGAGCCACTCAGTTTGAATGTAAAAGTTGTTATGGAAAATTTATTTTCAATTCAAGATGTTGAAAAACAAGAAAAACTATTGAGAGAAGGAAATATTAAATTTATAGATATTTTTAATGCGCTAAAGACATAATCGCTGAATATTTTTTTTACAATAATTTAAAATAAAATGAATACATTATCTTGGATTGTTACTATATTAGGATTTATTGCCACTATAACTGGTTGTGTTTTGGCTTATTGTACTTATATAAGTCCGCTTACTCGGCTTAATTGGTATTTAAAAAAACCAAAAAAATGGAGCAAGCTGTATGTGGGCAGGGAAAAATATCATTGGCATTATAAAAATCATCCCGAATTTATAATTGAAATAGACGATGAAGGAAGGGATTGGACTGTTCAAGAGAAATGGATGCCTTATTGCCCAGATTCTTCAAAACGAGCACGGTTTGTGGTGGTTAGGGTAAACGGTCAGGCAATACTAACAGAGGAATTTATATCCTTGGACGCTGGTAGATATTTTGTTCCGGTTGCAAGGCGTGAAGTTATTGGCGAGCCAGCGATTGAGGCAGTGGTTGATTTTAAATATTACTACACGTCAATGCAAGTTATGCTGTCTAGAATTATTGGTGAGTATTACAGGGAGAGTGGAATAGATGATTTTATGCAAAAAAATAAAATAGATATTTACAAAAATGATTGAATTAACAAGTCTTAATTTAGACAACATCTTGCCATCAGCGATATTGGTTTCCACCATTGGCTTTTTAGCATGGTTTTTTGGTAATGCTATTTCCGATCAAAGACCTTTTTCTGATGATAAAAAATGGCAGGTTTATATTTCTGGAACCTTTTTCTGTGTAAATGCTTCTATGTCATTTTTAGTGGCAATGTTCTTAGTTTCTAGGTGGAAGTATTTGAAAGTTTTAGATATTGGGGAGTCTTTTCGTATAACCAATCAGTATTTATTTTTACTTTTTGTTGTAAGTGCTATTATTCTAGTTTTTTTGTCTAAAAAGACCGTTGATTTTTATGATATTAAAATTGATAAAAAGAAAAAACTAGAGGAAGTGGTTAAAGACGGAAAAGTATGGAAGAAAATTGGATTCTCGGCCGTTTTTGATTTTTTCAGAACTTTAGTTTTTGTATTATTGATTCTTTTGTATCAGAGAGGTGGTGGGTTAAGTTTTTTTTATGGAGTTGGTTTGGCGTTTTTAATCTTGTTTGCCATGGCTGTTATTCAATCATTAGATCGACATAATTTTTTGGAAGCAAATATTTATTTTAACGATAAGTTAAAAAAACCAATAAAAAAATGTAGAATTTTGAAAATAAACGATGATAACGTGAGAATAAGAAAAGGTGACAAGGTTATTTTGTTTAACAAAAATTCTATTTTTAAAATTGAAACTATTATAAAAAATATAAAGAATGCAGAGAAATAATTTTAGAAATGTTTTAGCGTGTGATATAAACTTATAGCAATGGCATGTCGGAAATATTCATCCATAATAAAAAAATAGATAGTATATTTCAGCTTCTTGGCGAAAAAGAAAATGATATTAGTTTTAGTGTTGGCTGGGCGCTGGCTAATGCCCATAAATTTTTAGATGTTTTTTTGGAAGAAACAATTGAATGGAAGGAAAAATATAACCCTGACGATATAAAAATAAGCCTGCAGAGACACGAAGACAATAAGGGGTTTACTGATTTTGAAATCGAGTATGCGGGTTATTTCCATCTCATTATTGAGGCTAAACGTGGTTGGAATTTTCCTACATCTGATCAGTTAGAAAAATATGCAAAAAGAAATAGTTTTCTAAAATCTTCGGCAAAAATTAAAAAAATATTAGTATTGTCAGAATCAAGTGTTGATTATGCTTCTGCCCATTTTAATATTAAAAGTGTTTGTGATTTTGATGTTGAGTATATATCATGGAGGGATATATACTGTTTTTCAAAAAAAGCAGGCATTAAATGTTCTCATGCTGAAAAAAGGTTATTAATTGAATTAAATAAATATCTAGAAAATATCATGACAATGCAAAAGAACGATTCAAATTTGGTGTATGTTGCGCCTCTGTCTCGTCAGTTGCCAGTAGATGGGGCGACTATTAATAATATAGACATTGTAAATAAGAAATTAAGGTATTGGCATCCAGTTGGTGGTGGATATCCTAAAGAACCACCAAATTATATCGCTTTTCGTTATAATGGAGAGTTGCAATCTATTCATCATGTTGAGAGCTATGAGGTTTTTACTAATCCACACACGATAATAAAAGAAGTACCTAGTATTGAGTGGGATCGGCCTCATTTTGCATATAAATTAGGCAAGGGGTTTAAGCCAGTAAATGTTGTAAAAACCGGTAAAATATTTCCATCTGGAAAGAATTGGGTAATGCTTGACACGTTGTTTACTTGTAAGACTATTTCCGAGGCAAGAGATGTTTCGCAAAAGCGTCTTAAGTTGTAGTAATTCAAATATGAAAACAGGACTACCTGATTTAATTAGTGACAATCTGGGTGTTGTTTTTTGTGGTATGGCTGCGGGAAAGTATTCTTGCGAAGCGCAACATTATTATGCTAATCCCAGAAATAATTTTTGGCGTATTTTGTATGAAATTAAATTTACCGACAAACAGTTGTTGCCAAGTGCTGATCCACTGGAGAGAAGTTTTAATTATCAATATTTAAAGGATAAGGGGATTGGTTTAACGGATTTAGTAAAAGACGGTTGTGGAATGGATAATGAGGTTGTGGTAGGGCCGTTAGATATTAAAAGACTAGATAATTTAATTAAAGAATTTCAGCCCAGTATTTTAGCTTTTAATGGAAAAAAGGTGGCAAAAATATTTTTTAATAAAAATAGGGTTGATTTTGGTTTACAGGATTATAAAATTGGTAAGACGCAATTTTTTGTTTTACCTTCAACTTCGCAAGTTGCTGCTCGGTGGTGGAATCAGTCTTTTTGGCAGGAAGCTTGTGGGTTGATAAAAAAAGTAACTAAATAATTTATGCCAACACTTTTTTCAAGGGAATCAATAAGGGTGTATGCTTAAAAATACGAAGATAGGGTTCGTGGAAAAACTGACGAGTCCCACGAAAAAGAGTTAAAGGAGTGGCTTGAGAATAATAGATTTTTAGACAAGGAAAATTTTATAAAGCTTGGGCGCTGTTTTAGGGTCAGGTCTGGAATTAAGACTTTTTAATCAAATATTTTTCGCTTCACTAAAATAAAAAAAATAACACAACAGAAAGTCTTAATTCCAGACCTAATCCCTTAACCTTAACCTTAATTTGGTAATTTGGTATATACTATTAAGCATTATTTAAACTAAATAAAATATGCCAGAAAATCAAGACAAAAAGAATAATAAATGGTTAAAATATCTTGCCGTTATTGGCGGGATTATTATTGTTTTGGGGTTAATTACTGGAGGATTGATATATTTCAACTTATTTGCTGCTCCGCAGATGAAGGCAGAGGCTGAACAATTAACCGTGCCGCTCGGGTCGGGCGATTTTTCCGAACTTGCAAAACTTCTTAAGGATAAAGGATTTATTAAAAACGAAACCGGATTCAAGATTGCTTACTTTAAAACCATGAAACTGGATGTTGGCACTGTTTATCGAACCACTTGCGTTGATTGCTATACGCCCGGAGCTTACAAGATTTCTAAATCGATGGATGCTTGGCACATAGCCAGAACCATAAAACGCCAGCCTTATATGAAATGGGTAGTTATTCCCGAAGGCTTGCGCAAAGAACAGATAGCTGATATTTTGGGCGATCCGTTATCGTTGAATTGGAGCGAAAAGCAAAAGAGTGATTGGGTAACCAGCTTCACAGCCATGCAATATGATCACATTGAAGGTGTGTATTTCCCCGATACTTACCTTATTCCTATAAATGCCATGGGACTATCAGCTCAAAGACTTGTTGATAAGTTTAATGAAAAATTCGCCCCCTATTCCGATGAAGCGCTGAAACAAAACATTAAATGGGATACGCTTCTTAAGATCGCTTCGATCATTCAGCGCGAAGGAACTAGTAAAGATGATATGCCGGTCATCTCCGCTGTTATTTGGAATCGCCTGCTAGTCGGCATGAAGCTGGAAATTGATGCTACGGTTCAATATGCGCGGGACGATATAGTTCATTACGGTCAAGTCCGGGGCGATACGCAACCTCAAAATTATTCTAGTGCCGGAGATTGGTGGACTCCGATCAAACCGGAAGATATAAAAAATATTGTTTCACCTTATAACACTTACCAAAATAAGGGCCTTCCGCCACATCCGATCTGTAATCCCGGGCTTGAAGCGATTGACGCCGCGTTAAATCCGGCCAAGACCGATTGTCTTTACTATTTGCATGATTCAGACAAGCAAATTCATTGTGCCAAGACTTACGAGGAGCATCAGGTAAATATTGAACAGTATCTGCGCTAACATATGAAAGCTAAACCTAATATCTTGGCCGTTATCTTGTTTATCGCATATTTGGCGATGCTGATGAAACTTTTGGTCTTTAAATATCCACCGGCTATGACCTTTGATATCGCTAATGGTAATTTTGTGCCGTTTAAAACAATTTTAAATTATCTTAGCGGCGAGCCGACTTGGAGAATAGCCATTCGTAATATCGTAGGGAATATCATTCTCTTTATTCCCGTTGGTTTTTTGGTGTCATTTTTTCGCCGCCCGCCTACTTGGAAGTTTGTCTTGATCGCCGCTTTCGTTGTTAGTGCAATGCTGGAAATTATCCAAGGCATATTTCGGGCAGGCGTGGTTGATGTCGATGACGTGTTACTGAATGTTTTTGGCGCCGTTATCGGCTATGGAGGTTTTGTTTGCATTGAACTGGTTAAGACTTCTTTAAAAAATAATTTTGGTCATTATGAAAAATAAAATAATTTCAGCGATCAGTATCGGCGTAATACTTAATTGGTTAAGTCTATTTTTTTCCTGCCGCCCACTCCCGAATATCGACATCAACCAGCCCATTGCGACCGGCGGATTTCCCTTTAAGGTTTTTGAATATCCTTTCCCGCCAATGGGACACGATTGGCCTCCGGCCGGTTCGTGGCCGATGTTTTTTTTGAACTTAGTCGTTTGGCTGGTTGTCTCTTTTTTTATTTTTTTATTATTCGGTAAGAAAAAAGTAAATAAAAAAAATACGGCCATTTTTGCTATTTCCGCCGTCATCTTGTCGTTGCTTGGAGTATTTTATATCATGCTTAAATTTGATTAATTTAATTTGTATGAAAAAAATTTATTTAGTTTCCGCTATTACCATTGTCCTTGGTGTACTGTTTACTACTAAGCCGGTTTGGTTTATGTTTATCTGGGGTTGGCAAATCTTATTATTACCCATAGCAGCGGGAATTTTGCTGGTGTTGGTACAAAATGAAGATAAGAGTTATCGGTTTTTGCCTAAATTAATAGCCGGTTCAATATTAATAGGTTTTATTTACCCTTTTCTTGTGCAACTTGTTGAATACTTTGAAAATTGGCATTATAATCTTTATAAATCATTATTCTGGTTTATAAATCCGCTTCACTCCATTAGTTTTTATTTAATTTTGACGGCTATCTGTATTTTCGGCGGTCTAATAGGAATTGTTATCAAAGGCGTTACTCTGTTATTTAAAGAAAATCAAGAATCAAAATCAGTTTTAATTCTTAAAAAAATATTTGGAGGATTTTTTTTAGGTATAGGGGCAATCGGGGCGTTGGTTGTTACTGTGGTTTTTTTGGTGTTAGTATTCAATCCTTCAAGCCCTTGGCTTAAATATATAATGGTCGATTTTAGAATAATAGACGTGGTTGGATTTTTTAGTTATTACTTGTTGCTTATCTCTGTATTGTTTATTCTTGCGACACTGTTGATATTTGTCACTAATTTAGGTTTAATTTTACTGCTTCCTTTAAAAAGATATTTGAATAAAAAACTATTTTCTCGTTTAGTCATTTATTTTTTTATCTTTTTAGCTGTTTTTCTTTTGTCGTCTTCTTTTTTGAATTCTAAATTTGAATTAAAGAAAGCGGAAATGAAAAACAACCAAACAGAAGCACATTTTAATATTAAAGATTTTAACAGTATTTATGTTTCGCGTTTTGTCGCCTTTGATGAAATAACAATCAAACAAGGCGATCGATTCGATATTGTAGCCAGCGGGAGTCAGTACGATCTGATAGGCTTGGATTTTAAAAAAAACGATGATAACACCTTGTCCATAGAAAGGTCTAAACTTGAAACCTATTATAATACCAACACTTGGAAAGTGGAAAATGACAATAGCCCATTTTCAGCTGGTACGAAATATCTGAAAATAGAAATAACGATGCCAGATATTAAAAAAATTGAATTGGATGGTGGGCATCTTAAATTGGATAATTTCAAGGTTGATAATATTGAGATTAAGCTAAATAAACGCTTCAATGAGATAAAAGGGGATATTGCCGTAAAGGACACTTTAAAACTTGATGCTGCCGGAGGAGTAATAAATTTTACCGGTTCGGCCAAGAATTTAATTATAAATTCCGGTGATTGCTGGATAGAAATGGATAAGTTTGTTACAGAGAATGCAATAATTAACGCGAAAAATACTAGCCGGTTGAATGTGAACGTGAGCGGTAATCTGGAAATACAGCCAAATGAAAATTCCGGAATCATTAATCATTATGAGCCGGATTTCGGTATTTATTTGGTAAAAAATAATCAATTACTTATTTCTCAAGATGACATTGTCTCTTATAATTCGGAGACTTATACATTTAAACTTACTGATGAAGCTGTTAAACGGTTTGATTCATACTGGAGGGTACCCATTTCATTTGACACATTCTCCACGCTCCAATTGATATTGCCGGCTGTATAATACAGGTGGCATTTTTAATTTAGTATGAATTCTGGAGTGGTTGTAGGTGTGTATTGTTTTGTAAATAGCATACACTAATTTTCCTAAGCTGTTAAATCTATCACTGTCACCCAAGTCTATTTTAAACTGCGAATAGAATGATTCCTGATAACCATTCTCCCAAGGACAACCTGGTTGGCTCATTGACTGCTTAATGCCTAGACTCTGGCAGATAGTTGAATAATCAGCGCTGGCGTATTCGCTGCCATGGTCGGAATGCAGTATTTTTGGTGCCGAATGGTTAGCCGTTGCTGAGAATAAGGCATTAATAATTAATGGCGTACCGTGATTAGTTAGAACGCTGAAACCGACTATTTCTCGATTAAATAAATCAATAATTGTAGCCAAATATATCCATTCGCCTCTAAACGCGATGTGCGTAAAATCACTTGCCCAGATTTGATTGGGGCGTTCGGGAAAATTAGTTAGTAGTAGATTTGGGAACGTACATTCTCTGTTAGCCGCGATATATCGCCATTTCCGACCTCTTTTCCGATATGGCTTAATGCCGAATAGTTTCATTACCCGTAGAATTCTCTTTTTATTGATTTTCAGGTGAATGGCCAATCTTTTATGCCCATAGCTCGGATGCTCTCGCAGTACTTCTTCAATTTTAATTTTCAATTCCCAATCTTTCGATGGCTTCTTAGGTTGATAATACAGCGATTGTCGGGAAACGCCGATTAATTTGGCTTGCTGTGCTTTATTTTTTTTGCCCACGGTTAATTCTTTTTTTGGGCTTGCGATAGCTTGATGGTCAATTCTCCAATCATTGATAACAATACCTTGTTATCTTTCTGTAGTTTGGAGAATTCTCTCCAGCCGGGAGTGGCCTTAACCTTGCCGGAGAGCCAGCCATAGATAGTGTTTGGACTGATGCCATGCTCTTCGGCTATTTGAGCTACAGGCAGACCTTCTTCTTTTACTCTTTTGAGAATTTGCTCTTTAATCTCCGAGGAGATCTTAAACGATTTTTTCATATATTCTTATTGTAGGAACACATGGAAAAAGTGTCAAAGAAACGGGGTACCTCCCAATTTTTAATTTCTTTTATATCTTTAATAGCCGTGTCGCATACGGCAATTTTTGCCGTATCACTAACGCCAGCACTGGCGTCTTCTGGGTGGCAGTTTTCCTTACTGGCATCTGCCATATGGCGTAGATAACCATTTATTCTATAAAAATATGTTGGTTTGCCACATTTTATCTTCCCGCTTGCACGTCGAAATAATATTTTTTTGTTAAGTAATTCTTTAATGTATTTTCCAGCATTTCTGTGATCAATTTTTGTCATCCTAGCAATGCACCTCTCGCTAATTATCGCTTCCTTTTCATTCCAACCGTCCGTAAGCCTGATAACCGCTAAAATAATTCTAAGCCTAGGCTCCCTAAGCTTGTTTGACATAAGCCAATCGTATAGTCCGTGCTTTACCATAACGAATCCCTCTTTAGGATTTATATTGTTGATTATATTTTCCATATTATTTTATTTTACCCTCTTGTCTTAGTCGTTTATCAATTTGGTAGAGGACTTCAAAAAATCCGACAAGATTATATTTCGCCTCGGCTAAATCCTCCTCCTTTATATTGAGGTCTTTCATAAATTCTATGTCTATGTTGGAAATTAGAGGCATAAAAATATTTTTTATCAAATCTAGTATACCATATTTTTTTGCCTAAAACAAGCCAAAAAACAGCAAAAAAAGAGCTTCTTAATTTTAAAATTAAGAAACTCTTCAAAGTTTTTTATTTTAGCTGTTTATTAGAATTTTCTAGCTGATTTTTACAAATTTTTTGAAAAGGTTATCCACCGTTTTTCACGGTCGGTAATTTTATATTTCTTTTTGAATTTGAATAATTAAATTTTTTCTCATAGCGTTTTTGCTCCAGTTTTATCTTGTCTTCAACAAGCAGAAAATCGCCCATTTTAGTCAGTTCGTGAAATTCAATCGTTAAATCCTCGTGAACTTTCGGCACATAGTCTTTTAAAATTGACTCCTTTAGCCTTATAACCGTTTCTTTCGGGATATTGAAAAGCATAGTGCTGATAACGCTTTTCCAGATTTTTGAGTTTATTTTTATGATTTCGTACGTCCAATTTTTCCCCTGAATAAAATTATCAATCACATCTCCTAAGTATCTTTCACTTTTAATATTCGACCAATTTTTTACTTGCGTTGTTGATAGATCCTCCCCCTCAAAATCAAACATTATATTGTAAATTAATAGATATTTAGTAATGACTTCTTTTATTCTTTTATCCCTTGAAATGAATTCTATCCATTTTTCCTTTAAAAGATTGATGGCTAAATGTATGCTTCTTAACTTTTCAACTTCATTCTTGATTGAATCATAAAGGCCGGGCGGTATGCATATATCATGCCTTAGTGCTTCTATATTTTGGAGAATTTTTTCGTTCTTGTATATTCCTTCTATATTCGCCCGGATTTTTTCCAGAGCCGCTTTTTTCGCTTCATTTTTTTGTCTTGTTTTTTTCATACTATCATTTTAGCTTAATTGAACGGTAAGCACCAAAAAAATACCCCGCATTCCATTTCTGGATTATACGGGGCGGGATCTTTATTTTTCGAGCTTTTTGTAGGTCATGCGTTTCAATCCTTTATACCAGTCGGTAAATTCCACATTTTTCATTTCTGCGATTATTTTTTTCGCAGATTCTGTTTCAACGGCTTCGGCGACATTGTCGATCCAATTTTGCGCCGCCTTGTAGCCGGAATCAACATATTCCTTAGCTTGAAAAGCCTGCTCAAGCCAATCGGCGTCCTTAGCGACTATTCCCTCTTTAGAAGTGCGGTTTTCGTATTCGTCAAAATATTCTTGCCATTTTTGACGAATAGCTTGATGCAATAGTTCGGTCTGCTCTACAAAAGCCCTTTTTTCTGCTTCCTTGTTGGAATAATATCTGGCTGCTACTTTATCCTGATCGCCGATTCTTGTTTCGGCATTATCATGGATCATTAGCATTGTAACGACCTTTTCCGGATTAGCACCTTCCATAACGGCTAGAATATAGCCGATTTGCGAGGCTCGAAAAACATGCTCGGCAACGGTTGCCGGCTGTTTAACTCCGATTTTCCACCAGCCGGCGTGTACTTGCCGTTTTAGCTGGCTAAGCTCGAAAATAAAATTTACGATTTTTGTAAAAGTTTCTTTCATACTGCCTCCTTATTTTTATTATTGTTGATTTATTAACCGCACTAGCTTTTTATATATAACCATAGATAAGTAAAAAAATCAAATTTTTGTGCTTGACAAAAAATTTAGAAACGCCTATTATTTTAGCGGAGTAAATACTCATAACATGTTTCTAAAAAACAAACATCAAGGAGGAAGGCTATGTCAGAAGTTCAAAGCCTGGTTCCGCAGGCAAAAGCGGGAAGAAGCCATGTTTCATCTCTGTCAGTAATAAAACAGCAGATGGCGCTCAGTCAGTCCGTTATTCCCGCCGTTATCGGGGAATATTACAGCTATGCTTCCGTGTTCACGTATGAGCGGCCGCTTTATGCGCTCATGAAGTGCAAATCCAATAAATCGCGGATGATACGCGAGGCGTCCGATTTGGGCTCGGAGCTCAATGCTTTTTTCCAATTCGATGAAGATCTTCCGCGAATTCTTTCGGTAAACGAGGCGAGCGCTCTCGGATTGCTGGAGGATGCGGATTTGAGCGGTCATTCCAATGATATATGGTTCGCTCCGACTGATCTTTCAGTCGAGCAATTCATGAATCTGCGGGACAGTAGAATTCCGGCAGAACTCGCAAGGGCCTGCCAGAATTTTCTCATTGACCGGGAAACGGCCACTGAGCTTTTCGAGGGGCTGGTAGTGGCCTTCATGACCGATAACGGGAAATACGGCATGTTCGCAGTCGAGGAGATCACGTCTTTCTCGATTATGATCGAAGCGTGCCACGTATTACTCTGACTTTAACCTTGATCGGATAAAGTCATGCCACGGATTAGTTTCTGTGGCATTTTTATTTTATGTAATTTATAGTACTATTAAGTATATGAGAATTAGAGAATACAAAAAAAGCGACAAAAACGCAGCGCAAGATATTTTTGCGAAATATTGGACTGACAAGGAATTCTTGGATGAGCTTGAAAAAAATCTAGACGAGGACAAAGCGATTTTTTATGTCGCGGAAAAAGACGGCGAAGTGGTCGGGATAGCAGGATTTAGAAAAGCGCTTGAATATCTCAGTATGCACGCAAAAACGAAAAATCCCGCAGAATTATATATAGTCGCTTCTAAAACACAAAGCGAAGGTGTTGGGAGTAATCTTGTGCAAAAAATCATTGAAGAAGCAAAAAATTTGTCTTTTACTGAGATAGAATGCTACAGCCCGGAAACTCATAGCAACTCGTGGAAATTCTATGAAAAACTTGGATTTAAAAAAGAGGGGATTATCAATGACCCTGATGACGGATATCCGGGAATGCTTTGGATGAAAATTATTTAGTTTAAAAAACTATATTAAAATTATGAATAAGCTAGTTTATAAATTGTCCTCCGGTATTTTCGGTGGAACAATTTTAGGAATAACCTCTTTCTTTCTGTTGCTTGGTTATAACGAAAAGCATGGTGAATGTTTTTCTTTTGCTAACTTTTTATTTAATTTAGCAGGTAGTGAATATGCAGGGTGTAGAAATCCCGGAGTATTTGATGGTGTGCCGATAATAATTATTTTGAGTATTGTTTTGGGCGCTTTTTTAGGAGTATTTTTAATAGGAATGATAAAAGTAGTTCACTATTTGAGATATTCAATTATATTAATTTTAGTTAATTTTATTCTTCTATTTTTTTATTTTCTTTATTTTAATTTTGATTTTCTCTCTGAATTTTTAAAAATAAATAATATTTGTTTTATATTTTCTATTGTCTTGATTTTTGTTTTATTTTCAGTTATACCATCAGCTATTATTGTGTTAATAGCAGGTTGGTTTAAAAATAAATTTAAAAAAATAAGTGTATAGCTATTTGATTATGTCAATTAAATAGCTTAGTTCAACTGTTGTAAAACGTAAATTTTCCCACACTTCAACCCAATCAAGAGTTCTAAAGTCGTCAAGCAACCCCCGCAGAGACAATTTAGTATCGTGCAAACCCGAGTGCTTCAAAATAGCAACTGTACGTAGATTGATAAAATAGCGACAAAACAGTCGCTATTTTGTTTTTGGCAATAAATAGTCCGAGAAATATGTTTGTTAAATTGGCAGAAGTCAACTAATGCCCACTGTTGACAGAAAATTAAAAAAATGATTATATATGATGTTCGTGTTCTTTGATAAATAAACAATAAAACAGGAGGGATTTAGTCATGAAAAACACTGTGGTATTATACTATCCTGCCATAGACTTTAAACCATTTTATCCTTACTTTTGGGCCCCGTTGTCGATTTTATCGGTGGCGGCTCCATTAGTAGTTGAAGGGTATAAAGTCATATTGTTGGACGGTAATCTCGGAAATGAGGAATCTGACAAACGCGTCGTAGAAAAAAACCTTGCCGATTGTGTTTGTTTCGGCATAAGCTCTATGATTGGGGGAGGACAATTGGAGAGAGGATTAGAAATGTCTTCTTATGTTAAGTCATTGAGCAGAAGCATTCCTATTGTTTTTGGTGGACCTCTTGGGACAGTTATTCCTGAGACTTTGTTTAATGATTCTACTGTTGACTATGTTGTTCGTGGTCAAGGAGAATATCCCTTCCTTGAGCTTGTAAAGCTTCTCCAGTCAGGGCGCACAATAACCAGTATTGCCGGCGTAGTTAAAAGAGGCGATATTGAAATTAGTAAACCGGCGATGTATGACAAGGAATCTTTGCCCCCATATCCTTGGCATCTTTTAGATGTTGAAAGATACGTAAGGCAAGATCGTTTACTCGGGAAAAGAGTTATGAACTTTATCTCAAGTCAGGGGTGTCCGCATCGTTGCGGATACTGCAGCGAGGTGTCGAGCTATGGATCGCGATGGAAGGCTTTGACGGCTGACAGAATGTTGAGCGAAGTGTCAGGTCTCGTTAAAAAATACAATCTTGATGGCATTAAATTCTATGATTCAAATTTCTTCGTAGATAGAAATAGGGTCGTAAAGTTTGCCCAAGGGTTAATTGATAATGGGATAAATATAAGCTGGGCTGCCTCAGCTCATCCAAAAGGATTAAAGAGGTTGTCAGACGATCTTGAGTTGATCCGTGAGTCTGGATTAAAAAGGTTGCTGATTGGAGCTGAGTCTGGCTCTCAAGCTTCCCTGAATTACATTAATAAGGGGTGTACAACCGAAGATATTATGGACGCTGCTAAGCTTTGCGCGAAATATGATATTTCTTCAGCTTTTACCTTTATCGTGGGTATGCCTGGGATTTCCGATGATGTTAAGTCGACATTGGAAATGGCGCTAAGAATGAAAAAGTTGAGTGGTAATTTTGAAATCAATATTCATTTTTATGCCCCGTTACCAGGAACACCTTTATATGAAGAAGCTAAAAAGCTTGGTTACACTCCGCCTAGTTCATTGTCCGAATGGTCAAGGTATAATTATTATGCTGTTCAAATACCGTGGTTAGATAAGAAGGTGGAAAAAAACGTGCGTTTGTTCGGCGATTTGTATAGTGATTTTCTTTATCCTCCTGAATGGTTTTTGGTGGATTTAAAATCAAAACCTATCGCACGAAGGGTGTATGGCCTATTGAAATGCTTGGTGTGGTTGCGTTGTAAGATACATTTTTACAGTGCCCCAATTGAGAAGTATTGGCTTAACTTAATTTTAGGCAAAAATATGCTAAAGAGAGGTGATTAACATGAATAAGATTCCGTATTTGCGCATATGTGTAACTGAGAAGTGTGGCCATAGGTGTCTATATTGTCGGCCTGGAGGAGAAGCTAGCCGGGTTTCCTGTAAAAAGGAAATGAGCTTACGTCAAATCTTGAGCTTGGTAAAAACAATGTCAGCTCATGGTATTTCCGAGTTAAAGATTACTGGTGGTGAGCCTCTTGCTCGTAATGATATTCCTAAAATGGTTGAGCTGTTGTTCACTGTTAAGGGGATTAAACGGATTGAGCTTGTTACTAGGTCTCATAAGGCAGGGAAAATCGCCGAGCAACTAAGAGAAAGCGGATTGTCTTGTATGAACTTCAGTTTAGACAGTCTTGACCCGTTCACTTTCTACAAAGTAACGGGTAACGGCAGACTGGATCTGTTGTTGAATGCTATAAGGCGATGCGCTAACACTGGCATTAAGCTTAAGTTGAACATGGTGGTTATGAAGGGCATAAACGATCATGAGATACCGAAGATGATTGAATACGCCGGCAAGTATGGAGCAGTGTTGAAGTTGCTCGACTTGATGAACATGCCGCAGGAAACGCGGTTCTTGTCCCAGTATTATATGCCGCTCGACGCAATTGAAAATGACTTGGCTGGGAAGGCGCAAAAGAGCAGTCTGGTAACGCCTCCTAGAGGAATTGGAACGCCAATGCCAACATTCGAGATGGCAAGCGGAGCCATTGTAATGATTAAAGATGCCAGAAAAGGAACCTGGTATGGTGATACTTGCAAAGATTGTAGGCACTACAAGTGTCAAGATGCTTTAATGGCTTTGCGTATAACTTCGGATGGGTGTTTGCAGAGATGTCTCTTGAGAAGCGATAATCTGGTTGATCTGCTTTCGTTATTAGAGGGCGTAGCCGATCAAGTAGATATTGATACCGCTATTAAGAACGTTCTTCAGACATATGAAGGTGCAGTCTTTCATCCGCAGGCATGGAATGTATAGCTGAGACGAGGGTAATCTAAAAAATTATCCTCGCCAACTTTATCTGATAATTATCCGTTATTAATTTAATTGATAGTTACTAGCTAAAAATTAGCTAACGCACATTAAAAATTAAATACGGAGGTATTAAAATGGATATACTTGTGCTGGGTGGAACATATTTTATTGGTAAGGTTCTAGTAGGGTTATTGGCCGATAAGCACTCTGTTTCTATATTAAATAGAGGAACGAGAAAGTCTAGTAAGAATGTTTCGTTAATTGTTGCTGATCGTTACAATCATTCAGCGGTTGAGGATGGACTCCGCGGAAAAAAATTCGATGTAGTTATCGATTTTTCTGGGTATAATGAAAACGACGTCGCAACCGTTCTTGATTGTTTAGGCGGTAGATTCGGACACTACATTTTTTGCAGCAGTATTGCTGTTTGTTCTCAGCCACCAGTATGTTGGCCGATAACAGAGGATCATGCTAAATGTACTTCTATTAAAGAGAGTGAGTACGGATACAACAAGTGGTTAGCTGAACAACATCTTTTTCTGTATTCAAAAAAATATAATATACCCGTTTCAGTTGTAAGACCTGTTTATGTGTATGGGCCTTATGACCAAAGCAGAAGAATAGATTATTTTTTTGAAAGAATTTTGGAAAGACAGCCTATCATTATGTCTGGCAATGGAGAAAATATTGTCCAGTTCGGTTATGTATATGATCTGTGTCAAGCTATTACAAGTATTATTGGTAATAAAACTGCACATGGACATGTGTTTAACATAAGTGGGCGCGAGTTGGTTACAATTAATCAATTCCTCAACTTAGTTTCGACAGTGATAGGAGTTAAAGCTGATGCCAGGTTTGATATACAAGACCAAGAAAACCAATCTACTTTAACAGACAAGAATCGTTTTGCGGACATTAGTAAAGCAGAAAGAGTGCTTGGGATTATTCCGGAGACATCTTTAATTGATGGAATAAAAACAACTTACAAATGGTGGTTAACAAAGAGGAGGAGAAAATGAAAAAGGAAGGAAGAGGAATATTT
Source organism: Patescibacteria group bacterium (assembly GCA_041652555.1). Taxonomy (GTDB): domain Bacteria; phylum Patescibacteriota; class Patescibacteriia; order Patescibacteriales; family WJLG01; genus JBAZHE01. Next base: position 19,095 of record JBAZHE010000008.1, on the reverse strand, counting down.
TTGTCGAAAAGGCCGACAATTGTCGATCTTATCAAGAAGAGAAGTAAAATTGTTTCTTCAATGAGGGGATATCTTGAACGCAAAGGGTTATTGGAAGTAGAAACGCCGCTTTTATGCACACACAGAGAGGGTGGTCCGTTTGTTCAGTTCGAAACTGCGCATCCGATCACTGGAAAAAAATACTTCCTTTCCATGTGTCCAGAGGACAGACTCAAGCGAATTTGTAGTTTCTTTGAGGGCGGAGTATTCGAGTTTTCTCGGTGTTTCAGAGCAGAGGTTGATTCAGAATCGCATCTTAGTGAATTCACGATGCTCGAAGTTAAGCAACCGAATAAATTGATACACGATCAAATTGAGCTGGCATTTGGTTTGATCCAGCATAGTGTGTTAGAGGCATTCGGTACGCTCACAACGGGAAATTATGACTTTCGTGAATTAAAGATGGTAACTTGTTATGAAGCAGTCAAGGAAGCTGTTGGCTTAGATATCTTCGAGGAAGATATTTCTGACAAGGCTCTTTGTTTGCTCGACAAGGCAGGTGTGAATATTAAGAATCGTACCAGTGAGTGGGAGATAATGGACAATTTGGTGAAGCACTTTGTGGAACCGCGAATGCAGGAGTTGTCATTTCTGATCGAATTTCCAATACCATTGGCCACTATTTCCAGAATTGATCAGGGGAAGAAAACTGCAAACAGGTTTCAGGTTATGTTCAATGGAATTGAGATTGGAGATGGCGGGGAAAAAATGCTTGATCCCAAGCGGTACAGGTCTCTGTATGAAGCGAATTCTGTTTATCGCAGAGAATCCCTCGGTATTACTGAGAATAACGATATCTGCGAAGAATTTTTTTCCGACATGGAGATAGCTAGTCCTATGGCTGGCTTCGGAATCGGAATAGACAGATTCATTTCTTTATTGCTGGGAGCAGGCATCAATGATGTGCTATTATTTCCCGGGACATTTGATTGTTGTTAAACAAAACTATAAAAAGGAGGTAGTTACATGAAAAAAGGATTAAAGATTAAGTCAAACAAGCCGACTATTGGGATAGTTACAATCTCGGCACCTGAGTCTGTGTGGAGTTCTGATATTTATCAGCGCGGTAAAGAGCAGCTGGAAAAAAGAGGAGTCCAGGTTGTCGAAGGAGAGACCGTGCATTCGAAATATTTTTATCTTGCTGAAAGGCCCGAGAAAATAGCCGAAGGATTGCATAACATGTTTCTTCGCGATGATGTTGAAGCAATTATGTGTGCGGGCGGGGGGACTTGCATGAATAAAGTTCTTCCTTTCCTGGATTTTTCACTTATCCGGGATAATTACAAGCCATTTATTGGCATAAGTAATATTGTGTCGCTGATGGTTCCTTTGCTTAATGAAGGTATTGTTAGTTTTCACGGCCCGTTTACTATTTGGAGCTATGGTTTACCAGAAACTCCTACTAATTTCACTCATCGTAACTGGATTGAGATTCTGAGCGGTTACACAGGGAAACTGCCATCGGTCTCCAAGTGGAATACTTACAGGAGCGGAGTGGCTGAGGGTCAGCTAATCGGCGGGAACGTCTGGAGTTTGGGTGTTATTGCTGGAACGAGATTTTGTCCGGCAAGCCTGTTTGATGGTAAGGTGCTTTTCATAGAGGATATCGGCAAGACATACGATCGTCTTGATGGTATTTTGACCCAGATGAAGCTTCTCGGAATGTTCGAAAAGCTAAGCGGGGTTATTATCGGAAAGTTACAGGGATGCAATCCGCCAGAGAATGTAAAAATGGGGGTGAAAGATTTTATCTCATTGGTGTTTGGCGAATATGATTTTCCGGTAATCTACGATTGTGACTTTGGGCATATTCCTGACAATCTGTGCTTGCCGTTGGGATGTAAGGTGAGGCTTGAAGCGAAAGACAATCCGGAAATTACACTTTTAGAATCAGGGGTGATATAGGCATGAAGCGACAATGGTTTGAACAAATTCGGTCTCTTCTTAAAAAAGGAGAGACCGAAGATTTACAAAGTGCATTAAGCCTGGCGTCATTCCACTTGGATCACTGTGAAGACAAGGGTAGAGAGCTTCAAAAATGCTTGATGGGGTAAGTAGAAATGTACCCATTCCGTATATCATTGGTTATACACAGATTTGCGGATTAAATATCTCTATCAACAGGGATGTTCTAAACCCTGGCCCGGAAACAGTAACTCTAATCAGAAAGACGAGCGAGTATATTATTAAAAATCAAGCATCTCGGGTTTTAGATCTTTGTACTGGTTCTGGCGTGGTGGCTATTGTGTTAGCTAGTATGTGCAAGGCAACCACTACAGCCACCGATATTTCAGAGAAGGCTTTGGCAATTGCTAAACTTAACGCGCAGGATAATGGAGTTAAAATTAATTTCATTCTTGGCGATTTGTTTGAGCCAGTGAAGGGGATGAAATTTGATGTCATAACATCAAATCCCCCGTATGTAAAAAGTAGCGCACTTAATTTACTTCCTGAATTTGTTCGCGATTTCGCGCCGCTTACGGCGATTGATGGCGGTGCCGATGGCCTGTTCTTTCATAGGGCTATTATGATGCGAGCAAAAAACTTTCTTCTTTCTGGTGGAAGTTTATTTATTGAGTGCGAAGATGATCAGGACAAAGATGTAGAAGAGATTGCAATTAATTTCAACTGGGAAATTAAGGAGAGGTTTCCCAATCGACATCAAAAAATAAGAGGATTTAGATTAACGTAAAACTTAAAAGGGGTCATGTATTTGACCCCTCTTTTTTTATCTATTTCAATGACTTTTTTAAAAAATACTTTCTAATATTTTAAATTCAACTTTATTTCCATCAATTGAGGCAAGTTTACCATACGGAATAGGAATGTTAGGTGTGCAATGTCCGAAATCCGCTCCCGAAATAATTGGAAATTTAAACTTTTTAAAGTTTTCAAAAATAATTTTTTCTATAGCAGGCATGTCTGCATATTCAGTTTCCTTGTCCATTAAGTTAAATTTTCCTATTATCATTCCTTTTACGTTGTCAAAAAAACCATACTGAATTAAATTTTGGAGATCTCTGTCTACGTTTGAATATTTACCAGTTGTTTCCCAAAAAAATATTTTCGGCTGTTTTTTTATGTCAGCAAAATATTTCGTGCCTTTTAATCGATTATATAATCCAAGATGGCCTCCAACTAAATAACCTTTTCCAAACCCACCTTTTATTTTATTCCACTTAGTTAAATGCTTAATTTTACCAAGCGGTTTTTGCGACGTAAGAATTTGTTTTATCATTGAGTGCTCCCAGGTTTTTTGTTCTTCACTTTTTTCGCCGCCAAAACCAAAGCAGACGTCTGGTCCGTATATCGCTGGTATATTGCTAAGTTGGAAGAGGGCAGAAGTTAACATTGTAGGATCGCTTATTCCCATGAATGGTTTTGGATTTTTTTTAATCATTCCGTAGTTTAACTTATCTAAAATTCTATCAGCCCCTGTTCCGCCTACGGCACAAATTATTGCTTTTATGTCCTTATTTAAAAACATGGCGTTAATATCTTTTGCTCTATCTTCATCACTTCCGGCAAGATGCCACTTTTTTAGGTGGATGGTTTTACCCTCTTTATATCTAAAGCCCATTTTCGTTATTTCCTCTAAGCCTCTTTTATAATTTTTTTCTAAATCCGTCCCGATTACAGGACAAGAAGGGACTACTATGCCAATAGTGTCTTTTTCTTTTAATATTAACGATTTCATAATATTTTATTACTTTAATTATATTTAAATTATACCTAAAATCTTGATATTGACAATAGTGGACATTTTTGGTAAATTTTTGTGATATTTAAAATATCAAATTGAACATTAACAATCAAAAGGAGTTACCAAAAAATGCTTAAAACAGATCTGCATATCCACACGATTGCGAGCGGCCATGCTTACAGTACGATAATGGAATCTGTGGCATGGGCTGGAAGCATCGGGGTTGAGGTTGTAGCGATAACCGATCATGGACCTAGTATGGAGGGAGCGTCTCAAGCGGGATATTTCAGTAATATGGATAGAATTCCACGCAAAATGCAGGACGTAAATCTATTAATGGGTTGCGAAGTCAATGTTGTTGACTTTGATGGCAACCTTGATTTAAGAGAAGACTTGATGAAGAGGCTTGATATTATTTTAGCCGGCCTGCATAAGTGCACACCCTATCCCGATAATTCATCGGTGGTTGACAATACGAAGGCGTTAATTGGGGCGATGACAAAGAATAGGATTCACGTTATTTCTCACCCCTATCGTCTTGATTTTCCGGTAGACATTGTTGAGCTCGCTAAGGCAGCAGGTGATCGAGGGGTACTGTTAGAGTTGAATCTTTCGGCTCTTAAACTTTTCGGTAAGAAAAAAGAGTTTTTTGATCAGATAAATCTAATGATACAAGAAACCGAAAAGTTAGGAACAAAGATTGTAGTATCTTCTGATGCACATATCGCGCTCGAAATCGGAGATGATTCTGCGTTGTCTGCTTTTGGCATACAAATTCCAGATGGACTGGTATTGGGTAGTAAAAATGGTTACAATGAAGTCACGGAGTTTTTAAAATCAAGGGGGTGAATATAGTAGCCCCCTTATTCTTTTAAAGGAGACTGCAATATGATGAAATTAAAGAAACAAGCCGTCGTCTATATAAAACCAACGATGCCGTTTTGTTTTGAGGGTACATTTTTTAAGCCCTCACATTTTCCGTCTAAGCTGGTTCTGTATGACAATGACAGGGTTTATCATGCCTTAGAAGTAGGTGGTAAAATTTTTGGAGTTGAATTGTATTGCTCCGGGCTAAAGGATAAAAAGGTTGGAGTCGCTATTTACGCGCAGGAAGCGATTTCTGATGATTGTAAAAAAGCCATCAAGTCTGAAATAGTTACGAGGTATAATCTTAACGGAGATGTCCACGATTTCGTTGATAAATACAAGAATGATGTTTTGCTGGCCGGTCCAATAAAGAGATGGGGTGGCATGAGGCCGTCGGTAGCATATTCATTATACGGTTTTTTAATGGTAGCGACTGTGTTGCAGAACGCAAACGTTAAAAGAACTGTACGGATGATGGAGGTCTTGCTTGGAAAGTTCGGAAAGAAACTGCTATACGCCGGAAAGGAAGTTTATGCACTTTGGAGTCCGAAAGATATGGAAAAAGTTACTGAAGCTGAATTGAGGGATTTGAGAATAGGATATCGAGCTAAGAATATAAAGCGGATATCTAATTCTTTTGCCACTAAACAAGTTTCAGAAGAGCAACTTAGAAGCATCAAAAACAAACAAGATGTGAAGAATGATCTTCTGGAAATATATGGCGTTGGTCCTCAGTCCGTCTCTTATCTCCTTTTTGAAGCGTTTCATTTTTACGATGCGCTAGATCACATTTCTCCATGGGAAGGTAAGATTATTTCTATGCTTCTTTATGGCAATAAGACCACTGATCCAAAGCTTATTCTTGAAGATGTGGAGAAGCGCTGGGGTAAATGGAAGATGTTAGCTGTTCATTATATTTTTGAAGATCTTTTCTGGCGAAGAAAAAAAGAAAAAATTCCTTGGCTGGAAGAAGAGATACGAATGTAGATTTATACCGACTCTAAAATGGGGTCGGTATTTTTTTATCCTTCAAGTAGTGTTAAAGTTTTGTCTTTATAAGAAATTCTCGATTTTAAATTTCCCAGCAATTCTCTTTTTTCCGAAACCGAGCCTTCTTTTAAAATATATTTAGCGTAATTTCTAATATCCATATCCTCTCTTGTTTTTACCTTGTCCGTACTACCTAGTACTGACCTCTGAAAAATATTGAATCTGGCAATTTCATCTTCCAGCCGTTTTCGCATTCCTAGCTCGTCAATATTTACTTGGTCTAATATTTTCAATAGTTCGTCAATCAATTCTTCTTCCCTGATATATCTGTTTTTACAGTTCCTGTCTCTCGCTCGGGAGCAGGAATAATAGACGTATCTATTTTGTGTCCCGTCTTTTAGTAGTTTAAATTTTTCTTGGGCTGACATGCCTGATCCGCAATAACCGCAGGTGAATAATTTTGTAAAAGAGAACTCGTGGGTTTCTCTGTCGATTTGGCCACGCTTCAATTGCGCCTTGGCTCGTTCGAATATTTCCTGGGTGATAATCGGTTCGTGTTTGCCTTTATACCAATTGCCGCTGTTTTTTGGATATTCAAACATTCCGTAATAGAACGGGCTATCTAAAACCCGATAAATTCCGCTTTGGGTTAATGATTTATTTCCCCTGGTTTTAAAGTTAATCTCAAATTTAAGCCAGTTAAATATTTTTCGACCAGACCAATTATCGTTGGCCAATTTTTCGAACATCATTCTAACTATTGGCGCTCTATCAGGATCAATCATTAATTGTCCTTTCTTGTCCAAGTTTCTTTGGTTGAGATAGCCCAGTGGTGCCATATTTGGCCACATACCCATCTCTACCCTTGTTCGCAGCCCGCGCTTAACATTTATGCCACGATTATCGTTCTCTAGTTTGGCTTGCGATCCTAGAATCATCAGCAAAAATTTCTCGTTTGGGTTATTGCTAAAACTCTGTCCGAAAGTTCGTATTTCTTTTAAGGCGCCCGAATCCATTAAGTCCACGATTCTGCCTAAGTCTCCGGCGTTTCTGGAAATGCGATCCGGCGCCCAGGTTAGAATGCCGTTAAATTTACCTAGCTTTAATTCCTCGATGATTTCATTAAAAACCGGCCGCTGACCGGTTTCTTTGGCCGAATGAGACTCTTGCTTCATGGTTACGACCTCTAAATTTTCCCGTTCTGCCAATTGAAGCATCTCTTTGATTTGGCTATCAATCGACAGAACCTGTCTTTCCTCGGATTCGCTTGATTTGCGTGCGTAAAGGCAGTATTTGACCTTTACAGGGGTTGTTATTTTGGCCACAGTCCCCATAGGCGTTGTTATTGTATTCATATGCCTAATGAATGACGCAATATCAAACATTAGTCCAGACTTTTAAAAACTTTTGAAATTCTTGTAAAATAAGACAACATCTTTACTTTTTGTGATATTTAATATAAAATTTACTTTAGTTTCAATTAAATTTCTATATGAGCATATTTTTAAATAATAAATTTATTATATTGGCCGTTTTGTCTGTTTTTGTTTTTTCTGGATGCAGTTTTAGAAATAGTAAAGTAAAACAAATGAATGATGGGAGCGTTAAAGATGGAGTATTTGTTAATGTGTCTGATTGGCCCACCTACGAGAATACAGATTTCGGTTACAAAATCAAATACCCGCTCCATTACGTTTCCAGGAGTTTAAATGGAGAGGGGAATAAATATGGCGTTGGTTTTATATATCAAGAAACAGAAGATTATAGTTCACAAACAGAAATAACAATCGGCGACCAAAATTACATGCTGTATTTAACAGAAGGAGATAGAGGAGATGTTATGGTTTTTGATTTTGCAAAAGAAGGCATTATAGATATTTATGATTTGAAAGAGAAAAAAACATTTCCAAAACTTGTTGGGAATATTGAGAAAATAAATGATTTAGAATTTTTGAAATTGTCGGGGGAAGATAGGTTTTTCTATATAGTCCAAAATCCAAAAAATTTAAAATTTTTAGTTTTTGAGACATATATTCCAGATCAAAACGAAAAAACTTATAGTGATAAAAAAATAAAAAATTTAAATGATATGTTGGATACGTTAATTTTTACGGATCCTGCATAGAGTTAAATTTATATATTCGTTCTTTCAAAATTAAATAAGGAGGAATCATTTATGCTCAATTAATCGTAGGGTTTTTTACTGTTTTATTAATTGTTGGTTAGAATTTTCTAAAACTATTTTTTAAAGGAGTTTTCTCGTGAAAAAGTCGTTAACGTTATTATGGTTGGTTGTTTTTTGTTTTTCAGCAATATCTAAACCAAATTGGCCGGTTACTGGAGAAATGGCCGCCGTTCAAGTTAAGTCGCAATCAAACTTAAAAGAGTTCAGAAAGTATTTAGACGATTTTTCTAAAATGGATCAATACGCTAAGTTTTTTTATATTGTTCATTCGCCATCGGAAGATCTGAAAAATTATGAAGCTTCTTTGGATGATATTCAGGTAAATCTGTATTTCGGAGAAAAACTATCTGAACTAGTTATTAATAGTGGATTGGTTGATTGGTTAATGCGAAAAATATCATAATAGAGCACCTTTTTAAATAATGATATTTTAGCATAAAAAAATTATTTTACCAGGATATTATAAGCAAGAATGATGATGTTATTTTTTGTGGTATGACGGCAGGGAAAGAATCATGTAATATGAATTATTATTATGCAAATCCTAGAAATAATTTTTGGAAAGTTTTGCTAGAGGTTGGTTTTATTAAAAGTGAGATTAAGCCGAACAGTGATACTGTCAAAAGAGAGTTGAATTACCATGTGTTGACGAGATTTTTTGTTTTGCCATCAATATCGCAAGTCGCTTCGCGGTGGTGAGATGAAAAAAGATGGGAAGATGTTTACAGGCTGGTTAAAGACTAAAAAATTATGTCAATGTTATATTAAGTTTTACCAAAATAGGCATCATAAAAAATTAATTTAGATAAAGCGATTAAAAATATTAATCATTAGTTAATCAACTGCGTGATCAAAAATTAATTCAAACTAAAATAATAAAAATATTTAAAAACAAATTATCTCTACCTGTACTAAGCGGTTTAATATTAGTCATAATAGATTTGGCACTTTGGGTTTGGTTTGCTTTAGCTGCCTTTTCTTTTCATCAATTTGATGCTCTTGCTGAAGGTCTTTTTGGGATGATGATTCTGCACTTTCCGTCTTCTGTGGCTTTGCCGCTACTTGGCGATGCAGCTTTTCATTTTCTTGATGGTTTTGTCGGACTGTTTACTTCTGCTGACATATTGCTTCCGCAATTTTTAACTGTTTTTACAGCTGGCATTATTCAATACTTTTTTGTAGGCCATCTTTTGGGCTTGATAATTTTATTTTTAAAGAAAAAATTTGGTAAGCAAGAACTTGAAAAAAATCCGGAAGCTGTTAAAGAAACTTCATCTACAAACAAGGTCAAAAAAGTTAAAATATTTTTTCTAAATTTTGTTTATTTAATTTTTAGTATTTCAATTTTTTCGCTTGTCCAAGATTATTTTCAAGAGATATCTCGTGACTTTGAGATGTTTAAAAAAATGCACCCGACTTCAAACCTGATACTTTGCGGTTCAATTGTTGTTTTTTGGCTTATCTCTTTTTTTCTTATGTACAGAACTGACAAAAAAGCTTTTAAAGAAGATAAATGGAATTTGATTTACATCCTTATACCGCTTTTAATTATTTTGATTACTCGAATAGTTATTAAATGATTTTATGAAAAATAAAATACTTTCTATTATATCAGTTGTGTCATTTATAATCTCTATTGCTTTGTTGCTGTTGATTTTAATTATTTTTTATTGGTTTAAGCGCGGTGACGCCTGTTTAACCCAGGTGCCTTTTTATGATTGCCATACGCAGAATAAATTTTCAGAAATTAATACAGAATTTACTAGATTGTCGGATTGGTCGTCGAGTCTAGAGCAAAAAATTCCAAATATTTTAAATGTGAATAATAATGAAAATATTTTCACCTATGAAAATGTTAATAGTGAAGGTGACGTCGGCTGGACTAGAATATTAAAAGAGGGGAATATAAATAATTCCTTAGGTTTTTATACTAATAATATTCCGCCAATACTCACGCCACTTTCCGAAAACACTTTAATTGGTTCGGCTTGGCAATGGCCGCAAGATTCTAAGTTCTATAATGGACCGTTTTTAAATTATTATTTAGATTTCAAAACTAGAAAAACAATTGAACTTTCAACTAAGGGTAGGCTTGTCGCAAAATCACAAGATGGGAAAAAAGTAGTTTTCTTGGAAAGCTCTTGTGTTAAAGAGCATTTGCAGGAGAATCAATTGGCGAGCTGTAATAATTTAGATTTAAGTTTGAGATTGATTGATTTAACACCAGACTTACAAGACATAATGATTAACCATTATTATGCGATGAACCAATGGTTTGAGCAGGGGCCACCTTATGTTAATTTTCTTGATTTCGGTAAAGTCGTTTTTTCACCTAACAACGCAAGATTGGCAATAGAAATTAAAGTTAAGGAGCTTAATATTAATCGTAACATATCAGATGAATATTGGACCTTACTTATTGCTGATACTAAAACAGGGGAGATTATTAAAAGGGATAGCAGATTATCCAAAAATAGTTATGAATATATTTTTTGGCTGGATAATGAAAATATAATTTATTGATAATCGTATGAAAAAAATTTATTTAGTTACTAGTACTACTATAATTTTGGGATTACTATTTACTATTAAACCAGAATGGTTCAGATTTTTGTGGGGTTGGCAACTTTTTCTATTGCCCGTGATATCAGGTATATTTATGGTTTTAGTTCAAAACGAAGACAGGATTTATCGGTTCGTGCCTAAATTGATTATCGGTTCGATTTTAACAAGTTTTATCTTTGTTGCTTTGTGGCAATTAATTGATTTGGTTAAGTATGATTATGGCGATTATTTTGTTTTCATGGCCGTTGTTCGTACGGCTTTAATTTTTTCGCTTGCTTGTTTTTTTGGTGGCTTAATTGGGATTGTTATTAGAGGCACTACTTTATTATTGAAAAAAAATTCGAAATCAAATTTTGTTTTAGTTCTCAGAAAAATATTTGGAGTAATATTTTTAAGCTTTGGTGTGATTGGATTTTTGACATCTGTAGTTATTTTTCTAATCTTGCTTTTTAACCCGGCAAGCTCTCTGCTTAGCATGGTGATGGTTGATTTTAAGTTAATAGACGTTACCGGATTTGTTGGATACTATCTATTACTTCTATCAACTTCGTTTATTATTTTGATACCAATATTTTTTATTGTGATTTTAGGTTTAGTGTTATTTTTTACTAAGAAGAATTTTTTTAATTTTAAATTGTTTCTTCGCCTGATTTTATTATTTTTTCTATGGTTGGCGATATTTTTCTTTCTATCTTCTAATTTAGAATCAAAGTTTGAAGCGAAAAAAGCGGAAATGAAAAACAATCAATCCGAAGAACATTTTAATGTTAAAGATTTTAACAGTATTTATGTTTCGCGTTTTGTTGCCTTTGATGAAATAACGATTAAACAAGGTGATCGATTTGATATTGTGGCTAGCGGGAGCCAGTATGATTTGATAGGTTTGGATTTTAAAAAAATCAATGATAACACCTTGTCCATAGAAAGGTCTAAATTGGAATCTTATTATAATACTAAAACCTGGAAAGTGGAAAATGAGAATATACCGTTTGCGGCCGGCACGAAATACCTGAAAATAGAAATAACCATGCCAGATATTAAAAAAATTGAGCTGGACGGCGGACACCTTAAATTGGATAACTTAAAGGTCGACAATCTCGAAATTAAACTAAATAAACGCTTCAATGAAATAAAGGGGGATATTGCCGTAAAAGACACCTTAAAGCTTGAGGCTGTCGGAGGAGTAATAAATTTTACCGGCTCGGCCAAAAATTTAATAATAAATTCCGGTGATTGCTGGATAGAAATGGATAAATTTATTACAGAGAATGCGATAATTAATGCGAAAAATACCAGCCGGTTAAACGTGAATGTGAGCGGTAATCTGGAAATACAGTCAAACGAAAATTCTGGGATCACTAATCATTACAAGGAATAAAAATAAAATTTTATAATTAAAATAATTCATCTATGAAAAAAGTCTTATTGTCTGTCAGTCGGTGTATTTCCGGTTTCCTGATTGCGATTTTAGCTCCCGCTTTTTTTCTGCTGTATATTATGTTTACGCTCCCGGCCGTTCTTTGGATTGGCGGTGGTATGACAGGAAGTAGTTTTACTGATAATTTCGGCGGATTATTAGTTAAATTTTTTCAAGACGGCTATGTGATTTTTTTCTTTTTCCCGTTTTTGCCTTTTTTGGCGGCCTTCTTTGTTCTGTCGGTATTTGTTTGGATTTATTATCGTCGCGACAAAGAGGTTGGGCGAGTCGGTTTTAAAAATATAATTTTGTGTATTTTGACCGCCTTTTTTCTAATTATTCTTCCAATAAAAGCGTCCCAGTTAAGTTATAGTATCCAAGAGCAGAGAGATAAGGAAGTCGCGCAACTTTATAGAAATGATGATGGTACGGTTTATATTAACAAAGGATTTAATAAAGAATTTTTTAAACTTTACCAAACCTTGGCTGACGAAGGCATTCAATCCTGGAGAAAAGACCCGATCGCTGTTGTTAAAAATGAACTGGAAAAAGGCGATTTGACTTATTTAAGCCACGGAGAAAATGAATTAACTCTTAAAATAATTGATACCTATCCAGGTAAATATCCCAGAGCTATTGTTGCGCTTAAAAATGAACGCCTGGAAGCCGAAATATGGCTAAGTCAATATTGGGAATCAGCTGACGGCGTGTGGTTGGTAAAGAGCTATAAAAGACTAACAAAAAACTAAAGAAGTCTTTTTGGTATATTTAATTTTTAAAGCTTAATTATTAATTTCTTTAGTGGCTAAATATTTTTAGCCAAAAAGAAGGAAAAAAATATGGACAATCAAAATTTTAATCAACCAGGATCAGAGAGTTCTCGAATTCCGCCAGTTATGCCGGAGTCAAAATCTAAGAAAAAAACTTTAATTATTTCAGTCGTTTTGGGAGTCTTTGTTGTTATTGCTCTGGCTGTTTATTTTATTTTGCCGAAACATGGACAAGAAGTTATAAAGAAAACTGTTGAAGATGTTTATAAGCCTGCCGTCGTTCTTGCTTCCAAATTTGCCACTTATGAGGAGGTGCCGGTGAATGTAAGTCCAAAAATTCCGGCGTACTCGGTTAGCCAAAATTTAAGCAATGTTACAAATGTAAGCGATTTCTTTTTTTCTGATGCCGCGAAAAGTTTACTTGTAAAAAACGCTTTTGTAGTTAAGCCCTCTTATAACAATGAATTTTTCCCGCTTTATGAATCAAATCGGTATAGTTATACCCCAAGTTTTATTACTACCGACTCAATGCTCCATAATTACCATTTGATGTTTGATTTCTTATTGAAACAATTAGAGGAGCAAAAACTCACGGCAGAGTTAAAACAACTTAACGCAAGCATGCTTTCTGAATCACTAGACCAATACAGCAGTTTGAAAGGAACAGAATGGGAGAATGCGGCGAAAAGGAATGTCGGATTTTTTGCGGTTGGAAGCAAACTTTTAGATCCGTCAGTAAACATTCCTTTGATTGTCGCAAGCGAAGTTAACCAAGAATTAATACTTATTGAAACTCATCAAGGCATAGAAAAATCCCTTGTAATGAATATTGGTGGTGGGCAGGACACAATGATTGATACTCCGCAAGGACCGCAATCTTTAGAGGCGTTAAAAGAAGATTATTCCCAATATATTCCTCGTGGTCACTATGATAAAACAGAACAGCTAAAAGCCTATTTCAAGTCAATGATGTGGTATGGTCGTCTTACTTTCAGAATGAAGAGCGATGACGAGATAAAATCGGCACTGCTTATTACTTTAGCTCTTAACAATGGAAATAATCAAAACAATTGGAATAAAATTTACGAACCGGTAAATTTTTTCGTCGGTAAAAGTGACGATATTACCTATTATCAATTCAAAGATTTAGCCGAGAAAACCTATAGTAGTAATGTCACGCTTCAAATGGTAACAACCGATAAAAATAAGTTTGCCTCTTTCGTGGAGACAACAAAAATACTAGAGCCGCCACAGATAAATTCAATGCCGATTTTTCAGGCATCAATTCAACCGGATAGAGAAAAAGAGATTAAGGGATTTCGCTTCATGGGACAACGATTTACTATTGATGCTTCTATTTTCCAGCGGCTTATTTATCGTGAAGTTGGGGATAAAACTAAGTCCTGCCAAGCGTATAAACCGGAAGATACAAGTTGCTTATTGGGAGCAAGATGTCTTCCTAAGGGATTAGATATTCCGGCGACAATGGGCTCGAGCGAAGCGTTAAATATTTTGAAAGGATTGGGTGAAACCCAGCATGCTTGCTATTCCGAAAATATGTCCAATATGAATGATTATGTTTTAGGGTTAAAGACAGAGACTTGGACGCAGAACTTGTATTGGGGTTGGCTGTATCAACTTCGCCCACTTCTTGATTTAAAACAAAGCGGTTACCCGTCTTTTATGCAGAATTCTGCTTGGGCAAGGAAAGACCTTAACACGTTTTTAGGCAGCTGGTCGCAACTAAAGCATGATACTATTCTTTATGCCAAACAAGTTTATGCTGAATTAGGCGCAGGTGGCCCGGAAGAAAAAGATGACCGAGGATATGTTGAACCAAATCCTTATGTTTATGCACGTCTTGCTTCGCTTCTTAAAATGACAAACGAGGGTTTGGAGGTTCGCGGATTATTAACGACGAGTATGAAAGATAATTTAAGCAAAATGGAACAATTGGCAATGTCATTTAAGACAATATCCGAAAAAGAATTAAATAACGAAAATTTGGCAGACGAAGATTATGAGCTAATCCGTTCATATGGTGGACAATTGGAGCATCTTTGGCTTGAGATAAACAAGGACGAGCCACAGTATAAAGAATTAGGTCAAAGAGATTTCTTGGACCAAAATCCAGCCGCTATTGTCGCTGATGTCGCTACTGATCCTAATGGCCAAGTATTGGAAGAAGGCACTGGCAAAATTTCTGAAATTTATGTCGTAGTTCCAATTGACGGCAAATTGAGAGTTGCGAAAGGTGGTGTTTATTCTTACTACGAATTTACTTGGCCCATGTCAGACAGATTAACCGATAAGAAGTGGCGAGAAATAATTAATTCTGATCAAGCTCCACAACTACCAGAATGGACCAATGCGTTTGTGGCACAATAAAATTAATGCAGAGAAAAATTACCTGGGTAATATTATTTTCTATTTTCATTCTTGTTATTACTATCCAGAATATGGAGAATTTAACTCAGCCAAGAATGGTGAACCAAAATGTTTATTCTTGGAGTAGCGACAATAGCAATTTTGAGAAGGAATCAAAGGCGGTAATCTATGCGGAAGCTCCAAAGAACAAAGTAGATATTTTTAGGTTGGAACAGCTAGATTTGAATAACAATTTAATTTTAGAAAATTATATTCTGGAGAATGGCAGAATGGTGATTATGGAAAATTCAAAAATTATTTGGCAGTCGCCAAATAATTGGTGGATTGATGATTTTGTTCTCGCAGATTCAAATAATGACGGGATTGTTGATATGAATTTATCTCTTTGGAAATCGGGTAATTTTGGTATGTCAAAACCTTTTTGGGTAAAAGAAAATGATCTGAGCGTAAAAAATCATCTTTTTATTTTAGATTTTGTTGATGGTACAATGAAACAGGTTTGGGGTTCTTCTAATCTTGAAACACCTAATTGTGAATTTGATTTTGCTGATGTTGATGGCGATAGAAAAAATGATTTGATTGTGGTTGAAGGGGATTATTCGCAAAAACTAAAGTGCGACGGAAATTATGTAGCTGTTTGGAAATGGAATGATTGGGGCTTTTCAAATGAATGGCGAAGTGAAAAGGGAAATTTTTCCAATCTTGAAATTGAAAAAATTGACGGGGAAAGCCATATCATGGTTAATTCTTTTTGATTTTTGTCAAAAAGGTGGCATATAAAAATTTACCATCCTCTTTTTTATCTTACGCCTTCTTCTACGAGAATTTCTTCAGAAACTTTTTCAACTAATTTTTCTTCCTCGGTTAGTTTTTTATTCTTCCAATCTCCTTTTGAATACCAAGCTATAGTGATAAGCGTTGTAAGTACATTAGAAATTGGGAATGCCCACCATAAACCGTTTATACTAAGTGAGGTGTGTTTTGAAAGAATGTAAGCAATCGGGAATTGAAGCACCCATTGAGAGATTAAGGCTAAAACCATTGCTACTACCATGTTGCCTGAGGCGCGGAATACTCCTGTTAAAGCCATTTGAACACCCATAAAACCGAAAGTAAGGGCCATAGTTCTTACAAAAATAGTGCCGGCTTGAATTACCGCCGGATCGCCCGGTACAAAAATAGTAATAAAGTTTGGAGCAAAAATAAAAATTATGATTCCGACTATACTTAAAATAACAAAAGAAATAATGGCTCCCAGTCGGGCAATATCAGAGGCACGTTTAATATTTCCAGCGCCGATGTTTTGTCCTACTAAAATGGAAACTGCCATTGAAAGACCCATTGCCGGAATAATAATAAACTGGAGAATATTAGAGCCAACACCGTATGAAGCAACGGCAAGAGTTCCAAAGCTTGCTATTAAAAAAGTCATAACCGTTAAACCAAGAGCTCGAGCTGATTGTTCAATTGAAGTTGGAGCCAAGAAGAAACGCCTTCTTGATGAAAGAAAAGTCAGGTTTAAAATCGGTGATTTTTAAATGAACGCCATATTTACCTTTAAGTAAAACAACAAAACCGATTATTGCCGCCAGAGCTTGTGTTCCAAATGTTGCCATAGCCGCTCCCATCACGCCATATCTGGCAATCGGGCCCCAGCCGAAAATAAATATCGGATCAAGCGCGAGATTAAGAATTACCGTGCCAAGAACAATGAACATTGGCATTTTTACTTGGCCAATGCCTCGCATTATTGATTGAAACATTACAAAACCAAAAGTAAAAATGAGACCTGCGAATGAAACTCGCATAAATTTAAGAGCATTTGTGTAAACATCAGGAGCTACACCCATGAGATGGAGAATGATCGGTGTTAATAAATAACCAACAGCGCCCAAAACAACTGAGGTGATTGCAACCATCAGTAGAGTTTGCGCCGCAACATGGTTAACCATTTTTTTATTTTGAGCGCCCACATATTGAGCAATAAGTGTTGATCCGGCGACGGCAAGTCCTGCCCCGAGAGAAATTAGCAGAAAAGTTATGGGGAAGCTAACAGACACCGAAGCAATAGCGGCACCACCAAGCCTTCCTACCCAAAAGGCATCAGTGAGCTGATAAGTGGCTTGCAAGATGTTAGCAAAGATAATTGGAATAGCTAAAGTAAAAAGTGATTTTAAAATTGGTCCTTCAAGTAATTTTGATATTTTTGAATCCATATGGATTAGTTATTTATTGTTAAGATATTTATTATGTTAGCACTAATATTCACTTTGTCCAAGTGGATTTTTTTGATTTTTTGTGTTATTTTTAAGATATATGACTGATCAAAATTATCCTGGATTATCAACTCTTGAAGCGGAAAAAAAATTGGAAAAATTTGGCTTGAATGATGTTGAAGAAAGAAAAATTGGCTTGGTTAAAAAATTTTTAGCGCCTCTTTATTCTCCTATCTCTCTTATGTTATTGGGCGCGGCTTTTTTATCGCGCTTAAATGGCAAGATTTTTGATTTTTATTTTATTCTTGCTTTGTATTTCGTTAATTATTCTATCCAAAAATGGCAGGAATTTAAAGCAGATAGAGCAATTAAGTATTTGCAGGATAAATTGTCATTTGATGTTTGGACTTGGCGTGACGGCAAATGGGGGCATGTTAATGCTAAGCGTTTGGTTCCTGGTGATCGTATCCGATTGGGTTTGGGCAGTATCATTCCGGCTGACAGTTTGGTTTTATCGGCTAGAAATCTTTCCGTGAATGAGGCGGTATTGACCGGTGAATCTTTGCCAAAAAATAAAGAATCAGGCGACAAGATTTTTTCCGGTTCTTTTATTGCTGCCGGTAATTTTGAAGCCGAGATCACGGCTACCGGCAAGAATACCAATTTTGGCAAGACGATTTTCTCTATTGAACAAACAACGGAAAAAAGTATTTTGGAAAAAGACATTTTGGTTATCACTAAATTTTTGACGATTGTTAGTATCGCATCAGTTGTTATTCTCTCTATTGTTTTTTTCCTTCGTGGTTTTTCCGCTACTGATCTCTTAACGCTTGATTTGAGTTTGATAATCGCCGGAATTCCGATTGCTTTACCAGCGGTAATGGCGATCATCTTAAGTATTGGTGCTGGTGGATTAGCCAAAAAACAAGTGGTGGTACGGCGACTTTCGGCTTTACAGGATTTGGCCAATGTCAATCTGCTTTTGACCGACAAGACCGGAACACTCACTAAAAACGAAATTAGAGTGGTTAATGTAATTTGTTATCAGCAGAATTTAAGTACTGATGACGTGATTGAATTAGCGAGCTATGCTGCTTCTAACGATATTCCCGATGCGATTGATTCGGCAGTCGTTAAGAAATTCAAGGAGACTGGTCGGCATCCGGCTAAGATTGAAATATTAAATTATTTGCCGTATGATTCTGACCGGAAAAGATCAACAGCGTTCATTAAAAAAGGCAATGAAAAAATATTAATCAGCCTGGGTGCACCGCAAGTGATTATGGATTTTGATGAGCTCGGTTCTAAAAAAACGGCTAAGAAATTTGAGAAGGATGTTTTGGAAGCCGCTGCACGAGGTTATCGGGTTTTGGCGTTGGCGATAAAGGAAAATGGAGATGAAGAAAAAAATATGAAAATGGCCGGGCTACTTTTCTTAGCCGATCCGCTGGATGAAACTTCTAAAGAAACCATGAAATTTATGCGGGAGAACGGCATCGGTGTTAAGATGCTCACTGGCGATAATAAAGTAATTGCCGAGAGAATCGCCACCGAGCTTGAATTTTCCGGAACGATTTTGGCCGCGGTAGAGTCAAGAAAATTATATGAAAACAAAAGAACTTTTCAAAAAAGACTGAATGACATTTCTGTTTTTGCGGAAATTTCACCGAAAGATAAATACGAGATTGCTAAAGCCTTTAAGAAGAAATACGTTGTCGCGGTTACCGGCGATGGCATTAATGATTTGCCAGCGCTTAAGATAGCCGATGTCGGCATTGCCGTTTCCGGTGCGGCCAGTGCTTTGAAAAGCCTAGCTGACATAGTTCTGCTCGGACAGGGACTCTCTGTTATCAAGGATGCTATTTTAGAATCGCGAAAAATTTTCGTGCGTCTCTATAATTATACGGTTTATCGAATTTCTGAGAGTTTCCGGCTGATATTTACTTTTTTAAATC
>JBAZHE010000007.1:50041-50724 GCA_041652555.1 Patescibacteria group bacterium | reverse complement strand
ATCAAGTGCCTGGCCGGTCGCTTCATCAAACAATGGCGTACCACCGGTATAGATGGCATTCTTGGCATCGCCATAGCGATTATAACCGTTTTCTTCCAGCCAAGAATCTATTTTCTTTTTTTGTTCATCAGTTAAACTTTCCGCCGTAGTCGTAGCCGCTCCCTCTTCTTTTTTATTAAAAAAATTCATCGCCTTATCCTGCTGATCCTTTTGAAATTTATCAAAAACTTCCCCGATTTTATTATCAACTTCTTTTAATCCGGCATTAGCTAAAGGATTAGAACAACCCGAAAGAAAAAATAACAAAAAAAACAAAACCGGAAAAATAAAAATTTTTCCCGCTAAAGAAAATAAAATTTTCCTCCTTTCATTCTCCATGTGCTAATTTATTTTGTTTCTTTGTGTAAAGTATTTTTACCGCAATTTTTGCAATACTTTTTTAACTCCAATCTTTCTTTTAAGATTTTCTTGTTTTTTCTGGAAAAACGAATATTTTGCTTACACACCGTACATTCCAGTTTTATCATTGTGTCTTGAGACATAGCTTTTATCTAAAATTTTATTAGTTATACTTGAATATTATTGAATTTTAAGGAAAAAGTCAAGAGCAGTCATTTTTGGCAATAAGAACAAAAATGAGTACCGCGTCCGGCAACTTTGGTTTTCCGGATTTTTTTCCCGCA
>JBAZHE010000007.1:0-50031 GCA_041652555.1 Patescibacteria group bacterium | reverse complement strand
GCAAATATAGCATTCTTGTCCTGTTCGACCGTAAACCAAAAGGAAAGAACTATAATTTCCCTTTTTGCCACTAGCATCAACATAGTCACTAAAAGTCGTGCCGCGGTATTTTATAGCCAAAGATATAATTCTTCGCGCCTCTTTATAAATTTTTTCAATTTCTGATTTTTTTAAGCTAAAAGCCGGACGAGCTGGTTTTATTTTAGCGGCGAAAAGGATTTCATCCGCATAGATATTGCCAATACCGGCAATATTTTTCTGATCTAACAATACTGCTTTAATGTTTCTTTTCCCTTGCAAAGCTTCTTTTAAATTTTTCAAAGTGAAATTTTTTTGCAACGGCTCTATGCCGTAAGAATTTTTTATCGCTTCCCACTCTTTTACGGAAACAATTTTTACATAACCAAAACGACGCAAATCATTAAAAAATAAATTTCCATCGCCAAAAAAAGTTATTTGAAATCTAGTGTACTTATACAAAAGAAAATTATCAGCTGTTGAATGTCCGCCAGCAATCAAACCGCTTTTATCTTCAAAAACTAATTGTCCGGTCATTTTTAGATGAACAAGTAAAAAACTGCCACTACTTATTCTAAAGGCTAAAAGCTTTCCGACCCTCTCTATATCTGTAAAATTTTTATTAACTAAAAAACAGGCGAAGTCTTTAGCTTCGCCGATTTTTTTATCTTTCACTTCTATATTCTTAATTTTTCGGCCGACGATTTTCTTAATCAAATCTCGTCTAATCGTCTCCACCTCCGGTAATTCCGGCATATTTTTAAACTATTTTTAATAAAAAAAATATTATTACCAAAGAAAAAAATTCAATAAGTAAAACTTTAAAAGCGGTTACTTCCAACTTATTAGGGTCTATAAACATACCTATATTATATCACAAAAAATTAATTCCAATAATTAGTCCTGTGAAAATACTCATCAGTAGTATTAATAATTTTTTTCATAGTCTTAACGCATTCCAAGGGATAATTACCGACCGCGGTTTCATCGGAAAGCATTAAAACATCAGCGCCATCAATAACAGCATTAGCTACATCAGTTACTTCGGCATAAGTCGGATGTGATTTTTCCACCATAGAAAGCATCATTTGCGTAGCAACAATCGCCGGTTTATTATGCCAATGAGCATGACGAATAAGCTCTTTTTGTAAAATTGGCAATTCCTCTATTGGCATTTCAATACCCAAATCACCGCGAGCAATCATTATACCGTCGGATTCTTGAATTATTTCATCAATCACCGACAAAGCAGTTGCTCTTTCTATTTTAGCAATTATTTTAACGTCATCGCCAACAATACTTCTTAATTTTTTTACATCACCGACAGTCTGCACAAAAGACAAGCCAACATAATCAACTTTTTGTTCACGACCGAAAGCGGCATCAATTTCATCCTTCTTTGTTAAACCGCCGCCGGACAAATTGGTCATTGGAACATTAATGCCTTTTTTGGAGGTTAAATGTCCGCCGCGTTCTACGCGCGCATAGATACGATTATTTTTTATTTCGGTTACTTCAAGTTCAATAGCGCCGTTAACTAAATAAAAAGGATGCCCGACTTGAACGTCGTTAATCAATTCTTCGTTATCTATCGGGATGCATTTATCTTTAACATCACAATTTTCATAAGCAAAAGAATAAATCTCACCTTCAGCCATATGGACATCTTCCGATAAAACACCAACACGGATGCGCGGACCGCAAAGATCCTGAAAAATCTTAACATCTTTACCGGTCTCTTCTTTAACTTTCTTTAAATTTTCCTTAAGCTCAATCAATTGTTCGTTAGAAGCATGGGAAAAATTAAGACGAGCAATTTCTACACCAGCCAAAGCCATTTGTTTAAGCAATTCATAGTCAGCCGACCTCAAGCCAACATTAGCCATTATTCTTGGATTCATAGTATTTTTTGTTAAAATATAAATACGGCCGAAAAGCCGCATTTTTAAGATGTTTTAATTATAAACCATTTTTTAAATACTGTCAACTGCGGGGGGGTTGCTTGACAACTTTAGAACTCTTGATTGGGTTGAAGTCTATAATAATTTAAAATTTCTAGAAGATGTTTTTGCCAAATAAATAAGCGAAAAGCTATTCTTCCACTTCTAGGATTCTGTAATATTACAATCAAATAATTTTCATCCAAAGCATTCCGGGATATCCATCATCCGGGTCTTTAATAATTCCGCCTTGTTTAAATCCAAGTTTATCATAGAATTTCCATGAACTTTTGTGAGTTTCAGGGCTGTAGCATTCAATTTCTGTAAAAGATAAATTTTTTGCTTCTTCAATTACTTTTTGCACAAGCTTACTTCCAATACCTTCGTTTTTTAATTTAGAAGCGACTATATATAATTCTGCCGGATTTTTTGTTTCCGCGTGAGCGCTAAGATATTCTGGTGCTTTTCCAAATCCTGCAATACCAATTACTTCACCATCTTTTTCTGCAACATAAAAAAACATTTTGCGCTCGTCTATATTTTTTGTGAGTTCATTTAAAAATTCCTTATCAGTCCAGTATATAGCAAAAATATTCTGCACCGCGCCTTTGTCGTTTTCTTTATATTCTCTAAGTTTTATATTCATATATTTAATAATACAATAAATTCCATAAAACAAAAAACGCCTACCTCCCAAAAATTAGGAAATAAGCACTACTTGATCATTAGAAAAAATTCTATTCTATAAACTTAGAGAAAGAAGAATGATCAAATTTAAAGTTATATATTTCATAAAATTTATCGTTAAATTGTTGTTCATTTGAAATCAATCTCATCGCCTTTATTAAACTAATAAATTTTTTCTTACCAAATTTTTTTAACAGAAACTGAACCCAATATTGACCAATCATATATACATCGGCATTTAAATTTTTAAAATAAGAAAAAATATTTAAAAGCTTATCCTTATAACCATCTTTTAATATCAATTTCTTGCCGGAAAGAAAGCAAGCCAACCCCTCATTAAGCCATGATGGACAATGTCCATTTGTTAATTGCGTATAATATACATGACAATATTCATGTTTTAATATTTGCGCAAATTCTTCTCTTCTATGACTAGATTCTTTTTCGAAAATTTCAGGATTTAAAATGTAAATATTCCCGTGCTTAAATGCTCCCACAAACCAATCTTCTGTTTTCTTGCCCCAAATCAAGTTCATGTCTTTTCTATTGTCGATAAGAAACAATAACGGCGGTTCGGCCTTAAAATTAAAAAAGGATTTTAATTCTTGAATAATTTCTTCAAGAATTTTTTCCATTTTTTTATTAGCTTTTTTTGATTTAAGCGACAAATACTTTATCATATAATTGGGGTTTATTTTAAAAGTAGCTTTCATGGATATACAATCCATGAAAGCTATTAACGCGGACTATCAACGATTAATCATTGCTTCCGCTTTCGCATTCACAGCCAGAACCTTCACTGCCACTTCCATCACAATTACCAGCTGATGAAAAACTGGCCACTTCCATTTCTTCAAAATTAAATGGCATATTATTACTCCTTTCTTTGCCCATTTTTCAGCTTTATTTTCCTTGCCGAAGCTCTTCTGAACTCCGCTTAGCCAAATGACATGAAACTTAGTTGAAAATAATGGGTCTTGATTATATCAAAGTGTTGCACTTACTTATTGAACTTAGGCGCATAACCTTTAGCTTGGCAGATTGCGCGGAGCAACCAAGGCTTCCTTAATTTGAAGCTTGCGTTTATCAGCCGGTTTTTCGGTAATCCGCAAAAAAGGAGGCCGATAAACTAGGCGAGAGTTTGCTCGTGCCGACTGGATGTTTAGCGGTCTTTGGCGGGGCTTCCGTCGGCACACCTGTTTTGTTTGGATAATTGGAATGTAGTGGAGGCGGAGGGGCGGGCTCGTGACGAGCACAATCCATTGTTGTTTTATATGGTGCTGGTCGCCAGGCCGACCCGGAGCCGGAACGGAATGACAACCTTATTGGCTTTTAAATTTGTATGGGAGCGCGCGGAGGAAATAATAATTTTGGATGTCCCGGTATTTTCCGGGTTATTCAAAATTATTATTTGCGGAGCGCGCGACTTTCCTTATTACTTGGTGGCAAGGACTTTGTTTTTAGAATTCACAGCAATCTCGTTCGGCCTTGAAGCGACGAGCGGAAAGGACGAGCGAAGTTGCGTTTCCTTTCGCGTGTTCCTTACTATTCATCGCGACGCTGCTGCCGCCAGCGAGGGCGCGCCGGTAATCCGTGGTGGCCGAGTGCGGCAGAGAAAGTAGTTAGTTGGTATGATTTGAATTTTTTCAATTCGTTTTTCTTTCCTTGTCAAAAACATATTTTCACGATATGATTGAACTGTTAAAATTTATTAAACAAGGAGGGGTATGAATACAAGTTAACCGCATTATTTTTTTGTTCTTTTTCAATCAACTATTCCATTAACAAAACTCACTTTTGCCAAGGAGATCTAAATGTTTAAGAAATTAGCATTGGCGTGTCCCGCCATAATTTTAGCCTCATTATTGTTTAGCTGTAGCCAAGAGTCTTCTCTCGTCGGCCCAGATCAAAACAAAACGGTGGCCACAACTAACGTTTATAATTCTTTCCCATGGAACTGGCACTTGCCATATGTAGGCAACGCATATGTAACTCAAGGATATAATGGAGATTGCTGGACTGTCCCTGGAAAACCGCCAACACATGTCGGTAGCATGGTTAATGCTGTTGATTTTGCCAGTGGTGGCGCTTCATCGGGTAGCCCTGTAAAAGCCTGTGCAGCCGGATGGGTTAAATTCGCTGGATGGGCTAGCGGATCAAATAATGGTTTTGGTAATCAGGTGATAATTGAAGCGGGGCCTACTGGCCAATCATCCCCATATCAAAACAATAAGTATATTTATCGAGTTGCTCATATGAATAGCGTGTCAGTTACAGCCGGTTGGTGGGTAGAAAGAGGTCAGATTCTCGGTTATGTCGGCACCACTGGAGCTTCAACTGGACCCCATATTCATTTTGAAGTAAAAAGAGGGACCTATCCTGGATACGGTGGAATCTCCGGAGAAAGTTTTCCGCCAAGTTTTGCTGGAGGCATAGACAGCTATAACGGTACTTGCGGCTATTGGGCAGCCTCTGGTCAATAATCAACAAAAAATGTAAGGAGAAATGCTTTGTAAAAAAGCATTTCTCCTTATTATCAATTTACCAACGTTTATTTTTAATTAATTATAATCTAAAAATATGAATGCTTATAAAATGATAGCAATCTTTTCAATTTCGCTTTTTTTAACTGCTTGCACTAATAATAGTTTTCAAAATGTTCCCGAAAACAAAACACCTAACAATCAGATAACAACAAGCACGGCAACGGTAAATAATCAGTCAACAACTACAGAACCAACAGAGGTCATTGCAACAGAAGAGTGGAAAAATTATAATAATAAAAAATATGAATTTACTTTTGATTACCCAAAATATTTAAAAATAATTCGAGACGATGAAGATGGCAGCAAGCCAACTGTACAGAATTATTGGCATTTAAAAATGGAGGTTGATAAAACAGTTAAAACAGAAGATGCGACCCCCGCTATCGTTTCTGATTTAAGCTTAGATTTAACAACAAACATTGCCTCTAAAAATTTTGAGGAGTTAAAAGACCTTCATAAACTTGGTTTTGGCAGTGATCTTACCTTGGTTAGCGAAGAGGATAAACTAACAGCTACCAAAAGCTTCTTTATTAGGATATGGAAAGACAACAGCAATCTTGTTTACCTTACAGCCTCAACCTTACTCGAGCCGGGAACTGAAATAAATATAGGAGTTTCTGGCCAGTACAATCAAAAACAAGAAATAAAAAATACTCTATTAAAAATAATTGAAAGCTTTAAATAAAAATTCGCAAAAAGGACAAGGATAACTACCTTGTCCTTTTTTGTATTGAATAGATTTTTTATTTATTTCCATGATGTTGATTTTTTTATTTTTTCGCGTTAAGATTTAATTACAATATACGAAACCTAACCCTTGCGGGTTGACTGCAAGGTATGGTTTTAAAGACATAGACAGTAGTAACGGTCTCCTGACCTGCTTTTTTGCTGTCTATGCCTGCACTCGAAAGGGTGTTGTAAAGCAACGTTGGGGGACCTTTTTTGCGCTCAAAACGCAAACAGAGGCCAACCAACGCTGTTCCTTATGTCAAAGTTGCTTATAGCGTTTACCTTGCTTTTTTGTTTGACCGGATGCGCTAGTGAAACACAGGAAAAACCGATTACAAAAGTTGAAGAAAAAATTGATTGTTTTTGTTCGTATCTCTCGATTTTTTTTTGAGAGAACAATTGATCTTCCTGTGGACAAATGACTACAAAATTTTTTACTCGGATAATTGACATCTGACCTTTGACACGTGTCAAGGGCACATCAGAAATTCCTCTAACTAGATCTTTAAGTGACAAATTGTAAACGATTCTTACCCACAATGCTCCAATCTTTTCTTCTGTCAAAGTGCTAACAACCACAACCCGACAACCGATCGCGACAAACTCGTTAACAATATTGATTTGTATCGCGGCCAGCAGTTGTCTTAAATAACACTCAAGTTCAATAAACATTTTAACCCCTCCTTTGAAGTGATTACTCTAAAACAAAAAAACCATTACCGTTCATAGCAAAATAACATAAATAAAAATATTAGTCAATATTAAAGAAAAGTGAAAAATGCTATAATATAATTATAAAAGATTAACTTAATCCATATGTATCAAAACCCCGAACCAAACGAAGAAATATTAGAATGTTTTAACGAGAAAGGCAACATTATTGAGTCTCACACTCGCCAAGAAATACACACCAAACCAATTCCTTATTGGCACGGCGTCGTCAATGTTTGGCTAGTTAATGAAAAATCACAGCTTCTTTGTTCTAAAAGATCCGATAATCTAAGTGGCAATCCAGGAAAATGGCAAACTTATTTCGGCGGTCACGTCAAAGCTGGTAAAACTTTCAAAGAATCGGCGAATTCGGAGTTAGATGAAGAAGTTGGCCTTAAAATAGATAACTCGAAACTATGCTTTATAGAAAAAGGCACGCGCGCTACCTCTAAACATTTTTATGAAAGCTATGCTTATTTATTCTTAGGTAATACTGAAGATCTGAAATTCAATGATGGAGAGATTGCTGAAGTAAAATGGTTTGACATGAAAGAATATTGGAAATTAAAAGAAGCTCAGCCTGATAAATGGTGTAATAGTTGTAGCCTGGAAAATCAAAAAAAAATCAAACAATGCTTGATAGATATAAAAAAGAGCAACTCCCAGAATTAAGAGTTGCTCTTCGTTTTAAACTGCTAAAGAATCTTCCGGTATATTCCAATTTGATTGACTGCAAGATCGAATTTCCGATTATACGTTGGTGTTACATAGATAATGCCGTCAATCTCTGCTAACTTCTGCCATTCGGAAAAATCCAGCAGAGAATCAAACTGATCGAACCATTTGTCGCGAGGTGTGAATTCTTCTTTCCAGTCATAGGAATTACTGACCAACAATATTCCATTCGACTTTAGAATTCTTTTCACCGAAGAAAGAAGCGACTTTGGATCTGCGAGGCGATGAAAAACATTAATACATGTAGCAATGTCAACAGTAGCTTTTTTTATCGGAACATATTGACCGTCACCGACTATAAAAGCGCAATTATCGAGCCCCCACCCGAAAGTCGAAACATTAATTGAAATAATTTTTGACATTCTGATTGGAAAAATTATTTCTGAATCGACTGATGACAGAATTATTTGCTCCGCCTTTGAGACCATAGCGGACGAATAATCAATGCCAATAACTTTTGTCGATCGAGAAGCTTTAGCCATTTCTCCAGTAAGTCGGCCAGTTCCGCAACCGATATCAACTATCACCTCAGCTTGGCCGAGATACGAATGAATAGCAGCCAAAAGAGTTTGATAGAAATTTTCTGCCCCGCCCTGTATGTCAAAAATCTGGCGATAACCATCAAGCTCCTTTATTTTTCTCAGAAGCAATCCATACTGCCTTAAAGCAAACATGTTCACAAACATCTCTTCCTGATATTTTCCGTCGATTTCCTTTTGTGGTAATTGCCGATTGTCAATCGGTCGAAGATAGGGTACGTCGGAGAAATAGCCATAAAGAGCCCCGCATCCACACCGCAATAGCCCAGCGTCAAACTCAAGTTTATCTGAGCAGACGTTAGTTAAAAGCGGGCAGGTCAAATATTTCAACAACCAATCAGAGCTATTCATAACGTCTCCTCTTTTTTGTTAAGTGAATAATTTCAAAGTGCACTTCAAAAGAACATACTTCTTTTAACTTATTTTGTCAAGTTCTTTAAAACAATGTTCAAAACAATGTTTGTTTAAAATAGCTTGAATTCTTTAATTCAATAAAGTTTTCTATAATTACATCCGCCCCGGCCAATTTAAGTGTTTTCTCATTAAAAGTAGTCGTGATTCCGCAAGCGATACACCCAGCTCTTTTGGCTGAAAGGATACCATTATCCGAATCCTCTATTACCAAGCAGTTTTCTGAATCTTCTTTAAGTTTTTTCACTGTAATCAAGTATGGTTCGGGGTGAGGCTTGCCATGTTCAACGTCTTCCGCTGTAACCATTATCTCAAAAAAATGCTTTAGATTGAATTTGTTTAAAATTTTATCTTGCTGAATTTTTCGTCCAGAAGTAGTTATGGCTAAACTATAGTTTGTATTTCTTTTTAAATCTAACAAAAATTCATAAACACCTGGAACAAGATTCATGTCGCTTAAGGCACAAGAAAGATATAAATCAATTTTAAATTGAATCATTTTTTCAATTGATTCTTTTCCGGTTCCATACTTTTTACAAACATAAGAAAAAATATCTTCAAGTCTCTTGCCACGAAAATTTTCCCATTCTTTTTGAGGAACTTTCATTCCAAACTTTATACAGGTTTGAATTTCGGCTTTACGATGAATTGGTTCAGAGTCAACAATAACTCCATCCATGTCAAATATCAAAGCTTTGATTTTATCGTTATTCATATTATTTCATTCTACAACTTTAAATGAAAAATGACAAAAAAATGCTAATTTTTATATGTCTGGGATTCGAACCAAAATTCCCCTTTGTTTTCAGCCTCTTTGACTAAAACAAAAAAATCTGACATAAATCAGATTTTCTCGTTTTTGGCTAACAATCGCGAGACACTCGGGTCTGCACGATACTAAATTGTCTCTGCGGAGAGTAAGCGATTTGAACCACTCGGGTTTGTGCGATAAAGAGTTGTCACTCCTTCCATACAATTTAGCTAATAACAGTCAAAATCATTTTTCCTGCTTGAGCGATACTCTTCATATGCTTTTACCCACGAACGAGAAATAATCCCAACTTTTCTTGATTTTTCACCTTCAAACAACTCCCTGAAATGGCCGCAATACTTACACAAAATTCTTTTTTCCTTTATCATTTCATCACCAATCGCGGGAATTTCTTTTCTTCCCAAATTAAAACCAAAAACCCTATCAATGGAACCGGCAATCGCGCAATGATAGTAACCATATTTAGTCAATCCTAGACCGCAAACTTGAGTAATATAGCAAGCATTGGAAAAATCCATGACTTGATATAAAGAAGAGTCGATCGGAGCGTTGTTAAAACAAACGAAGCTATTTTTCTTATTACCCTTGTCAGTATTTTCTATAACAAAATCTTTCGGAATCCTATTGATAACCTCCTTAGTCTTTTCACTTAATCCATTGGTAGTAAATCTCAATGAAACCTCCGGATAAAAAGCCTTGTATTTTAAAATAAGATCTATAATATCAAACAAATCATCATGCATAGTCGGCTCTCCACCCAACAACCTTATCCCCTTCCATATTTTTCCCTTTTCAATACTTTCTTTTACAAATTTCCTTATCTGCTCAACTGACATCGATTCTTCGCTCGGGGCGTTTCCACAAGACCTGTTACAGTCGACACATTTCAGGTTGCATTTATAAGTAATATCAATTTCTAAAAAATCATACTTTGTTTTATAGTAAAGACCAAAAATAAAAGTGAAGAAAAAAGATCCCCTTAAAAATAAATAAAAATTTTTAAATATCATAAACGATGTTTAATTAATTCAAGGATCTGACAAGCATCTTTTCAACTAACTGTCGCGGGTCGTAAAGAGCGTTGCCTTTTTTCCATATATAACCCCTGTCGAGCTCTAAACATTTCTTTATAGCCTTGACTAACCTATCCACGACTGCATCTTCAGAGTCCGATTCTTTATCAAAACTCTCTAAAAATCCAAATTTATCATCGAGTTTGAATGGCTCACATATCGCATCATTACCAGCCCAAGTCATTCCAGCCAAGGGCACGCCAGATTTTATGATTTCACAAATAGTTCCAGCCGCTGGCTCATTATAATTCTTATCAATAGTATAAACGCCACACGATGCCTTGGCGATAATTTCCATTTTATGTTTTCCAAAAACAACACCCAAATTCCTGACGTGCGGTAAGCTAAAAACATCCTGATATTTTTTAACATAATCACTTTCTCGCACGCTTTCCCCAATAATATAAATTGGCATACCCAGCTTTTCCGCCGCCAACACCGCATAATGCGGAGATTTATCCTTATCCAATCGACCAATACTAATCAAATAACCTTCCGACTCCCGCCGTATTGGATCTTCATCATATCCGATTGAAGCACAGAGAAGCTTTGTTGGTTCTTGCTTTTTAAACATGGAACAAAATTGATTGGAATAACAAAATAAAAAATGCTTCTTATTGTCAAAAATTTTTTTGCTATATTGCGGAGTAGAGGCGTGCTGATAAGTAAGACATTTGTCGGATATCTTTTCAAATTTATTAACAAGTTCTTCATCAAGCCAATATTCGTGGCCCGCCACTAAAAAATCAAATTTCCCGAATTTATCTAAAAAAGCATCCGCAGCAATATCAATAATGCTCTCCGGCGAATGCTTGGCTTCCGGCAATAAGCCATATTGCCAATTGGGACCAAGAATCAAAACCTCCATTCCTAAACCAACGGATTCCTTAGCCACTGTCCAAAGCCATCGTTCAATACCGCCATAACCTTTGGGCGGAAATAAATATTTGCTCGGATAATCGCAAACCACTATTTTTTTATCTTTTAACATAAAAATCAAAAAATAATTTCCGTTCCAACATCAATGCCTTTTTTTTCTTCTTTGTTGAAAATAAAACAGCCTTCTAACCCCGCAACTACTGCCTTTTGACCAGAAACAATCAGCCCAGATCTTTCCGGCATAGCTACCACAGGATGACCATTAAGCTCTATATATTTTTTTATCTTTTCATCTTGCGTCCCGTCGTAATGGCACAAAACAGAATACTCTCCAAGCATCGAAAGACCTTCTTCGAATTTGTATTCATTATCATTTTCTTCTGCAACTGTAGCAATACTCTTGCCCGCAATTATTGCCCCCGCGCTCCCCCCGTAATAAATAACCCCGCTATTTATTGCTGACAGCAACGAATCTTTAACACCGCTCTCTTCAATATCCTGTAAAAGTTTATAGGTATTTCCCCCTCCCACATAAATTGCCCGATACTTCTTCACCATGTCAAAGTTAAGCTTTTTTAAGTCAGTGCACATATCTATTTCAACAAAATCATCGGATACGCCAGACATGGTTGATGTAATCCAATCATAACAACTTTCATAGCTTATTGTTCCGCCCGGCATAGCAATAGGAATATAAAGCATCTTTCCATTGCCTAGCAAACTTACAAAGGCTTTATCCAAAATTTTACTGTCATCGGCACCACCTCCTCCGGACAAAAATAATTTATTTTCCTTGTTTCGGGTATTTGTCATATATTTTTTTTAATAATGAAAGGTCATTAAAACCTGAATTTTTTATTTGCGCAAAAAAGGCGTCAACACTTTGATTAATGTCAACTTCTATGTCATGGCCGGCACCCTGCAGCCCATCCAGAATTTCGCGATTGAAATTCCTGTCATATTCTTTCATAGCTTTCTCTAAAAAATCTTCTTTACTTATTGGCAGATTGGTCCATTTCGCCCACTCACGATAGGAATTCTCCAAAAGATCCCTGGGATTGACGCCATATTCCAGATTTTTGCTGACAAAATTTTTAGAAAAAAGACGAACACGATAACCTTGGGCTTTATTAGAAGGAATTACCCCCGAGCCAATTAACAGCGCCAACGTCCTAGAACAGTCAATAATATCAACTGGCAAAGGATCCTCTTTCTCATTATTAAAAGTCTTTCCAGTTAAAGCATAATTCATTCTTTCCAAACCAAAACCTATATCACTAATATTTAGTGGCTCGCGAGTATTCTGTGGCATAGAGTCAACAAAAGAGGCCTCACCCATTTCAATCCCTTTATATAACACTGAGATAACTTCATTAATAAATTCTTTTTCTCCCCAACGATTCTTGTTTTTTGATACGTTAACGGAAATATCATCTTCTTCAAAACCCATCTCTTTAAGCATATTAAGCCACAACTTTATAGCGTCCACGTGCTCTTCATACCCCCGGTTAACCATTACAGTTGATATGTTATTAAAGCTAGTCAGTGACCCCTCAGAAACCGTTGGTAAAAATTGAGTCCTTAAAACTGGTTGAGCGATAAAAAATTTCTCGGGGATATCCTCTCCGTCATGTATTACTGGATCAATCAATTGAACACCAGACACGGTAAAAAGCGTTTTGACTTTATTATTAACAATACCCAATGGCTCGCGTATTTCAAACCCTTTGCTCTCGAAATAATCATTAAAAACCTCCGGTGATTTTATCGCCTCTTTTCCTTCGCTTCCCAATAATTTATTTTCAACGACAAATTGATCTTCAGTAAGTTTCAAATTTAAACCTTCCATGGTCGCTTTTAGCCTGTCACTGCTCTTTATCGCTTCCTGGTTAGTATGTATATTTTCAAAATGATTCATATTATTAATAAACTTTTATAGCTTCTTTAATAACCAATTTAGTTATTTCCGCAATCTTACTTATTTCATCCTTTATAACCTCTTCAACTCCCGCATTATCAGCAAAGCCTTCCGGCAAAAAAACAGATACTATCCAAGGATCAAGCAAATCTCTCCCACTTTGACTCGCAACATAAGTTTCATTATAAACGTCGTATTTCTCAAAAATTCTTTTAGCGATATTATTAGCTAAAATATAATAAACCTTGCCAATGTGATAAACGGGGTTTTTTCCGCTCGCCCCCTCCATACTCATCGGTCTCATTGGCGTAATTAAACCGTTAATCCTATTGCCTCTACCGACTAAACCCTCGTCACCGCTTTCTATGGACGAGCCGATGGCCGTTAAATATAATTCATTAAGATCAAAATTATCTCTGGTATTTATACTAAGGGAAATATTTTTTATACCATACTCACTGGCAATAGATAAAATATATTCCTTAGTCTTATTAATGTTACTTTTATAATCCTCTATGTTTTTAACATAATTAGCCACCTGTGGAATGCACATCGTTACATCATATTCCTCGCCATTGTTAAACGCTAATATTTTTATGTCGGTTCCCATCCATAAATTTACTTTGCTGTAAGCGTTCAACTTCTCTTCCATATCTAAAACAAATTTCTCCAAAATGGAAAACGGATAAAAACCAACCCCCAAAGAAGTATCGTTAGAAAGAAGCTTCTTTGTTTCTTGAATATCGTCCAAACTTCTTGGCTCAAACCAATATTTTCTAGTTCCTTTATCAGCCGCTTTTTCGTCTGTTTTCCCCGGACTGCTTTTAGTACTCAAATTGTAGAGAAATTTTAAATCCTTATCGACATCTAAGAGAGGAAATTTCTCTTTCATGAATTCCTTGGTCCAATCAATAAGCATTTTTTCCACGGGAATTTCCTCCTCGCCGAATTTAAGCGAGGCTCTTCCATTCAAAAGGACTCTTATCGGATCAACCATCTTTCCATCGCCAAATTTAACCGAAGACGAACCGCCCAAAAGGCCAACTTTATCAAAATTATGATGCAAAATAACTCCGAACTTCTCCAAGGTATATCGCGAATAACTAGCAGAAAGACGCTCGGCTAGCGCATCTGACAAAGTATCAGGATGACCAAAACCTTTCCGTTCAATAATCTCTATGCTTTTTTTATCTTTTTGAAGATGACTTGAAATGACAATTTTACTCATATTTTTTTATTAAAATTATTTTTTACTATTTTTAATAATTCCTTATGCAAAAAACCATTACTGGCTAAAAAACCGTTTATCGGTCTATCATATCTCTGCTCACTGCCAAAAATATCAGTCACCTTCCCACCAGCCTCCTCAACTATAATTTTAACGGCTGCGCCGTCCCATGGTTTGTCAAATTCATATATTTCGGCTTCAATTCCCCCAGTAGCTACCAAAAAACCACCAAATACAGACGCAAGCAACGTAGAACAAAAAACGGAATTATTACCAATCAACGCTTTCCTTAAATTAAACAATTTAAAATCAGAGCTTAAATCAACAACCGACCCTTTTAAAATTTTTTTCTTGGAAACAACAATCTTTTGATTATTTAAAGTCGCACCTTCGCCTTTTGCAGCAACTAAAAGCCTATTTAAAGCCGGGTCATAAATTACTCCAAAAATGCTTTCTCCATTTTTAACCAATGCCAATGAAAAAGAAAAGGCTGGAAAACCACTAACATATGGCAAGGTTCCATCCAAAGGATCACAAACCCAAACATATTCACTGCTTTTGTCTAAAAAACCCCTTTCTTCGGAAATTATAGAATAATCAGGGAAAGCTTCTTCTATTTTTTGAACAACAAAATCGTTTACATCTTTATCAACATCAGTTACAAAAGTTGAATCATCTTTATTCTCTACAATCTTAGACGAAAAAAAACCATCCATAATTTTCTTCCCTGCCGATAATGCCAAATTTATTCCAAACGCTTTATACTTATTCATAACTTATCAATTTTTGAATAAAGCCTCAAATTTATATTAGGGTTAATTCTTTATTCTATATCATATATTACTCTAATATATCAAATTTTACCAGCAAAAACTAGTGTTATTTAATACCTTGATTTGCACAAACAAGGGAAAATATTACAGTGATCAAGTTCACAAAAACAACTAGGGATTCGAACTAAAATTTCCCCTATTTTGCAGCCTCTTTGACGAAAACAAAAAAACCTGACATAAATCAGATTTTCTCGTTTTTGGCTAACAATAACTAGCCACTCGGGTCTGCACGACACTAAATTGTCTCTGCGGAGAGTAAGCGATTTGAACCACTCGGATTTGCGCGATAAAAAGTTGTCACTCCTTACCAATATTAGCTATCTCTTGTTAACGTATTAATACTTTTAGATATTACGCCATCCCAGGATTTTACAATCAAAGGCTTTATAAATATACAGAAATAAGGTATTATTAAATTATGGAATTAACAAAAAAAGAGATTTTTCACAAACTTTGGCCATTTTTCACCTACAAACTATTAAAGGGTGCTTGTTTCATTACCAGCATCACGTTTTTTTTATTTTTTAATGAAAAGGGCATAGACTTTTTTAAGGCATCAACATTTCTCTCCCTGCTCTTTCTTTTACCGGTTTTCTTTGAAATAATTACTGGTGGCATTGCAGACACTCTAGGCCGAAAATTCTCTGTCTTAGTTGGAATCGCCGGTGAGATGATTATTATTTCCGGAATTATCATAAGCTCAAATTATTTTTTACTACTTTTTCTGTTCGCCCTTTGGGGAATTTTTACTACTTTTTCTTCCGGAGCCGATGATGCCTGGGCGATTGAATTAATTCCCAAAGAACATCAAGACAAAATCATTGATTATTATTATTCTCTTTCTTCGAGCCTATACAGCCTTGGCATGATTTTGGCTGGTGTTTTATCAAGTCTATTCTTAACATTTTACACCGACCGAAGCATTTGGTTAATTAGATTATTTTTTGTTATCACTATTTTAGTGGTCTTGTCATTCACTAAAGAAAATTTTATCAAGGAAAAACATAATGCATCTGGCTTAAAAATATTTTTCAGTAATCTTCGCAACGGTTTTTCTCATTTTTTAAAAAATAACAATACGTTTTATATTATTTTAGGGGAATTTTTTGCCACCATAGCTTTGGTTGGAATTGGCAGTGTTGCCTTGCAGAAATATTCTCTACAAGCAGGCTTATTGGAAAATAATTGGGGTTACATATACTCTTTATCAGCTACAGCCGGAATCTTCATCCCCTTGTTAGCCATGCGCCTATCGAGAAAATTTTTAAATCAAAAAACTTATCTTATTATCGTCTTCGCACTCCAGATAGTTTTATATCTATTAGCAAGCGTACTACTAAATCCTTTTTTTGCGGCTATACTTATTTTTCTGCACAATACTTTCGAAGATGCTTTTAACCCGGTTAATTCTTCTTTTTTTCAAAAAGAGATTCCCGCAAATATTCGCGCTACACTTTCATCTTTACGGTCAACTATGCTCGGATTATCAGCCTTTATCGGAACAATTACTAGCGGTTACTTCGCAAACGCCTTTACCGGTCAAATTACAATTGGATTTTTTGCCATTCTATTTATCCCGGCAATTTTATCATACACAAAAATAAAAGCGCCTACTTCCCAAAATTAGGAAATAAGCGCTACGGCTGTTAGGCATAATTTGCCAGCAGTTTTTTTGTTGCCAACTGATAGAAATGGCAAGCTTGCGTCCACGACTCACTATCATGATTAATTAAAAAACAATGTCCATTGCACAACCCCTCTATCATGCATACGTTGCACTGCGGATTCAAGCCAAGCAACCGATCTTCGCAAATAGATTTAAACTCTATTGACTGCAAATGGCTTCTTAAAGACGTGTAGTCAAAGATATTCGAAGTTTCATAGCCGCACAGTTTAAATCCGCCATCGGAAGACACACAAACACTTTCTCCGACAACATTGCCGCAAAAAGACTTTAAATCAGTCCCTCCTTTGATGATGTTGAAAAACGGAATTAACCAATATCCAAAGATGTCCAGGCCAAATTCGATTGTTTTTTTATACCCGTATAACAGCTCCGACAAAACAACTTCCATATTCGCTTCGTTTAAACCATTAACGTCAAAATCTAAATCGAATTCTTTAATACCATTTTCACGACAAAGCGGAATCAGGTAATCAATATCCTTCTTAAATCCAACATCTCGATACGTAGCACTTAAACAGCTAAACTTAAAATCAATTTCTCGTCCAACTCTCAAAAGATTCTTAATCACCGCACTACTGTCAATTGAGTTCGAGATTGGAACGCGCTGTCTTCTCTGCGTTTCAGGCTTGCCATCCAAAGATATTCCAACCTTGATCCCATATTCCTTGCAAAATTCGAGGTTATCTTTGGTAATAAGGCTTCCGTTAGTAATTAGACTTAAAACAACGTCTGGTCTAATTCTTCTTGCTAATGGAGCAATAGACGAAATAACGTTCCAATTGAGAGTTGGCTCTGCTGTTCCGAAGTAAATCAAGACTCTTTTCTGCGGCTTGGAAATCTCAAGAAAATCCTCTACTGCCAGCTTGGCAACTTCCGGTAATATATACTTTCTTTTTTTCTGGCCGGCGTTTCTCCAAAAAGTACAATAAACACATTTATAGTTGCACTGCTCGCTAACCGATAATTCCAAAGTTTTTAAACGCTCACATTTCATTACCTCTTCAACAACCGTATTCCTTTGATGGGCGAATACTGATTCTTCGTTAGAGTCTTTATCAATTAGGATGTTTGATTTTTCAAGTTTAGCTAATTCAAAGCCGGTAAAATCAGTTTCATCAATCACGTTCTCGCAAATTTTATCATACTGATCAAGAGAAACAACGGCGCAGCCTCCCAAAATTGAATTCCAAAGAATAACTGTATTTTTTCTTTTTAAAGCAAAGACATATTTACTTAACTTAAAATGACTAGCCACAATTCACCTCCTTTGTCTTCTAAAAAAAGCTCCTCCCTATAAAATTGGGAGGAGCGCCCTACATGTCTTCTGTCGCTTTAGACTAGCAACAGTTTGTGCGTTTAGACAACATCACCACTTTGCTTTGTCGGCTGAGCTTTTTAAAGCCAAGCTTTTTCTGCTTCATAGCAACATCCTTTCTTGTTGTTATTCAAGAAGCCATTTCGCTTGCCCCTTGAATAGTTAATAGTTTCTCTGTGATTGCGCGATAAAAATCACAAAGGTTAATTTTATTTTCTTGTGAATACTCGTTTGTTGATTGACATTGACCGGCGCAGGCGCCTTCGATTATACAGCCTTCACAAAATTTATTTCTTCCAATCAAACGAGAAGAAATTAATTCATACATTCCCCCGCCCGGAGAAAACATGCCGCCGATGTCCCAAATATTCCCAAGCGCAGTTGAGGAATATCCGCAGATATACACCTGTTCATCTGGAGAAACAGAAATCGATCGGCCATGAACCCCTTTGCAAAAAGCGTAATGATTATCAACTACCGAATTATTGGAAACATTCAAAAATGGCGCCATCCATGTTCCAAAAAATTCAATTTTCCTTTTTTGACATATCTCCCAAGCTGAAGATAGAAAATCAACCATTTCGTCTAAAGGAATGTTTATGGCATTAACCAGATCAAAATCGACGGCGAGGCTACAAAAACCATTTTCAATACACCAATCAATAAACGACAAACTGAAATACTTAAAATTCTTTTCTGTAATCGTCACGCTTACTCCTTGAAGAGTTTTACCGAACTTCTTAAGTAAAGATATTTTTCGCAATATCGTGTCGTAGGTCCCCTTACCATTTTTGAACACACGGATTAAATCATTGGCGGTTTTATCACCATCCAAGGAAACATAAATATCCACCTTCTCTTTGACCAAAAAATCAGCCATTTCAGCCGTCAACAAAGAAAGGTTTGTGTTCACGGAGCTGGCGACATCAATGCGAGAATACTGAGAGCGAAGATATTCCTGAACTTGGCGTATCACAGAAAAATTCATCAACGGTTCGGCATTGCCATAATGGATATCCAACTTGGAAACATCACGTCCCGACACTGAAAGATACCTAATAAAAGAATCTACTGCGCTAATTGCCGTTTTCACGGTCATCACTTTTCCACTTTTCGATTTTGAGGATATGCAATGTTTGCAACCGAAATTACATTTTTCTGAAATCCTTAAATCGAGTAAATCCAGCGTCTTACCATTGGCAACCTTTTGCAAATATTCATTATTTACTTCTTCGACTAATTCTTTTTCAAAAACACCCTCAGGCATTAAAAGATACGAGCTCTTTAGGGCTTCTATTAACTCAATTTCGTCTTCATCGGGCTTACCAACCCCCGTTTCAACATCTTGGCAGCCAATAAAATATTCGTAACTATCCTTTGTAAGCATAATCGGATTGTTAAGAATAGTATTATAGCAGACAAAATTTCCTCCGCCACAAGATAGGCAGTTCACGTTTTTAGTTCTTGTTAGTTTCACTTTTTCACTCCTTTGTAAGCGCTGAATACATCACCGCCTACAGAAAAGATGCTTTTTTCCAGGGAAGCTTTTTTGATCATACTTATGCTTGTATAAGCTCTATTGGTTGCTATTCAATCGTCGGGCCCAATGGCTACCCTTCAACTACATCTGGTGGAATACAATCAACACCCAGTATATATGTGTCACATCAATATGCCATATATGCAGCCTGCATGGCTAATAATTATATGGCTTATGGTAGTAATGGGGTATGCCACCAACACACTAACCGAGTCCTATATTTAACTGGAATAACCTTACCATACTGGATAAGGGGGTATGCAGCATCAAAAATTCCTTATGGACTTTACGGAGATTGTGGTCAAGCGGCTGGTCGCTTTAGCACATGTTTGGCAACCTGTATCCCTTAATAACAGAGGCAAAGAATAAACAAGCTACAAAAAGGAGACAAAATGTTTTTTAAAAATGCAAAGAAAATAATTCTTGCTCTATTGTTTCTCATTACCTTTTCCGTTTTTGCGCAAAATTCGGAAAAAGGCGCTACGAAACATCAAAACAATGTTAACTTTGACGCCAAAACCCTTTCCGGATTAGTCAATAATGATAACTGCAAGTTCAGAAACATGTTTTACTCGGAGCTTGATAGACAGATCATTGAAAAAAGGAGGAACGATAATCCTGGAGATG
Organism: Patescibacteria group bacterium; assembly: GCA_041652555.1. Classification (GTDB taxonomy): domain Bacteria; phylum Patescibacteriota; class Patescibacteriia; order Patescibacteriales; family WJLG01; genus JBAZHE01. Next base: position 29,843 of record JBAZHE010000007.1, on the reverse strand, counting down.
AAGTTGAAAACATTATAGAGGAATTTGAAAATAACATTGACTACAGTCTTGGGATTGATTTTCCTGAAAATAAAAGAATTCTTCTTCGTAACTGCCAAAAGGAAATGCTTAAAAGTAAAAAGATTCTTGACGATGCCGGAGAGCCGAGCATTAATATTATTTCATATCGCGAAAAAATATGTGATTTTCACGATAAATATCTCCTTCAAGTTTCAAAGATTTTAAACGATGAGGAATTTGAAGCCCTTTTTCAAATTAAAAAGAATAAGACAAAGGGTGTTCTTAAAAATATCATCGAACAAACGGAATAACAATCATCAACTGTCACAACGGCTATCCAGCTTTATCGGATAGCCGTTTTTTTATAAAAACAGAAAAAAATGGAAGAATAATAGCGAAAATTAAAAAAGTCCAATAATTAAAACCGGCCTTAAAAAATATTTCAGCGGCAATAACAATACCAAGTGTTATGGAAAATAATACAAAACATTTATCAGGTATACTAAAACCAACCTTAAAGGCGGCCGGCAAAAAACAAAAAATAAAAATAACAAAGCTATAAAAAAAGAAGGATAGAAACATGTCTTCGCTTATATTCTCATTTGTTTTTCTTACCACTTCAGTGCCAAGAAAAACCGCCTGAAATAAATTCAATATAACAAAATTTACAAAATAAGTTTTAATGAACACCGCCAATTTTCCAGGATAATTCCTAATTAATAAAATCCCTGAAATAAACAATATCATACCAAAAAATAGCCAAGGAATACGCCCAAAAAATATTTGCTTTACTGAAACTTTATAAAACAAATCAAAAAAAATAAAAAATAACGACGGAAGAGTCGCAATGGCTCCTCCGAAAAAACAAAAAATAGAAACCATTTTTTTTATAATAGCTTCGTCTTGATTTTTAATAACATCATTTTGTGTCATAATTTGTTTTATTAATATTATTCTATGATTTCGCCCCGTGGCGATGATTTAATAATTTTACTATTTTAATAATACCATAAAAAAATAAAAAATCCAAAACGCATCAATCATCTAATTCGCCAAAATCCTTTTAACATTATTGTATTACTGTTTTCGCGATATAATTAATGAAATAAAAACATATAAAGCCTGTGTGGAAAAAACTAAAAACGCTTCACGAAACGAGCGTTTTAGAAACCGTGAGACTAACGGACAACTTTATAACTCTGGATTGAGTAGAAGTTCGAGAAAACTTGCGTTTCGCCACTAGTAAATTAGAGTATTTACTTGATATAATAAAATGGTAATTTTTATCAAACTAAATAAACAGCACTTGTCGCGCTTAAACAAACACATGGAAGACACTGAACAAAAAATAAAGGCCAAAAAACTGGCCTTAGAAAAAATTAAAGGAAATATAGAAAGTATTTATAAGAATGAAAAAGTTCTTAAAAACCTTGAACAATTACAGCACGATATTTGCATACCAGCCGATCTTTACGCTCGGCACAAAGATGAGGCCGAAAAATTAAGAAGTATTCATTTACTCATTAATTTTTTAAAAGAAAAATGGATAGAATTTATTTCCAGAGATAAAAAAGTAAAAGAAATCATTGATAAATATTTGGCTTTTTATAATATCATGCTTGAATTTGAAGGAGAAAAACTAACAAAAGAACAAGCAAGGAGTTGGTCAAATATTAAAAGCGAAAGATACTTGAGGAATGTGATTGATAATTTTATTCAAGGGAAAAATTGGACATACGAAACTATAAAAATAAACTCAAAAATTTGGAAAAGCGTCATTAGCGCAATGCTTTTTAATATCCCGAAAGAAACTGTTATAAGATTGAGAGAATCAATTTTGAAAGACTATGTGCCAAAAGTTTATAGTGGCTTAATAATTGAATTCAATGAATTAACTACAATGGGCGATTTTTTGCTTATTGAAGAAAAAATAAAAATAGAACAAGACCGCTATGAGAAGAAGAATAATTATTCAAATTTAAAAAGAAATAAAAAATTGGTCGGAACAGAAAGTGGATAACTTTTTTAAAAAAATTTGTAAAAATCGGCTGAAAAATTTTGATAATTGGCTAAAATAAAAAACTTTGAAAGACTTCTTAATTTTAAAATTAAGAAGTCTTTTTTTAGCTTAGATTAAATAAATTTTATGTGTTATAGTAAAATTGAAAAAAATAATTTTTATGCCTCAAATTTCCGACATAGACAAAGAGTTTATGAAAGACCTCAATATAAAGGAGGGGGATTTAGCCGAGGCAAAATATAATCTTGTCGGATTTTTTGAAGTCCTCTATGGGATTGATCAACGACCAAGGAAAGAAGGGAAATTAAAATAATATGTTTAACACAAACAAAAACACAAAATCTGGCGAAGGCTTTACAATGATAAGCCATAAATTATATAGCTGGCTCATGGAGGCTGATCTTGGCAAGCCAAAATTAAAAATTATTCTTGCCATTACCAGACAAACAATCGGTTATCATTATGAAGAAGCGCCGATGAGTTTTAGATTTATCGGAAAAATGACAAATATCCACCATCGAAACATAGAAAAATATATAAAGGAGCTTTTAGATAAAGAAATTATATTTCAACGGACCGGCGATAAAATGAAATGGGGCAAAAAAATATTCATTTACAGGCTAAACAAAAACATCTGGCGTTCACCATACGCCAGCCAAGAAAACTGCCGTATGACAGACGCCAGCACTGGCGTAAATTTCACGCCAAAAACTGGCGTTAATACAACGCCTATTAAAGATACAAAAAAATATATAGAAAGGATATTCAAAATATTATTGATAAATTCACTAACTATAAAAAAGGCTATCTAAACAAACAGTAGAAAAAAGAAAGCGAAAGAAAAACTAAAAAATTGCGGAAGCGAAGGAACCCCTTCTTTTCTTTGTAAAAATTTCAAAAAGGACTTCCCCTTTTAAAAGATTTTTTATTTTAAGATAGCTTATGAAATTTGCCACCGAAAAAAATTAACTCCTTTCTTTACACCGCACTTTTAGAAAGGGAACGGCCGGAGGGGAAAGATTGGCGAGAAGAATAAAAGCTTTTTCCGGCCGTAATTTCGCAAATCTTTTTTAGAGTGGGGCGCCGGAGCAATGACTTGGCTGAGATTTGAAGTTTGTCCCGGCGCAATTTCCGACTACTTTTCTTTTGGGGCTTCGGCTGCCGAGGCTTATCCCTGTTTCGGCTGTCGAGACTGATGAAAACTTTCGCGTAATGTTTCGTTGGCTTTACCAAGCCAAACTTTGCATAACGCATATTCTCGCGAAGTAAGTTAATGACGTTGTTTGTTCTTTTTCTTTATAGGCTCCGCGCTCTCTCCCCTTTCCTGTGTGGCAAAAGTTTAAACGCGTCTACTTCGCGAAATATTCGTTATGCGATAGCTTGGCAGATTGCGCGGAGCAACCAAGCTTTCCTTAATTTGAAGCTTGCGTTTATCGGCCGGTTTTGCGGTAATCCGCAAAAAAGGAGGCTGATAAACTAGGCGAGAGTTTGTTCGTGCCGACTGGACGTTTTAGCGGTCTTTGGCGGGGTTTCCGTCGGCACACCTGTTTTGTTTAGATGATTGAAATGTAGTGGAGGCGGAGGGGCGGGCTGGTGACGAGCACAATCCATTGTTGTTTTATATGGTGCTGGTCGCCAGGCCGACCCGGAGCCGGAGCGGAATGACATCGTTATTGGCTTTTAAATTTGTATTGGAGCGCGTGGAGGAAATAATAATTTTGGATGTCCCGGTATTTTCCGGGTTATTCAAAATTATTATTTGCGGAGCGCGCGACTTTCCTTATTACTTGATGGCAATTATTTTGTTTTTAGAATTAACAGCAATCTCGTTCGGCCTTGGAGCAACAGCGGAAAGGACGAATGAGGTTGCGTTTCCTTTCGCGTGTTCTTTACTATTCATCGCGACGCTACTGCCGCCAGCGAGGACGCCCGCCCTTTTGGCGGGTGGCCGAGTGCGGGAGAAAATTAAAAAAATGTATTAGTGCTTTACAGATAAATTTTTTATAGAAATTTTTAAAAAAGTTATCAAATTTAATTTTAGTTATCTTTTAAAAATGGCGGCTAATAAAATTAGCCGCCAATGATTAGATCTGTTTAGTAATCATATCTACTTAGGAGAAGACGTTTTAAGCACTCTCCTGAAAGTGCCTTTTATTTCAGTCTTTTTAAACTGGAATAAGTCTTCAAATTCCTGATCGGTAAGAACGTCTGAGCATACGCCCAAAAATTTTTCCGACTCAGAGTCAACAATGGAAAAATAATAATCCTTGCTTAAATTACCATCTTCCAATGCTTTCCTTAGTGGTTCTAATTTGAAATGCATTTTTTTCAAACTAGTCCCAATAATTTCTCTCTTTTCCATGGGAAAATCAATCCCAAGAGCAAAATCAATTCTGTTTTCAAATTGTTCCGCTATTTCTTCAGCTATTTCTTTTCCAGGGTTTTCTTTTTGTTTTTTCGCTAATTCGAAATCTTTTCTGGAATAGAAATCATTTCTGAATTTTTCAACATCACTTCTTACAGGACCTTTAAGCATACCGGCATCAAAATTAGGATCGTCACTATGCCTATATTTCCCCTCTCCGCCGTCAGCATAAACAAAAGACATGCCGAAGAGTACGGTAAAGACAAAAATATAACAAATTTTCATAAAACCCCTCCTAATTAGTCGCAATCGCAACTGTTAAAGTTTGTTCCATATGTTCCCCACATTCCGACAGAGAAAGTATAGCCGGTTACACCACAATAAGCTAAGGTTTGGCCAGCCGGATATAAAACTCTGTTGGAGTGTTGATGACAAACTCCATTAACACCATAACTGAGCGTGCAATAAGCGTAACAAACAGCGTCATCACCGTCGCCATAACCTCCAACAGCTGGGTTTCCACCGGTTTTGGTGTACGTCGGCGGACAAGTATAGCAATTATTGCTATTGCCAACGCAGACGTATGTATGATCGAGCCAACTAAACGGTGCAAATGCTACTGGTTTTTTCATCGCCCATATGTAAACCGAGGCTGAAGCATTTATTACTGTAACAGTAATAATGCTTAAAAAGAATAAACAAAAGAAACGAATTACTTTGTTAAACATCTTGGACTCCTTTTTGTTGATAATTTTTAACTTTAAGATTTAAAGAACAAAAAACAATAAAAGCTAGCTAGTATTGTTCATTTTCCCTCCCCTTTTAAAAATTTTTAAGGAAATATAATTTTATATTACCATGGAAAACATTTTTGTCAATTAAATTTTTTTGACTTTTTTTAAGTAAGCTGTTAAACTAAAAATACTTAATAAATTATTTTTAAAAATGCTTTTATGATAAATAATAGAATTTTATCAATATTAACAAGTTCTATTTTGTTATTAGCTTCAGCAATTTTTACTTATTTCATTATTGGACTTTCTATCTTTGAGTATAAAATAAGCATTGTGTCCATCTCCACAATTTACCCCTTAGCATTATTTTTGCTATCTCTAATGTTCTTTGTATTTAGTCTTGCTACTTTTAAAAAAGAATTTAAAAAAAATAAAAAAATCGGCTCTTTACTTATATTGTTCGCTATATTATTTTTTTTATATCAAAGCATTAAAATAATTCTTTTTAATATTAATGGTAATAGTGGTGGCTGGCTAGGACTTTTTTTTGTTTTTTTAATTTGTTTATATTTATTATTGGCAGGACTGAGATTTTATAAGGGGCAAATAAAATTAAAGTAATCAAAGATGTCGGCGATATTGTTCTGGTAGCCTAAAAGATTCTCTTAATAAAAAATATTTATTCAAACATAACATAACCCTAACTTCATCCACAGTTCCGAACATTTGAAATAACAAGTTAAAAGCTTGTTTTTTTGTTTATTGGATAGCTTGTTTTTTTAGAGAGATAAAGCGGAGGAAGAATGGCTATATAAAATTTTTCTAAAAATATTTTATTACCTTTACCTTCTTAAATTTTGGCGCAGCACACAGTGACGCCTTTGAGTAGTTGATTTTTTTATTTTTTCGCGTTAAGATTTAATTACAATTTAGCTTGACCTAAACCTTGCAGAACTTCTGCTAGGCATGGTCTAAAATCCGAACAAACACAAAGACGGCTTTCCGTCTGGTTTCCGTTTGTTCGGTTAATACTCGAAAGGGTATTAGGTGCCCGCAAGGGCGCCACCAGTACGGGGAGCCCTTTTTGTATCCAAAAACAATTTTATGAAGCTAAAAGAAAAAACAATCGGCCTAATTTTCTCCTGTATATTGTTAATCGTTATTTCGGGCTGTTTGGCGATTAGAGAAACTAGGCAAACACAAGCGAAACAAGACAATATTATTATAAATTGCTATTGCAAATCTGATATTTATGATTGCGATGATTTTAAAACGCGCCAAGAAGCACGCGGAGTTTATGAGTGCTGTATGGAGAAAGTCGGCAGAGATATTCATAAACTAGACGGAGATTTAGATGGAATTGCCTGTGAGTTGTAGTTTTAGTTAAAGTTAGATATAATTTAGATGAAAAATGAATCTCATTTCATATATGATTTTTTAAAGGTGTTTTCTCTGTTTCTGCTATAAAAACGATATATTTATGATTGAATAAAATATGGCAAATAAAAATCTTACAAACGCAAAAAAGGCAAAGAATGACGAGTTTTATACTCAATATGGCGATATTCAAAAAGAGATTGAAGCGTATCTGGAATTCAACCCCAATGTATTTCGTAACAAGATTGTATATTGCAATTGCGACGATCCGTATGAGAGTAATTTCTTCCGTTATTTTGTACTCAATTTCAACAAGTTGGGATTAAAACAACTTATAACCACCAGCTACAAACCATCACCCATTGCTAACACACAACTGAGTTTATTTGGCAATGATAAAACTCTCCCAAAATTAAAAGGACGCCCTAAAATAAATGCCAATAAGTTTACTATTAACGAAGCGCGCGATATAAATGGTGACGGCGAATTCAATTTAAAAGATATTGCCGAACAGTTAAAACTGAACAAGCATAACGACTGGATGCCATTAAATGGCAATGGTGATTTTCGCAGTAATGAGTGCATAGAATTACTAAACCAATCCGATATAGTAGTAACGAATCCACCATTTTCGCTGTTTCGCGAATATGTAAAACAGCTTTTCGATTATAAAAAAAAGTTTGTCATCATTGGCAACATGAATGCGATTACTTACAAAGAAGTTTTTCCTTTAATTAAAAAAAACAGGATGTGGCTTGGCAACGGCTTTCACGCTGGCAACGCCTTTTTTTCAACGCCGTTTGCTAAAGAGTATGGTGAAGGAATTTATATGCCTGACACTGGTTTAGTAAAGTTTCGAAATGTTTGTTGGTTTACTAGTTTAGACCATGGACGTCGTCATCAGCCATTACCACTTATGACCATGGAGGAAAATTTAAAATATAGCAAGCACCAACAAATTAAAGGCAAAAAAGCTTATGACAAATACGACAATTACGATGCCATAGAAGTGCCGTTTACTGATTCTATCCCGAGCAATTATAATGGAGTAATGGGCGTGCCAATTAGTTTTTTGGATAAATATAGTCCGGAACAGTTCGAAATTGTTGGCGCAAGTGACAACGGTGCTATTGATGAAAAATATAAATTACCGCATTTTAAAAAACATAACGAACCATATATAAATAACAAAAAACAGTATAAAAGAATTTTTATTAAGCATAATAAAAAAAATGTATATCTCAAAAATAAAACTTCATAATTTTAAAGGATTTAAAGATAATCATGAACTTAACTTTGATAAAGGAGTAAATTTTTTTGTTGGTGATAATAACTGTGGCAAGTCATCTGTTTTTGAGGCGATAGATTTTATCCGTTCAAAAAAAGATAGGAATGAAGTAATCATAAAAACTGAAATAGAAAGTGATAGTTTTGTTTCGGTTGAGATTGAGTTTAATGGTGAGGACTTGGAGCTACTTCTTAAAATTGAGGCATTGAAAAAATACGGGTCATATCTAATAGATACTGATGGCAAAAAAAGTTTAAGAGTGATGCGTTCTAGTGAAGAAACAAAAATAAAACAAGGCGGCAAGGATAAAACTTTAACTATTGCTAATGTTCGTATCTTTAATCCGGACGCAAATCAATTCGAAAATCCGACAGGTATTGATACGACAATAACAGCACTTTTTGATGCTCAATTCATTTGGGCAGATACTAATTCTAGCGACGTCGCTGATTTTTCAAAAACAAAGATATGCGGGAAAATTATTAATGCTATTATAAGTAATGACATAGCTGATTGTTGGAAGGATTTTGAAAAATCGCATAAAAAAACTTTTGCAGAAATTGCCGATAATTTAAAGCCAATCGAAGAAAAAATACAAAATAAATTATCCGAGCAATATGGTGACACGGAAGTAAAATTCAACTTTACTCTACCAGAAATTACTGATTTTCTGAAATCTGGAAACATTGCTCTTTCTGACAGTGGTATACAGACGATTAGCTCTGAAAAAGGTACTGGAATGCAAAGGGCTTTGGCACTTTCGCTTATTCAGGTGTATGCGGAGATTTCTTCATCTAACAAGGAAAAAGTTTCAAAACCAATCATGTTTTTTATAGACGAGCCAGAAACATTTTTGCATCCACAAGCACAAAACAAACTGCTCGACGCTCTTGAAAAAATCTCTGAAAAATCGCAAATTTTTATAGTCACACACTCGCCGTACTTGCTAAAGAAATATAAAAAAGAAACTCATTCAATGAATGTTTTTTCAAAAGAGGGCGGCTTTAATAAAATTGTAGCCAGCATAGAACTTGATATGTTTGGCAAATCAAGCCCAACTTGGGGTGAAATAAACTATCGTGCATTCGGATTTTTATCTGTCGAATTCCATAACGAGCTTTATGGCTTCATTCAAGCGAAGGCTATTTTGGAAGATGAAAAAAATTATTTTGAGGAAGAATTTGAAAAATATCTTGTTATTAAAGGAATTACACAAGATCAGCAATATATTCGTCTCAAAAAGGATGGAACGACTGAAAGTCAAATGCAAACGTTGCCAACAAAAATTAGAAATATTATTCATCATCCAGAAAATGTACATAATGTAAAGTGTACAGATGCAGAGATCAAATCTTCTATTGAAAAATTAATCCCATTGCAAAATAAATAACAACATGAAAAAAGTTAAAGTATCAATTCAAGACGAAAACACTTTAGTTTTATTGGAAGATGGTTTAAGAGGTGACATAATCGATCTAAAATCTATTCATGAAACTGACATAGATAAAACAACAATCACAAATGTGGTTAGTTCTATAAAACGCGATACATTTAATGCTGAATTAAAAAAAGAAAAGGATGCCATTGAACGCGAGAATAACTTAAGGTTAGAACTTAAAGAAAAAGAGTATGCCAATCGTGCAAAAGAAGACTTATCTGAAAAAGATAAGAAGATTGCCGCTCTTAATTCTAAATTAGAAAGTGTTGTCGAAAAAACAGAATCAAGTGTAAAACTTAAAGCATTTCAAGAGATTACGGAGAAAGAAAAAGAAATAATCGAATTAAAAGCAAAAAATGAGCGCGAACTCATTGAGGTTTTAGCGAAAAAAGAGTCTGTAATTGCAGAAATGAAATCAAAAATTGATAATGCGGAAACAGAGAAAAAGCTTGCCATCACACAATCAATCCAAGAAATTGAAAAAGAGCGTAATAATTTAGCTAATGATGTTAAAAATAAAGAGGTAGAAAAACAGTTGCTTGAAAAATCTTTAAAAGAAAAATTTTATTCAGAACTTAAAACTAAAGATGACATTATTAAAATGAAGGATGAAGAAATTACCCTTCGCAAAGATTTGAAGCTAAGGCTCTCAACAAAAATGGTTGGCGAAACACTTGAACAACACTGTGAAACTGAATTTAATAAACTACGCGCAACTGGTTTTAAAAATGCCTATTTCGAAAAAGACAATAACGCAACAACAGGAAGTAAGGGCGATTATATATACAGGGAATCCGATGAAACGGGGAATGAAATTATCTCTATTATGTTTGAAATGAAAAACGAAGGTGACGAAACTACTACCAAAAAAAAGAATGAAGATTTTTTACGTGAACTTGATAAAGATCGTGCCGAGAAAAAATGTGAATATGCCGTTCTTGTTACGCTTTTGGAAGCCGAAAATGAACTATATAATACTGGAATCGTTGATGTTTCTCATAAGTATCCTAAAATGTACGTAGTCCGTCCACAATTTTTTATCCCAATCATAACTCTACTTCGTAATGCGGCCATGAATTCTCTTGAATATAGAGCGGAACTTTCTTTAATCAAAAATCAGAATATTGACATTACTAATTTCGAAGAAAATATAAACAAATTTAAAGAAGGGTTCGCAAAAAATTATGATTTAGCTAGCCGAAAATTCAAAACAGCTATTGAAGAAATAGATAAAACCATAGACCATCTTCAAAAAACGAAAGATGCTCTATTGTCATCCGAGAATAATCTTCGTTTGGCTAATAATAAAGCAGATGATTTGACAATTAAAAAATTGGTACACGAGAATCCTACGATGACAGCCAAATTTTCTGAAAATACTGAAAATCAATAAATAATTTTAAAAAATATGAAAACAACTTTAAAAATCGACATTACTGTCAAAGATATTTGCGAAGGATTTGTTTATAACGAATTGGAGGGTAAAGGGTTATTTGGTTTGTCTGGTGATCTTACTATTCAGCCGGAGTATCAGCGTAACTATATCTATGCCTCTGACGGTGGAAAAAGAGAGATTGCTGTTATTGATTCAATACTAAAAGGTTACCCGATAGGTTTGATTTATTTTAATAAAGTTTCCGAAAATAATCTGGAAGTTTTAGACGGACAACAGCGCATCACTAGTGTTGGGCGTTTTGTGACTGACAAATTTGCAATCAAAGATGAAAACGGCATGGAACAATATTTTGGTGGTATGGCAAAAGACAAGAAAGCTAAAATATTGGAAACCAAACTACTTATTTATGAATGCGAGGGCACAGAAAGCGAGATAAAAGAGTGGTTTCGAACCATCAATATTGCTGGTGTCCCACTTAATAATCAAGAATTGTTAAATGCTGTATATTCTGGTTCTTATGTAACGCTTTGCAAGGAGGAGTTTAGTAATAGCCAAAATGCCAATATCCAGAAATGGAGCGCGTATGTATCAGGTAGCGCTGATAGGCAAGATTTTTTAGAATGTGCACTTGGCTGGGTAAGTAAAGGCAAAATCGGCGATTATATGAGCAGTCATCGCACTGAAAAAAATATCAATGAATTAAAAAAATATTTTAACAGTGTGATTGAATGGGTTTCTAGTGTGTTCACTGATGTGGAAAGCGAAATGCGCGGACTTGAATGGGGACGGTTGTATGAGGTATACCATAAAAAATCGTACAATCCAAAAAAAGTTTCAGAAGAAGTGCAAAAACTTTATGGCGACCCGTATGTAAAAAATCGCAAAGGTATTTTTGAATATATTCTAGGTGGCTCCACTGATACAAAATTGCTTGAAGTTAGAGTTTTTGATGATGCAACTAAAAAATCTGTGTACAAAGAACAAACTACAAAAGCTGAAAAGAAAAAAGAATCGAACTGTCCACTTTGTGCTCTTGGGCATGATTCCAATAAAGAAAAAATTTGGAGTTTAAATGATATGGATGCTGACCATGTAGCGGCGTGGAGTAAGGGTGGAGCAACTTCGGCAAAAAATTGCCAGATGTTGTGCAAGACGCATAATCGAGCAAAAGGAAATAGATAAAAAATTGCAATTATTATGTATTTGCTTTACTTGGATGAATCTGAAAACTCAAACTGTGATAGAAAGGATATTTTTTCTGTTAATGTTTTTGGTCTTTCAGGAATTTTAATTACTCCGAGATATGCAACTAATTTAATTCTAGAATTTTGTGGATTGAGAAGATTGTATAATATTCCTGATGATTGGGAAATTCACGGATTTGAAATTTTTTCAGGATCAGGAAGGTGGAGTAAAAAATTTGATGATAAAACAAGAAGACTTATTTGCAAAGAATTAGCAAAGTTAATCGCAAAAAAAAACAGACTCGCTAAAGCATGGTTTTGTTACAAAGAATCTCAGTTATTAAAAAATGATTATTTAATAACACTTGAGGGATTACTCAATAAATCATGCGATTTTATTGGAAAATGTGGCGGTAATACGAATAAGCAATTGCTGGTCATTTTTGATCAAAAAGATGAATTTGAAATTGCTATTAACAAATTTATACTAGGTCAGAGAAATTTAATAAACAGTAGTAAAAAAGGGGGGAAATGCAGAGTAATAGACCATGGATTTCCTGGTAAATCAGAGTTGTCAGAATTATTACAATTATCAGATTTTATTGGCTATATTTTTAGGTTATCAAAAACGCTAAAAAGAAAAGATACCCTACTTTCAAAGAAACACGATCAAAGATTTATAGATTTTGTTGATGAATTAACTGATATAATGAAGAAAAAAGTTGGTGAAATAAAAATATAATTAATAATTTTTGGCGGAAAAAAAGTTCTAGATTTTTTTCATATTTTAGAAGATTATATTCTACAAAAAAGAAAAGAGTGGAATCCGGATGACATGCTGATAGAATTACTGGATTTCGAAAAACAAGTGTAATTAATTTAAAAAACATATAAAACATAAATAAAAAAATATGAAGGAGGCAATCATTTACGTTCGTGTATCTTCAAAAGAACAAAAACAAGAGGGATACTCAATCCCCGCTCAAAAAAAATTGTTGGCCGATTATGCCAGAGCTAATGATTTTAAAATTGTTCAAACTTTTGAAGACGACGAAACGGCTAAGCGCGCCGGACGGACTGGGTTCGGGCAGATGATTGAATATATCAGAAAAAATAAAGACGCTAATAATATTTTAGTGGAGAAAACTGATCGGCTCTACCGCAATCTCAAAGACTATTCAACAATAGACGAACTCGGGGTTACGGTTTTTTTAGTTAAGGAAAACGAGATAATCGGCAAAGACGCCAATTCGCACCAAAAGCTAATCCACGGCATAAAAGTTCTGATGGCCAAAAACTATTCGGATAATTTGAGCGAGGAAGTAAAGAAAGGCCAAAAAGAAAAAGCCGATAGCGGTTATTTCCCTTCCATTCCGCCAGTCGGCTACAAGATTGAAAAAGTAAACGGCAAAAGCATAATAACGGTTGACGAGCAAAATAAATTTTTACCGATTAAATTATTTCAATATTACGCTACCGGCCTTTATTCGCTTTCTACTCTGCGCGACAAGGCCGTGAAAGAAGGGCTATTATCCGGAAACTTCCAAAAAAATTGTCGGTTGAGATTATTAACCAGAGCTTCGGTTCATAGACTATTGGGCAATCCTTTCTATTACGGCGATTTCTTCTGGAATAAAAAACTGCGTAAGGGCAAGCACGAGCCATTGGTGACCAAAGAGCTTTGGGACAAAGTCCAGACTAGATTGCGCCGTTGTGAAAACAAGGGTATGCCGTATAGATTTGAAAAAGAAAACATTGTGCTTTTTCCTTTTAAACGAATTTTGACTTGCGGAGAATGTGGCCGGAATATTACGGCGGAAAAGAAGATTAAAAAATCCGGCAAGGAATATACCTATTACCGCTGTACGAAGTTTGAAACCGCTTGCCAGCAAAAAGCGGTGAACGGAAATGACTTGGAGGAGCAGATTCAAGAGGCGTTAAACGGCCTCAAAATGCCCCCAAGCACGCGAAATGAGATTGATGAGGGTCTAGATTATTATGCTTTGGGCTCAAAAATTTTAGAACTCGCAGATAATGTGTCTTTATTGTATAAAAATGCGAATCCGAACGAAAAACAGCAATTACTTAATTTTTTACTTTCGAACTCCAAGTTGAGGGACGGGAAAGTGCTAATATCATTCAAAAAACCCTTTGATAGTATATACCAAAGGGCGTCTTGTCTCGATACGCGGAGAGGGTGGGATTTACCCCTCCGGGGCATAAACTTCTCATCCCTTTTATTTATGCGGGGGTTGATTGACGACTTTAGAACTATGAACTGGGTCGCGGTTTATGATAATTTAAAATTTTTCGTTGGCAATTTAAAATTTTTAGAAGACGTTTTTATTTAAATTTGACACCATACAAATGGTTATATATAATATTATTGTTATTCGCCAATTTATTAACAGAAAGGAGGTGCGATAATTTATATTGGCGGATTTTTGTTCTTTTTTTAGTTTATGTCAAGTAAAAATGGTGAAAAAATCATTTGTATTTTTTCAAAAATCGTTCATTAAAATCCAACCTAAGGAGTGGCAAATGAAGAAAAAAGGAATTATTTCTGGCTTACTGGCTATTTTTATTACCTTAATAGTCACGTCTACGGTAAACGCTTACACCGTCAGCTACTACGTAAAAGATGCCTACTGGCAATTTTATGGAAATCCGCTTGATCACACCTATGCCTGCGTATCATACAATAACCACTGCTATGCAATCGGAAACAGCACGACTAGCGGAGGGAGTAATTGGGGTTCCTACTATCTCAACCAACAAAATTCTATTTATGCAATTTGTGTTGCTGGATGTTATATGGTATGGGGTACACATGGAACATGTCATCAACACACCAACAGACTGTTGTATTTCGCAAATACCACGATAAGTTCTAGCGTGCAGGGGTATACATTGTCAAAATTTATATTTGGCACTTACGGCACCAACTTTGCCGACTGTCTAAATACATGCGTTGGTTTATAACGAAATTATTCATCTCCTAATCCAAAGGATGCTTTAAAATGATATACAAGAAATTAACGATTTGTTTCGCTGTTTTAACAACTTCTCTATGCCTTTTTGCAACAACATTGGTAACAGAGGCAAAAGAAGCAAAAGCCGGAATTGCCAACAAATATCAAAACGAACCAGATTTTAATCTGGAAAAGCTTAGCGGCCCAATAAATAATGATAACAAAAATTTCAGAGATTCATTCTATTCCAGGATAGAATTTGAATCCGGAAAGAAACAACTAAAAGAAAGGCCCCGCGACGAAATTAACAACACGATTGAACAGTGTGAGGTTTCAATTGATCACTCCCTTGGTATTGATTTTTCAAAAGACAAGAGAAAATCCATAGCCGATGCTCAGAGAAAAATGCTTGCAGAAAAAAGCATTTTAGACCGCACAATACCCGAAGATGACAAAAATGGGTATGCCAACAGTTTAAGTTTTCATTTTGAAAAATTCCTCGGAGATGTTTCTTTAATTTTAACCGAAGAAGAATTTAAAGCATTATTCAAAATTTCCAAAAGCGAAATAGGAAACGCTTACAAAATGCTTATCCAAAGCAGCGAAGACCAATAAAATCTCCGTGAGCCCAAAATAGGCAAAAAAATTACCACCGAACATTAATGTTCGGTGGTTTTATATATATTCAACAATAATTTATACAAAATTAGAATCATGCGGAACCGTGGGTGCGCTTTTTCATCTTTAACATTGAAACAAAAAAATGAAATACTAAAAATATTAAAAACCAAGGAAATATCCACCATCGCAAATACACTGAAATCAATAAAAACAAAGACAAAATAAAATTAAAAAACAATGTATACAAAATATTATGATTATAAATTAACCCTAATAATGAATATACAAGACAATATAAAAAAACGGCTGGCAAAAATAATACAGCAAATAATGGTGCCTCACTTAAATTTGCATCTTTTATAAATGATGCGATAAAAATTAATGCAATAAAAGCAATTATCAAAACTATATAGCTAACAACAAAAGAATATACAATATTTTTAGTTTGGGGAGTGTTTTTTCTTAAGGTAAAAATAGAATAGGCAAGCAATATCACTGAGAGACTTAAAAAGAAAGAATTTGAAACTAGAGAACTAAAAATTGACCCCCCTGTTAATACAACGTCTGTGCCAATAAGAAAAAAAGATACAGTAAAGATAATAATGCCTATTAAACCACAAGAAATAGTAATAAAATTGTTTTTTTTAAAATCCTTCATAAAGTTACTTAAATAATATTAAATATATAATAAAATTAATTTCTCTTATTTTTAACATACTCTCTGTAAATATCAATAACAAACCTTAAATTGCTAAAATTATTTATGAGACTATCGATATCTTTCAATATTATAGTGCCCCTCAAATTTATCAGAAAGAACTATCATTAAAGTCTTTATGAACATCTATATTCTATGCTTAACGTTATAAAGTATAGAGATGAATAAATCGGAGGGGGGTGTATTTAGCATCCGCGAACAAATTCCTGATTTCAGGGTCAGATACAGAACAATGTTTATTTACTCTATCATACAGCTTAATCTGGCTATACGCAAATAGCAGTCTTGTGAGAATGCAACCAATTATCATTATCAAACATAATTTTGTATTATTTTTATTGAAACATATTTTTCTTTAAGATAAAATAATTATATACAATTTACTAAATTTCAATCCATATGACAACACCAAAGAAAACAAAAAAAGAAGCTAAAAAGAGAGCTTTAAAAACGGTTCGGAATAATATAGCCACAATTTGTGGCGATTTTATCGTGGCTGAAAAATTATACGCGGCAAGCAAGTGCCATGACATTAATAAAGAATTATACAACGAGGAAGAAGTTAAGCCGATCAAAGACATAAACGAGCTTATTTCTAATTTAAAGAAAAAATGGCTGGATGAAATACGGCGAAAGATTGAAATTGAAAAAACCAGCAAGGAGGTTGCCAAATGGAATATCATAATCGAAAACTACGCTAAGGAAACGGACGAACGAAACGGCATTTTAAAATCAATAGACGATAATTTTAATATCTCTACGGATAAATTTTTAAGCGAGGCGATTGACAATCTCTTAAAAGGCTCTTTAATGCTTTTTCAGCGAATCAAAGTTAATCCGCACCTTTGGAGCAGTGTTATTGCCGCTAAATTATTTCACGTGCCAGAAAGCAAAATTTTAGAATGCGCCGAATCTATTTTATACAAATATTACTTGCCGAAGATAAGCAACGATGATTTAATATTTCGCTTTAACGAACTGACGGAATTAAGTGATCTGATTTTAATGTGGAGTTCGGTAAAAATAAAACAAAAGGAATACAAGGCAAAGCACGGATACATTAACAGCGAAAAAGAATATTCAAGCCGGCCGGCGGACAAAATAATAACCGAAGGGTTTAATAACGGACTGAACAGTGAGCAAATTCATACTGAGCTTAAAAAGATCGGCATAACCAAAAAATACTCGGCAAGAGACATGAACGAAAGACGGAAAGTATACAACAAAAAGATAAGACAGCCAAAATGGAGAAAATAAAGCTTGTGCATAAGAAAAAATGGCCAGAAAAACATCAAACTGATTTTTTCTAATTAAAGGCTAAAATAAAATAACTTCACAGGGGATTTAAATTTCAACTTTAAAACCCCTTTTTTTGTTTGATATTAGCCAAAACATATGCCATACTAAAATTACAGAGCTTAAATTTTTATGCCTCAAATTTCCGACATAGATAAAAAGTTTATGGCAGACCTCAACATAAAAGAGGAGGATTTGGCCGAGGCAAAATATAACTTGATCGGATTTTTTGAAGTCCTCTATGGAATTGATAAACGATTAAGAGAAGAAAAACAAATTCAACAATAATCAAATGTTAACGCCATTAAGAACTGACCAAAAAAATAAGTATACTAGATTTTATCACGATGTTACAGATAATCTGATTTCATCTAAGTTCGGTGCGCTTGAAATTAAAGTCATTCTTTTAATTATACGCCGGACAATTGGCTACAACAAAGAATACGCAGAGATAAGCTTGCGGCTATTTGAAATAAAAATAAAAACTAACCATTGGAACATATCTAAGGTATTAGATCGTCTGATAGACAATGAAATAGTTATTCGAATTGATGGCGTCAAAATAAATAAAAACAACGCTGTGCATAAGTACGCAATTAACGCGGAAAGCTTCCATCGCTGGCACACCAGGGCTGGTTTATCCAATACACCAAAAACTGGTGCTCTGGATACACCGATTAAATATAAAAAGAAAAATTTAAAAGAAAGAAGGAATCAACTTGTGGATAACATGACTTTTAACTTAAAGAATGACTAAAAAAATAATCTAACTACCGGAAATAAAAAAACGACTAAAAAATCAGAAAATTGCGGAAACGAAGAAACCCCTCTTTTTCTTTATAAAATTTCAAAAGAGACTTCCCCTTTTAAATGATTTTTTATTTGAAGATAGCTTATGGAATTTCTGCCCGAAAAAAATTAGCCTTTTTTTCACGACGCACTTTTGTAAAGGCAACGGCCGGAGGGGAAAACTTGGTAAAAAAGATGAAAGTTTTTTCCGGCCGTAATTTCGCAAACCTTTTTTAGAGTGAGGCGCCGGAGCACTGGCTTGGCTGAGATTTGAAGTAAGTACCGGCGCAATTTCCGACTACTTTGCTTTTGGACTTCGGCTGCCGAGGCTTATCCCCGCTTCGGCTGTCGAGACTGATAGAAAACTTTTGCGTAGAATTTATTTTGTTTTGTGCAAGCCAAACTTTGCATAACGCATATTCTCGCGAAGTAAGTTAATGACGTTGTTTGTTCTTTTTCTTTATAGGCTCCGCGCGCTCTCCCCTTTCCTGGATAGCAGAGGTTTAAACGCGTCTACTTCGCGAAATATTCGTTATGCGACAGCTTGACAGATTGCGCGGAGCAACCAAGCTTTCCTTAATTTGAAGTTTGCGTTTATCGGCCGGTTTTGCGGTAATCCGCAAAAAAGGAGGCCGATAAACTAGGCGAACGTTGGCTCGTGCCGACTGGGCGTTCTCGGGAGTTTGGCGAGGTCTCTGTCGGCACACCTATTTTCTTTTAATTTTTATTGGAGTGTAGCGGAGTGAATTTATTTTTTTATGACGGGCACAACCTTTAAATTTATTTGGTGCTGGTCATAAAAAAATAAATTCACGGAGCGGAACGACTTCCTTTTTTTCTTTTAAAATTTGGAGTGCCCAGTAATAACAAAAAATTTTTAATGTCTCGGTATTCTCCGAGTGATTGAAAATTTTTTGTTATTACCGGGCGCTCACTCCTTATTTTTAATTTTAAGGGCAAGAACTTTGTTTTTAGAATTCACAGCAATCTCGTTCGGCCTTGGAGCGACTAGCGGAAAGGACGAATGAGGTTGCGTTCCGGATATTGTGTTCTTTCCCGTTCATCGCGACGCTACTGCCGCCAGCGAGGGCGCCCTGGTAATCCGGGGTGGCCGAGTGCGGGAGATAACTGTTGATTTTTTTATTTTTTCGCGATAAGATTTAATTACAATATACGAAACCTAACCCTTGCGGGCTATCCGCAAGGTATGGTTTAAAGTCCTAAACAGTAATAACGGTCTCCTGACCTGCTTTTTTGCTGTTTAGGCCTGCGCTCGAAAGGGCGCTGTAAGCAACGTTGGGGGACCTTTTTTGCGCTCAAAACGCAAACAGAGGCCAACCAACGCTATTACTATGCCAAAGTTGCTTATAGCGTTTACCTTGCTTTTTTGTTTGACCGGATGCGCTAATGAAATGCAAAAAAAGCCAATTGCAAAAGTTAAAGAAAAAATTGATTGTTTTTGTTCGTATGATCGGTATAATTGCGCTGATTTTAAAACACGTCGCGAGGCGCGGGATGTTTATGGATGCTGTAAAAAAAAGTCGGCAAAAATATTTACCGACTAGACAGAGATTTTGACGGTTTGGCCTGTGAGAGTTGTAATTTTAGTTAAAATTAGATACAATTTAAATGAAAAATGTAATTTTACTTCGCATATAATTTGTTAGCTGAAATATATGTCTTTTGTCCTACAAAAGGCGGGGCAACTCTTAAAAAGAATTTAATTTTGTTTTTTATTTATTAATGAGGGGGAATGGTGTTTTCTCCACTATCGCTACGAAAACGATTTTATAAAATTAAATGTCAGAGAAAATTAGAAAAAATATTCACATCGAAGTACTTAAATACGCTCATGAGAAAAGTGAGTTTATTTGTACTAAATTATCTAAAGACTTAAATTTCAATCAAAATGAGAAACAGCTGTTTTTTGGAAAGCTTATTCATGATAAAACGCTACTTCAAAATTTAGATAAAAATCAAAAGACTGATCGTGGAGAAGAAACCATGTTTACTATTTCAACAGAAGGTAGATTTAAACTACTTGAATTTGAGCAATTGGAAAATGCTAGTCAGACAAGCATGGTTGCGATAAACAAGGCCAATCTTTCAATATATATAGCTCTCGTAGCAGTTTTTTTAAATATTTTAGCCTTATGGGTCGCTATAGTTTCATTAAATAAAACACAACAATCACTTGAACTCAGTGCGATACCCGAACTTTCTATAACGGCCATCGACAATGGGCTGGAAAAAGACAAGATAAAAGAACCAGGCCATTACCAAATATCAGACTCGAAGGCAAATTTTATTTTAAAAAATAATTTCTTAGGAGAAGTCAAGGATTTGGATATTAAAATGATTGTTCTTGAAATGCATATTGACCAAAAATCAAAACATCCTGTTTTTTGTCCTTTTGCATATGTAAATTATACAAACAATCCAAGTTATAAAGTCGATGAACATTGGCAGACATATAGCATTCTTGAAAATAAATTATATAGTTTTGAATCTCTTGATGAAAAAAAATTTTCAATTGATTACAAAAATTTAAATAAAGCATTACAATATGCAAGTAGTTCAGATTTTTTTATTAAAATTGACGTAAACTATAAAAGAGCGATTGATGGCAAATCATTTTTGTTTACTAAAATTTATAAAATATTCAATTTATTCACTGTTTCTGGAGATAACAAGGGTTTAAAAATTGAATATTTAGTAGATACTGATATTGATAAACAAATAATGATTATTAATGACTTGAACAATGAGGTCGTTAAAGAAAATGACTATAAGTATCCTATTTTTGCCGTATACCCATTTAATGAAAATACTTTTGTTAATGACATAAAATCAAGATTTTTACCGCCTTATTCACTACAACCATCTAAGTGTGAATATTTTGAACTTAATGCAAAAAATAAAATAATTGAATAAAGAGCTTTCTCCGCTTATAATGCTCAATAATGAGGAATTCAAAAAAATAATACATGACTTTAAAAACACAAAATCTTAACGGTAGCGAAAACAGGGAATGTGTTGCTATCGAAACGGGAAATCAAAAATGGTATTTTAAGGAAAAATATAAGTCATGTGTTTATTTTATGAGAGTAATTTATCAAATAAGCAATAATTTTTCATGGAAATAAAGATGTTTCAAATCCGCGTAATAACGACCTAATGAAATGGGCGTATAAATATTTTGGAAACAATTTATAAATATAAATAACACTAAAGTATATGAAAAAACTACAAAAAATTTTAATCTTCATGCTAGTATTTGGTTTCTTGCCAATAAGTTTTTCAAATGCAATTACCCAAAATCAAATTAATGCCGAAGTACAAATAGTTTGTACTGATGGGAACGATAATTGGTTTAGCGGTTCCGGAACAATTATTGATCCAAAAGGGATTATTTTAACTAATCGCCACGTTGTTGAAGGTGCTTATAAAAATATTTGTTTTATCGGATTTTTAGAATCCATTAATGAAGAGCCAAATTTTGGAACGAAGGAAAATCCTAATTTGGCCGAGGTTAAATACATTACCACGACCAGTGACATGGATGCCGCAGTTTTATATTTAGATAATACAGACAATAAAACGTTTCCTTACGTAAATATTTGGAATTCAAATTCGAGCAGTTTGAAGTTTGGTGATAAAATTAAAGTTATCGGCTATCCTGGCATTGGAGGGTCGACAATAACCTACACTTCCGGAGATTTCAGCGGTTTTGGCAGCCAGTCCGATGGCACGCAAAACTATGTTAAAACAACCGCATTATTGGAACATGGAAATTCCGGAGGATCGGCCTACGATCAAGGAGGTGCATTTGTTGGAATTCCTTCAATGGTTATTACGGGCTCATTGAATTCCATCAGTTATGTTTTAGGAGTGGATAGTATAAAAAAATGGCTTTCAGGATTTTTTGGTAACGACTATAAGCAAGAAATAATCAAACAAAAACCAATTATAGCAGAACAACCAAAAATTGAATTACAAAAGGACATAACACCGCCAGACATCTCGGGCGTAAACATTGATTTTTATGATTGCAGTACTAAGTTTACAGAAAAAGATGTTATGGGAATCTGGCAAACCCCAATAACATTGTTAGGGAGAGAAGATTCTACAGTAACCCCCGAGGTGTGCCGTAAAATTACTTCAACAAATGAAGTCCCAGTCAAAGCATTATACGCAAAGATTACTTTTTCCGCGGATATAATAAATGATATAGCGATGTTTCAAGACGTATGGTCAAAAGAAAAAAATGGCTTTCAATTTTTTAGTGACAAATATTATGGTGCTGAAAATTGGAATTTGCTTGGTGGCAATGATTTTTTTAAAAATACTTTATTGAAGGGCGGTAATTATTATTTTATGTTACTTGGACCAAGATATCTGGAAAACGGTATTTTTTATTTAACATTTAGATTAATGGATGAATCGGGAAATGTGTCTAACTATAAAATTTGGGAATACAAAAGTTTAGTGCAAACAAACACTTCCGTTGATGTTAGTTTGATAAACAAATTAAAAGGTAAAATTTTATTACAAACAGAATCTCACGGCGAGGCTTGGTATGTTAACCCAAAAGATGGCAAAAGATATTATATGAAAGACGGCGCTGTCGCTTATCAAATGATGAGAAATTTTGGATTAGGAATAACTGATATCGATTTGGCAAAAATACCGCAGGAAGGCGAAAAAAATAATAACCCGACTCTGGTTGAAAAAATGAAAGGAAAAATTTTATTGCAAGTGCAAGCGCATGGTGAAGCTTGGTATGTTGATCCGAAAACCGGCTATAAATATTACATGAAAGACGGCGGGGCGGCCTATAGCCTTATGCGCTTTCACAGCCTGGGCATAACCAATAATGATTTAAATAAAATTCCTGAAGGTAGTTTATAAATATTTTTTAAAAATAGGATTTTAAATATATGGCTAAAATAAAGTTTAATTCAATTTTTAATCTATACGCAGACGGCACCATAGAACCTCGTCAGCAAATAATGGTTAGGGGGGTTGTATTTGGGCCAGGCGTTAGATTTTCTAAAGGCGTTGCGTTTGCCGGCATTGACTTTTCTTTATTTATAAATCATGACATAGAAGCAGACAATGAGGGTGGCATGGTAATTATTAAAGGTATATATCAATAATATGGAAAATAAAGAAAAAATTTTTTCCCTGGAAGAACTCACTGTAATTACCGAAAGCGTTAATCGAGCCGTTAGTAAAGTTGAGGATAAAATTGAAAAAATTAATTGGTTAATGGGAGCTGTTGTGGTTGTATTGTTTGTTGGTTTTTTAACAATGCTCTTAATGGTTGCAGGGCTTGTTTTGGATACTTGGAGATTTAAAAATGATTCTTATAAAGAGCTGATTGAAACTATACGGCCGCAAGAAAAATCAGTTTTTGATAACAAAAATAATCGGATAGAGATAAAAAACCCTTCGGAAGAATTGAAGCAATATCGATAGATATTCCTTATTAAAATTTTTAAATATTTTTTACCATTTTATATTAGACATCTATATTAAATTTTAAACTTAAAGTATTATTAAAAAATTTATGGAAAAAATTACTCGGCCAGCTTCAATGGTTAAACAAGGAAAACTGATACTTTATGCGACTTCGTTAAAAGTTTCAGACTTAATAATTCCAAATTTTTATAGCATTGAACGACTTGATCCTGAAAACGCGAACGAAAAAGGTTATCAAAGATTATTGAATAAAGGAAGGGCAAAAAAACTAGCCGACTATATTGTTGAAGGACAAGAAACGAAAGACGCCTTTTTGCCTACAAGTATTTTCATTGCAACAGATAAAAACATTGCTTTCGATACGACTAATAATACTATTGAAATAGATATTAACGAGATCGGACCTTTTAGCGTGGTTGACGGACAACATCGCGTTGAAGGATTAAAAATGGCGGCTGAAAAAGACCCCGGAGTTTTGGAATTTGAAATTCCTGTTAATATAGCTATCAATCTTTCAAAAATTGAACAAATGACTCATTTTCTTATCGTTAATACTACCCAAAAAAGCGTTGAGGAGGGAGTTGCTCAAAGAATCCGCGCGAGATTAACAAAATTAATAGGCGTTGATGAAATACCAAACTTGCCAAAATGGATTTTAAACTCCGTTCAAAAAGGAGAAGATGAGAAGGCTTTGCAATATGTCGATTTTCTAAATAACGACCCGGACAGCCCATGGAAAAACAAAATAAAAATGGCAGGAGATGATGGCGGTGACGGAAGTATTAATCAGAAAAGTTTTGTAAAAGCGATCAAAAAATATATTTTAGTTTCAAATAATCCTGTTTTTAACACCGAAAAAGAAGAAAGACAACTTAAAATATTTTTAAATTATTGGAAGGCCATAACAAATATTATCGGAAGTGATGAGCCAACGGTATTATTTAAATATAACGGAGTTGAGTTGTTTTGCAAATTTTGCATTCCATTTTTTAATAAAATGGTGAATATGCCAGACTACAAAGTCTCAACAATGCAAAAATTATTGGAACAAGTTTTTGAAAATACCGAAGGAGATGCAATTGGAGTTGGGCATGCTGATTTTTGGGCAAAGGGCGCTACCGCGGGCGGTTTAAACTCTGGCGCGTTAAGCAAAATAAATACCGAAATGATAAAAGCTCTTCATCGACCGTCAGATATTGAAAAAGATGGGGAAATGGAAATATGAAAATTAAAGAATTAACGCCTCAACCAAAAAACAAAGTTCAATTTAAACTTTCATCTTTCAAGTCGGTACCGAAATCGGCCGGTTGCTATGTTTTGACGACTTTTGAAGATGACATTCTTTACATGGGCAAATCGGACAGCTTGTTTGATAGGTTTCAACAACACCTTGAAAATTTTGAAAAAACCAATCCAACAACCGAAGGAAGGGCTATTTGGTTTTACTATGCAATTTATGATTTTAAAAATTTATATAAATTGGAAAGAACTTGGCTTAAAAACTTTGAAGATATACATGGACGACTACCAATATTAAATAAAATAAATTCGCCCGTAAGTTAGCCGTTGTAAAAATAATGGTGTTTATCCGTAGCTTAAATAAATTTATTAATCATAAAACATATGGACCAAGAACAAACAAAAAAATGCCCTTATTGTGCTGAAGAAATAAAAGCTGAGGCAATAGTTTACAGATTTTGTAATCGTGATTTAGAAAATGCAAACATGACAAAAAGAATAGTAGTTGAAAAAACAGCCAAAAAATACAAGAAAAATATTATTATAATTATAGTTTCGTTTATTGCTGGATTGATTGTTTTTATCAGTGGAGTGCTAGAGGCAATTAAAGGAGGTGATAATAGTGGAGCTATAATATCAGCAATGATTGGTCTCTTAATGGTGATAATTAGTCTTATTTGGGGATTTGTTAATAGAATAAAAATGTGGTGGGACAGGGGGTGATAAAAAATTTATAACTTTTTAAAAAATTATGAAGGAGGGAATCATTTACGTTCGCGTATCTTCCAAAGAACAAAAACAAGAAGGGTATTCAATCCCCGCTCAGAAAAAATTGTTAGCCGATTATGCCAGAGCTAATGATTTTAAAATAGTCAAAGAATTTGAGGACGACGAAACGGCCAAGAGCGCCGGACGAACCGGGTTCGGGCAGATGATCGAATATGTTAAGGAGCATAAAAACGCTAATAATATTTTAGTTGAGAAAACCGATCGGCTTTACCGTAATTTCAAGGACTATGTCACCATTGACGAGCTTGGAGTTACGGTTTTTTTAGTTAAGGAAAGCGAGCAGATCGGACAGGTGGCCAATTCGCACCAAAAATTCATGCACGGAATCAAGGTTTTAATGGCCAAGAACTATATTGATAATTTGAGCGAAGAAGTGAAAAAAGGCCAAAGGGAAAAGGCGGAGAGCGGCTACTTCCCTTCTATTCCTCCGGTCGGCTATAAATTGGAGAAAGTAGACGGCAAAAGTATAACTACGGTTGACGAGCAGAATAAATTTTTGCCGATCAAATTATTCCAATATTATGCCACCGGACTTTATTCGCTTTCTACTTTGAGAGACAAGATTGAAAAAGAGGGATTGTTATCCGGCAATTTTCAAAAACACTGCCGCCTAAGACTATTAACCAGGGCGTCAATCCATAGATTATTGAGCAATCCTTTCTATTACGGCTATTTTTTCTGGAATAAAATACTGCACAAGGGCAAGCATGAGCCGTTAGTGACCAAAGAGCTATGGGACAGGGTTCAAACGAGATTAAGCCGCTATGAAAACAAAGGCATGCCGTATAGGTTTGAAAAAGAACATACTGTACTTTTTCCTTTTAAGCGGATATTGACTTGCGGGGAATGCGGCCGGAATATCACGGCGGAAAAGAAAGTGAAAAAATCCGGCAAGGAATATACCTATTACCGCTGTACCAAATTTGAAACGAATTGCCAGCAGAAAGCAGTTAGTGGGAAAAAACTGGAAGAACAAATCCAAGGGGCTTTAGACGGCCTTAAAGTGCCCCAGAGCGCGCGGGACGAGATTAACGAGGGTCTAAAACAGTCTTTCAATTTTAAACGCAATACAGAGGATGTTGTAAGGCAGAACTTTGAGGCCAGGAAGAAAAAATTGGAAGACAGATTAAAAATTTTATATGAGGACAGATTGGACAGAATGATCACGCCGGAATTTTACGAGGAAAAATTGGCCGAGAGTACGGCGGAAATAACGGCTTTGGAGGAAAAAATCAGCCGCTACAGAAGAGCTGATATCAATTATTACAGTTTGGGCTCAAAAATTTTAGAACTCGCGGATAATGTGCCTTTATTGTATAAAAATGCTAATCCGGACGAAAAACAGCAATTGCTTAATTTTTTACTTTCGAACTCCAAACTGAAGGACGGAAAATTGCTAATTTCATTCAAAAAACCCTTCGATAGTATTTATCAAAGGGTCTCTTGTCTCGATATGCGGAGAGGGTGGGATTTACCCCTCCGGGGCATAAACTTCTCATCCCTTTTATTTATGCGGAGAGGGTGGGATTCGAACCCACGGTCCTTTTGAGGGGACAACAGTTTTCAAGACTGTCTCATTAGACCACTCTGACACCTCTCCAAGTTTACAAATTAGCTGGAAAATTAAATTTGGTCAATATCTCAAGCATTATCCCCTATTCCAAAATTTCTCGCAATAGTTTATCCGCGCCAAAACCGGTCTTAGAAGAAAATGGAAAAATTTTATGATCGCCGATGGAATCTTGTATTTTATTTAATTGCTTTTGATAGAGCGATTTTTTTATTTTGTCCTCCTTATTGGCAACAATAATAATATTTTTTTTGCATTCTTCCAGCGCCTTTAAAATTTCCAAATCATCTTTAGTCGGTCCGATTTCAGCGTCAACAATCAACACGATTTTCTGATGTTCATTATATGAATCAAATAAATACCAATTAATCAATTCGTGCAGCCATTTTTTATCTTTTTTAGAAAGTTTGGCAAAACCATAGCCGGGCAAATCAACAAAATAGAAATTATCATTTATCAAAAAAACATTCAACTCCTGAGTGCGACCTGGCAAAGAACTGGTTTTGGCCAAACCTTTTTGTCTGGTAAGAGAATTGATTAAGCTGGATTTCCCGACATTGGAGCGACCGATAAAAACTATTTTGGGAATATTATTTTCCAAAATCTTATCTGGTCCGACTAAACCTTTAACAAATTTTGCTGATTTTATCTGCATATTTTAAAACTTGAAAAAATTAATAATGATTATTAACAATTGTACCGGGATTATCATTTGATGATTTAACCTTATCGGCATTACCACTAGGACCGGAAAGATCAAAGACAAATTTAGAATCGCCGATAGTTAAATTAGTACAGCCGGCGCTTCTTTTACCGCCGAATTCATCATGCCAATAAGCTCCATGCACAGCATAAGAACCTTGATAATACATTGTCCACGGCACATCTTTTAAGTCATAATAATGAGTAACTGCTGGCGGAGCGCCGTGCATCCTGGTTTTTTTAAACTTATATTTAATATTAAAAATTCCGGTAATAGTCGGGCTAGAATTAACGCCAGTGGAAACATAAGTAGCAAGAATCGGATTATCCCCTCTAAATAATGTCAGAACCGAGCGGGAGATATTAACATCAATCCAGTAATCTCCGGCCTTAACCGATGCGAGCAAAACGCTTACATTTTCCGGAGTTGGCTGAGGAAGCGGATCAATATATTTCGCTTCCACATAAGCACCTGGGTAACCGCCACCGTCAATTTTGTACCAAGTTAAGCTGTTATTTCTTTTAATTTCCAAAACTTTAACATGATTAATTTTAGAAAAAGTTCCCAGTTTTTTTGATTTTAAACTAGGTTCGGCCATAATCGGAATGCGTTGAGTATTCACTTGCCCCCACCAACCTAAATATTGCCACTTCCGATCAATCTCTCGGCCGGAATCATCAGTTATTACTTTAGCAATGGGAATATCTCTCAGACTAGAACTGTCAGTGCTAGTCGCCAAACGTTTAAATAAATATATAGCACTTTGAGGATTATTTATATAAGTCAAAGAATTATTTTCCGGATCAACGTAAAAAGCGCGACCATCGTCCTGAATTTTAATTACAAATTTTCCTTTAAGTCGATCTGGCACATTTCCAACTATTTTATCAAAATCAACATTAGAAATTCCTAAAGACAAATTTTTTAGAGTTTTATAAGCTTCTGCTCCTGTGCCAACATAATAACGATGAAAATCATCGGGATTTACATACCAAAGATCACCTAAACTGTCTTTATCCAAAAGAATCCGACCGGCCAAAAGATTAGATGGATTATCGCTAAAAGCTAGGGCCGAAGAAGCTAAAAACAAGCTAAAAAATATAGTCAGTAAACAAAATAAAATCTTATTCATAAACATAATTAAACACCAAAATTTGGCGAATGTCAAATAAAAAAATCTTAAAAAAGAAATGATAATTAATTATTTTTTAGATATTTTACCTGCCAGTCCTTAGTTAATTCGCTAATCTGCATCCAAAACAAAGCCCAGACCCAAACAAATAAAGCATAAAGAGGATTGATTCCCGCCGGCATCATAAAGCCTGTAATAGCCAGAGTTGTCGCGATAGCTTGCGTGGCCAATGTGGCGATAATCACTTGCTTGGCTGGCAAGAATTTAAACCAACGTTCTTTGGTATGAGCCACAAAAATCAAAGCATGGCCGGACACGGTAAGCTTAAGAAAAAACATTGTTTGAATAACCGGTAATGATAAATGAAAAATTTTAGCCATCAAAAGAAACATCAGTATACTATTCAACACGCCGACCGAACCGAATAACAGACTGGAAATCATTCTTTCTTTATTATTTATTTCCGACGGCTTGGCGGAAATTTTTACCCGATCAAAAGCCAAGGAAATTATCGGAACATCATTGAGAAAAGCTAATAAAATAATTTGTAAAGGCTGAAGCGGATAGGCGCCAATCCATAAACCGAGAATTAAAATAGTAATTATCAGCCGGAAACTCTCAGAAATTCGATAAACCGTATAATTATAGAGACGCACGAAAATTTTTCGCGATTCTAAAATAGCATCCTTGATAACAGAGAGTCCCTGTCCGAGCAGAACTATGTCAGC
>JBAZHE010000006.1:0-53240 GCA_041652555.1 Patescibacteria group bacterium | reverse complement strand
CTTTTGACCAATATTTTCCGCTTGCTCGGTGACGGCTTCCCATTTGCACTCCTTTGGAACTTGAAAACGATGATTATAATCAGCTCCAGCGATTGTCTTGTCATTATATTCCTTCATCACAGACTCATATTCTTCATCCCAAACATCACTCATTCGTTTATAAAATAAAAGTCCAAAAATATATTTTTTATAATCAGAACTGTCAATTTTCCCTCGTAAAATATCAGCACTTCTCCAAAGGAATGCTTCAAGTTGTGGCAATGTAAGTTCACTTCCCATCCTGTCTACGATTGCTTGAATATCTTGTGGACGATATTTACGATCTTTACGTGGACCAACTCTAAGCGGAACGAGAATGCCATCTTTTTCCCAATTTCTTAAAGTGTCCTGGTGGATGCTAAAAATCTCTGCCACCTGACCGATAGAGAGCAACTCTGGCATTTCTTTTAATTTTTCCTGTATGTCTTTGCGCATATTATTTTATTTTTTACCATTCAAGAATCAACTAACACCCCATTGCCACTACAACTCCTTAATTAGGAGTGGAACGACGATGCGGTTTTACCCGCTTGCCATTCTTAACATATCCGCGAACAGGAACAATCTTTTGTTGCTGTTTGCCATATGCCGAAGTTTTGGTTTTAGCCATATTGCTTTTTTAGACAAGAAATAAATCTTGCCAACTGCTTAATACAGTCTCTGTTGCCTGTGTCAGCAATGGTAATAAGCAAAATGGACAAAGGGGGCATTAGCTGATTCTTGCTCGGTAATACTTATTAATTTTAAACGACATAACCATTATACACCCAAAAATGTTCATTGTCAATGCTTCATAGGTTTTCATAGGTTAATATTAATTATTTTTATTTAAAATAAGCCTATTTTACTAAAAGTTATCTACATTTTACCTACTTTTGAAGCTCTGGACTTCTTTAGGTGGTTGCGTCATTCATTAGGTATATGAATACAATAACAATGCCCGTGGGGACCATGGCCAAAATAACAGCCCCCGTAAAGATTAAATACTGCCTTTACGCACGTAAATCAAGTGAATCCGAAGAAAGACAGGTTCTGTCAATTGATAGTCAGATTAAAGAGATGCTTCAATTGGCGGAACGGGAAAATTTAGAGGTCGTGACGATGAAGCAAGAATCCCATTCGGCCAAAGAAACCGGCCAACGGCCGATTTTCAATGAAATTATCGAGGAGTTAAAGATGGGAAAGTTTAACGGGATTCTAACCTGGGCGCCAGACCGCATCTCCAGGAACGCTGGAGACCTAGGCAGAATTGTGGATTTGATGGATTCGGGGGCACTGAAAGAAATCCGAACTTTCGGCCAGAGTTTCAGCAACAACCCGAATGAGAAATTTTTACTGATGATCTTAGGATCGCAAGCCAAACTAGAAAACGACAATCGTGGCATAAATGTTAAGCGCGGACTGCGAACAAGGGTAGAGATGGGTATGTGGCCGAATATGGCACCCCTGGGCTACCTCAACCAAAGAAACTTGGATAAGAAGGGGCAATTGATGATTGATCCTGACCGGGCGCCAATAGTAAGGATGATGTTTGAAAAATTGGCCAACGATAATTGGTCTGGGCGGAAAATATTCAACTGGCTCAAGTTTGAGATTAACTTTAAAACCAGGGGAAATAAATCATTAACACAAAGCGGAATTTACCGAGTCATAGATAGCCCCTTTTATTATGGGATGTTTGAATATCCAAAAAATAGCGGTAATTGGTATAAAGGTAAGCACGAACCTATTATTACCCAAGAGATGTTCGAACGAGCCAAAGCGCAATTAAAGCGTGGCCAAATCGACAGGGAAACCCACGAATTCTCTTTTACAAAATTATTCACTTGCGGTTATTGCGGATCCGGCATGTCGGCACAAGAAAAATTTAAATTACTAAAAGACGGAACACAAAATAGATACGTCTACTATTCCTGCTCCCGAGCGAGAGACAGAAATTGCAAAAATAAATATATCAGAGAAGAAGAATTGATTGATGAGCTGTTAAAAATATTAGACGAACTAGATATCAACGAGCTAGGCATGCGAAAAAGACTAGAAGATGAAATCGCCAGATTCAATATTTTTCAGAGGTCAGTGCTGGGCAGCACTGACAAGGTAAAAACCAGAGAGGATATGGATATTCGAAATTATGCTAAATATATTTTAAAGGAAGGGTCGGTTTCAGAAAAAAGAGAATTGCTGGGAAATTTAAAATCGAGAATTTCTTATAAAGATAAAAATCTAACTCTACTAAAATAATAAGTTTCTCAATAAAAACATTATCTATATTACAATTTTACACCACCCCTTGTAACTCTAAATATGTTTTTACGAAATAAGAATATTCTTTATCAGTTTCTGCCTCTCTGATAATAGCTTTCAGAGCATTGTCTTTAAGAGCTTCATTAGCAGTTCGCATACAAGCATTTAAGGCTTTTTCAATATCACCCAACCTGTTAAGTCTTTTTTCTATTAACTCCGGGCGATTTAACTCTATATCAAGAATAGTTATTTCACCCCTCTCACTACCTTTTCGTGGTGAATACATTGAACCTAATGATATTAAAAAATCATCAGGATTCTCATCATAAGGATTTATATATGGCGTTTCTTCATAAAACTTATCTTTTTTTGAATTATTACATTTAGCACAAACGTAGCCAAGATTTAACCAATCAAAAGTCAAATCAGAATACACGCTTTTAGGCTTGATATGCTCAACGTCGCCAAAATAAACGTGACCTATTTTACTCTCACAATACATACACTTTCCAAACGAAGCATTTAATAATGCTTTTTTATTTACAGGGTCCTTATAGTTAGTTTGTAACGCCAAAGGATTTGGACAATTTGGCCTATTTATCTTGATCATTTTTTTCTTTTAACAAATTAGATATAGCTTGAGGCATAAATTTTTCCAATCCAATGTTTGATAAATCCTCCCTCATTTTAATAAAACTTTCTTCCGTAATGTTATTATTAATATATTTACTAACGATATTATTTAAACTGTCCTCCGCCCATATTGGCATGGTAAAAGAAACACCAAGCACTTCATCTAATATTTCAGATGCGGTCTTCGCCTTATTAATTAAATCTATTTTTTGACTAACGACTTTTCTTTCCTTATTAAATCTTAAAACATAAACTTCTGAATCTCTTACTGATCCCACTATTAGAGGGCTATGGGTTGAAATGATAAAACTAACATTAGAAAAAGCCTCTATCAAGTTTGGTAAAACACTTCTCTGTATCGTTGGATGCAAATGATTCTCAACCTCATCAATAAGAACTGTAAATTCAGAATTTTTATCTACTGAGTACATATAGATTTGCCATGCCATATCGATTATGGCACTAATTCCACCTGAAGCAGCGTCAATGATAAAATTTTCCGACTCACATTCCAATACCACTTCTGAGTTTTTTACAATAAATTTACTAAATCCTATGTCCTTTGGTAATACAATTTTTAAAATATTTTCAAAACCATTAAAATATTCTATGAGCTTATCATCTGGTTCCATGTCTTTATTTCCATTACCAAAAATACTCCAAGAAACTAAAGTTTCCTTCATAAAAAAACTACTCGGTTGATCATTGCCGCCAAAATACCTATTTCTATTACTATTGGAAACTTTAGTGAATGCTTGTCTTTTATCAATAGTACTTTGCGTTGGAATATTAGATAGAGTCTGGTATCGAAACACTGACCTGTGTGATGGAATAAAAAAACATTCAATCCCTTGTTGATTATTGATTTGAATTTGATACTGTGCAGACTCGTGTTGCGGAACAACAATTTTTGACTTTGCATTATTTGAATACTCCAACTCGCCAACACAATTATCACTCTCAGGATTATAACGAAATAAACCGCAAATCCAATTCCAGGTCTTTGTAGCAATGTCTTTTTCTGGCGTAGACAATGATTGGAAATTCCAATCACAGTGCCTAGCTAACATATTAAGAATAGTTGTTTTGCCGCTTCCGTTTGCACCGGTTAAGATGGTTAATCTTTTCCCAAAAATAATTTCAATATTCTCAAACTGTTGCCACTTATTCAAAGTAATTGCTTTAAATTTCATATTTTTTAATAAAAAGTATATTTAAATATTAGCATCGGTTTAGCCCTAATACAATACATCAGAGCATTATACATAATACTCTGATGTGGAAATATCACAAACTAACCAATCTCATATAAAACCCACAAGCCTCGAAAAACGAGGCTTGTGGGTTTGCACGATACTAAATTGTCTCTGCGGGGAGTAAGCGATTTGAACCACTCGGGTTTGCGCGATAAAAAATTGTCACTCATTCTCTGAAATCTAGCTAACAATAGCTAACTGCCCTGGCTTGCACAATACTAAACTATTCAACTTTTTTAATCTTTATAGCTACGACACCAAATTCTTTCTCCTGTTCTGGTGTATAAAAATTATAATAAACAGCAACTGCATCATCTATTGAATTTTTATCAGGAATAACATTTTCAACGCCCTCCTTCTCAATCATCTCCCTAAAAGTTTTATAAACCTGTGTAGCAATAACTTCGTATTCCTTTGCCGTTGAACCTATTGTTAGTATGTCACCATTTTTGAGAGACCCAAACTTGCCCTTATTCAACCTCCCTTCGACTGTCTTCTTACCACTCAAAATATAACCCAAATAAGGCTCTTGAACATTTATTTCAATTTTTTGCATATCTTTTTATATTAAAAATTACATAGTGATTATAATACACCAAATAAAAAGGGGCAAGTCAAAAAAAATGACTCACCCCTATTGAATTACAAAATTATTGCAACTCAAGTTGCAGAACGATAACACCCAACCCCTCTTTATCAGGAGAATAAATACTCCTCAAAATACTTAAAACCTTGGCCACGTTTTTTTCTCCAGCTATTACGTCTTCTGGTTTTTCAACTTTCAGCATGCTAACAAAATCAGCATACCGCCGAACCTCAGAGATCATAACTAACTGACTTTCGTTTCCGGAACAAAAATTAACCAATGTTCCCGATTGAATGTTTTTAAGGCCACTGTAGGCGACCCTAATTTCAACCTTTTTCTCTCTACTGCGTATCTGGTGCAAATAAATCATCTTAATTCTCATCATTCTTGGCATAAAACAAACCCCTTTCTTGTTTTTGTTATTCTGTCTCTATCTCAAATACTAACACCCCCAGGCTTTCCTTGTGTGGAGGATAGATAACCCTTAAAAAGGCCAAAACATCTTCCTTGCTTCGACCAGGTATGATTAAATCATGATTTTCGCTTTTCAGCGCCATTAAAAATGAATCGTATTTCCTGATAGCCCCGATTTTAACAACCTCGAAGGAATCATATGAGAAGATTTTAACTCTTTCGCCAGAAACAATCTTATTCATACTGTCATAACCAACCCGCACCTCCAATTTCTTTTTTCCAATTTTTATTGATTCAAAAAACTCCTTCTTCGTTCTTATCCCCCTAATGCAATCATCGCCAAATTTAAAACTCCATTGCTGCGTAACAACATCATTCTTGTAAGCCGCAGGCATCAATGCATCTAGAGACCAACCAAACTTCTGCAAAGCAATGGTTTGCTGGACAGTAGGAACTGAATGAAGATATAACTTTCTGCCATACTCTTTCAGCAAAAAAGGAATTTCTGAAATTATGGCAATAAAAGCCGGGAAGCTACTAACAACAATTGGCATCAATTTTATTGGCTGCCCTTTCTTTGGCGTAGCACCGACTACACCTACAACATTATCATCCTTATCGATGGCGACGTAAATTATTTTGTATTTTTCATTTACATCTCCAGAAAACCTTCTACCATGCCCTTTGAATAATGCATCGACCCAATCTTGATTAACGCCGCCAAAAAAATTTGGCAATTTTTCAAGAATCAACTTCTCAGCGCCAACTCGAAACTTACTATCCATTTCGAGCGGAACAACAGAGACTACTTCTTGATCAACCTTGTTAAAAAATCATCTGAGTCAAAAAGCTTATACATCATTACTTCCGTTACACCATCCTTGTAATGACTTTCAGCCTGGCCGGCAACCACAAAACCTTTACCCAGAAAGAATTTATAAGCTTCGTGATTATTTTTTGCAACCGTGCAATACAGCTGCCTACACGATTTCTTTTGCACATAATCCTCGGCAAAAGATAAAAGTCTACTACCAAGACCAATCTTACCCTTAAACCCAGGGGATATTATCAATGGGCTTATTTTAAAATTACCCTGTTTTTTACCAACCAAATGAATCATTCCAGCTGGTTTTTCATCAACTGTAATTATAAACATTCGTTGGTTAAGGGAAAACTGACCCACGGCATCATCGCCACCAGCGATATGTGACTTAAAAATCCTTTGCGCATGAGCACAATGATCACCTTCGTAATAAGGGTTTAATGCCAAATTCATCAATGATTCAATAAACAAAAAATCGCTCTCAACTGCCAGACGAATAGCTATAACATTTTTCTCAGTCGACATGAAATCCTCCTTGTTAAATTTTCAATGTTCACGAATAGCGTTTCAAATTTTTATACACCAAAAAAATAATTTTGTCAATTGTAAATTCAACATAAATCAATAATTACCCCTAAAAACATTGAGTTTCAACAAGAATGGGATTCGAACCAAAATCACCCTTATTTTATAACCTCTTTGACTAAAACAAAAAAATCTGACATAAATCAGATTTTCTCGTTTTTTGGCTAGTAATCGCGATACACTCGGGTCTGCACGATACTAAATTGTGTCTGCGGAGAGTGTGGGATTCGAACCCACGGACCCCTTTCGAGGTCAACACATTAGCAGTGTGTTGCTTTCAGCCACTCAGCCAACTCTCCTAAAACAATCTATAATCTTCAATCGAAATTGCCACATCTTACACAAGAATGACAATTATGATATAATCATATTATAAGATTAAATCTTTACTGTCAATTCTATGAATAATCAAAATAATCAGGAAATACTGACTGAGGATGATGTTATCACCTGGAAAATAAAAGAGCGGGGTAATGAGAAAAAGGATAAAAGATGGTATCTGTTGGCCGGAGTCGTCGGTTTGGCGATGTTTATTTACGCGGCTCTGACAGCAAATTTCATTTTTGCCATCATTTTAGTTTTTGCTGCTTTTCTGGTTATTTTTTCTGATCAAACAGAGAAACAATCCTTTGAAGTTTCTTTATCTGATCATGGAGTGCAGGTGGGCAAAGAATTTTATACTTATGAACAGTTAGAAGATTTTTTTATTGTTTACCGACCGGAAGAAAATATAAAAAACCTCTATATTCACTTCAAAAGATTCGCCCGCCCCAGTCTGCCGGAAAACGAGCCAAAAGGCTTTTCCTGGCTTATTTTCCTATTAAATTTCTCCCGTTCTCGCTTCTCTATACCACTGGAAGATATGAACCCTTTACTAATCAGAAAAAATCTGCTTAAATACTTAAAGGAAAACGCCGAACGCACCGATATCCCCCTTTCCGAAAGATTATCCAGTTTATTCAGATTTTAAAACCGCCTGAATAAATATAGACTATTTGTTTATATTTATTTTCTTTTACGCAAAAAATTCGAACTTCGAATCTCGAAATTAGAATTTTGAAAAGCACCCGTCGTTCAATGGATAGGACGCAAGCTTGCGGAGCTTGTAATATAGGTTCGATTCCTATCGGGTGCACATAAAAATAAAACCTCGCATTCTGGCGAGGTTTTATTTTTATTCTAATTGACAATTGTTAATTGATAACTAATAATTGAATTATCGTGCCCATCATTCAATGGATAGGATACAAGCTTCCGAAGCTTGCGATGTAGGTTCGATTCCTACTGGGCGCACAATATGGATTTAAATACTCCTCTATCCGCTTTGGGCGGTGTGGGTGAAAAAATTGCTAAACGTTTAACAATTCTCGGACTCCAAACGGTTTCCGACTTGCTTTTTTATTTTCCTTTTCGCTATGAAGATTTTACCCAGACAGTAAAAATAGAAAACTTAAAACCAGGTGTTCCGGCAAATGTGGTTGGGCAAATAGACTTGATTCAAAACCGTCGCGCGCATCGCCGCCGAATGTATATAACTGAAGCGATGATTAATGATGGTACTGAATCATTAAAAATAATTTGGTTTAATCAGCCGTTTATTGCGAAAACTCTTAAAATTGGCGACACAATTTCTCTGGCTGGAGTAGCCGAAGACCAAGGCGCGCTAACAATTATTTCCCCGACTTATGAAAAAATATACCCACCCCACCCTGCGGGCACCCCTCCCAAGGAGGGGAATAATTATGCAATTCATACCTCTGGTTTTGTTCCGAATTATCATCTAACACAAAATATAACTCAAAAACAATTACGTTTTTTAATTAAACAAGTAATTGCTTTAGCTAAAAATTTACCTAATCCCCTTCCGGAAAATATTCAAAAAAAATTAAAACTCCTCTCAATAAGTGAGGCCGTGGAGCTTATTCATTTTCCGCAAAAAAAATCTGAAGCCGAAGATGCTCGTCGTCGCCTAGCTTTTGATGAACTTTTTTTATTACAATTAAAATCTCAACTAGCCAAAAAAGAAAGAGATGAAGCGGCTACCGAGCCAATAAAATTTTACGAAAAAGAAACGCGCGATTTTGTCGCTTCTTTGCCTTTTAAATTAACAGAAGACCAACGAAAAGCTTCTTGGACTATTTTACAAGAAATGAAAGAAAAAAAACCAATGGCCAGATTGTTGAATGGCGATGTTGGTTCAGGCAAGACTTTAGTGGCAATAATTGCATTATTAAACGCTTCTCTGGATAAAAAACAATCAGCCCTAATGGCGCCAACGGAAATTCTAGCCCGCCAACATTTTCAAACACTGACAAAATTATTAAAAGACTGGCCAATAAAAATTTGCTTATTAACAAATAGCTACAAGCTAATATCAACTAGACAAGAAGAAATAAAAAAGACGGAAATATTAAAAATAATAAAATCCGGGGAAATAAATATTGTCATCGGCACACATGCCATAATTCAAAAAGATGTAGAATTTAAAAATTTAAGTTTAATAATAATAGACGAGCAACATCGCTTTGGCGTAGAGCAAAGAAAAATGTTAATGAAAAAATCAAACAAAGAAAATAAAACGCCGCATCTTTTGTCGATGACGGCGACACCGATTCCGCGTTCACTCGCACTGGCGATTTTTTGCGATTTAGACATTTCTTTAATTAAGCAAATGCCAATCGGGCGCAAACCGATAATGACAAAATTAGTTCCAGAAGAAAAACGCCCAGATGCCTATAATTTTATTCGCGAACAAATAAAAAACGGGCACCAAGTTTTTGTTGTCTGCCCGTTAATCGAAGAATCGGATTCTTTAGGGGTTAAATCAGTTAAAGAAGAGTTTGCCAAATTAGACCAAGCAATATTTCCTGAAATAAAAATAGTGGCTTTGCATGGAAAATTAAAAGCTAAAGAGAAAGAAGAAATTATGAACGGCTTTTTATCCGGGGAATACAAAATTCTCGTTTCCACTTCAGTAATAGAGGTTGGCGTTGACGTGCCTAATGCGACAATTATGATGATTGAAGGCGCTGACCGCTTTGGTTTGGCTCAGCTTCATCAATTTCGTGGACGCGTTGGCCGAGGCTCCGAACAATCATATTGTTTCCTTTTTCAAAGCTCTAACGAATTAGAAGAAAACAGACGTTTAAAAATAATGGAACAATATGCTGATGGTTTTTCTTTAGCAGAAATGGATTTAAAATTTCGCGGGTCAGGAGAAGTTTTCGGCACGGCTCAATCTGGTTGGCCAGAATTAAAAATCGCCACTCTTTGGGATTATGAATTAACGCGCCAGGCACAAGAGGAAGCAAAAATTTTAATCCAAACTGATCCGCAATTAGAAAAAAATCCGCTCTTGAAAGAAAAAATAAAAAATTTTGACAAAATTCATTTGGAATAAAAAAAGCCTGCGATTGTTAGTCACAGGCATAAATCAAATTGGGGTACCAGCAATCTACTTAAAGACCACTGGAAGAATAAATAGGGATATTGTCGCCATGAAGGCAACAAATATCCCCAGGAGCTTTGCTAACTCAATCACTACATCCATAAGGGTTGCTGGTGGAGAAATGTCTTTAACGACCTTCATCATAATATAATCCTCTTCCTTAAAACGGTGTTTGTCCGCTAAAACAACAGTGGAAATACTCTAGTACTGAAAACAAGTCGACAAAATACCTTCCAACATCGAGGCCAAGCACAAATATTATTGCTGGCAAAACAACAAAGAAAAAAAGCACTGACGAAACAACTAGGCCTAAAAACATTTTAAGCAAAGCCATCCCGGGATTAAAGAATATACTCGACCGCCTTTTTGCGGCCATAGACAAATTACTCATACAACCTCCATGCTTATATTATTATGAAAAAATAAAATGAACCATCTTAATATATTTATAATAATAGCACATTTTAACTAAAAAGTCAATAGCGATACTAACTTTTTTGCTAATATTTACTATTTTACAACAACTAAATATAAAAAATAACTATAAAATCCGGGGCAATATAACTCCGGACTTTTTTATTTTACTAAATTATTCCTAAACATTCAAGAGCTCAGAAACGTTTTTTATTTTAGTTATTTTCATTTTTGTATTTTCAACTTTCATATCAGGAATTATGGCGCGCGTAAAACCCAATTTCTCAGCTTCTTTTAAACGGTCGGCTAATTTGAGAACTCGACGAACTTCCCCTCCTAGACCTACTTCGCCCAAAACAATCGTCTTTTTATCTACGACACTATTAAGCAAAGAGGAGCTTATTGCCAGACAAACAGCCAAATCCAACGCCGGATCATTTAATTTTAAACCACCGACAATATTTAAAACCATATCTTCATTGGCCAAATTTATTTTAGCTTTTTTTGTAAGCACCGCAGCCAAAACTTGCAAGCGGTTCAAATCAAAGCCGGAAGCACGACGCACTGGATAACCGAAAACTGTTTTAGAAACTAAAGCTTGAACATTAACAATAAATGGTCGCGTACCCTCCATGACCGCACCCAAAACCGAACCAGAAATATTTTCCGCGCTGGTTTCCGCAAAAATCAAAGACGGATTAATTACTTCTTTGAAGCCGGTACCGGTCATGACAAAAATTCCCAATTCATTTACCGAACCAAAACGATTTTTCATCACCCGCAGGACGCGATAATCATTGGCGGTATCCGCCTCCAAATAAATCACCGTATCCACAATATGCTCCAAAGATTTCGGACCGGCGATTTGGCCGTCCTTAGTAATGTGGCCAATCAATAAAACAGCAACTCCTTCTTTCTTAGCCACTTCCAAAAATTTAACAGCCGAAGCGCGAATCTGCGACAAGCCGCCAGCCTCAGAAGGAATATCCGAACAGTAAACCGTCTGGATTGAATCAATAATCGCCAAAACCGGTTTTTCTTTATTTAAAGCTGAAGCGATTTTGTCAGCATCAGTTTCGCTAATAAATTTAATACTTTCAATTTGGCAATTCAATCTGTCCAAGCGCGATTTCACTTGCGCGGCCGACTCTTCACCGGAAATATAAAAAACCTGGCCTTTGTTTGCCCGGCCAATTTTGTCCGCCACTTGCGCAACAATAGTTGACTTACCAATACCCGGCTCGCCGGAAAGAAGAATTAAAGATCCGGGGACAACGCCACCGCCCAAAACGCGATCAAACTCGTTGATACTGGTTTTTAAGCGCTCCATTTTTTCATCTTTTATTTTAGACAAATCAATAATCTCCGCCGGCACAGCCGAAGTAGTACTGGCGCCTTTCAATTCACTCTCACTTACGGTTTCCAAAACCAACGTTCCCCAACTGCCACATTCTAAACAGCGCCCGCTCCACTTAGGAGATTGGGCGCCACATTTATTGCAAATATAAATATTTTTGGATTTATTAGACATATTCTACTTCTTCCCCTGCCAGAAAGCGCTGTCTATTTTCCAAGTGCCACCCTCTTTTATCATCTTAATTATAATATCTTCATAATAAACATTAGCCTCAATGGAATCGGCCGATAACTCCGAACGCTGAGCCGAAATGATTATCTCCGCTTGGCCAGCCGCGGCGTCAAAACTTTTTACCTCCGAAGAAACCGCTTTAGCAATCGCTCCTTGATAAGAACCGTTATAAGGATTGTTTTTTCTGGCGTCAGCGACATATTCGTCCGCCCAAGCTTGCATTTTTTTCGTCATCAAACTGCGCAAATCAGTAATATTGCCATAATCAGACTGGTTGGAATAACTGCCAAAACGTTCGGCAAAAGACGAAGCAATTTTAACGGCTGTATAGCGATCAATTTCTTCATTCGTCGGCGCCGGCGTATCTTTTTCTGCTAGCTTAGCCTCTTTAATATTTTCGTCAACCGGCAAAGCCTCCTTCACAATTTTGTTCACTGTTTTCATATTATTAACCAAAACATTCAGCGGCGAATCGCCCGGCCATTTAAAGAAAAAAAGGAGGTAAACAATAACAGCCAATATTGTAATAACTAAAACAGCTAAAATAATCCAAAGCGTTTTTTTATTTTTTTCCGGCATATATTTTTATAATTTAATTTATATTGGCAAATCTTCGGCTTCGTTTTTTTCTCCTCCGCCATCCATCGACGCGGCGAATTCTTTTTTCGCTTCTTCAATTTCTAAAAGCTGGCGCGGATCAGAAGTAATCAGCTGGTCTTCGGCATAAGAAGCGACAACTTTAATAGCCGCATGCTTGTTACCGGCGAACATAATCCCCTCCCCAACGCCTGATTCTAATAATAAATATTTTTCGCCCTCTGTCAATGAAAAAGTTTTTTGAATCAAATCAATCGCTGCCGGTGACTGCTTTAAAAGAATTTGCAAAGAAGAATTAGTAACAATTGCTTGACCATAAGGCGAGCGCAAAAAATCATTAACATCTTGCGTAATGGTGGTGACGCCCAAATAATATTTGCGGCAACGCTTGACCAAGGCGTAAATAAATTTAGCACTGTCTTCACTTTGCATTAACCACCAAGCCTCATCA
Organism: Patescibacteria group bacterium; assembly: GCA_041652555.1. Taxonomy (GTDB): domain Bacteria; phylum Patescibacteriota; class Patescibacteriia; order Patescibacteriales; family WJLG01; genus JBAZHE01. The sequence continues at coordinate 40,162 of JBAZHE010000006.1, read as the reverse complement.
ATCACTAAAATTCTTTTTTTCATTTCTGAGCGGACGATATTCCAAATATAATTAACAATAGTATAAATTGCCAAAGGGCGCAATTCATCTTCTAAATCGCGAACTGAAAAACAAACCAGTTGATTGTCCGTCTTGACATTGGTCGGATGATTTAAAATTCCAGCGAAAGTTCCTTCGGTATATTTGCGCAAGCGCTGGGACAAATCAGAGCCACCCTCCATACCCTCCAAAACATCCTGAAAATCATTCATCACTGGCGGCTCCACAGTACGCAAATCAGCTTCCGGAGTAATATCTTTTTTGGCGTAAGTTTCCAACAGTGCCCGATCCACAATAGAGTCTTCAGTATGATTCAAATCGCCAAGCATTAAACGCACTAAGCCTTTAACAGTAATAACTGCGCCACGAATAACATCAGCCGGACGCGCTTCGCCACCGATTGCGCGCGGCAGATCAAACGGATTAATTTTTTCCTCGCTAGACAAAGAAATATTAATATAAGTGCCTCCAACTGCTTCGGATAGATGCTTATATTCATATTCCGGATCAATCACAATCACCTCGGTTCCCATCATTAAAGAACGCAAAATTTCCAATTTAATAGCATAGCTTTTGCCGGCGCCGGAAGTGGCAAAGACCAAGGTGTTGGCGTTCTGCAAAGAAAAACGGTCAAACAAAATCAAGCTGTTATTATGGCGGTTAATACCATAAAGAATCCCATGATCAGAAGTCAAATCCGAAGAAATAAATGGAAAAGATGAAGCGGCCGGCGAAGAGTTCATGTTAAAAGCGATATACAGCTCATCATTGGCCAAGGGCAGGGTAGAATTAAAACCCTGCTCAGCTTGAAAAAAAACTTTTTTAGAATAAACCAAGCGCGAACCGAAAATGTCTTCCACACGATCAGACAATCTGTCCAATTGCTCTTTGGAATCGGCATAAATTGTAACATACAAGGCAAATTGAAAAAATTTTTCAATACCTTGCGTCAAAGCGTCGCGCAAATATTCAATATCTTTTAGAGCGGTTTCGCGTAAAGGATCGCGCGCCGCGCCCTTCTCAGCGTCAGAAATTATTTGTGCTTCTAAATTGCCAACTTTCTTTTTTAATTGTTTTAAAATTATAGAAGTTTTTACCGGATAAAAAAACATAGAGACATCAAAAACTTCATTCATATTTATAATTGGTGCGAACCAGCCCACGCTAATATAGCGCGGGTAACCAATAATAAACATAGTACGAACAAATTTCTCGCCAAGACGCAAAAAGTCCGGATTAATTTGCATAGCTGCCGGAGAAATCAAATCTAACACCGATAAAGTTCCCTGCCGAAAAGCCTTTTCCTCTTCAATTAACTCTTCCACCACCTCCACGCCCAAACCGGCCGCTTCTTTTTCAGCCAGTTGTTCTTCGGTCGGCGCCGCAACCGGAGATAAATTATTTTTTTTAAAATTAATCATATTTTAGTCTGCTACTTGTAAATTTTTCATATCGGTTAATTTCTGATTGGATGAAGTTACCGGATTATAAGAATTATAATAAAGTTCAATCAATCCTTGCGTATCCAGACGGACGGTTTTCAAGCCAGCCGAAGTAAGTCCGGATTGAATGCTTTCCAAGCGGCGATTGAGCTCAATTTTAAAACGCTCAAATCGCCGGCCACGCAAACCAACAACCACTGCCGGCTTAAATAATTCCGACAATGAAGAAAAAAAAGTTTTGTGCTTGTCGGAGAGCGGATTATATGGCACTACTACATAAAAACTTTTACTCATAATATCACCCAAAGAAACCAGTTCAGTTATATAATTAATATACTCACCGGTCTGAATTTTTAAAAGCTCGTTAATTTGTTCTTTTTCTTTTTTCTTCAATTCTTCCAAATAGCCGTCAATATTAAGACGGCGCGACTGAATAACAATCTGCACCGGAAAACTTATATTATTCAAAAAACCGACATAGGAACCGACAATCGCTTCCTGCTCCTCCTCGCTTTTTAAAGCAAAATTAATACTGGAAACAAGCAAAACAGCGCGTACTGTACCGTCGCGCATTATTACCGCATCATCTTTAATTTCAGCAATATCCAAATATTGCTGAGTGGAAACGGATATTTTTCCTTTAGCTAATGTATTTTTTCTTTCTGGCATATTTTTTGTGTCATCCCGAGTACTCAGGATCCATTCCTATTTTTTACTCTACTAAATCTTCTTCTTCACCACCCTTGTAAACGCCTTTGGTATCAACAATCAATGATAGTTCTCGTAAGCGCGATCCAGCCAGACGCGGTTTGGCTGGAATTTCCCTGGCTTGCGCTTGCACCTCGCGACCATCTTCTTCAGAAAGCAAGGCATTTTTAGTTGTATTTTTATGATTCCAAACTCTTAATTTCGGCTTTTTTGATGTTTGGACGATATTTAAAATAAAAAAATGAAATGGCCGACCGTTAATTCTGGCAAAGGCTAAAACGGAAACTATCAATAAGCATAACACAGCCCAAGCGATAAATAACGAAAAGTCAAAAATTTTATAACCGATACCGGCAACAACAAAACCAGCCAGTATGATTATAAACTGCCGGACGGTGATGGAACCGATTATCTTATCTTCCACATCAATAAATTGCGGAACAGTAAACATTTGCATATTATTGGCAATTGCCATTCGTATCTAAGATGGAAGTTGGCGAACCGTCACAGCAGGATGGGTTGGTTTCGCTAGCGTTACAATCAGGACCGGATGACGGCTTATAACAATTTTGATAAATATCTTTCACGCCAGAACCGATTTGCGCGCGATAATCCAAAATTTCACCAAAAGACCCGTGTTTAATAGAAACTTCAACACTATCAACTTCTCCGTCAGAATTAACATCAATATCCGAGCTTTCAATCCAATAGCCGACCGGTGAATCCGACAAGCTCCAAATATTAATATTTTTATGTGTGAACTTATTTTGACCGCTCTTAATTTCAGTGAAGCCGGTTTTTAAAGTGCCAGTGGACATCGGCTTATTGAAAATAATTTTTATATCACCTCGCAAAGAGGCCCCGGAAGAATTTGCTCCCGGTGAAAGTGAGGTAACAGCCGGTGAACTGATTTCCATTTTATCGGAAATAAAAAATGTCCAAGTAAAATTATCGCCATCTGCATTGTTGGGTGAATTTTCATTATAAAAATTTGCCGGCCCGACAACGGCGCCATCACGATTGCCATCCAAAGAATTAAAAGCCACATCCATAATTCCATCCGTCACTGCCAAATCAGATTGCGGATAAATTTCACCGTTTGCTTGGCGACAAACATTACCAGTACATTTATTATAAGGAGACTTGCTAACGCAATCATTCTCAGAAGTACAGGTCGCTAAACTAGCCGCCTGAATTTCCACTTTTAAATTTCCAGAGGACGGCAAACAATAAATCGGCTCACCGCAACCGTTAACACCGCATTGCTTATTACTTGTAAACTCTACAGTCTTATATTGATTGGCAATTTTAAAACTGCCAGTTAGATAATTTCCTGCGCAAGCACCATTAAAACAATTAAAAGAACGGCAAGCCAAGTCGCTGGAGCAAACCGCACCGCTAAGAGAATTGGAAGCGGCGTTAATGATGCGCAAATGGCCCCCTACCGCCTCGGCCGTGCCGACAACCAACGACGGCAAAATTGCCTCATTAAAATTTATTTTAATAAGAGAATTCATTGGCTTATCTCTTTGCCCGCCTTTCACCTCGGGGTTTGAACCGACGCTCACCCCGCCCGACAAAGAAGTGATAACCAGAGCGGCCGGAGCGGAAGTGATGAGAGAAATATTATTTCCAGCTTGACCGGCAATAGTCGCTGTAATATTAACTATTTCATCTTGCGCTGTAGCATTAACATCTGGATGATTAGTTATAATAGAAGCGATGTTGGCGGCTGTTTGGTTGCGATCAGCGCCAGCACCAATAGGAATTTGATTCGACCCATTTGCTCCAGTGGCGGCAAAAACATAAACTTCACGGCCAATAGTAAGTGTATCCGCTTGCACTGCCGCCTGCACGCTCATTGTCCAAGAATTCCCGACATCTACAGCGCCACTGGCGCGCAAAGTTAAAATTCCGGGGAATTCTATTTCATTATTATTATTAAAATTAGCGACCCCCAAAGATGCACTGCCATTTTTTAATTGAGCCTTGATCCCGTCCTGCAAAACTATCAAGGTCAAATTTCCGGTTTGACTGGAATTTTTATCAACTTTAACGTCAACTGAAGGACCGGCAATAATGACAACATTAGAAACGGTAGAGGTTGAATAAATTTTGGGTTGAGAAGCAACTAATATCCTTCCGGTGGCCCAAGCCGCGACGGAAACGATGGCGCCATCTTTTTCATTATCCAGCGCTGGCCAAACTCCGTTCTCTTTTATATATGGCGGATCCAAGTCTAAAACATTGGAAACTTCAAATTGCCATTCCATATAATCGGCACCACAATTTTTAAAAACCGGATCGCCGGCAACTGTCATAATTTCATTGGACAGGTAAACCGAATAAACAATATTTTCCGAGGCGGAGCCAAGATATTGCGCCGGAGAAAAAGTAAAATTCTTATTGTCAGAAGTATTATAAACTCTCACGCCAGACAAAAAATTTTCGCGACCGTCAACTGTTTTATAAATTCGTGTGCTACCAGGTAAAAATGTGCTACCATTACAAAGACCGGAGGCATCGACACTGGCACAAATAGTCGCCGGATCAACTTCTTCTTTGAAAGTAACTAGCACAGCACTGTTGCGCGGCACATTTTTTTGCTCTGGAACCGGATAAACACTATCCACACTACAAGCGCCCAAAACGCCGGCGCCATTAAAACCGGCCGAGCCGCGATTATTATTTTGGTTGCTATTACTGTTACCGCCATCAACGGTTTCCGATAAACGATTAATTACATAAGTAGCAATAATTAAAGAAGATAAAATTATTATCAAACCGATGACGGCATTAATTATAATTTTTTTTGCCCGTTCTATACGGCTTTCATCTCCAGCCGCTGTCATCCATAAAAAGCCGGCATAAATTATCAGACCCACCGCCAAAAGTCCCAAAAAGCTCAAAACAATTTGAATGATGCGCACAACTACAACGCGCGGTTCAACATCTCCAAGCATTAATTGTGAACCGATGTTCAACCCAAAATTATCTTGCGCCCAAGCAAAATTAGCGGCCGTGAAAAAAGCCGATAAAACCGAGACAAATATTCCCGCTTTAAAAATTTTTTTAAACATTGAATATTCAAAGTTATTCTACCCCGATCCTTTACAAATCCACGTCTTTACTATTTAATTAGATTATAGCATAAAAACAAAAAAACAGAAAAGCGCATAACTTATGACTTATGACTATTGAACAAATCATTGCCAAAGTTAAAAAAAACAACCCCAAGGCCGATACTGATCTTATCCGGCTGGCTTATGATTTTGCCGAACACGCTCACGGTGGCCAAAAACGCAAGAGCGGCGAACCCTATATCGTCCATCCGCTCTATACCGCTTTTCTTCTAGCGCAAATGAAGGCTGACTTAAACACTATCGCCGCCGGCCTATTACACGATGTGCCGGAAGATACCGAATACGACATCACAGAAATAGAAAAAAACTTTGGTCAAGAAATCGCCCATTTAGTAGAAGGCATAACTAAACTGGGAAAAATAAAATACCGCGGATTAGAAAGATATCGTGAAAATTTGCGCAAAATGTTTTTGGCTATGGCCGCCGACATCCGCATCGTGATGATTAAGTTTTGCGACCGCCTCCACAATCTAATGACACTAGAGTCTCTACCCAGAGAAAAACAAGAACGCATCGCCCGTGAAACTCTGGAAATTTACGTACCGATCGCCGAGCTTCTCGGCATGTGGAGTTTAAAATGGCAGATGGAAGATATCTGTTTTAAAATTATTTACCCCGATGAATTTAAAAAAATAGAGTATAAATATGAAGTAGAAAAAAAAGCAGAAAATAATCAATACATCCAAAGGGTAAAAAATATTCTTCATGAAGAATTAAAAAAATCAGAAGTCGGACATACTACTGAGGGCCGCTTCAAACATTTGTACAGCATTTGGCTGAAAATGCAGGAAAAAAATCGGCGGTTTGACGAAATTTATGATGTTTTCGCTCTGCGCGTTTTGGTAAATAATATTTCCGACTGCTATAAAGTTTTAGGAATCATCCACTCCATCTGGAAGCCAAAGCAAGGACGCTTTAAAGATTATGTCGCTTTACCAAAGCCCAACGGCTATCGTTCACTGCACACGACTGTTTTCGGACCGGAAGGAAAATCCGTGGAATTCCAAATCCGCACCGAAGAAATGAATGATGAAGCTCTTTATGGTATTGCCGCCCATTGGCACTACAAAAGAAAATTTGACAAAGAAAAACACGAACAACCAAGGTGGGTGGAAGAAATTCTGGAAATCCAAAAACAAATAACTAACACGGAAGATTTTATTAAAAATGTAAAATTTGATGTTTTTCAGCACCGTATTTTTATCTTTTCCCCCAAAGGCGATGTTTTTGAATTGCCCGAAGACGCCACGCCGATAGACTTCGCTTATGCCGTCCACACTGAAATCGGTAATAAAGCCACCGGTGCTGTTGTCAATGAAGAAATGGGACGACTGGATCAAGTCTTAAAAAACGGCGATATGGTAGAAATAATTATTGACAAAAATCGCCGCGGCCCAAATTTGAGCTGGTTAGACTTTGCCAAAAGCAAAAGAGCTAGAGAAAAAATAAAACAGTGCGCGGTAAAATATTCTCTCTTAAAAAAATTCTTAAATCTAGGGGGACAAAAAAAGAAGCGGCTATAAGCCGCTTCTTTCAATGTCTAATTATTTCTTCTTAAAAGTATTTTCTTTCATCTTACCAATTTTTCGCAGATAGGTATTTTTATTTCTTAATTCCATGCTAAACAAAGCTTTTTGCTTTTGTTGCCGTTTGGTTTTTTTTGGCTTATTGACAATTTTTGAGCGGGCGACAGTCAAAGTCCGGCTATTTTTCAAACCGCGATTAAAACGCCGTAAAAAACTTTCAAAACTTTCTCCTTTTTTTCTTTTAAATTCTGTCATAAAAAGCACCTCCAATCTAGTAATAAAGGGTGGTTAATTTTATTTCTTTCCCTCTATTTTCTTTTCTATATTATTAATTCTCCTTTCCAATTCCACTCGGGTTTTCTTGTAATCCACAACTTCCTGATTGCCAGACTCCATATCTCGAAACATCACAGTCTTATCATTCATCTCTTTCTGTCCGATAATCAAAGCTAAGCGCGCGTTTAAAAGATTGGCCTCTTCCAGTTGATCTTTTAGACTATCGCGAGTAAAAGCTTGCGCCACGCGAAAACCCGCTCGGCGCAGTTCTTCAAACAAAACCATAGCCTTGCGGCGAGCCACATCGCCCAACTGAGCGATAAAAATCAAATCTTCACTTTCTTTTTCTAACGGTATGCCGGTTGATTTTATTTTCATTATAATTCTTTCTAAACCAATAGCGAAACCGCAAGCCGGAGTTCCGCGGCCACCCAAAAATTCTACCAAGCCGTCATAACGACCGCCGGCACCTAAAGCCATTCCCCTGCCGTTTAATCCTTCTTCTTTGGCAAAAATTTCAAAAACCACACCACTATAGTAATCCAGACCGCGCACTAAAGCCAGATTCAAATCATAAGGAATATTCATTTCATCCAAATATTCCAAAACCCTAGTAAAACGCTTTTTACAATCTTCACACAAAAAATCAACAATCGGTGGCGCGTCTTCTTTTAACTGACAGCAAGCCGGTTCTTTGCAGTCTAAAATACGCAGAGGGTTCTTGTCAAGGCGCTTCTTACAATCAACGCACAATTTAGAGCGATTGCCCCTTTCCTTATAATAAGCCACTAATTTCTTCACATAATCGCCGCGGCATTGCTTACAGCCAATGCTATTTACCTCAAAAACAACTGGAATCTGTAACTCATTAAAAATGTTATTAGCAATCAGCATTAAAAGCACGTCCGCCACCGGACTGGTTTCGCCGAATATTTCCATGTCAAACTGATGCGACTGGCGATAGCGACCAGATTGCGGTTTTTCATGGCGGAAAATCGGGCCATAAGAAAACATTTTCACTGGCTGGCGCAAAGCCATCATTCCGTTTTCCACATAAGCGCGCGTCAAACCAGGCGTCATCTCCGGACGCAAAGCAATCTTGTCGCCGTTCTTATCAATAAAAGAATACATCTCTTTAGAAACAACATCACTGCCCTCACCAGAAGAGCGGCGGTAAAGCTCATAATTTTCTAAAATTGGAACCTGAACTTTTTTAAAACCGTAAACCGAAGCCAGGTCAGAAGCCTTTTTAACAATCAAATCCCAATAACGACCATCTTCGGCAACAATGTCTTTCATGCCGCGCAAGCGAGAAAATTTTTCCGACAAGCCTTTCATCTTCAAAGCTTCCTCAGTGTTTCTTTTAAATTCTCTTTTGGTAAGCAACCTTCGAGGCGTACCTTTATTTTTAGACATATAATTTGAAATAATCGCAAAATTATTCTTAATATTGTGGAGTTTTAAACACTCCGAATTTTTTTATCGGCCAACCGCGCAAAGCCACTCGTCCAGTAATAAAACTTCTATCAACCGAACCAAAAACCCGAGAATCTTTGGAAGAATTACGATTATCACCCAAAACAAAATATTCATTAGTGCCCAACTCCACTGGGCCGCTCACAAAATTTCCATAAGTTTTTAGACCCTCTGGCAAATAATCTTCTTCCAAAGCAAAACCGTCAATATTATCTTGGTTATAAATAAAAACTTGACCATCTTTTACTTCTACTTTTTCACCTGGCAAGCCGATCACTCTTTTGATAAAATATTCCTGCGGATCACGCGGATAACGGAAAACTATAATCTCCCCTCTCTGAGGCTGATTAAAACGATAGCTGATCTCGTCAATAATTAAATATTCATTATCATGAAAATTCGGCTCCATTGAGGCGCCTTTGACGTAGAACGGCTGGACTAACAAATAACGCACCGGAATGATAATAGCCAAGGAAATGGCCACAACTTTAACTAATTCGGCGGCGAAAAGAAAAATTTTTTTAAGCATATAAATTTTTAATCAAAAAATATACCCCCCTTGAGGGCTTATGGTGCTTACTATAACATTTAAAAATAAAAAAAGCAAATTTTCCCGTGCTGCTATTGCGTAAATAACAAAAATATGTCATAATATTTTGTTTACATCATACTTAATAATTCGCTCGCTAAGTTTATGACCATTTCCATGTTTAAGTAAACCGAGATAAGTGGTAATAATTGATAATGGCTCAAAATCGCTTTTTATTCTTTTTAACATCCGTTTTTTAGTTGAAGTTCGCAAAACCCGATAACTGGAAAACTGAACCCAGCCTAAAAAATCAACGCCCGAAGCCGAAGTTTTAATAAAACATTTATCAGGATGAAGCGATAACTTAAGCGTATTTTTTAAAAATTTATCTATCTGCGAAAAAATTGCGATTAAACTATTTTTGTCTTCACTTAAAAAAATAAAATCATCAGCGTAACGCGCATAATATTTTATTTTCAAATCACGCTTCACAAATTGGTCAAATTCATTCATATAAATATTTACCAATAACTGCGAAGTTAAATTGCCAAGTGGCAAGCCAACACCCTGCTTACCCTCAGTATTAAAACTGTCAATCACTTGTCCGAATAACCAAAGCAAATCTTGGTCTTCAATATATTCGGCTAAAATATTTTTCAAAATTTTATGGTCAATGTTCGCAAAAAATTTCCTGATGTCGCATTTTAAAATCCAAATTGTCCACCGGTCATTAAGAGAAGCTTTTCTGGAAAAATTAGCAAAACGGCCAATCGCTCGGTGCGTACCTTTGTTAAGACGGCAAGAATAGGAATCATAAATAAATTGCTTGTCAAAAAAATCATAAGTTTCTTGGTAAAGTAAATGATGCAATAAGCGATCTCTAACTATCGCTTTATGAATACTGCGTGGCTTAGGATCGGAAATATTGAACGCTTGGTATACGCTATGTCGGTAAGTTTTGTTCTTCAAATCGTTATAAAGCGCCAAAAGGTTGTCCATTAAGCGACTTTGAAAAACAGCCACATCGCCTCACTGCTTCTTACCAGACAAAAAACCGCCCCATGCAGAAAGAAGCTTGTTGACAGTAATAATTTCTTTATATTTTTTTATAAACTTTTTCATTTTAAAATTTATGGCTACTTATTACAGCATCCCAACAGTACTTACAAAGGCTAAGGAAACTTACGCTCTTTGGTTTAAAATTCTTACTGATTTTCCCAAAGTTCACCGCTATAATCTGGGCGGAAAAATTGAAAATTATTTTTTAGAATTACTAGAAAATATTTTTACCACTATTTATCTTCCTAGAGAAAAAAAGTTTTTTCAACTATCTTTGGCTATTATCAATCTTGATAGCGTTAAATTTTTCTTCCAGCTATCTTGGGAAAATAAGTGCCTGTCTAATGAACGATACGCGGAATTATCAGAGAAACTTAATGAAGTCGGTCGCATTCTGGGTGGCTGGAAAAAAGGGTTGGAAAACAAAACTCCTCCGCAACAAGCGAAGGAGAAACAGCTTAGTTGCGAAGGAGCGACGAGACGATGACGATACTCGCCATTCCAAACATTGTCGTTCCCGAGGCGGTTGACGTTGGCGTTGAGACCATCGTCGTTCACGTTCACATCAGCCACGAAATTGCATGACGTGCCTTCCTTAACCGCCGCTTTTAACGCCGATTGCGAGAAAAGCAGTTGAATATTATTCGGGACATCGAGAGACTTTCGCCTCCTTAAAGTCCGCCAGCACGTCATACCAACTTTAGCTTGTTTATTTGAATTAAAAATATTCTCCTCTTTTGCCAGCCGTAACCGACAAAACTCTCAAAAATATTTTCAAACAATCTTGGCCCGCAAGCCTTAACCAACGGACGAATCAAAACTGCGCTTTCATTATACAAAAAAAATTCCTTGGATTCAAGAGCAAGGTTTAAAACCAAGCTCAAAAAATCCAAGGAACCCAAGTTTCCAGGGTTAAACAACCAAAGAAACTAAAGTTGCGAAGGAGCGACGAGACGATGACGAGACTCGCCATGCCAAACACCGTCGAGCCCGAGGCGGAAGACGAAGGCGTAGAGCCCATCGCCGCGCACGTTCACATCAGCCACGAAAAAATTTCCTTTTTTAGACTTATACGGAAAAAAGGTAGCAAATCCATCACCCCTTAACCACTTAGGGTGATTAAGAGCGAATATCCTGATCTGATCTCGCGAAGAGAAAACTTTTTGCAAATCAGGTAATACGGATCCGATCATCTTAGTGAAAGTGGCGTCTTTTACCATCTCATGCACTTCCACAGCCACCTCATCTGTCGATGGGCAAGGTTCATCGGCTCCTTCTTCCTTACAGCCTTCATCAAAATACCAAGTGATGGTGCCGTCATCGACCAATGTTCCATCCGAACCATCGATAGTTAATGATTCACCGCCAGAAATAAATCGAAGAATTTCATCCTCGGAAACCGCCGCCCAAGTCAGCTTTTTCACGAGAAACTTCTTCTCTTCCCGCCACCACTCATCGCCACAATCGCCCTGCATCTTTTCAGAAAGGTCGCACAATACTCGTAGCCGATTCAGGGGAAGTTTTGCAATACTCCGGACTACTTTACCGAGAATGTCTTTTTCTCCCGACATAATCAGCCTCTTTCTATGTTTTGGCTTATTTTATTTCCAGCACCATGCCAGAGCAAAAATTTACCTTTTATTATTAAAGTTCTGTAAATAGAATACTATCACAAAACAATAAAAAAGTCAATAGCTCAGGCTTTTTATTAAAAACAAAACCGGCTCCGCAAAGCAGAGCCGGTTATTGTTTTTCCCTAATGATGCTTAATTGGTCAAAACAGCTAAACATCATCCTGTGGATAATTATAGCAAAAAATGTTACAAGGGTCAAGCAACTTTTCCACAAGGACATACTGAGCAAAACAAAAAGCCCTTGCGGGCTTTTCTATATATAAAATAAAAATTTCTATTTTTATGCTTTTGCTTGATATTTCTCCCCGACTTTTTCAAAAACATCTTTATTCATCAAGGCCAGAGAAACAGTTGTTTTTTTAACCATTCTGTTCTCTAAAACTTTATTAACAATTTCATCCTTGGTTAAGGGGCCGTTCTCTTTTAAGATTTGCAAAACCACATCCTCCACAACACCCTCCTTAAAGCCCCATTCTTTCAAGCCGTAAATACCACGGCCAACCAAAACATAACGAGCGTCCAAAATCAATTCATTATGAACAGTTGCCGCATTGGCATTCTTATGATCAAAACAAACTTCATTAATACGCTTAGCAATGTCGGTAAAGTGCATCGGCTGACCCTGATTTTTCAAAACCAAATAAATCTTATGATTAATAGTTTTTGGACTAATCTCTTCAGATTCATCTAGGCCCCAATAGCCAAACTTATTTTGCTCCACGCCACGAACAGCTTGCAATAAAGAATACAAAGCTTTATTGCTATAAATTAAATCCTTATTTTCATTAAACAAAGCGCCACTCCAATAAGAAGAAACTTCTAAATCAGATGGGTTGGTTAATTTTTCTTTGTGCTTAGTATAAGAATCGGTGCCGGAAAGCAAATTAATCGCATCTTCAGTATTAACAACTTCTTTTAATTCTGCCACGCGCACCATCAATTCGCGCGCCATCTCTTCCAAATGAGATAATTCTTCATTCTTTAATTTATAAGAAGACTTAAAAAAATCATGATTAGAAACTTCCTCAAATTCTTCATGAAGCAAACGGGATAAAATAAAATCATAATGATTTTTTTCCACTTCATATTCATCACTCTGGTATTCTACTGGAGAAAAAGTATTTAAGAGATGAAAAAGGTATTCACGCTCAGCCAAGCCACCATGCTCAGAAATTATTTTGGCGGTTTTAGCGCTTAACTCGACCAATCCGTCTTTCAACTCTTTGAATTCACGCAATTTTTTAATCGTGGCGTTTTCAATTTGACGGATGCGTTCACGGGTGAGGCTGTGAAATTTTCCAACCGCCTCTAAAGTTTCGCGATCAGCATCTTTCAAACCAAAACGACGGGAAATAATATCCCGCTCTTTCTTGGAAAGTTTTACCAAAATATTTTTGATAATCTCCTTAGTATTTAGGGCTGTGTTGTTAGTAGCCATATTTGTTGAACAAGAAATTATATTAAATTTTAGTATACTATTTTATTTATTACCTGTCAATAGTAACGCCCAATTTAAGAATACACTATAATTAAAAACAAGCACTAAATAAATTTAAATCAATAAAAAATGGCTTATTTAAGCCATTTTACTTCAAGTGATTAACAGCACTAATGGCAATCGCCAAGGCGTCAGCGGCATCATCCGGGCGCGGAATTTCCTTTAAATTTAAAAGAAGCTTAACCATTTTCTGCATCTGTTTTTTATCAGCCCGACCGTAAGAACAAGTAATCTGTTTAACTTGCAAAGGAGTAAATTCTACAATTGGCATTTTTTTCTGCCGGCAAACTAGAAGCAAAGCGCCTCGGGCTTGGCCAACAGCGATAATCGTTTTGGCGTTATTACAAAAAAATAATTCTTCAATAGAAACCAGCGCCGGCTGATATTCATTTAGTATTTTCTCTAATTCATCAGCTAAAAGCAATAGACGATCAGCCATTTCCATCCCGGCCGGAGTTTTGATAGAACCATAGGCCAAACAGCTTATCTTTCCACCTGGCAATTTTTCAATAACGCCATAGCCTGTATCGGCAATACCAGGATCAAGGCCGAGAATTATTTTTTTCATTACTTTAAATTACTATAATAATCTGTAATATCCTCATTATTTTCCATAGCAGAAATCAATTTTTCTATTTTTTCTCCATCTTCATTTGAAACTTCTATTGCCTCTTTGGCAACATATTCAATCTCGGACGATTCGGTCTTTACGCCTTTATCTTCCAAATATTTTTTCACTTTTTGCAAATCAGTTCCAGCGGTTAGAATAGTCATCCCCTCTTCCTCTTTCCCAACATCATCGGCACCGGCGTCAATTAATTCCAGTTGCTCCTCATCGCTATCTATTTTTTTCGCGATTGCTTCTTCGGCAGAAACACGTATAACACCTTTTAAATCAAAATTCCACAACACCGCACTCATTGCTCCGCCGTGCAGGGATAATAAATGTCGCACTTCCGCAGCCGTACGATTCTTGCTATCAGTCAAAATCTTCATAACAAACTGCGAATTAGCCGGTCCAATGGCCTCATAAACTAATTCATCTAAAGTCGCACCACCTAACTCACCGGTACCGCGTTTAACAGCTCGTTCAATATTTTCCTTCGGCATATTAACCGCTTTGGCGCGATCAATGGCTGTGGCTAAAGCGAAATTCATAGTCGGATCGCCACCTTTACGGGCGGCAATAGTAATAATGTTGGCCACCCTGGTAAAAGTCGCCCCACGTTTGGCATCAACAACTGCTTTTTGGCGATGAGTTGTCGCCCATTTAGAATGTCCTGACATAATAGTTAATTGATTAATTACTCTTTTATCCCATCCAAATTTACATCATAAAGCATTCTTTCCTGAATGTGATTATATTCCAATAATTCTTCCTCACGGAACCAAATTTTTATTTCTTTGGCTGATTCTTCTGGATTGCCGGAAGCGTGAATTAAATTGCGAACACTGCGCTGGTCAACATCGGCCAATTGATAAGAATCAATAGTTAAGTCACCGCGAATAGTACCGACATCGGACGATAGCGGTTCTGTTGCGCCGGTTAATTTGCGGACAATGGCGCAAGCCTGATTGCCTTCCCAAACCATACAAAATACCGGGCCGGAAGATAAATATTTGGCGTTAGCTTTTAAAACCGCCCAGCCATTATCTTTGTTAGTGGCATATGGAGATTGTAGACCTTTTTTTTCATAAGCCGCGCGAGCCTTAGCACCAACGCCTTCCAGCCACTCATCGCCACCGACTTCATAATAATGCTTGATTGCAAAATCTTCTGCCGGAACCATCATTTTAGCAGCCACCATTTTTAAACCGGTACGTTCATAGCGCTGAATAATTTCACCAATTAATGACCGTTGAATACCATCTGGCTTAATAATAACCAAAGTTCTCTCACGTTTAGTAATAGACATAAACAATAATAGTATTGCGGATTAACCGCAAATAATAAATTAAACTATTTTAAAAATAGCTCGGGGACTTGGATTCGAACCAAGATTAACGGCTTCAAAGGCCGCTGTCCTGCCATTGGACGATCCCCGAAAACAATTTACGATTTGAACTTCTATTTATGACTTCTTTATAATAAAAGCACCTCTATATTTATGGCGCTTATTTAGAATATAGAGCATTATTCTAGTTTTGTCAAAACAAAACGGTACTTCTTTTTTAACCAGATCGGGCCGGCATAGGCTACGCCAATGCGCGATGTTCGCTCTATATATTTTGGTGAAATTTTTACGCCACGGTCCTCAAACCAAAGACCGGTTATTTTATCGGCTAATTTTTTATTAACAGCACGGTTAATATTCAAAAATTTAGTAAGTTTGCCGGGACCGTTTAATCTTTTTTCCTCTTCTCCAAGGATTTCTGCACCACGCAAAAGTATGGCGGCTGGATAATTTTTTTGGCCGGTGACAATATTCAGCATCTCATACATCCCATAGCAAAGATAAACGTAAAAATATCCACCTTCACCAAACATTATCGCATTACGATCCGTAAGCCCGCACGAAGCATGCGAGGCTTTATCTTTCGGACCATCATAGGCCTCCACTTCAGTAATCATCACCGCCACTTCCCCTTGTTCTGTTTTTTTAACCAAAAATTTTCCCAATAAGTCTTCCGCGGCCTCTAGTGTCGGTCTTTGAAAAAAGGTTTTTTTTAAAACTATATTTTTCATTTTATTTCAGAAAGCAAATGGGTGACACAGCCCTACGGGACTATGGCACCCCCCCCATAAAATATTTTTATTTTAAACTTGGGCGTATTTGCGGGCGGCGAAGTAACTGGCCAGAATATTTACCAAAGCGATACCCAAAAATTCCAGGCCAAAAATTATAAAGAAGTGCTCATTAAAATAATTTACAATATTAACATTATAACCAACAAAAAAAGCTTCCAAATACGGCTGAAGTAAACTTAAAAATGGATAGAAAAATAAAACAATCGCCATCACACCGACAAAAGAATAAACCAAGCCAGAAAGCAAAAACGGCATATAAATAAAAGAGTTTGAAGCTCCAACCAAGCGCATTATGGAAATTTCAGCGTTGTGCGTATAAATCGCCACGCGCACAGAATTAAAAATGACCATCAAGGTGATAAAAATTAAAATCCCCGCCAAGATTAAACCAGCTTGCGTCACTCGGTCAGTAACGGCGTTTATCCTATCCAGCATTATTTTATAATTAGAAAAATCTCTAGAATCAATAATGCTTGATTCTATTTTATTAAGTTCATGCGTTAAAATTTCCATATTATCAGACGATTTAGGCGTGATTACCAAGGTCGGCGACAAAGGATTTTTATCTAGTTCCCTTAAGGCTGTGAGTACTTCCGGATTATTGCTTTTAGTTTTTTTAAAAATCTCTAAAGCTTCTTCTTGAGAAATATAACGGACACTTTTTACTGAACTGATATTAGATAGCTCGGCTTTGAGCGCTAAAATTTCTTTTTCCGGAGCTTCCGGCTTTACATACAGACTTACGTCAATTTTACTTTTTACGGCGCCAATAGCCGCTTCTCCAACCACTTTCACCACCAAGAGCATGTTTATAGAGAACAAAGCCAAGATTAAAATAATCACTGTCACTACTGACAGCCAGATATTGCGGGAAATATCCTGCAAGCCAAATTTAACTATTCTTAAAAAAGAAAGGAAAAACATAAAAATATAATGTAAGTAAAAATTAACACACCCCGTCTCGGAGTACCGAGCCACCCCTCTTTCTAGAGGGGATTTATTACAGAAGATATTTGCCGTTTTCGCGATCGCTGACTATTGCGCCGTTATCGATCGTAATAACGCGACGATTTAGGCGATTAACGATTTCTTTATTATGACTCACTAAAATGACAGTCGTACCAAATTTATTAATATGCAAAAGTAGATCAGTGATTTCACCGGCATTGATAGCATCCAAATTTCCAGTCGGCTCGTCAGCTAAGAGAACTTTCGGACTGTGCACTAAGGCGCGGGCAATGGCTACGCGCTGTTTTTCGCCACCGGAAACCTCATGCGGATAACGATTAGCTTTATCTTCTAATCCGACTATTTTCATAACATGCGGAACAATCGCCTTAATCCTTTTGCCGCTCTGTCCGCAAACTTCTAAGGCAAAAGCGACATTTTCAAATAAAGTTTTTTTTGGCAAAAGCTTGAAATCCTGAAAAATAACACCAATCTGACGGCGCAAATCCGGCACTTCCCGCCGGCTTAAGCGGGTAATATCCCAACCGCCGATTACCACCTTACCTTTATCAACTCTTTCTTCACCGATTAAAAGTTTCACCAAAGTCGTCTTGCCAGAACCGGATTGGCCGACAACAGAAACAAACTCTCCCGGCTTGATATGAAGATTAATATCTTTCAAAATCGGATGTCCGGCGCAATATGATTTGTAAACATTAAAAAGCTTAATCATATATCTAATGCTAATTTCGCAAATGCCTGCCTGCCGGTAGACAGGATGCGAATCTACGAATAAATTCCTTAGTTTTTTAATTTTTTAAACCCGTATAAAAGCAAATCTTTTATTTCTTCTAAGCTCTGCGTTTTATCGGTCGCTCCCAGAACTACAGCAATCACTTCTTGACCGTCTTGTGTCGCGGACGTCATTAAACAATAACCAATCTCATCAATATAGCCAGTCTTAGAAGAAGTGAGGGTTAAATTATTTTCCAAGGCAAACAAGCCATCGCGCAAAAAAGTATTAGTATTATAAATAGGATGGGGAGTTTTAATTCCTTTAGCATCAATAGAGTCAAATTTGTATTTTGAGGTCGCGCTAACTTTAGCCTGAAACGGATTTTTCAACACCTCTCTAATTATTATAGCATAGTCATAGGCTGATGTTTTATTTTCCTCTGATAACCCCGTCGGTTCAATAAACTTAGTTTGAGTAACGCCAAGAGAAGTGACGAATTCATTCATTTTGGTGATAAAAACATTTCTTTCTAAACCAGAAACGCGCACCAGCGATTCGACGGCATTATTAGCCGAGCCAACTAAAGCAGAATAAACCAAATCCTCAATCGTCATTTTGTCGCCGTCTTTCACCTTAATCTTGGAAGAGCGCGAAAGATCAGTATACAAACTATTATATTCCTCGTCTTTAATTTTATATTCCACGATTTGATTTAATGTTGGTCGTTGATCAAAAAAAACTTTTAAAGCTACCATTTTGCTTAAACTGGCCAAGGGCAAACTAGTGGTGGCATTTTGTCCAAAAATAATTTGACCGTCTTTTTTGTTTATCACTACTGCCGCCTTAGACTTTATCTCTGGCGAGGCCAATGCTCCGGTGACGGCTTTAATTCCCAAAACTTGGCCACGCGCATCGGCCGCAACATTTAACGGTTCAACTTTAACATTTATTATTCCCTCCCCGACTGAAGCAATTTTAGTAAAAGCCACTTTATCTAAATCGATAACGCGATCCGGATGCAAACGGCGGTCTGGTCCATAATCGTTTACGGTAACATCAACATATTTGCCATTATCTAAATTGTAAACACGCAAGCGCGAACCCTTGGGATAATCAGGTGAAGCGGTAAAATCCCCTCCTTTATACTTATACCAGCTAGCCTTACCGACCGCTAAAATAGAGGAATCTTCAAAAACGGCGATGCGCGCGTAAGGCAAATGAATTAAAGAACGAACAAATTTTTCTTTGGGAAAATCAGTCGTGGGCAATTCACGCCAAGCGGAAAAATTTTTGTCATAGAAAAAAACTCTTTTGTAACCGAAGGTTTCCGTGTCATAATTAACCTGAATATAAAAAGGCTTATGATTGTCGTAAGAAGCTTTATTAAAAAATTCAAATTGATAAAACGGGCTAATGCGATCCAAATGCCAAGGCGTTGGAATATCTTCATTTAAAACTTCACAACCCACACGCGTGGAAGAACTTAAAATTCCCGGAACTAACGAAAGTTTCAAAGAATCATTAAAAGATGTGACGGTATAACCGCGCGCAATTGTCGACTCATCAAGATTAATACTGAACTTTTTATTAGCAGTAGACGCTAGCAAATCACTTAAAACAACATCATCCGCGGCTTTAACCGAAGAAATACTAAAAAAAACTAGTAAAAAAACACTTAAAAGATAAAGACCGTAAATTATTTTTATTTTTTTCTTCATTATACAAGCTTGATTTTATAAATAATAAATGATATTTTAATAATACCAAGAAAATGGTTAATTGGAAAATCGATAAGCCGAAATAGCTCAATTGGCAGAGCAACGGTATCGTAAACCGTAGGTTGTGGGTTCAAGTCCCACTTTCGGCTCAATATAAAATCATAGCTTAAAGGCTGTGATTTTATTTTTTAATTTCGAAAAATTTTAAGTAAAATTCTCTTAATAATTTCGCGTCGTCTAAGGCGTGGTGGTCGCGGTATTTTTTCCAGTCAATTCCCAGCTTATCAAATAAGCCACTTTTGTCGCCGTCGCCGAAAGTTCCGGGATTTGCGCCCAAAGCAAAACACATAGAAGCAATATCTATTGGGCGCCAATTAAACATGCCGTCTTTGTCGTGGCCAAGAATTTTTTTAAGATACACAAGGTCGTAACCAGAAACATAAGAGACTAAAAATGGTGTGGTTGAACCAGCAAACTTTTTCATTTTTTCAATAGCCTCTGTTTTAGAAATTTTTTCACCTTTCAAAAATGGCATAACATGCTCGGTTACCCAGGGATCAACTTCGCCAGATGATTCTAGCTCAAAATAAAGCTCTTCGCCGTTTGGTTTAACCATTCCAACGGATAAAAGTTCTCCAATTTTTGGATTTAGTGAAGAAAATTCGGAATCGTAAAAAATTACATTATCGGAAAATAATGTGATTGGTTTTGTTTGGTTGTTTGTCATATTTCTTATAATATCATTATAAACTTTTTAAAGCAAGAAATTTTTAGCTATTTTATTTACCATAAAATGGCTAAAATTAGAATAAATCACATCGCACCTCTTGACATTTTTATTATTATGTGCTATACTTTTAATATAGTAAATCACAGAAAGTTCTTTATAAACCCGCCCCGTAAAAAGGGCAAAATGAAAGGCTACACCATGTTACGCACTATTATCGCAGTCGCAGTTGTTTTCTCCGCCATCGCTGTTTCCGCTCAGTCCTACACTGAAATATCCCCCGAACGAATTCGCCACTACAACAGTGACAACTTCCCCGATCACACCTACGGAAAAACTGCACCGGCGCCAACTCTGGCCACCACCTTCACCACCACTACAGCCCCCAAGACGATTGCCGAAATCAGCAAAGAATATGCGGAAATTATTCGCGAAACCAGCAAGTCAGCAGGTAAATACCTGGAAGCGCGAGCAATCCGTAATGCTACTGCAAAAAAACCGCAGTACAATCTGCAAGCCCTTCGTACAGTTTGTCGAGACGAAAATCTCGTAAAAATCTTTGCCTACGGCAGACACTCTACAAAAGAAATTGTAAAACAGGAACTTGCCGACAGAGAGGCAAAAGAAGAACTCAAAGAATACGCTGGCAACGACTAAAAAACTAAGGAACCAAGCAATTGGCTCCTTTTTTCTTTTTCTAAATATATTATCAACTATCTTCCACAGCACTTCTTATACTTTTTCCCAGACCCGCAGGGGCAGTTGTCGTTGCGGCCGACTTTTTCGCCGGCGGCGTCGCGGGCGTGGACGTGGACGGCATCAACCCTATTAGAGGCGCTAGATGATTCTGAGGTTTTAGACGGCGCGGAAAATTCTTGCGCCCGCGTGGCAATGGATGGTGCTATAAATGAGGCGGCTAAATCTTCAACGGCGCTAAATTTAAAAATTCCGTAAACGACTTCTTTCTGAATCATACTATTTAATTCCGTAAACATTCGGAAGGCTTCTTTTTTGTATTCCACCAAGGGGTCGCGCTGGCCGTAACCTTGCCAGCCGATACCGCGACGCATATATTCCATCGCGTCAATATGCTCCACCCAAAGCGAATCAATCGAGCGCAATAAAATGTTTTTTTCCAAATCACTCCAATCAATGCCAGCCTGCAAATATTTTTCTTCCATACGGCTATAAGCTTCATTGGCCAAAAAAACTAAATGCTCAATAATCTTAATGCGGACGCCGGTTTTCTCTATTTTTTTCACCTCACCAACGATTTCTTCTAACTTTTCTTGCAACAAATTAGCAGCTGGAAAAATCGTATTCGCTACTTCATAAATTTCTTTTAAATTCCAATCCTTAACATCGTCGACCGAAGTATGAAATGAAACAACATTGTTTAATTCTTCCTCAACTAAAAGCAAAATTAAATCTTTTAATTTAGCTTTTTCATTTTTGGCTTTAGCCAATATTTCATCCCGACGACGATAGATTGATTCACGGTGCTTATTAACCACATCGTCATATTCCAAGAGTTGTTTGCGGGAATCAAAATTATTAGCTTCCACTTTTTTTTGCGCCGTTTCAATAGAGCCAGTCACCAAACGATTTTCAATCGGCATATCTTCCGGCAACTGCAAAGTTTTCATCATTCCTTTTAAGCGGTCGCCGCCGAAAATGCGCATCAAATCATCTTCGCAGGAAAGATAAAAACGTGATTCACCTGAATCGCCCTGACGTCCGGCGCGTCCGCGCAATTGATTGTCAATACGGCGCGATTCATGGCGCTCAGTACCAATAACACATAGACCGCCTAAAGAAATAATTTCTTCGTGATCTTTTTTCCAAGCTTCTGTTTGTTCTGGTGTCGCGTCGTTTTCTTGCAGTCCGCCCAAAATAATATCAACACCGCGACCAGCCATGTTGGTAGCCACGGTAATGGCACCTTTGCGTCCGGCATCAGAAAGAATGCGCGCTTCTTTTTCATGATTCTTGGCATTTAACACCGCCGGCTCCAAACCTTCGCGTTGCATTATTTCCGCTAAAATTTCATTTTTTTCAATAGAGATTGTACCGATTAAAACCGGTTGACCCAAGGCATGGCGCTCTTTCACATCAGCGACTACGGCCCGAAATTTCCCCAATTCAGTACGATAAACCAAATCATTTAAATCTTTTCTTCCGATTGGTTTGTTGGTTGGGATAGAAATTACTTCTAATTTATATATTTTAGAAAATTCTTCCGCTTCAGTTGCGGCCGTACCAGTCATACCAGCAAGTTTTTCATACATTCTAAAATAATTTTGAAAAGTGACAGTCGCCAAAGTCTGTGATTCACGCTGAACTTTCACGCCTTCTTTAGCTTCAATTGCTTGATGCAAGCCTTCGCTATAACGGCGGCCGGGCATCATCCGACCGGTAAATTCATCAACAATAACTATTTCGCCTTCTTTATTTACATAGTCACGACCTTCTTTAAATAAAACTTGAGCACGCAGAGCTTGTTCAATATGATGAACTTCGGATATTCCTTTTTCCACATAAATATTTCCCACACCTAACCAATCTTCTATTTTTTGCATACCCTCGTCGGTTAATGTGGCTGCGCGCAATTTTTCATCAACATTATAATCTTCATTTTCTTTTAAACGCTTTACTAATTCGGAAAATTTAAAATATTTATCAGTTGATTCTTCAGCCGGGCCAGAAATAATCAAAGGAGTACGAGCTTCATCAATTAAAATAGAATCCACTTCATCAACAATAGAGTAATAAAATCCACGTTGGACTTTTGAATCCAAATCAAGAACCATATTGTCGCGAAGATAATCAAAACCAAACTCATTATTAGTGCCATAAACAACATCGCACTTATAAACATCAGTGCGAGAAGAAGGTTTCAAATGACGCAGACGTTCATCGTATTGCGATTCTTCAATATACTCCAGGTCATAAACATACTGATTATAATTAACAATAACACCAGTGGTAAGTCCTAAAAATGCAAAAACCGGAGCCATCCAACCAGCACCAACACGCGACAAATAATCATTAACCGTAACCAACTGAACACCTTTACCAGTTAAAGCATTAAGATACAAAGGCAAAGTTGCCACCAAAGTTTTTCCTTCACCGGTTTTCATTTCGGCAATCTGTCCGCGATGAAGCACGACGCCACCAACCAATTGAACATCAAAATGACGCTGATTGATAACCCGACGAGCAGCTTCACGCATCACAGCAAAAGCATCTGGCAAAATATCATTTAATTTCGGATCTAATTCTGGACGCGACAAAGTAGCGCAATCACCCAAGCGTTCTTTTAAAACGTTGGTCTGCGCTTTTAATTCCTCATCCGACATCTTAGAATATTTTTCTTCTAAGGAATTTATTTTTTCTACAGTCGGACTAATTTCTTTAATTATTTTTTCAGTCGGGTCGCCAAAAATTTTTGTTAAAAAACTCATAAATTTTATTCTCTTTTTTTCTCCTTAAATTTTATAATGACCTGCTCCATGTGGTCTTTTACTTTATCAATAGCCTTGTACATATCTTCTTCTGTTTTTTCTACACGCAAAAGTTCACCATTAAGATCAAGATTCATTTCTGCGCGAAAAATTTCTCCAGAATGAGAATGAGAAGCTTTCTCGATCTCAAAATGACAAGAAATAACAGGAAAATCGCCAATATATTTTTCTAACATATCAACTTTATTTTGAATATACTCATAAATCGCGTCGGTCATTTCTAATTTAGTGGCCTTAGTTTGAATTTGCATAGATTTTAAGCTTATTTTTTACTTAATTTATATATAAAATCTTACGTCAAAAATAGCAAAAAGTCAATTAAAAAAGGGCATCTTGGTAGATGCCCTCTAATATTTATCATTAAACCTTATATCCCCTCTTCATTTTTTTATCTTCTTCTTCACGTTTTTCTTCTATTAAATCTTTGGCGCGAGCGCGCAATTCGGCGCTATTCATTTCGTTTAATTCGCGAGCGCGAGAAAGTAAAAATTCTTTTTCATTATTTTCCGGATTTTCAATTACCTCACCTAAGAGCACGTCTAAAATTTCTCCTAATTTTGGTGATGGTGGAATTTTTAAATCATCCATCAAATCAGTGCCATTTATTTTTAACATTTTAACAGAGACTGGATCGTTCTGTACGCGTTCAAACATATATTGCAAATGGCGCAATTTATATGGCTCGGCTTTAGGAGTACCGGAGCCTAAACGATCAGCAATACGTAAGTCAATCAAATCTTTTAAATTTTCACGGCCAACTTTTTTTATTAAACGACGCACCGAAGCGGCTGTCACCTCGCCGGCGTTATAATAAAACATATGATTGCGAACAAGGTTGGCTATACGAAAAGTATCATCAGCGGAAAATTTTAAATTACGGCAAATTTTATCAGCTAATTTTGCGCCGACATATTCATGATTATAAAAAGTAGCGATGCCGTTGATAATTTTTTTAGTTTTTGGCTTGCCAATATCGTGAATTAAGGCAGCAAAACGCACTTGCCACTCTTTATTTGGACAATGCTTCAAGGCCAAAACATCATGTTCAAAAACCGTATATATATGGTGACGACTCTGGTCAATTCCCACACCCTGTTCTAAGTCGGCAATAATATATTGCAATAATTTTGTTTCATGCAAAGCCATTATACCTTCGTAAGGACGGTCGGATTTTAAAATTTTAACTAGTTCAATAGCGATACGTTCACGAGCAATAAATTTCAAAGCACCGGCCATTTTTAAAATTGCCCGTTCGGTTTTTTCTTCAATCTTAAAATTAAGTTGAGCAGAAAAACGAATAGCGCGCATCATGCGAAGTGAATCTTCTTTAAACCTATCCATTGGCTCACCAACAGCACGAATCATTTTTTTACCCAAATCTTTAACACCACCGAATAAATCAAGAATAATCCAATCATCTTTTACGTTCGTCTTGTCAGAGTCTCCCGCCAGGGGACTCTGACGCGAAACACCGGCCGAGTCCTCTTTCGAGAGACTCCGCCGAAGCGTGATCGACTGAAATGGAATAATAAACTCTTTCAAATCATCCTTAACAACAATTTTTGAATCAGCTTTTTTCATAGCCAAAGCATTAATCGTAAAATCTCGTCGCGCCAAATCAGCCTCAACATCTTTTTCAAATACAACCTCATCCGGCCTTCTTCGGTCAGAATATCCTTGTTCCGAACGAAAAGTCGTCACCTCAATCGCGTCCAGGTTTTCACCCACCTCGTTTTTAATAGGCAAAATTACCGTACCAAAATCATTCTCATAATGCCCATCAGGGAAAATCTTTAACATCTCTTCTGGCGTGGCGCTAGTAGTAATATCCCAATCATTCGGCTCTTTTTCTAACAACAAATCCCGAACGCAGCCGCCGACAATCCAAGCATCATAACCACCTTCTTCTAATTTGTTTATTATCTCTTCTAAATATTTAGGTATTTTCATATTATTCTCGTTGTGTCATGTAAAAGGGGTTATTTTAAAATAACAATTTCTTCTTCTAATTTTATTTTAAACCTTAACTCTATTTCTTTTTTAACAAATTCTATTAACTCCAAAACATCTTTTGCTGTAGCGCGACCAGTATTAACGATAAAATTGGCGTGTTCCAGAGAAATTTTGGCACCACCGATGGTTTTGCCTTTTAGGCCGCGTAGGTCAATGAAATAGCCGGCGCCAATTTTGCCACCTTTAGCTACGCCTTGTTCGTTAATAAATTCTATCAAAGACGGATTAACTTGCAAGATATCATTTAAAAATAAATTCTTAAAAACACTGCCGGCGCTAGGTAATTTTGGCTGACCTTTATCGCGATGAGTTAGATTACTTTCAATATTGGCGCTAATTTCTTCAGCCGTAGCCGGTTTTAATCTTAAAACAATATTCCAGACAACCATGTCTAGATTTTTTTTAAAAATACTATTGCGATAATCAAAGTCGCAATCATTACGGCTCAAAAATTCAAACTTCTCTTTTTTAACATTAAAATATTCTACTGTTTCTACAATCTCACCGATAGACGCACCGAAAGCGCCAGCATTACCGCGGACTGAACCACCAATAGTTGCCAAAGGAATACCAAAGCCCCATTCCAGGCCGGACAAATTCGCGCCACGAGAGAGAGAAATACAATAAGCGAGCGAGGCGCCAGCACCGCAATATAAACGATCACCTTTAATGATTGCTTCACGGTTAGCCAAGCGGATAACCAAACCAGGGAAGCCCTCATCGGTAATCAAAAGATTAGAGCCACCACCCAAATAATAGGTTGGTTGTTCTTTGTCACGCGCCCACTTCACAGCTTCGGCTAAGTCTTCGCGCGTTTTTACTTCAACTAAAAAACGTGCCGGACCGCCAATTTTAAAGGTGGTGAAAGGCGCTAAAACAACATCTTTTTGTATTTTTTCGTTAATCATTATTTATCATTCTATCATTTTTACCGCAAAAATCAATAAAATCAATTATCATTAACTAATGCTTCGCCAACACGAAAAATATCCCCAGCGCCGATTAAAATAACAATTTCATCACGCACAATATTGGCACGTAAATAATTTTCGCAATCTTTTAAATCTGTAACATGTACAAATTCTTTATCCGCCTCAATAATTTTCATTTTATCTATCAAATCCTGGCTAGAGACGCCACCTTGCATTTCACGGGCTGAGCCGTAAATATCTAGAACGATTACTTTATTAGCATCAGAAAAACTTTGAGCGAATTCATCTAGCAACGCCTTGGTACGAGTAAAAGTATGTGGATGAAAAACGGCCGTGATTTTATTTTTTGGATAAGCCGCTCGTAAACCGGCGAGGGTTGTTTTTATTTCTGTTGGGTGATGGCCGTAATCATCAATGATTGTTGCGCCATTAAATTTTCCCATGGTGCGCATTCGACGATCGGTGCCGGTAAATTCTTCTAAATACGTTCGAATATCTTTTAATTCAATTTCTAATTCTACACAAGTCGCGATAACTGCCAAGGCGTTATAAATATTATGTTTGCCCAAAAGAGAAATGGAAAAGTCGCCGACTTCTTCATTGTCCATTTTAACTTTAAAATATTGTTTTAATCCTTGTTGTTTGATTTCATAAGCAGAAAAATTTACATCTTCACGATTTAAAGCATAGCTAATAATTTTTCCGTGACAACTGACATTAGCTGTTGAGGTAATATGTTTATCGTCAAAATTCGCAACCAAAAACCCTTTCTTAGAAATCTTTTTTATAAACTCTACAAAAGCGGAAATATATAATTCTAATGTCGGATAAAAATCATGATGGTCGTGATCGATATTATTTAACAAAACAACTTTAGGATTATAATATTTTAATTTATTTTGATACTCATCAGCTTCTATTACTAAATAATCTGACTCTCCGCAAGTCCCAGCGCCATCAAATTGCTCCACGCGCGCACCAACCAAAACATTCGGCTTTAAGCCGGCTTTCATCATTACATAGCCAAGCCAAGCAGTTGTCGTGGTTTTACCATGAGAACCGCAAACGGCAATACCATACATTTGATTAAAAAATTTTCCTAAAACCTCAGCATAAGTTAAAGATTTTACGCCACTCTTCAAAGCTTCCGCCACTTCAATATTGGTTTGCGGATTATAGGCGGAGGAATAAACAATCAAATCTGCATCAGCTGGTATGTTTTTTACATCAAAACCTTGATAAACCTTAATTCCAAATTTAACCAAAACCTGATCAGTCATAAAAACTTCCTCTACATCAGAGCCAGTCACTTCATAACCCTTGGAAACCAAAAACTGCCCGAGCATTGTCATACCCACGCCTTTGATTCCAATCATGTAGATTTTTTTTATACTAGATAGATTCATAAACTTTTATTTTAAAATTTCTTTTACTATTTTTATCATCTCCTCATTCGCCCCAGCCTTAAACAATGTCTTAATATTTTTTCTTAATTCTTCTTTTTTTATTTCATCAAAAAGTAAAGTTTTGATTGCTACAACAAACGAATCGGCGTTTAAGGTTTTTTGATTCAAAACAAAGGCGACGTTTTTTTCCACGAGCATTGCGGCATTATCTTCTTGATGAGAATTAGGCATTGGAATAATTATCGCTGGCTTAGTATGAACAGAAATTTCAGTCAGTGCTCCGAGTCCGGCACGAGAAACAACTAAATCAGCAATATCCAGAGCCACTGTCATTTCTTCAGCGTTTAAAAATTCAAACGAACGATAGTTTTCATTTTTGACTGTAGTCATCTTGCCACGTCCCGTAGAATGTATTACCTGACAAAAATTACAAAGCTCATCAACCCCATCTTCCACTAATTTATTTATCGCCTCCGCCCCAGTCCCTCCACCAAAAATAAAAACAACCGGAACATTTTTCTTTAAAGAAAATTTCTTTTCAATAATCAAATTCGCACTTCGCACTTCGCACTTCGCGCTTTGAATTGGATTTCCTATCCAAATTGCTTTTTTACCATAATCAGTTAATGATTTCTCAAAAGTCACAGTAATAACTTTTGCAAATGGTGCCATAATACGATTTGCTAAACCAGGCCGTACGTCCATTTGATGAACAACAACCAGAATACGCAAAACCCAAGCCGCCCAAACAACTGGCATCGCCACAAAACTTCCGGCCGACATTACTAAATCAGGCTTTTCTTTTAAAAGAATAAAAAGTGACTGACAAAAAGCTATTTTAATTTTAAAAATATCCAAAAAATTCTGCCAAGAAAAATAGCGACGTAACTTACCGGACGCAATGGCCTTGTATCGCAAACCAGCTTCATCCACCATTTCCTTCTCTATACCATTTTTTGTGCCTAAAAACAAAAAACTAAAATCCTCTGATTGTTTCAAATCAGCCACAATAGCCAATAAAGGCGAGACTGAGCCGCTAGTTCCCCCACCAACTAAAATTATTTTCTTATTTTTCAGCTTATTTTCCATACATCTTATATTAAACCAAAACAAAAAATAACTCAATGCTGAATTATTTTTCTAATAACCCTACTAAATTTTTACTCACGCTGATGAACAGTCTGTCGGCTAATGTTTGCGGCAACACCTAGAGCAATTAAAACGGCTAAAAGGCTAGATCCACCCTGAGAAGCGAATGGCAGGGGCACTCCAGTCATTGGAATTGCACCAATTACTCCACCAATATTAACAAAGGCCTGAATAATCAACCAAAGGCCGATTCCGACGGCAATCAACTTCCCAAATAAATCTGGCGCTGTTTTAGCCACTTGCATTAAACGTAAAAAAAGAAAAACATAGAGCGCAATAAAAACTAAACTAAAAATAAATCCGATTTCTTCAGCTATCACGGCAAAAATTGAATCACCATAAGCCTCAGGTAAATAAAGAAATTTTTGCCGTGACTGCCCCAAGCCTCTCCCTATAACTCCACCCGAACCAACAGCAATTAATGATTGTTCTAATTGATAGCATTTTCCCTGCGAATCGCGATTTTGAGAAAACACACAGGCAAACCTTTCCTTTTGATATGGTTTTATTTGCACCATAACAAAAATTAGTAAAAGAGCTACTAAAAGGATTAAAACAATATGCCAAAGCTTACCACCGCCGACAAAATAAACAGCCAAAGAGGTTAGAGAAATTATTATTAATGTTCCCATGTCTGGCTGAAGAAGCATCATTAATCCGATAACGCCCAAAACCACTAAAAACGGCCCAAAACCCGCTCGCCAATTAGCCAATTCATTTTTCCGGCTTTCAATAAACGCAGCCAAATAAAGCAAAAAAAATATTTTAACGAATTCCGATGGCTGGAGAGAAAAGCCAAAAACATTTATCCAGCTATTAGAAGTTCCCCAATTAGAAGCCAGTCCAGGAATAAATACTAAGGCAAGAAGAAAACAAGAAGCCAATAAAAAGAAAAAGGCGTACTTACGCCAAATTTGATAATCAATCCGATAAACCAGCCAAAAAATCCCCAATCCGGCCAGTGATATCCAAAGCTGGTTAGCAAAAAGATGATAAGTTGATCCATATTTCACATAAGCGACAACCGAAGAAGCGCTGGACAAAAAAATCAACCCTAAAACAATTAGAGCGAAAACCGAAAAAAGCAGAGGCTTGTCAGGAGAATGGAAAACTTTTTTTTCTTTAAAATTATTCAACATTAAAAAAATTTAGAAGCTTCTGTCTAATAAGAAAATAATCAACCCAATAGCGGATGAGACGCCAGCAATCACCCAAAAACGCATCACAATTTTTGTTTCCGGCCAGCCAATGGCTTGAAAATGATGATGGATCGGCGAAGAAATAAAAACTTTTTTGCCTTTGCGTAGTTTTTTAGAAGTCATTTGTATAGCGACAGATAAAGTTTCAATAACAAATATCAAACCAATAAACGGTAAAATAAAAGCGGTATTAGTAAGCAAGGCAATAACACCTAAAGTAATTCCCATCCCCATCGACCCAGTATCTCCCATATAAAAACGTGCCGGCGCAATATTAAACCATAAAAAAGCCAGTAAAGCCCCCATTATAACACCGCAAAAAGCCGCTAGGTCATAACGTCCAAGAGCAAAGGCTATTATAGCATAAGAAGCAAAAGAAAATAGCAAGGTTCCGCCAGCCAAACCGTCTAAGCCGTCAGTGGCATTAACGGAAAAAGCCGTCCCCACAATAACAAAAACAAAAAATGGGATATACCAAGCGCCAATTTCAAAATTTCCTAAAAACGGGATATGCAAAGTCGTCCAATCTAATTTAAAATAAAACCAAATAGCGCCAAGAGTGGCAATAGTGGCATAAATAAACAAGCGATGCTTCATTCTCAACCCCCCTTTGCCTTTTCCGCGAATATCAAGCCAATCATCCACCAGCCCAACCGCCGCGGAAAAAATAAAAATTCCTAAAGGCAAAAGCGTTTCGGCGCGCGAGAAAAAATTAAAGCCAGTCAAAGTTGGAAAAATTTTTCCTAGATAATAAAAAACAGCTATAAAAAAAAGTAAAGATCCCCAAATCAACATCCCACCCATTGTTGGCGTACCGGATTTATGAAGATGTAGGGCGGTAAAAATCGGTGTAGTGCCGTTATTGCGGATTTGCTTGCCTAATTTATATTTATACAAAAAATGCGTCAGAATCGGCGTGCACAAAAAAGCAAAAATAAAAGATAGTGAGGTTAAAAGAAGAATCCTGATGATTTGAAAATCCATATTAAGTAAAATTTATTAAATAAATCGGCCCGAGAGATAATGATAACAATATATTGGCTAGAAGCGTTGATCCCAAAACCAAATGACAGATAAAATTAAAATTCTTTTTATCGGCAAAGAGCATTAGCAGAAAAAAATTAAACGCCAGAAAAAAAAGTCCAATCGCTGGAATGACAAAAATATTTTCCGCCCGACCAAAAAAATCAACGCCAAAATCCACATTATAATGGAGTACTATTAATTCACCATTTACTTGGCGATAAAAAAGCCCTGAAAAAACCCAAAGAGTTGTATTTATAAATAATACACCGGCTAAATAAAGACGTGCCGAAAGCAAAGAAAAAATTTCTGAAAAAGCATCGCGAACCTTCTCCTTGAAAATATGCCAATCGTTATAAAATTTGGAAAATATAATCATAATTCACTCTTAAATCTTACTATTTTTTAGCTTTTTCCGCCAGACTGAATAAAACCGGATAAAACCTCAATAAAATCAGCTGGTTGCCAATTTTTTTCTTGATTTTTAATTTTTTCCAGTTCAATCGGAGCGGAAATGGCTAGAAAAATTTTTTCCAAAAGTTCTTTTTCATTTTCCGGCTCAAAGAGCCAACCACCAGCTGCTTCAATCAATTCCGGAATACCACCAATTTGCGAAGCGATAACCGGTAATTGCGCCGTAATCGCTTCATAAATCACAGTCGGAGAATTTTCATAACAAAGCGAGGGCACAATAAAACAATCAGCTTGACGCATTAGTACGTCTCTTTCTTCAGGTTTTTTTAAACCTAAAAATTTTATCGCCGGATTAACAGAGGCGATTTTTTTCAGCTTTTCTTCTTGCGAACCTAGACCGACAATCAACAACTCGGCCGTCGAATTTTTTTCTAAAAACTTCGCAAAAGCCTTAACTAAAAATTTAACGCCTTTATGCGGCTCTATTTGGCCAACATATAAAAAAGTAAATTTTGAATTTTTTCCCAAGCACTCAGGATTTAATTTTTGACTATTAACTCCCGAAGCTAAAAAATAATTCGGCAAAACGATCTTCTTTGAATTTTTAAAAAATAGTCTTTTCTTATGTTCAGCCAATAGCCATTTAGAAGGCGAGATGATAATTTCCGGCGAACCAAAAACAAAGCGCATTAATGCCTGATAAACTTTGGCGTGGTTAGTTCTAAGTATTTTTTCTTTTTTGTAGAACATTAAACCGGACGGATGAAGAAGCTGAATGTCGTGTAAAATATGGAAGTGTCTAATTTTTAATTTTTTTAAAAGGCGGGGGATAAAAAACCCAAGGCCTTGCAAATTATTAGTAATCACCAAGTCAGGTTTTTCTTTACTTAATATTTTTTTTAAACTTCGCGAATGCCCAAAATTAAAAAAATCCCACAAATGCCAAAAAAATCTAATCGTCAACGGATATTTTTCTAAAATCGGAAAAATTGATTTCAAATAAAAAATTTGCCCAACTTTTTTTTCTTCCCGGCCGCAAGCCACAATAAAAACCTCGTGTCCAGATTTTTCCAATCCGGTAACAATCTTCTTCGTTACCATCACTGAACCGCTACAGACAGCCTGAACGTATATATTATTGATAACAGCTATTTTCATTTTTAATTAATCAATTAGTTTAAAACTTCTATTACTTTTTTACTAACTATATCAAAAGAATATTTCTCTTCTGCCTCCCTTCTCGCCACCTCGCCCATTTCTTTACATTTTGCTGGGTTGTTCATTAAAATTTCTATTTTTTCTTTTAACTCTTCAGCGTCGCCAGACTTAATTAATAATCCGCTTTCAGAAGAAAACACGCCACGCACGCCAGACAAATCAGAGGCAATTACCGGTAGACCGGAAGCCATAGCTTCTATTAAGACTATACCAAAAGCCTCGCCTTTATTAGTAGAGGGTAAAACAAAACAATCGGCTTCTTGATATTTTTTCGGCAAATCTTCATCGGAAACATTACCTAAAAATTTTACCTTATTGGCAATATTCAAATCTTGCGCCTTGACCTTATAAGATTCTTCCAAATCACCTGATCCGACAATATTAAGCTGCCAATTTTTAACCACCCCCATACCCTCCCTGAAAAGGAGGGGGGATAATTTCGCGACTGCTTCTAGTAAAATATTTATACCTTTAAAATAATGTGCCTTATCCAAACCTCCGACAAATAAAATATTAAATTTATTATTCTCTTTTTTAGCTTCAGCTGGTTTAAATTTTTCAATATCAACGCCAAAAGGAATTTCCACAAATTTTTCTAAATACTTGGCATAAATATTTTTCAAATGGCTATTTTTCACGTAATCCAAGCTGGCTGAGACAATCAAA
The DNA here is from genome assembly GCA_041652555.1 of Patescibacteria group bacterium. Taxonomy (GTDB): domain Bacteria; phylum Patescibacteriota; class Patescibacteriia; order Patescibacteriales; family WJLG01; genus JBAZHE01. The sequence goes on along the minus strand of JBAZHE010000006.1, from coordinate 6,410 downwards.
TCTACGTTTTTAAATAACGAATTAAAAATTAAAGCGGATGGTAAAGATAAAATTTTTAAAAACAGATTTGGCAAAACAACATCCATATGATAATGAATAACTAATTTTTTATTTTTCCGCCAAATAAATTTTTTTAAAAACCAAACAATCTCCGACGCGCCAAAAAAAGGATAATGCAAATAAATCAAGTCAAAATCTTTTAAACGCCAAAATAATTGCGGGAGAAAACCGCCTTTGCCAGAAGACGGAAAAGCTTTTAAATAAGCCACGTCATTCACTCCAACCTCACACACCCCGTCTCGGAGTACGCCAAAAGCGACTCGTTGGGTCCGCCCACCCCTCTCCAGAGGGGAATTCATTGTGAAGGTTTTAACTTCGTTTCCGGCGGATTTAAAAATGCGCGCGAAATTTTGCGCACTCGTGCCAATCCCTCCTTTATACGGCGGATAAACGCAGACTAATTGAGCAATTTTCATAATTATTTAACCTCTTCATCTAAGGCAATTTTACGAGCCACGGTGGTAATATCTTTGTCTATTTTTTCCACTTTTAAGCGCAAGCGGAAGTTCAAATAAAATAAAATCAAAATGGCCAGATACGCTAAAAAATTTATGCCGGAAGCGGAAAAGCCGAAATCAGACACCAACTTATCTATCCATTTTAAAGACAAGATAGAAGCGCCGGCTAAAAGCCAGAAAATCAGCCAAAAAATAAATTCACCGGCCGGGAGATTGCCTTTCTTTTTCAAAACAAAAAGGCGAAAAATAAAAAATAAAATTATTATTACCGCGATTGTTTGTTGTAACATAAAAATTAAAATGCTAGGTGCTGAATGACTGATGCTAAAAATTAACTATAAATAAAAATAGCATTCAACATTCATCATTTAGCATTAAATTAATCCATTAATTTTGCCAAAAGCAAATCCTTAACTACTCTTATTCCGCCAGATCCTGTGCCGCGGCCACCGAAAAATCCTTGGCCGGCGCGATGGTAGGTGACTGTTATTGGCACTTCTTTTACTTTAATTTTATTTCTGATTATTTTAGAAATTATTTCACTAGTATGCGCCATTCCTCCCTGCTTAATGCTTATTTTTCTCCAAGCTGAAGAAGTCATGGCACGAAAGCCACATTGGGGATCGGTTAACCCTGATAATTCTACTCCTAATAAAACATTATTTACTAGACGCGCTATTGGCATAATTACCTTTTTTTTAAACGCTGGCATATTAGATTCTTTACCCAAAAAACGCGAACCTAAAACCGCATCAGATTCGCTAGATAAAAGCGGTGCTAAAACTGTTGAAATATCCTCTGTAGAAAATTGGCCATCGGCATCAAAATGGAAAATTATATCCGCGCCATTTTTCAAGGCGTACTGATTTCCAGTCTCCAAAGCCGCACCCTGTCCACGATTAAGCGGATGTCTTAAAATAACCGCCCCGAATTCGGTAGCGATTTGCGCGGTTCTATCGGACGAGCCGTCATCAACTAAAACTATTTCATCAACCAATGGCTTAACTTTTTTCACCACCTCGCCGATAGTTTTTTCTTCGTTTAATGCGGGAATTATACAAAAAATTCTCATAAAAATATTATTTTAGGAAACCCTGCCTACTGGCAGGCAGACCACCTCTCCTCTCACGAACAGAACGGATGGGGAAAAATTATATAGAAACGATTCTCAAAAATTCTTCTACGCCGATAACACCCAAAGATAATTTAGCAAAAGCTGCTTCGGCTAAAGTGAAACTATCTTGATTTTTTATTTCTGCAGCCGCAGTGGAAAAATGCCCTTCGCGCAAAGATTTTTTCACGGACGCAGTAATTTCTAAAACTTCAAAAATACCAATATCACCAGCCAATCCTGTCCGACGACATTTCTCGCAGCCTTGGCCTTTAAAAACATTCATTTCTTCCAAGCGGGAAATGCCAGCTGAATTTATTTTTTCTTGGCGCATTTTTTTTAAAACCTCGCCAATATTAATTGTTTCTTTTATTCTTTCCGCTTGTTCTTTGGTTAATTTTGAACTTTTCAAGCAATATGGACAATTACGCCGAGCCAAACGCTGGATGATAATCATTTTAGCGGTTGCGCAAAATAAAGGCAAGGAAACCCCCAAACCGGACAAAAATTTAAAAACAGAGGCAAAATCATCTCCATAAAGTCCGGCCAGAACAAAATAGCCACGATCCGCCAAATGCAACGCCGCTTCAGTCGCATCCTTGTCGACGATTTCATCAATCATCACAACGTCCGGATCCTGGCGCAAAAGCGATGATAATGGAAACGGATAACCAAAACCTTCCTTCAAAGAAAGCTCGCTCTGATTAATATTGGGAATATCATAACTAATCTGTTTCTCTAAAGTGGTAATATTCAAATCAGAACAATTAATATAATTAATAAAACTATAAAGCGTGCTGGTTTTGCCGGAATTAAACTGGCCAATAGAAAGAATTAAGCCGGATTTTTTTTCTAACATTAATTTAACCCGAGCTAAAGATTTTTTTTCCAAGCCCAGCCGACCAATCTCAATCAAGTCAAAACGGCTATTGGCAACCTTGACTATTATTTTTTCTTCCACGCCGGAATTATAGACTGTTAAAGAAAAAATTATTTTTTTTCCCAGTGTTTGTTTTTTAAAAGAGCCTGTCCGGCAACCGTTTTTCAAGCCACCCAATTCCTTAAAAATATCTATAACTTCGTTTTTTATTTTTTCCGACATTGCCAAACAACCTTTAACTTCTCCGGTATCATAAAATCTCACTTCCGCCTTTTTAGCGCCAGCTTCAATAATAATTTCATCGACATCTTCCATGGCCGCGTAGCCCAAAATCTTTTCCGCAATCCTTCCGGCCGCGGCAGACTTAGCCGATAAAACTTGTTCTTTTAATTTTTCTTTTAGAGAAAGCATAATTTATATTTATTCTCCAATTCCTTTTAATCCTTTACTGGCGCGCAACTCATCAATGGTTTTTTCTAGCCCTTTATCCAAAATAACTACCGGCATCCAACCCAAATCGGCAGTAGCGTGAGAAATATCCGGCAAAGGCAACTCGCTCATAAAAAATTGCGAATCAGCATAAACAATTTTAGAAGATGAGCCTGTAAGCTTGATTATTTTTTCCGCTACTGCGGAAATTTTTATATCCATATCTGAACCAATATTATACGGACCAGGTAAATCAGTTTCCATTATTTTTATAGCGGCATCCACCACATCGGAAACGTAGCAAAATGAGGAAGAAAAATTCTGGTCACCAAAAATTGTTAAATCTTTGCCGTCCAGAGCGTCGCTCACAAAATCCGGTACCATCTGATTATCATTCAAAGGTAAACGCGGACCATAGGTGCGGAAAATTCTAATAATTTTGGCGTCAAGATTATATAAATCACGGCAAGTATTTACAAAAGTCTCGGCAAAACGCTTCCCTTCGTCGTAGCAGGCGCGATCAGATAAAAAATCAACAACACCAATATCATCTTCTTTTATTTTATCATTATCGCGACGCGGACCATAAACCACTGAGGAGGAAAAATGCAAAAACTTAGCTTCATATTTACGAGTTAAGTCTACAATGTTTTTTACAACAAAAGAATTAGCTAAAAGCGTGGCTTGACGATTTTTAACGAAATTTTTCGGCGAAGTCGGACAAGCCAGATTATAAATTTCTTGGATGCCCTGAAATTGAATTTTAAATTTCTGCAAAGACGGCTCGGTTTCCAAGTCTATTGGCTCAGACATATCATGCCTAAGGAAAACAAAATCCGGCTGGGCTAAAAGATGGTCAATATTGCGCTCTAATCCGGTAGAAAAATTATCCAGACAAATCACCTTACTAGTTTTCACTAACTCATCGCAGAGGTGCGAACCAACAAAACCGGCACCACCAACAACAAGAACATTTTTCTTCTCAAAAATAGCATGCTTCATATAATTATAAATTTACCCTGATAAATAAAATTTAAATCAATTATTTTCTAAGCGATAATACATAGACATAAAACTTATTGGGGGTATAAATCTTAAAATTATTTAACAGGGTGAATTATTTAATCAAAATTGTTTCGACATTTACTCCACCGGTGAATGTTTGGTCAAAGGCGTAGAAGGAATCTAATAATTTTCCGGCGACAGTAAAAATTCGAACATGGGGGCCACCGGTTGGACCGGCGCCAACGACAATTTCGGCTAAGCCGTCGCCGTTCAGATCACCAGCAGACGCGGAAACGCCACCGCGAAAATTTTTGTCATAAGCAAAAAATTGACTTTTTACGTTGCCGGCGCCGTCAAAAATTCTTATTTGCGGACCGCCACCTTTCCCGGGCGAAGCGATTATTTCTTCACCACGGCCAGCTGTATTACCATCGATATCGGCTACAGAAACAAAAACGCCACCGCGAAAATTTTTGTCATACGCAAAAAATTGACTTTTCACATTACCTAAATTATCAAAAACTCTAATATGCGGGCCACCACCTGGACCGGCGCCGGTAATTATTTCATTCTTGCCGTCGCCATCAACATCACCAACGGCGACATTTACGCCACCGCGAAAATTTTTGTCATACGCAAAAAATTTCTTACTTAAAACTCCGTCGGAAGAAAAAAACATAAGCTCAGGTGCGCGTCCAGCACCAGCACTAGCCACAACATCATCTTGCCGGTCATTATCAATATCTCCAACTGCAATATTAATACCACTCTTTATATCATCATTATAAACTTTAAATTCTTTTATTATTAATCCTTTAGTGTCAACTTCTTTGATTGTTGTCAAAGCGCCAGAGGCCGGAGCTAAAATTATTTTTTTAACTTTTTCTTTCATCATTCTTTCCGATAAAACCACAGCGGAAAAAACATTCACCCTCCCCCGCCCTAGCTTCCCTTGATAATTGGGATTAAGTTTCTCAATACTATCGGTTGTCGCCAAAACTATCTCTTGAGATTCTTTACCTGAAGAAGACGGATTAACCGCCTGCACCAAGGCCAAAGCACCGGCAACTACCGGCGTTGCCATGGAAGTTCCCGACCAATAACCATTAAAATATTGATCAAAAAAATTCTCACCAATTTTTTTGGTCGGAGCGAAAGTAGCAGTACTATAAAAACTTCCGCCCGGCGCGGCAATATCAACACAGCGTAATCCATAACTGGAAAAACTAGCTTTCTGGTCAACCGCGTCAGTCGCGGCCACACCGATAACCATATTATCTTCCCCGTCGTCGCAAGCCGGATACATTGGTGTTTCATCCAAATCATAACCTTCACCAGCCGACTGTTCATTGCCAGCGGCCGCTACCATAACAACTCCAGTCTCATGCGCACGACGTATCGCTTCATATAATCCACGACTATAATCCAAGCCGACAAAGCTAAAGTTTATTATATCAGCACCATTAGCAATAGAATAATCAATCGCGCGAATTACATCACTTGTCCGACCCTCACCACTATCATCCAAAACACGCAAAGGCATTATTTGAGCTTTCCATGAAATACCAGAAACACCTGAATCATTATTGCCAACCGCAGCAATAATTCCGGCGACAATCGTGCCATGCATTATGCCGGCCTCGGTATAACCTTCTTCAAATTTCGGCGACGGATCTGGCGTATTACCGATAAAATCCCAGCCATTGTAATCATCTATAAAACCATTTTTATCATCGTCAACTCCATTACCCAAAATCTCATCTTGATTAACCCAAATATTCGGATAAAGATCGGGGTGTTTTATTTGTACTCCGGAATCAATAACAGCGATAACAACATTTGGAGTCTCGCGAATTTTATCCCAAGCATAAGGCGCACGAATTTTTTCCAGATACCATTGCTTGGAATAAAATTGATCGCTTGGAATAACCGAAGCACGATAAAAAAAATTTGGCTCAACATATTCCACAGCCGGATTATTTTGATAGGTGCTTAAAAAATCTTTTTGTTTTATGTTTTGAGGAATTTCTATGGCTAAAGGATATTTTAAATTTTTAAACTTAACCAAAATCTCACCCAAATTACCAGCCGAGGCGTTAATCGGCTGAGAATAAAAAACAAAATATGTAAGAAGAAAAAAACCTAAAAAAATCGCTATTTTTTTATTCATAATAAATATATTATACCACAAGCTAAATATCATTGCCAAATTAAAAATTGAAGGCAGAAACCTTCAATTTTTTAAATCCCCTCAGTGGGGGTGCCATAATTCCCGAAGCCTCGGGACTGTAGCACCCATCTGCAATCTACTTATCTCTTCGCTCCAGAATAAGCTATCGCTCTAACGATATCCCATTCCTTCGGGGGTGCCATAGTTCCGGTACTCCGGACTGTGGCACCCAATTTGCATTTTTGGCTCCGGCAGGATCTCCCGAAGGTGTTCCTGCCGATTTTGTTTAACGTTTCG
>JBAZHE010000005.1:7546-64515 GCA_041652555.1 Patescibacteria group bacterium | reverse complement strand
ATTGTTACGATCCTGTTAAGCAAATCCAATTCCTTTTCATTTAAATAATTTTTTGCGATGTAGATATCGCTGTGATATTTCTTGTCATCCGTGGCAGTTGTCAAAAAATCCTTGATAACTGAATCTTGATTTAATTCTTTATCTTCAAATATATTTTACAAGCGTAAATTGACGTTTTGTTGTCCTAAAACTTTTGTCATAATCTAAAAATTTAATTCCTTTAATTTTTAACATTGTAACAAAAAACATTATTTTTTCAATTTTTTCCGATTTTCACGCGCTGACAAAAAATTCTCCCCTCTCACGACTTTCTTGCCGGTTTTTTGTTCCAATTCTAGGCGCGCATTCTTGGCAATCCGTCCGCCCTTCCTGGCCGGAACTTTATTTTCTACCAAACCTTTGGTTTGCATTGTCTCGGCAATCTGGCGGGTAGAAAGCTCAGCCAAGGCCGTAAAAACCAATTCGGCGTCCGACATATGATCGCGTAAATTTTCTGTTTTCAAACTTTTCAAATCTTTATGTTCTTTAACGGTTAAGTCGCTCCATTCTTGATGGATAATATTCGTCAAAATAGCGTATTCTTTTTTTTCTTCAACTTCATTATTTTTCCAGTAGTCTGTTAATTTATTTCTAATCTCTTGACCCATCATCCGCTGTTGTATCCATTTCTCACTTCGGCCCATTCTTTGCCAATATGTTCTTGAACGATTTAGAGCCTTTTCTGGGTCAGATACTTCCTGGATTCTTTCATAGCCGACTTTAGCGAGCCAAATTTTGATAGGCTCCGCTTTTTTACTAGGAATAGATTGAATAATCCTAAATAAATGTTCGGGATTTCCTGCTAAGGTTTTTCTGTTTTTCCCAGTTTCCGTGGCCATTTCTACCTGGGGACAATTTGTCCCTATGTACTCGCCAAGTAAAAGATCTCTCTTCCTTAATTTTTTCAAATAGTCAGTGGGATTAGCACTTTCCGTGAGTACAGAGACAATATCAACTACTGAAAAATACCAGGTTTCGTTTTTTTCATTATAGTAACGCCGGATTTTTTGGCCTTCAAAAATTGCCATTTTTACTTCATCTTTCATAAATCTTAATAATTATTTTAAAAATTATTACCCTCCTTAAATTTTATGCTTAAAAGCGTTTTTAGTATTCCCCCCCCCCTACTATTTTTTTCTTAATTACAGAATAGAGAACCTTGTGCATACTTCATTATGTTTTAATCTTTTTCTGCTTTGATTTTTTTATCTGCTTATATTTTACCACGCGGAACAGTTGGGAGCAAGCGTTTGTATTTTTCCAACTCTACTCGAACCTGCGTTTCCATTTGGCTATGCGATACATTGCCGGAGCCGGCTAAAATTTTCTTTTCATTCAAAATTAAAAATCCATCTAACTTCTTCTGCCAGTCCCTCATATACATCACCCGCTTTTCCACAGCTTGCAATTCGGCGAAGGATAAAAATTGTTCAACCAAAAGATTAAGGCGCGTTAGTTCTAATTCTTCCAAATAATTTTTAGCGATTTCAGCTTGGTCACGCGTTATAATCTCGCCTTTCCAGTTCGTCAGCCCCATATTATCCTTGCTACTATCTATACGCTTAGAGACGATTTCCGCCGCCGTTAATCCGGTGATGGCGTAATGGAATTTATTTTGAACTGTGGCAAAAAATTCTTTGGCGTAATCAGCCTTAGAATTATAATCAACGCTAGTGGCAAACACATCTCTTACTTTTTGATAAAAATTAGCTTCAGAAGTCCTGATTCTTCTAATCCTTTCTTCAAATTCCTCGAAATAGCCCTTGTCTACGCCACCGTTAGCCAAGCGATTATCATCCATCACAAAACCCTTAATAATATATTCCTTTAATTTTTGCGTAGCCCAGATGCGAAATTGAGTCCCACGCAATGAGCTTACCCGATAACCGACAGAAATAATAACATCTAAATTGTAAAATTCTATCTCTCTAGCTACGGATCTTCCACCTTCACTTTGAGTTATCCGGAATTTCCGGATAGTTCGATCTTGGCTAAGCTCAGCATCTTTATAAACATTTCCGATGTGCTCATTAACCGTTCTGACATCTTTATCAAAAAGTTCAGCCATCTGTTTTTGGCTTAGCCAGACTGTTTCTTCTTTGACGTTTACTTCAATTTTAGTCTGACCATCTGTGGTGCTGTAAATAATGATTTGATTGTTTTTCCCCTCCATAATTTTATAATAATTTTTTATTCTTACTATTTTCAATATAGCATTATTTTAAAAAACAAAAAACAGCGTTTGGTGGATAAATTAAATTATACTACTTAGCCAACAGAACAGGGCAGTGCCCTGTTCCTACGGGTTTAATTTTTTTTGTTTTTTTATAGCTTTGAAATTCTTTTTAGAAATAACCGGCTTGCCGATTTGCTTTTCAATATCCTTTCTTGTTCTGCCAGCCAAATCACCGCCGTCTTTAGCGTCTTTTTTAAGCGAAGGAAGCCCTTTTGACTCTCGCCCTTAATGAATTTTGTTTGTTGTCGCTTCGCCGAGCATTGTCAGAATCAATTCCATGTCTTCCATGTGGTCACGAAGATTTTCCCGCTTAAGCCCCTTGAATTCCTTATAGCCTTCGGCGGTCATATCAAAAGCACCTTTCATTATTTCATTAGTTAGGATGGCGAATTCTACACTCTCCTTGGCTCCCCTGTTTTTCCACTCGTTAGTTAGAGTTTCGCGGACTTCAATTCCTCGCATTCGTTTTTCGATCCACGACTCGGGATAGCCTTTTGCTCGATAAATATTCCTAGCGCGCTGAGCGGCTAATTCAGGATCTTCTATTTCTTGGATTCGTTCATAGCCTACTTTGGCTAACCACAACTTGAATGGCTCAGCTTTGGGAGACGGAACCGACTGGATTAAACGCAAAACGACTTCAGTATCAGCGGAATCTGTTAAATAATATTTCCCGTCAGAAGCCTGCATTTTCAGTTGGTTACATTTTGTAACCACCTCAGATCCTTCCTTTTTTAATCGGTTTTTCAAAACTTTCCAATAGTTTTGCGGGGCAACACTTTGTGACAAAATACCAACCACATCAACAATAGAAAAATACCATTTTTCTTCTTTCTCATCCCAAATCCGACGAATTTTTTTACCTTCAAAAATAGCTAACTGTTTTTCGTTTTTCATAAATCTTAATAATTATTTTTTCTTGCTGTTTTTATTATAACATCATTTACAAAAAAGTTAACCTAAAAAATTGATTGAATTATTCTTTCTAATATACTATAATAAACATATCTAAAAAAATAATAAAAATATTTATGAAAAATAAAATAATAATTGGACTTTTGTCGGTTGTTTTAACTATTTCCCTTTGTTCAATTGCTTTTGCACAAGAAGCGCCGGATCCAAATTTTAATCCCGGCAATATAATCAGCAACGCGGAAATTTTGGATTATAATTCTATGACCGAAGCAGAAATCCAAAAATTTTTAGAAGATAAAAATAGTTATTTAGCTAACTATTCCGTGGCCGACCCCAATACTAATGAAATGATGCGCGTTTCTAAAATAATTTACACTCGCTGTCAGGAAAATAAAATCAGCCCGAAATTTGTCTTAGTGCTTTTGCAAAAAGAACAAGGATTAATTGAAGATGCCAATCCCTCTTCCGGCTCACTGGATTGGGCCACCGGTTATGGCTGTCCAGATGGTGGCGGTTGTAATTCTCGCTGGCAAGGAATTTGGAAACAAATAAATAGCGCTACCTTACAATTCTTTGACTACTTGGAAAGCCCTCAAGATTATTCTTTTCAAGCCGGAAAAACTTATTCTTTTACCAATCCTTATTCCACAACGATTAAAGGTGATTTAACCATTACCATAGAGAATGGCGCTACGGCTGGCTTATACAATTACACCCCACACGTCTATAACGGCAATTATAATTTTTGGAAATTGTGGCGCCGATATTTTACCAGAACCTACCCTAATGGCTCGCTTTTACAAGCCAATGGAGAAGCTGGTGTCTGGCTAATTAAAAAAGGTCAAAAACGGCCGTTCATCGCCAAAAGTGCTCTAACCTCTCGCTTTGACCAAAAAAAAATAATCCAAGTGGATAAAAGCGTTTTAGACGGCTACCCAACTGGCGCACCGATTAAATTTCCTAATTATTCTCTAATTAAATCTCCACGTGGCACTATTTTCCTTTTAGTTGATGACAAAAAACGTGGCTTCACCTCTTCTGATGTCTTCAAAACATTCGGCTATAATCCAGAAGAGGTTATGAACGCCAGCTGGGAAGATATAAATTCTTATGTTGATGGCGTGCCTTTATCCGCTACTTCCACTTATCCAACCGGCGCCTTATTGCAAGACAAAACAACCGGCGGTGTTTTCTGGATTGAAGAAGGAATAAAATATCCTCTACATGATAAATCTCTTTTAACTTATAAATTTGCTAAGAAAAAAATCATCCCAGTCTTGCCGAAAGATTTGGATCTTTACCCAACCGGTACGCCGATTCTCTTTAGCGATGGCGAACTCTTAACCTCTCCATCAACTAAAGCGGTTTATTTAGTGGAGAATGGAATGAAACGGCCATTTGTTTCCGGCCAAGTATTTGAAAAATTCGGCTACAAATGGGAAAACATAATCTCGGTTTCCCCGCAATTCCTAGCTAAATATCCAAACGGAGAAGTTATAGATAAAAAAAGTTTCTAACAAATATGCCTATTAAAATAGCCGCTGTTGTCCCTCATCCGATTGTTTTGGTGCCAGCCATTGGCAAAGAAAATATTTCCCGCCTAGCCAAGACGGAAAATTTCTACCAAAAAATCGCGGAGACGATCAAGCAAGAAAAAATAAAATCTATTTTTATAATTTCCTCGCACGGAAAAATCGAGAAAGATTTTTTTGTTTTTAATGTTGCTAAAGAATTTTCTTTGAATTTTGAAGAATTCGGGGATTTTTCTTTGTCATTAGCTATTGGTGGCGACCTGGAATTAACTCAAGTTATTCGAGAAAAATTAGAAGAAAATACGCCAATCAGAATTATCAATGAAAAAGTTTTAGATTTTGGCTGTGGCGTACCGCTTTACCGCCTCTGTTTAGAAAAAGATGTGGAAGTCTCCCCTTTTCATATTTCTAAATTTTCTCTAGCAAAACATTTCGTTGTTGGTGAAAAAATAGGCCAAATTTTAACCAACGAAAAGAAAAAAATCGCCGTTATTGCTTCGGGCGATCTCTCGCATCGCTTAACAAAAAATTCTCCGGCCGGCTTTTCACCCAAGGCCGCCAAATTTGATCAACGCTTAATTGAGCTTTTACAAAACAAAAAAATAGAGGAAATGATAGCTCTTAAAGAGGCGCAAATCTCCGAAGCCAGGCCCTGTGGCTTAAAATCAATTGCCGTGCTCTTGGGAATTTTAAGCGGTGCTGGAATTGATTGGGGAATGGAAAATTTCGTCTACGAAGCCCCATTCGGGGTTGGCTATCTAACAACCCTACTCAACTTAAATAAACATTTAGAACAAGAATAAAGCGCGGATTACCTATCCGCGCTTTTACTGATAAAATTACTTTTTTATATTTTTTACAACAAAATCAAATGTTGCGCCGGCAGCCTCTTTTTCTTTTAAATAAAAAACACAACAAAAATCATTTGTAAAAGCGAACGTCTCTTGAAGATATCCAAGAAGACTCCATTCTTTTTCTATAACACTCCAAATATTGCCCTCATACTCTATAACAAGAAGATTTTTATCTCTTCTCTTTTTAGTGGACACCATGCACATATTTGAGAAATAATTCTCAATGGATGATAACACCGCATAACCAGAACAATAAACTTTCAACAACGCACTTTCTTCTTCTGTAAAAGCACACAGAAGAACATCAGCCTGATACAGAAAAAAACCTCACTCAAATTAACATTCCTCGTGTTATGATATAAATCAACAACAATTTTCATAACCCCTCCTCTAAAATGTTATTGGTTATTATTTTTTTCTTTTATTCTATTTTGAATGATCTTGAAAAAGTACTTCCAACTTTGCCCATCCGTGCATAATTCCTTAGTGTCGTTAAGGCAAATTTCTATGAAGTCTTTAGGGTGATCACGGCAAGCTTTGAAAACTGAGGATTTCTTAAACGGTGGAATACCAAGCTCGCTTATTACTCGCAAAGCCAACTCCTGCCATTGATAGGCGGGCGGCGGCGGAGCTTTCGCTCTTTTAACAGCAAATAGCGCACCTAAACTCTGGAAATCTTGATTTTTGTTATCTGGCATAGCCACTTTGCTTTTTTAAAATTAAAGCATTATAATAATAATCTAATAGAAAAGCAAAAAAATAGCAAGCCCTTAATCAATTATATGCCAAAAATACTTGAAATATTAGTTAATCCTAATCCGCACCTGCGCCAAAAATCTGAAAAAGTTAAGGCCAAAGATGTGCACACGGAAAAAATGCATGAATTTTCTTTAGATATGGCGGAAACCATGAAAAAAAAAGATGGGATTGGCTTAGCCGCCCCGCAAGTCGGAAAAAACATCCGCCTAATAACCGTTAGCGCCAAGGACGGCGTTTTAATAATGTTTAATCCCAAAATAATAAAAAAATCTTTTTTGAAAAATTGGGAAGAAGAAGGTTGTTTGTCAGTACCGTTTTATTTCGGCGAAGTGCGCCGCCACAAATCAATTACTTGTGCTTTTATTGACATTAATGGCCGAGAAAATAAAATCAAAGCTTCCGGACTTTTAGCGCGAGTCATTCAACATGAAGCAGATCACCTAGACGGAATTCTCTTTATAGACAAAGCCAGGGAGCTTAAAAAAATAGATGAAATAGATATTAAATCGTAGGGATAAGGCACTGACCTGTTCTAGCTTGGCAAAAATTATTTTCTTTTTTTCCGCCAAAAAATAAAAATTACAAAAACAATTCCCAAAACTAAACCACCATAAGTTATCTCATGATAGAAAGAAGCTAATAATTCGCGGTTAGCACCAAAATAATAACCAAGCGCCGCTAAGGTGCTAGTCCAAATAAGTGAACCAATCGCAGTAAAAAAAATAAAACTACCAAAATTCATTCTAGCAAACCCGGCTGGCAAAGAAATGAGTTGGCGTACCACCGGAACAAGACGACCGATCAAAGTCGACATCCGACCATATTTCAAAAAATAATCTTCCACTTTCTGAACCTTTTTTGAATTTATTAAAAATATATTAGAAAATTTATGATCAGCCAATTTATAAATTATGGCACGCCCAAGAAAGAAAGCAATAAAATAATTTAGGGTTGCACCGATTAAGCTACCAGCCAAACCGGATAAAATTATCAACCAAACATTCATTTCTCCTTGCGAAGCCAGATAAGCGGCCGGCGGAATAACAACCTCGGAAGGAAAAGGAATAAAAGAGCTCTCTACGGCCATTAAAAAAACAATGCCAGCATAACCCATATGGCCGAAAAAATTTAAAAGATAAACTATAAAATTCATAAAATAGATAAAAAAATAATTACTAAAGCATTAGAGCCCCCTACCGGGAGACTCTGACGAGGCTAGCGGAATATGGATAATAAAATAAAAATAATTTTTCTAGGAAGTCCCGAATTTGCCATACCGTCTTTGCAAAATTTAATCAAAGACCCTCGCTTTAAAATTTTAGCAGTAATAACGCAACCAGACAAGCCAGTCGGACGCAAGATGACTCTAACACCGCCACCGGTCAAAAAATTTGCTCTAGAAAATAATATTCCAGTTTGGCAACCGGAGAAAGTCAAAGAAGTGGCTGAAAAAATTTCCGACTTGAATCCGGATTTTTTGGTTGTTGTTGCCTATGGAAAATTAGTACCAAAAAGCGTCTTGACTTTACCGAAATACGGCTGTGTAAACGTCCATGGCTCTATTCTCCCTCTCTATCGCGGTTCAGCTGTCCTACAAGCGCCAATCTTAAACGGCGACAACGAATCTGGCGTGACTATTATGTTGATGGACGAAGGACTTGATACTGGCCCAATTTTAAAAATTGCCAAAGTTAATTTAGAAAAAAATGAAACCGGCGCAATCTTACACGACAAACTTTCAATTCTCGGCGCAAAAACTTTGCCTGATATTTTAATTAACTTTTCACAAGGAAAAATAATTCCGGAACCGCAAGCTAGAGAAACATTATATTGCCCAGAAATAAAAAAAGCTGATGGAAAAATTGATTGGAATAAACCGGCTATAGAAATCGAACGCCAAGCCCGCGCCTACTATCCCTGGCCAGGAACGTTTTCAATCTCCAATTATCAATCTTCAATTATCAATAAAACTTTAAAAATAATTTCTGTTGAAAATAAAATTTTTCCAATAAATAAATATAAACCAGGGGAAGTATTTTTAGATAATAACAAATTAGCGGTGCAATGCGGGCAAGATGCTTTGATTATAACAAAACTCCAATTAGAAGGTGGCAAGCCACTTTCCGCCGAGGAATTCCTGCGCGGACATAAAGATTTTATCGGAACAATTTTGTAACAAAAAAACATCCCGAGTTATCGGGATGATTTTTACTATATAAAAAAGTTATTAAGCTTTTTTAACATTAGTAGCGGAAGGACCCTTAGGGGTTTCTCCAACTTCAAAGGTAACAGCGTCACCTTCTCTTAACTCGCTGAAATCAACACCTTCCAAAGAGGAAGCATGGAAGAATAAATCTTTTTCAGCACCCTCTTGGGCGATGAAACCGAAATTCTTTTCGACAACGAGCTTTTTGATTGTTCCGTTCATGTTTTTTTAGAACTAGTTTATAAATTAGTAGTAGCGTTATAAAAATAGTTTAATATTTTCATTGCTTGCGTACTTCATACCTCTTTTCTGAGGTCTGGTCAGTCTTTTGGACTAACATAAACAGTATAGCACAAAAAAAAATCATTGTCAACAACTCCGCCTTGACTACTCTTAAAAATTTGTTTATAATATAAACAAATCCAAAAGCGGATTTTTTATTTTAATTCGAAATTTGAGAAGGGGTCCCTTCGTCTAACGGTTAGGACGCCAGGTTCTCATCCTGGCAATAGGGGTTCGATTCCCCTAGGGACTACATTATGTCAAAAATCTATGCTGTAGTCGGGATGTGCGGCTCCGGCAAAAGCGAAATAACTAAATATTTAAAGGAAAAATATAGCTGTCCAGTAGTTTACTTAGGCGAGATTACTTTTGATCGTCTCAAAAAAGAAGGTTTAGAGGTAAATGAAAAAAATGAACGATACGCCCGAGAAAAAATTCGCGCCGAAGGTGGTATGGGTGCTTATGCCCTGTTTTCTTTGCCAAAAATTGAAGAAGCTTTAAAAAATTCTGACAAATTAATTATAGAAAGCTTATACAGCTGGGATGAATATAAAATCTTAAAAGAAAAATATCAGGACAATTTTATGGTGATTGCCGCTATTTGCTCACCAAGCATCCGCCATAATCGTATGGCAAATAGACTGGAAAGACCCTATACCGAAGAAGAGGCTAGAAGTCGCGATTGGGCGGAAATTGAAAATTCCGACAAAGGTGGCCCGATTGTTATGGCCGACTACCCATTGCTCAATGATTCTGACTTAAAAAATTTGCACAGCCAAATAGATAAACTTAATTTATAAATTTGACAATACCGCCTAAGAGCGGTATTGTTTTTTAAAAGTTCCTTTCACAATCTTATGGAGGTGAAAAATGGATATACTGAAAGAATTTTTATTGCCACTTCTATTTCCACTTGTCCTTGGTGCACTCCTGGGATATTTGATATATTTCAAGAGAAAACCAAAAGTATTTTTTGTCAGCGAACTTATCGGAGAGATGTTTATGTTTTTCCTTATACTGTTAATCCTGACAGAAATAATAACGGCAGCAAAACTGACCAATTGTTTAATCGCCGGAAGTCTAATAAACAATTGGATGGCGTTGTCGTGGGGGTTATATGCTATACTCTTGATTGTTTTTTCCCTCTTACAATCAGGAAAAAAAACAACAAAAAGCGTTCTGTTTATTATGGCAAAAATAATATCTCTTGTAGGATTGTTTACGTTTCTCCCCCATCTTTTTATTAAAAACTTCGTTCTTTTACAAAAAGCAGATCTAATTAGAAGTATTGTCGGGACAATAATTTTCTCTATTAGTTTATTTCTACTTTACAGAAAAGATTGGCGAGACTATAAATTATTTATAAAAAACAAAAAAACGGGGGTCTAAAATGAAGGGGAAGAAAGAATTACTTAACATTATAATTGCTTTAGTGATTCTCGCTGGAATAATAATTTTGGTGAGTGAGAAAGAAAAATTCCCCAAAATAACGAGTTGTCTTAGCGGAGTTAATAGGACTATCTATAATCTCTACAAAATTCCAAAACCATAACACTAACACTTTTAAGCCCTCTAAAGATATGAGGGCCTTTTTATTGGAAATAAAAGGGCCGGCTGCGCTTGCAACCGACCATAATCTTAATCAACGTAATATTCAGGTGGATACTCGGGTTTTGACCCACCACAAATGCCATTGCCGACATATCCTTTTCTTTTCGTTAATTTTTTTGATTTAGTTGTGTATTCTTTTTCTTTTCCGTCAACAATACACATCTTTCTTTTGAATGTTAAGCCAACTACGTGCTTGGCTTTTCTGGTTATTTCCACCTCTTCCTCTGAAAAATAAAAAAAGAAGCTTTCGACTATCCCCTTTTTGTTCATTACATTCTCCTTTGGGATGAAATTATCATTTATCTTTGAAGAATAATATTATCACTATTTTTATTTTTTGTCAACTACTCCACTTGATTTTTACCTTATTAAGCGGTAAAATTAAATTTATTATAAACAACGGTGGTAAACCAAGCATAACACACCCCGTCCGCCTTCGGCGTCCACCTCTCTCTAGAGGGGAATTAATATCAATTTTATGAACTACGATGTCATTATCGGCCTGGAAATCCACGCCGAACTCAAAACCAAGTCCAAAATGTTCTGCCGTTGCCAAAACACTGTTTATGGCAAAGCCGAAGGTGCGGAACCAAACGCCAATACCTGTCCTATTTGTCTCGGACATCCTGGAACTCTCCCCTATCCTAATCGTGAAGCCATTGATTGGACGATGATTCTTGGTTTAGGTTTGCATTGCCGAATTAATGAATTTTCCAAATTTGACCGCAAAAATTATTTCTATCCTGACCTACCAAAAGGTTATCAGATTTCACAATTTGAAATTCCTTTTTGCGCTGACGGCTGGCTAGATGTTGATGGCGAAAAAGTTACTATCACTAGAATTCATTTGGAAGAAGATACTGGAAAATCCTCCCACATGACTGGCAAGGATTATTCTTTGGTTGATCTAAACCGCGCCGGCACACCATTAGTAGAATTAGTAACCGAACCAGTAATCAAATCCGCCGAACAAGCCAAAAAATTCGCTTGGCGTTATCAACAAACTTTACGCTACTTAGGAATTTCTAATGCTGATATGGAAAAAGGCGAAATGCGCTGTGAAGCCAATATTTCTTTGCAAGAAAAAGGCAAGTGGGAATATCTTGGCAATTGTGAAATAAAACCTCTTGGCGACTATAAATTAAACCCAAAAATTGAAGTTAAAAATATCAACTCTTTCAAAGCGATGGAGAAGGCTATTATTTATGAAATAGAAAGACAACAAAAGGCCTTAGCCGAAGGTGAAGAATTAAGACAAGAAACCCGTGGTTGGAATGAGAACACTGGCAAAACTGTTCACCAACGCTTTAAAGAAACCTCTGCTGACTATCGCTACTTTCCAGAACCAGATATTCCGCCAGTTGAAACTTCCGGACAAAAAATAGAAGAATTAAAAACTCATTTAATAGAATTGCCAGCCGAGAAAAAAGCTCGCTTCATTGCCGAGTACGGTTTTGATTCCGAAACTGCCGAAATTTTAATTAACGACAAAAAATTAGCCGACTACGCCGAACATGTAGTTTCAGAATTAGAAGCCTGGATTATTGCCACTGGCGATTCTTGGGAAAGACAAAAAAATAAATTATCAAAACTTTCCGCCAACTGGCTAGTAGGTGAACTTTTTAAACACTTAAACAGCAACAATCAAACCATCACCGACATAAAAATCACTCCGGAAAACTTCGCCGAATTAATGACTTTGGTTTATCAAGACAAAATAAACTCCTCCGCCGCCCAAACCATCCTCGGTGTGATGTACGAAAAAGGTGGCGATCCAACGAACATCATGGACGACATGGGCCTACAACAAATGGACGACTCCGCCGCTCTAGAGGGGATTATCAAAGGAGTCCTAGATAAAAACCCAGACCAAGTAACTCAATACAGAGCCGGAAAAACCAACGTTGCTCAATTCCTAGTCGGCCAAGTTATGGCCGCAACAAAAGGAAAAGCTAATCCAAAAAAAGCACAGGAGCTTTTGATTAAACTACTAAATTAACCTCCTCCTTGTGTGTCATATAAAAAGAATATAGGGTTATTAATTTTAAATTCTGAATTTTCAATTTTGAAATAATTTTTAAATTACCAAATTTACAAAAATAATTATGAAAATAATTTTATTTGCATCAATGTCGGTTAATGGTATGATTGCCGACAAAAACGGTCAGGAAGACTTTTTATCGGATACTAGCTGGAAATATTTTGTAAAAACAGTCGAGGAGCACGACTGTCTTATTGTTGGCAGAAAAGCTTATGAAGCAGTACAAAAATATTCGGATTATAATTTTAATGATATAAAAACAAAATTAAAAATAGTTATTTCTAGTAATAATAATTTCCAACCAGATTCTTCGTTTGTATTTGCCAAATCCCCGGAAGATGCTATTGAAAAAGCCACGGCTATGAATATTGATAACGCCGTCTTAGCTGGCGGAAGTATGACTAACAGCGCCTTTATAATCAACAATTTAATAGATGAAGTTGTTTTAATAGTTGAGCCAGTATTTATTGGTGGCGGCATTCCCGTCTTTGCAACAAAAGAATTTGAAAAACGATTATCCCTTACTAATTCTCAAAAAGTTGATAACGATATATTAATGATAAAATATAAAATTTTAAAATAAAACAATTTATGGAGGAAAAATTGGAGGGACGAGAAAAATTAGAAAAAATGGTAGAGTGGACAAAATTAAAAATTCGTATTCATTCCAATGAAAAAAGAATTATCTATTTTAACGAAAGAGAGATTTGGTGGGCCAGTGTCGGCGTAAATATTGGCAACGAAGTTGATGGTAAAAACGGTTACTTTGAAAGACCGATTTTAATTCTAAAGAAAATAAACCCTAACTCGCTTTTAGCTATTCCACCAACAACACAAGAAAAGAAAGGTTATTATTATTTAGAGCTTAGTAGTAATGCAGAAAAAAAGATTTTTATATTATCACAGATACGCCTAATCAGTTCCAAAAGATTAATCAGAAAAATGAAAAATAATATTCTATCAAAAGAAGATTTTCTAATAATCAAAGAAAGGCTAGCTGAAATTCTAGATATAAAAACGAAACCCACCATCCTTGCGGAGTAGTGGGGATCTCGGAGCCTCAATAAATGAGGCCAACAATCATACTTATAGTATACATTAAAATATAAAATTGTCAAATTAACAACATTCTTATGAAATCAATCAAAAAAGCTATCGTCTTCGGTTTTCTTTCTTGGCTAGTCCCTTTATATTTTCTTTTTTATTTTTTAGCCCAAAAGGAGAACTGCTTATTAACCAATTATTATTCAAAAATATAATGGTAGTTTCGGCTACCTGGTTTACTGCCTTTTTGATTATTAAATATTTTAAAATCGTCGATAAGAATTACGTCAAGGAAGGATTATTATTAGGCTTTCTCTGGATGGTAATGAATTTAGTCTTGGATATGGTAACACTTGTACCAATGGGAAAAGCTATCGGAGATTATTTACCTCAAATTGGACTTGGCTATTTAATGATTCCTGCTATGACGATTTTAGCTGGAAAAATTTTGGAAAATAAAAATAAACCCGATGAAAAAATATAATTATCAAAATATCCTCAAAGAAGTTAAGAGGATAGTTTTACAAGCTAACAATGCTAAGGCTAATAAATATGGTCCGACGGTTTGGCCGTATCATTTAGAAATTGTCGCTTTTTATTCTTTGAAACTGGCTAAGAAATTAAAAGCTGATGCAGAGGTCTTGGAATTAGCCGCCTATCTTCATGATTACGCTTCCTTAATTAATTTTAAAAACGCTGAAAGACATCACATTATTGGTGCCCAAGAAGCAAAAAAAATATTAACCAACCTTGGCCTGCCAAAAGAAAAAATAATGGCTGTATCCCAATGCATTTTAAACCATCGCGGTAGTGTAATATTAAAGAAAGAAACCACCGAAGAAAAAATTCTTGCCTCCGCCGATGCTATGTCACATTTTTCTTGTATTCCAGATATGCTTTTCTTGGCCTATAATATTCATAAGTTAGAAACTTATGAAGGCGCTGTTTGGTTAAAAAATAAACTGGAAAGAGGTTGGAATAAAATAATGCCAGAAGGACAAAAAATAATAAAAAGCAAAAAAGATTTATTTTATAAAGTTCTTGATCAAGTTTTAAAAATAGAATAGTCATGTCTATCCTTCTTCAAGCCACTAATTTAAGTAAAAGCTACTTAGGCCAAAAAATATTTTTCGGTCTAACTTTTGCTGTCCGAACACGACAAAAAATTGGCGTTATTGGACGCAATGGTGCTGGCAAGTCCACTCTTTTTAGAATTCTAACCGGCGAAGAAGAAGCGGATGATGGAAAAATTATTATCGGCAATGAAGCGCGCATTAGTTATTTAAAGCAAGAAAATGATTTTACCAAAGATGAAAGCGCACTTGAATATTTAAAACACACTAGTGGACGCGAAGATTGGACTATAAAAAAATTGGCTTCCAAATTTCAGCTGGACGAAGAAAAACTTAAACAACCAGCAATAGGATTATCTGGTGGCTGGCGTATGCGTTTAAAAATTACCGCCATGCTTTTGGCGGAACCAAATTTATTTCTTTTAGACGAACCGACTAACTATCTAGACTTAAATACGCTTTTACTTTTGCAAAATTATTTACAATCATACAAGGGCAGTTTTTTAATAATTTCTCATGACCGTGAATTTTTAAAAAAAACTTGTGAAGAAACTTTAGATATCTCCTCTACCGGCTGTTATCATTATCCCGGCAACATTGAAAGCTATTTAATTTTTAAAGAAGAAAAACTTTCCACCCTGCTTAAGGCCAATAAAAGTCTAGAACGCCAACAAGAACACTTGCAAGATTTTGTTGAGCGTTTTCGCTTTAAGGCGTCTAAAGCTAAGCAAGCCCAAGCTTTTATTAGAAAAATAAATAAACTAGAAACCAAGCGAATCACTATAGAGCACAAAGCTGGTATTACTAGAATTAATATTCCACCGGCGCCAAAACGGCATAATTTCGCCCTAAGAATCAAAAATATGGCCATTGGCTACGGCGATAAAGCTGTAGTGGCGAATATCAACATTGACCTGCCAGCCGGCGAGAAATTGGCAATTCTTGGCTTAAATGGCCAAGGAAAGACCACTCTACTGCGCACCCTGGCCGGTTTTTTGCCACCCCTAAGCGGTTCTTT
This sequence comes from Patescibacteria group bacterium, assembly GCA_041652555.1. Taxonomy (GTDB): domain Bacteria; phylum Patescibacteriota; class Patescibacteriia; order Patescibacteriales; family WJLG01; genus JBAZHE01. Next base: position 48,905 of record JBAZHE010000005.1, on the reverse strand, counting down.
TCATTGGTCAGCCGATTCTAAGATTGTCTATCACGGAGCTGACCCAATAGAGAATTTAAGTGATAAGGAGCAGGTAGGAGAATATTTACGTCGTTTAGCTAGACCGGAAATAAAAACCGAGCAGGTTTTGAAGATGGCTGGAGATTTTTTGTTTCGCGCCGATGATTTAAAAAAATCTATTGGGGTACTTTCTGGTGGAGAAAAGTCGCGCCTGCTTTTAGCCGGACTACTTCTATCTAAACCTGATGTTTTAATTCTAGATGAACCTACTTGCCACCTGGATTTTGAAACTGTTGAATCCTTAGGTAGAGCTTTAATGAAATTTAATGGCACAATTCTTTTTGCCAGTCACGATCGAACATTTAGTAATTTAATCGCCAATAGTCTCTTGGAAATAAAAGATGGGCAAGCCAAACAACGTCTGGAAAATTACGAGGAGTACGTAGAAGAACTAGAAAAAGAATTAGAAATGGAAGAAAAAAATAATATACAAAAAGAAAAGAAACCAATCCCACGCAGTGAAAATTATCTTGAAAAAAAGGCAGCCAAAAAAGAGGCTTTAGCTTTAGAAAAAAAATTAGAAAAACTTAATTTGAAACAATTGGAATTATTAAAATATTTTTTAGAAAATCCTACTACTTATAATTACGAAAAAGTTCGAGAGTTGGAAGAAGTAAAAAAAATGATTGCCGAAAAAGAAGACGAATGGCTAGAAAATTTATCATTCTAAAAATTCATCTACCATTTTTTCTGCCTCTTTTTTATCCTCTACCCAATTTATTCTTCTTTTTTTCTCCCAACGACGAAACCAGGTTATTTGTTTTTTGGCAAATTGATTTATGGCACGATCTAATAATTCTACCATTTGATCGTAATCTATTTTTTCTTGCAGATATTGGGAGATAAATTTATATTCTAAACCGAATTCTATAAGCCTTTCCCAAGAAAGGCCTTTTTTGTCATGGAGATCGGAAACTTCTTGAATCATTCCTTCTTTTTCTAAGCGTTCAATTAAACGCTTATAAATGCGTTCAGTGAGAATTTCTTTTGGATAGGTTAAACCGAGAAGCAAAAAATCGTATTCACTACCAGCCTCACACACCCCGTCGCCCTTTGGGCTCCCACCCCTCTCAAGAGGGGAATTATTAATTTCTAAATAACGAATTAAGCGACGTTTGTTGTTTTTGTCACTATTATTTAATTTCTCTGCAAAGACTGGATTTTTCTTTTCTAATTCAGCAAATAATTCTTCAGTGCTTAAATTTTCTAATTTTTCTCTCAATTCATTATCTGGTTTTATATCTGTGAGCTGATAATTTTCTACTACTGCTTCCAAATACTGCCCAGAACCACCAACAACGACTGGAGTCTTCCCTCGCTTTAAAATATCATCAATAGCAAAAAAAGCATCACGTTGGTATTGCGCAACCGAATAACGATTTTGCGGATCAGCAACATCTATAAGGTGGTATTTTATATCTCCATACTCAATTAAATCCTTACCGGAACCAATATCCAATCCACAATAAACTTGGCGACTATCAGCAGAAATTATCTCCCCATTAAAACGACACGCCAAAGACACCCCTAACGAAGTTTTACCTGACGCGGTTGTACCAAGAATGACTATAACTTTAGATTTATTGTTTTCCATTATTTTACAAATTCTCCGTCTAGGCCAAAATCATGGCAGGCGATTATTTTAATTAATGAAAATCTGCCTGTTAATTCTTTGTCAGCTGCACCTTTTATTTTAACAGTTATGTATTGTCCATTTCTTCCAAGCCACTCGCCTCTTTTATTTTTTTCTCCAACCAATACAACAATCTCCCTGTTTAAAAATTTTTGATTATTTTTTGAAGCAGTCTGTCTTAAAATTTTTATTAAAGCATCTTCTCGTCGAGCCTTCTCATCCGAAGAAACATTATCTTTTAATTTGTAAGCTGCGGTTCCTGGGCGAGGACTGAAGCGTGAGGTATAGACCATATCAAATTTTGCCTGACGCATTAATTTTTCCGATTGCGCGAATTGTTTTTTTGTTTCGCCGGGAAAACCAACAATAATATCCGATGACAGGCCAACATCGGGGATGGCTAAGCGAATTTTTTTCACTAGACTTAAATAGTGTTTAGCAGTGTATTTGCGATTCATCACTGCTAAAATTTTATCGTCGCCCGCTTGCGTCGGCAAATGGACATGGGGAGCAATCCGGCCACCGCGCGCGACAACTTCAATCAAGTCATCACTCATATTTTTTGGATGGCTGGAAATAAAGTGCACCCAATAATTTCCCGATAAACTCCCAACAACATCTAAAAGCTCGGCAAAATTTATCGCCTGACCATTTTTTTTATTTGGAAAATATTTTAAATCTTTCTTGGAAGCAACAGTTGAATAACTATTCACATTCTGGGCGATCAAAATTATTTCTTTATAATTATTTTTAATAAATTCTTCCGCTTCTTTAATTATTTCATTGGCCGGACGATATTGTTCACGACCACGAGCAAAAGGCACAACACAATAAGAACAAAAATTATCACAACCATTACCAATAGGAATATAAGCTGAAATTTTTGAATCTACTTTTGGTTTAATACCAAGATAATCTCCAGAACCAAATATATTGTCTTTTTTTGTAGAGGGAAGTTTTTTTAAATTTAATTTCTTATAAAGCTCTGGTAAATCTTTTATTGGTAAAAAAACATCAACCCACTTGCTAAGACGCCTAATGACATCTTTGCGCTCCGACAAACAACCAGCTAAAATAATTTTCACTCCTGGATTTTCTTTTTTTATATCAGGAATTAAACCATAATTACGATTTTCTGCTGTTTGCCTAATCCCGCAAGTATTTAAAACAACTAAACCAGCCCTTTTCTTGTCTAGCTCATTTTTAAAACCAAAAAACTCCAAATAAGCAGCAATACGCTCGCTATCGGATTTATTCATCTGGCAACCAAAAGTTATAATGCAATAAGTCTTCTTCATTGTTTAATAAAACAAATTCCGCTTAAAGCGGATTTTTGTTTTTTTATTTTCACTTCTTACTTTTAACTTTTAATTTTTTTAACCATTTCATCTAACTCGTCATTAGTCATAAAATCAATAATTACTTTTCCACCGCGGTTTTCTCGCTTAATTTCCACTCTGGCGGCAAAAAATGTGCGAAAAGCGGCAGAACGACCTCTGTCGGCTGGATCTTCTTTTATCCTGGATTCCTTGGTCCCTCCGAAACGTCGCACTTGACGGCCGGTTTCCTTCACTGTCCAATTATTTTGAATAATTTTTCGAAAAATATCCATCTGCCGGACAGGATTATCTATTCCAATTAAATAAATCGCGTGCGCCTCAGTCAATTGTCCATGCGATAAAGCATTGCAAATTTCTTCTGGTAAAGCCATTAAACGTATAGTATTAGAAACCTGTGGACGAGATTTTCCGACGCGACGCGCGGTTTCTTCCACGGTCAAATTAAAATCATCCATCAGCTGGCGATAAGCCATGGCTTTTTCCATTGGATTCAAGTCTGAACGTTGGATATTTTCCACCAAAGCGACTTCTAATTTTTTCTGCTCATCATAATCACGAACCACGACCGGAACTTTTTTCAAATCAGCCATTTTAGCGGCACGCAAACGGCGTTCGCCGGCAATCAATTCATAGCGCTCGCCTTTTTTTGTTACCACTAAAGGCTGAATCACCCCATAGTCTTTTAATGATTGAGCTAATTCTGAAATATCAATATCATTAAAAGACTTGCGTGGCTGACGCGGGTTCGGATCTATTCTTTCAACCTCTACCTCAAAAAAACCTTTTCCATCAGACGTTAGAGTAGGAACGTGATATTCATCTTCACGGATAACGCTTCTCGTTGATTCTTTGTTTGTTTTTTGCGGAATTAAAGAAGATAATCCCTTACCTAGACCGTAAGACATAAAATATGTGTCATCCCGAATACTCGAGATCTAGACATTATTATTTATTCTCTAAATCTAAAACTTCTCTGGCTAATCTTTCGTAAGCTTTACCGCCTTTGGAATTCTGGTCATAATGCAAAATAGAGCGGCCATAAGACGGAGCTTCGGCTAAACGGACAGAACGCGGAATAACAGAACGAAAGACTTTATTGGGAAAATATTGGTAAAGCTCGCTCATTACTTGCGAGGATAATTTGTTGCGCTGATCAAACATTGTTATTACGGCGCCCATAATTCCCAAGTCCGGCTTTAAATTATTTTGTACCAAATTAATCGTTTCTAAAAGCTGACTTAAGCCCTCTAGGGCATAATACTCACTTTGGATTGGAATCAAAACCTCATCGGCCGCCACCAAACTATTAACCGTTAAAAGCCCAAGTGATGGCGGTGCATCGATAAGAAGATAATCATATTCGCCTTGAACTTTTTCTAAAACACGCGCTAAACGAAATTCACGATCGTTCATTGAAACTAATTCAACGCCGGCACCGGCCAAGGATGGTGTAGAAGGTGCAACACTATAACGATCATGCTTAGTCCTTTTTATAATCTCAGAAATATGTTTTTCGTCAATTAAAGCTTCATATAAACCGTGTTCCAACTCGCGCGGATTTATGCCGATTCCAGAAGTGGCATTGCCTTGTGGATCAACATCAACTAAAAGAACATGTTTACCGAAATGCGCCAAATAAGCCCCCAAATTCACAGCTGTGGTGGTTTTTCCAACGCCTCCTTTTTGATTGACAACAGCGATTATTTTACCCACAAATACAATAATAATTCCGCGAATTGTAGAAAACGCGCAAATAGAATAAATTAACTACTTATAGTATAAACTATTTTTCAGGCTTTGACAATTTTTAAAACCTGCCTTATAATACTAATATCGCTTGATAATACCAGCGATTTTTCTATATAGTAAATTCGCACTTCGCAACTCGTACTTCAAAACTTGAAAGGGGCATATGGCGGAACTGGCAGACGCGCACGACTCAAAATCGTGTGGGAGCAATCCCATGTGGGTTCGATTCCCACTTTGCCCACTAACAAAAAATCCCGAATTTTCGGGATTTTTTTATCTAAAATATATTTTACTATTTAACTACTACTTTTATCCTATCCACCAGCACTGGCGCTTTCTTAATAAACAAAGGCCAGAATTTTAATTTAAAGCTGGAAAATTTATCCAAACCTTTCAAGTAATCATTAATCTGGGCTTCGTTTAAACCGACGATTTTTTTCTTATCCAAGAGATTGTCGGCCTTTTTGGAAATAACATACCCAACAAAAGAAACTTCAATATTCGCTTCGCTTTTTTCAAAATCCGCTTCGATTAAAGAAAAATCCATTTTCTCTTTATCCAGCGAAGAAATATTTTTATCACTTAATAAAGACGCTAGAAGCTTTTTTTCTGCCAACTGTTCAACCGCCACCAGACTGAATGCGACTAATTTCACTTTGGCCGACATAACCACTTTGAATTCCCCTGTTTCCTCTCCAGCCACCACGCTAATCTCTGTTTTTAAAGACGCTTCGTCAATTTCCAAAATGACTTGGTCAAAACCTTTATAATTTTGACCAAGCTTATCTTCGGCCTCGCTAAAAAGAGTATTTTTTAAATCTTCCGTTGCCCTATCCAAATCGCCCTGTTTCACTATTCTTTTTATCTGTTTATTATAAACGAAGACAATATCATTTTTAGCATAAACTTTTTCCTGTAAACCAGCCCAAAGCCCAGGAATCGTAAAACTGCCTGGCGCCACCGCCATTTCCGGACTAGGCTCGTCGGTGTAAATTTCTGACCTCATTTGACCATTGGCCGGAATAACAACGTTGTTCTTTAATCTAAATAATTTTCCATCTGGACTTAAAAGACGCGTGGTTGCCACTAACGGCCTATCTTCCGAGGTGTTATTGATTAAAATAACCTGACCAGTAATTTCATGACCCAAAATTTCTTCACCAGTGGCTCTATAAATGTTTTCTTTTTTTATTTCAATGTTTTCCACTACTCCCAAAACATGACTTTCTGAAGTTCCAGTGGCCACTTTATTTTCATCAAAAACTTTTAAAAAAATTTTGTCGCTTAAACGTTCTTTTTTCGGCTCAATTTCAATCGTTAAAGTAACAAAGTAAAGATAAAAAACCGCCGCTAGAAGAATGACGGTTAATAACAGGAAACTAAAAGCGATGTTGCGATAAAGACCGGGTGACGGCTTGTTTTTTGCCTTACCATCTTCTTTGTCCTCCACAACTTCAGTGAGAGTGGATTCATCAACAATTTCTTTCTCAAAAAAATCCCCAGCTATTTCTTTCTTCTTTACTGTTAGAGCTCTTTTATTTTTTCCAACAACAGCCTCCTCGCTATCGCTGTCCTTGGGGTAAAAACTTTTTTCCACCACGCGCACGGCCAATTTTGTTTTTTTGGGAGTTTTCACTGGCGATCTGGAAGCGCCAGAAATTTTAATTTTCTCCTCAGCTTTATTTTTTTTAACAGTAACTGCTTTAGCCCGAGATGATGTTTTGGAAGAATTTGAAGATACCATATTTAAAAGTGTCATTCCCGCGGAGGCGGGAATCTAGCTAAATTTAAAAAACTGGATTCCCGTTTTCACAGGAATGACATATTAAGGAATATATTTTAAGTATAGTAAATTTTTTACTTTCCGTCTACAACAACAATCGCTTCACCTAATTCTTTTTTTAAATAATCACGCAAACTGCCAGTATTGTTAACTCTAAAGCCGGTTTCCATTATCGTCGGCTGGCCATTTTTCATTATTTTAAAATAAACCTTACTTGCGCCATTATTTTTTAGCATGGCTTCACGAATTTTTTCCGACTCAACTTGAGTTAAGTCGCGATTAAGAATAATCTTGAGCGGTTCCGAGCCGGAAGAAATTACGGCCGGCTCAGGAGCTTTAACATAGCCCTTATTAGCCGAACGGTCACTATTGCGATAAAAATTATTTCTAGTTTTCACCTCTATTTTTTTAAAAGCATCCAGTGAAACGTTAATATTATCCAAAAAAAGTTCCGCCGCCTTATCGGCTAAAAATTTTATCTCGTTATCTTTATCGGAAACTTTTCCTTGGCAAATCACAGCCTTACCCGGCACCCAAAGATCAGCGGTTTTTTCCAGAAGCGTTGGGAAAACTAAAATTTCCGTCGGCGCTGTCGCGTCTTCCAATTTAACGAAGAGCATTGCTTTATTGCTTTTGGTAATAATTTTTTTAACCGACATAACAATCCCGGCAATACGCACATTTTCATCATTTAAGCGCGAAGTTAAGCAATTTAATGATGTTGTATAATCGCCCAATAATTTTTTGTAATCACGGAAAGGATGTTCTGTGATATAAAGACCAAGAAGTTCGCGCTCCCATGAAAGCCTTTCTTGCCGGCTAGCCGTCGCCTGCTCTTTTAATTTCGGGCGAGGTGTTTCAATTTTTCCGCCACCACCAAAAAGACTAGCTTGTTTATTGTCGCGTGAACGACTTACTTCTTTATTAAATTCCAAAAGATTTTCCATGTTAGCTAAGAATATTCCACGATCGCCGAACAGATCCATAGCACCAGTCTTAGTCAGTGATTCCAGTGATTTTTTATTCATATCGCGATCCACAATTCTTTCCAAAAAATCATAAATATCTTTATACTTGCCATTGTTTTTTCTCTCTTCAATAATAACTTCCACAATATGTCCGCCGACATTTTTAATGGCGTTCAAACCGAAACGGATAAATTCTTCACCCTCTTTTTCTCCTGAAACTACAGTGAAAGAAGCAAATGATTCATTAACATTAGGCGCCAAAACCTGAATTCCCATCGCACGACATTCTTCAATTTCAATAGCAATACGGTCTATATCCTGTTGATCGGAAGTTAAAAGTGCGGCCATAAATTCCGCCGGATAATGTGCTTTTAAATAAGCGGTTTGGTAGCCAATCATAGCGTAGCAAGCGGCATGCGAACGATTAAAACCATATCCAGCAAAAGGTTCAATAAATGAAAAAACTTTCTCCCCCAAATCTTTAGGGACGCCATTTTTAACACAGCCATCCACGAATTTTTCTTTTTGTTGAGCTAAAAGTTCAGGATTTTTTTTACCCATGGCCTTGCGCAAAACATCAGCTTGGCTCATGGGAAAACCGGCCAAGGCCTTAGCAATTTCCATGACTTGCTCCTGATAAATCGCCACCCCATAAGTTTTATCCAAAATCGGCTGTAATTTCGGATGCAGATATTGCACCTTCTTGCGGCCGTGCTTACCGGCAATATAATCTGGAATCCACTCCATTGGTCCGGGGCGATAAAGCGCCACCATAGCGATAATATCTTCAAAAACTGTCGGCTTCAATTCCTTCAAATAACGCTTCATACCGGAAGATTCAAATTGAAAAACACCGGTCGTCTCACCGTCTTGAAAAAGTTTATACGCCAGTTTATCATCCAGCGGTAATTTTTCTATATCAATTTCTACCCCCCTAGTGCGTTTAATAATATCCAGAGCCGATTCAATAATCGTTAAATTCTTCAAACCGAGAAAATCCATTTTCAACAAACCTAAATCTTCAATCGGATGCAAAGAATACTGTGAAATAATTGTCAAATCGGAAGAAGAAGCGTGTTGCACCGGCATATATTCTACCGCTGGTTCACGCGTAATCACTACGCCGCAAGCATGAACGGAAGCATGGCGCGCCACACCCTCCAAACGCAAAGCATAATCAATAATTCTTTTCGCCTGCGGGTCTTTGTTATATAAATCTTTAAACTCCTGCACATTTTCCATAGTTTCTGATAAATCCGTCAGTGGCGGAATAATCTTGGCGAGTTTATCACAAAAATCATAGGGAACGTCTAGGACGCGTCCAACATCACGCATGGAAGCGCGAGCAGCCATGGTTCCAAAAGTAATAATCTGCGCCACGTGATTCTTGCCATATTTTTCTTCTACATAGCGAATAACCTCATCACGGCGGGTATCGGCAAAGTCCGTATCAATATCAGGCATAGAAATACGATCCGGATTCAAAAATCTTTCAAAGAGTAAATCATATTCCAAAGGATCAAGATTAGTAATACCAATCAAATAACAAACCAGCGAACCGGCGGCTGAACCGCGCCCCGGACCAACGACTATTTTATTATTCTTCGCCCAATTGATAAAATCAGCCACAATCAAAAAATAAGACGGCCAACCCATTTTTTTTACCACTGACAATTCATAATCCAAGCGTTCTTTTTGTATAGGAGTGATTTCTTCGTAAGTTTTTCCATAGCGCTTCATTAAACCGTCATGTGATATTTTTTCCAAATAAGAAAATTCATCAAAACCTTCAGGCACTTGGAAATACGGTAAAGTAGTCTTGCCTAACTCAATTTCCACATTACACATCTCAGCAATCTTTAAAGTGTTGTCCGTAGCGTCCGAAGTTTCAATAAAAGCGGCAATCATCTCATCGTTTGAACGCATAGAAACATCAAATTCCATCATACTCATTCTACCCTCGTCTTCTAATTTTTTCTTATTTTGCAAACAAAGAAGAATATCCTGCGCCTCGGCATCTTCTTTTTTTAAATAGTGGACGTCGTTAGTCGCTAATAGTGGTATATTTAATTCTCGAGATAATTTTATCAAAGCGACATTCATTTTTTTCTGATCTTCTGATTGCTGATGGCTTTGTATTTCTAAATAAAAATTATCTTGGCCAAATAATTTATTATATTCTAATATTCTACTCTTAGCTTTATCTATTTGTCCGCTGGAAATTAGCTTAGGAATTTCACCCCCCAAACAGGCAGTGCAAGCAATAAGCCCCTCAGAATGCTTGCTTAAAGCTTCCCAATCAACACGTGGCTTATAATAAAAACCTTCTAAATGCGCGATAGTCACAAGCTTCAAAAGATTTTTATAGCCTTGATTGTTTTTGGCTAAAAGTAAAATATGACGATTTTGACGATCGTCAATTGTATCTTTTTTTAAGCGATCGGGCGCCAAATAAAGCTCTACGCCGATTATCGGCTTAATCCCCTCCTTCTTACAGGCTTTATAAAATTCAATCACACCATACATCGTACCGTGGTCAGTTATAGCCACAGCCGGTGAGCCCTGTTCTTTGGCATACTTAACCAGCTCCTTGATTTTGGTTAAACCGTCAAGAAGAGAATAATGCGTATGAACATGAAGATGGACGAAAGACATTGAATTATAGTATTAAATACAAAAAATAAGCATTAACGGATTACCCAAAAAATGCCTCCTTGTTTACTAATATACTATCATCTTTTCTCAATAAAAAAAAGAGGTATTAAACCTCAATTTTTAATGTGGGCCGGGAAGGATTCGAACCTTCGAAGGCATAAGCCAGGAGATTTACAGTCTCCCCCAGTTGACCGCTTTGGTACCGACCCATTTCGATTTACGATTTTCTTTTTGATTTAAAAATCTCCCTGAGCCGTTGTCGGGAATCGGACCCGAGACCCCTTCCTTACCATGGAAGTGCTCTACCAGCTGAGCTACAACGGCCTTATCAAATTTCGAATTACAAAGTGCGAATTTCGAAATTTGAATGACTTTACTAAAAATGCCGCTAAACAGCGGCGGAAACAATTAGAATTGCCAACGCCAAAAATTATTCAATTTCCTCTATTTGTTTTTTAAAATCCTCTATTTTGCCGTTTTCCGGATTAACCTCAGCTAGTCTGAATACCGCTTCCTCAGCCGATGTTTTATCTTTATTCATTATACTTATTTCTGCCAAAGCGTCAAGGTATCGAGGGCTATTTGGGGCCAATCTAGAGGCCATCTTAACTGTTTCCAGCGCTAACGGTAAATCAAGCGCCTCTTTATACAAAGTCGCTAAACTATTATAAATTTCAGCCTGTTTTTCAGTTTCACTGTCGTCTAAAAGTTTTATTGCATGCGCCCAAGTCTGCTTGGCCTCTTCATTTTTTTTATTCAAAAAATACAACTCTCCCAATGAATAAAAAGCCTCTATATTGTGAGCATCCAAACCGATTATTTTTATTAGACGAGCTTCTTTCTTTTCAAAATCTTCACCATCGTCAAGAGCTTCATTTTCAGCAAATAAATTTTTAATAACCGTTTCTTTGTCTTCCGGCTCAATCATTTCCGGCATTTTGGGAACAGAATATTTTTTCTTTTCTTCGCGCAATTTTCCATTTAACCAACGAAAGAATGATTTTATTCTCTGACCAAAAAAACCAAAAACACGGCCAAGGTGTAATTTCCATTTAGCTAAAGATCTTTCTAAACGGCTGGCAGCGATTTTTTCCTTAAAACGCATTTCTTTTTCCGCCGGCATATTTTCCACATCCAAAGTCGCGACCGCCGGAAATTTGCGGACGACAATAATTAAAATCGCCAGAAAACTAAAACAAATTATAATTAAAGGAATAATATTATACATAGGAAATTTATTAAATTCCTTCGCAAATCTTATAGAATTCTTCGGCATCTAAACTGGCGCCACCAACCAAAAGTCCGTCCATGTTATCTAAGTTGGAAAACTGGGAAACATTAACGCTGGTAACACTACCGCCATAAACTATTTTGAAGCTTTCCTCAACTATTTTCATTCCAAACATATCATTTAAAGCCAGCTTTATAATCTTGTGGGCATAGGTTACCTCTGACGGCTCGATCACGGTACCAGAACCAATCGCCCAAACCGGTTCGTAAGCGACAATAATATTCTTACCATAAGTGACAATATCTATCCCACCCAAAGCTTGCTGTAATTGATATAATAAAACATAATCGCGACGATCGGTTTTGCGATCTTCATTTTCTTCACCAATACATATTACTGGTGTCAAGCCGTCAACATCTAAAACTGCGCGGACTTTCTGGTGAATCATGGAATAATTTTCCAGCATATGCTTGCGGCGCTCGGAATGGCCGATAATCACATACTGGCAACCAGCCTCAACCAGCGTTGTTGGAGAAATTTCGCCGGTATAAGCGCCCTGCTGTTCCCAAAAAACATCCTGCGCGCCGAGCTTTATCTTCGTACCCTTTAAGTTCTCCCCCACTCCGGTCAAAGCAACATGATTGGGGCAAATAACCACTTCTTTATCAGAAGTTTTAAAATCTTTGAATTTTTCCTGAAATTTTTTAGAATCATCCAAGCTAACATTTAGATCTTTCTTCATTTTCCAATTACCAAGAATAATTTTTCTATACATAAACAAATTGATAATAATTAATAATCCTATTTATATTATACTTAATAAAATATCACTTGGCAATGCTTTTTACCAAGCTATTGCATAAATTACAAAAATATGTCATAATATTTTGTTTACTTCATACTTAATAATTCGCTCGCCAAGTTTATGGCCATTTCCATGTTTAAGCAAGCCGAGGTAAGTGGCAATGATTGGCGACGAATCCGAATCACCCTCTATTCTTTTAAACACCCGTTTTTTAGTGGAAGTTCTTAAAACTCTATAACCGCAAAACTGAACCCAGCCTAAAAAATCAACACCCGATGTCAAAGTTTTAATAAAACATTTATCAGGATGTAAAAATAATTTAAGCGTGTTTTTTAAAAATTTATCTATCTGCAAAAAAATGGTGACTAAACTATTTCTGTCTTTATCTAAAAAAATAAAATCATCGGCGTAACGCGCGTAATATTTTATTTTCAAATCGCGCTTCACAAATTGGTCAAATCCATTCATATAAATATTAACCAACAATTGCGAAGTTAAATTGCCAAGTGGCAGACCAATCCCCTGTTTTCCTTCGGTGTTAAAACTGTCAATTACTTGTCCGAACAACCAGAGCAAATCTTTGTCAACGATATATTTAGCTAAAATATTTTTTAAAATTTGGTGGTCAACGCTAGCAAAAAATTTTCTGATATCGCATTTCAAAACCCAAACTGTTTTCCGATTGTTCCGCGAAACACTCCTGGTAAAATCAGCAAAACGGCGAATCGCCCGATGCGTGCCCTTGTTAAGGCGGCAAGAATATGAATCATAAATAAACTGCCGGTCAAAAAAATCATATGTTTCTTGATAAAGCAGATGATGCAACAAGCGATCGCGGACTGTCGCCTTATGGATATTGCGCGGCTTGGGGTCGGAAATATTGAACGCCTTATATTCTTCATGCAGATAAGTTTTATTCTTTAAATCATGATAAAGCGCCAAAATATTATCCATTAGGCGGCTCTGGAAAACCGCCACATCGCTCCGCTGTTTTTTTCCAGCCAGAAAACCTTCCCAGGCGGAAAGTAATTTATTAACTGTGATTATTTCTTCGTATTTTTTTATAAATTTTTTCATCCTATAAATTTATGGCTACCTATTATAGCATTCCGACGGTGATGACAAAAGCCAAAGAAACCTATGCGCTGTGGTTTAAAATTCTTACTGATTTTCCCAAAGCTCATCGCTATAATCTGGGCGGAAAAATTGAAGAATACTTTTTGGGGATGTTAGAAAATATTTTTACGGCCATTTACCTTCCCAAAGAAAAAAAATATCTTGAGCTGGGTTCAGCTATTGTCAAACTTGATGGCGTTAAATTTTTCTTTCAATTGGCTTGGGAAAATAAATGCCTTTCCAATGAGCGATACGCAGAATTATCGGAAAAACTTAATGAAGTCGGCCGCATACTTGGCGGCTGGAAAAAAGGTTTGGAAAAGAAAACTCCCTCGCAACAAGCGAAGGAGGAACAGCCAAGTTGCGGGACGACAAGCCGGTGACCATACTCGGCATTCCAGAGATTGTCGTTCTCGAAGCGGTTGACGTTGACATTGAGACCATCGTCGTTCACGTTCACGTTAGCCACGAAATTGCATAGCGCGCCTTCTTCAAGAGACTGGTTGCCAGCCCCTTTACCACCGCCGCCCCTGACGCCGAGTGCGAAAGAAACGGCTGAAAATTATTCGGGACATCGGGAAAATTTTATCTCCTTAAAGTCCGCCAGCGCGCCATACCAACTTTAGCTTGTTTATTTGAATTAAAAATATTTTCCTCTCTTGCCAGCCGTAACCGGCAAAACTCTCAAAAATATCTTCAAACAATCTTGGCTCACCAGCCTTAGCCGGCGAACAAATCAAAACTGCATCTTTATTATACAAAAAAAATCCCTTGAATTCAAGAACGAAGGTTAAAACCTAAGTTCAAAGAATCCAAGGGACAAAGTTTCCAAGTTCAAGTGATCTAGGAAACTAAAGTTGCGGGACGACAAGCCGGTGACCATACTCGGCACACCAGAGAGGGTCGATCTCGAAGCGGCGGACGAAGACAGAGAGACCATCGTCGTACACGTCCACGTCAGCCACGAAATATTCTCCATTCAGCTTGAACAGGAAGAACGTGGCGCCACTCTGGCTAAGCTGGCCGGGATATTCGCAAAATCTCTTAATCTGATGTTGCGTAAGGCATAATTTGTCTAAGTCGCCGGAAAGCGAAGTAAACATTTTTGCGAAAGTCGCGTCTTCAACCAGCTCATGCACCTGCACGGCAGTTTCCTTGGTAGCTTCGCTCGCCTGATTCAGTTTCCAGTTTTTGAAATCGTCGTCAATATACGACTTGAAAACTTTTCTGTCTCCATGAATGAATTCCTTGCCGTCGAGAGATTCGATGGTCATGTTTTCACTGGCGGAGAGAAGTTTCAAAATCGATGAGGTCGGCTTCTCTGATTTTTCAGCGAACAAATTGCTGAAGAAATCATAAATGGCTCCGGGATTACCAACTATTCCCTGAACCCGATCAAAATCCGGATTTCCATTTTTAATTCCACTAGCTATCGCTTTAACAGCGATACCGGCTAGTTCCAGCGCTTGTCCGGAGCTTGGTGTTTTTTGGCTCATAGTCCATCCTTTTTTGAATGTAAAAGTGCTTTTCTGCTCTTCCCGGCAGATTAGGATACACATCCAAATGTATACAAATATACTAACACAAAATATAATTTTAGTCAATAGCTGTCAATGGCGGAAGAAACACTTTTTTTATTTCCAAGAAAAGCTGGCAAAAACCCACTCAGCTAATTTCTTTGCTTCCTGAAAGCGTGCCAAATCGGTTGGAGCGCCAAGAACAACGGAAATTATTTTTTTATTATTCTGAAAAAATTCACCGGCAAAACAATATCCGGCTTCAACAGTGTAGCCGGTCTTTCCTCCCAAAATATCCAAATTTTCTTGAGGTAAAACAGACAAAAGATAATCAGTCGGAAAAACTTCTACCACTCTTCCAGCCGCCGTAGAAAAAGAATAATCCCTTTTTAAAACAACTTCTCTGATACTTTTTCTGGCAAAACTTTTTTTCGCCAAAACAGCAACTTCTTTGGCTGTGGAAACATTTTCATAGCTTAGTCCGGTAACATCAGTAAAGTGAGTTTTAACAAGTCCTAAAGCCATGGCCTTAGCATTCATTTTGGCAGCCAATTCCACCTCCGAAAACCCCAGAGCCGAGCCTAGGGCGACGGTCGCGCTGTTATCCGAAGCCATAAGCGACAAATGAAAAAGATCAATTATCTTCACTTCATCACCTTCATAAATATAGCTTTTTCCACCGGAACGAAGATCACTTTTTTTAATTTTATAAAAATTTCCCCATTCCGGCATCAAATCCAAAAAAGTTAAAGCCGTAGCCAACTTGCTTAAACTGGCGATTGAACGAACATTATCGGCACCGGAGGAATAAAGAACTTTTCCACTAGTAACGTCAATTGCCAAAGCGCTGGAAGCATAAATAGAAAAATTTTCCAAAGGAACATCATCTTTCAGCCAAGGAATTAAACCTTTATTTTCCGGCAAAAAATTCTCCGAATAAAAATCTTTATAAGTATTTTCTGGTAAACGATCAATGGATTCTACGGCGACTCGAAGCTGGCTAGACTCGCCAAAAAACAAAACTTCCGCCTTAACGGCGGGATTAATTGCCGAGATTGAAATCAAGCCGGAAAATAAAAAACCAGCCAAAAGCGAAAAAAACATAAATTATTGCAAAGCTCCTAATTTTTCTTCTGCTGTGCTTTTAGACTGATCAATACCGTCTTCAAATAACATTCTGTTGATTGTATCATCTTGGCTTAAACGCTTAAAATCAGGCAATTCTTTAACTTCATTTAAACCTAAAAACTTTAAAAAATCAAAGGTGACAGTATAATAAATCTCGTTTTTTTTCTTGTCATCACGACTATCAATCAAGCCACGCACTAATAAATTATGTAATATTAAAGAACAATTAACGCCTCTAATTCTGTCTAAATCAGTTTTGGAAATCGGTCCGCGATAAGCGATAATGGTTAATGTTTCCAAAGACGGCCGGCTTAATTCGCCGGTTGTTTCGTCTTTGATAAATTCTTGAATTAAAGTGGCGCTTTCTGGGGCGGTCACCATTTGAAAGCTGGAATTATTTTTCAATATTTGCAAGCCGGCGCCAGATTCTTTTTTAGCTACCAAAAGCTTCTCGCAAACTTCCTCCACTTCTTTGCCGTCACTATTAGTTAACTCAGCTAATTCACGCACCGACATTGGACGGCCGGAAATAAAAAGCAGTGATTCGATTTTTGATTCTAGATTATTCATAAAATTATATATTTTCTTTTTTACTCATCATTATTTCCGCAAATAATTCTTCCTGATGAACATCGATAAATTTCTGCTTCATCAGCTCCAGCATCGCCAAAAAACTTACAATCACTTCGTTCTTCGACTGCGCGGTGGTTAAAAATTCTTTAAAGCTTACTTTTAAACAACTGAATAACGCCTGCTGAATATGCAAAATTTTATCTTCAATATTTATTTTTTGTTCTAACACCCGTTCTTCCAGATGAATAACTTTTTTATTTTTCAAAAAAAACGAAAAAATTTCAGCCAAATTTTCTTTGGACAATTTCTTCGGCGGTGAAAAAAACTTATCTTCCAAGCCAATCATCTTGCGCAAATTCCGTCCGGTTGGAGAAAAAGAAAAATGTTTTTTTTGTAAAATTTCCATCAATTTAGCCATAGCATCCAAAAACTCGCGATACATTTTGAGTTGGCGTTCCAAATCGCCAAGGTCTTCTTCTTCGGCTGGAAAAAGATAAGGCAATAACGCCCTAGATTTTATATATAGAAGCTTGGCGGCCACCACTAAAAAATCAGCTAACAAATCCGGATCTATATCCTGGCAGCCTTTTAAATATTCTACATATTGATCAGCTATCTTGGCTAAGGAAACCTGGGTAATATCCAGTTCTTCCGCCTCTATCATCTTCAAAAGCAAAGACAGCGGACCTTCAAATTTTTCTAACTTAACATTAATCATTCTTTAATCTTAACAAAAAAAGCTAATCTTTAAAAGAGCTCTTATCCACACTAAAAAATCTCCAAAAAAACCACTTCGGTCCATAATTGGGCCGAAGTGGTTCCTCCTCGTAAAGAAAAAGCTAAAAATTAATTATTTCTTCGCTTTTTTTGCCTTTTTAGTGGCCTTTTTTACCTTCTTAACAGCCTTTTTAGCCTTTTTTACAGGCTTCTTGGCTTTTTTGACGGCTTTCTTTACGGCCTTTTTTTTAGTAGCCATAGGTTTTTTATTGGCGTGCTTCATCATCAAAGATGAAGAAGAACGTTTATTAATAACTTTAACCTTCTTTTTAATCCCAAAACTGGCCAAAACAGCGTTTTCTAACTTAATAAAATCTTTTAACCCCAATTCTACTGAATGGTTGAATGTTCCGGTAGAAAAAACAGCTCTTTTAATACTAGCTAATTTTTTCTCAACAATGACCGGTAACTTATAAAGTCCACCAAAAGCTGACATCCCTTCTTTTTGAAGTTTCAAAACCTTAATCATTGTCTTCTCGTCAGGAATCTTTATAGTTTTAACTTTTACTCCGGTGGTTCTTTCTATCGCTGATTTTATTTTTTTAAAATCAAGATTATGATCAGCCGGCAGACAAACAATATAATAATAATTATCAACCTTTACCAAAAGCGATTTAACTATTTCTTCCATTTTCTTTTTTAAAGTATTAGCAACATCAATCGCAGTGTAAACTGTTTTGTGCTCTAAAATTTTCGAGTTAACACTATGGGCAGTTAAATATTTTTTTAGAGCGATTGGAAAAATTTTCTTCTTGTCTGTCATAATTTAATTATAGCACTTTTAAAAAAAAATAAAAGCTTTCAATTAAAATTATAACACACTCCCGAAAAAAAGAAAACATTTTTTAAAAAAATTCTATCTAAAAATAATTATAGCACAAATTTTTTTTGTCCACAATACTTTTTGACAAAAAAATGGTCCCGATCGCTCGGGACCATTTTTAATTTTTATTTTACTAAGTTGATTGGATCGGTGTCGGCGTAATAAATTTTTCTTTCCAAACATTGCCAACCAGAATCATGCAACATTGATTTATTTTCCGGCGAAGTATAGGCCGGTTGATTATTGTTTTTATCGTCTTTATTGGAAACACGAAATTGAGCGCATAATTCATAGGTTTTATCCTGTTTTAAGCGATATTCAAAGGCTTTGCCGGATTCCTTATCTATAGCAACATCATCCAAAAAATAATCGCAATTAGCTTTGATCTCATCCATATTTAAAGGCATGGTTTTTTTCTCGCGATAATACTGATCGACGCAATTATCAATCGTGTAGAATTTAGTCGTAACCTCATTATCCAATTTCTTTGCGCGCATCTGAGTTGGATTATCAATAACAAAAAATGAACCAACAAAAACTATTGCGACAGCGATGGCTGTGGATAAAAAATAAATTTTTATCACGCGGCTTTTTTCCCCTTCAGTTTTTTTTCTCATGATGTCATAGAAATAAAAACTAAAAACCGCGGCGGCGATGATCATCACAGTAATAACTTTCAAAATAAATTTCAAAGTTAATTCTCCATTTAAGAAACTGATAATGAAAGCGACTAGATATCCAGCAAAAACCAAAAAGGAAACAAATAAAATTAAATACGTAAGCCAGCGGCGGATTCCGGAGTCGCGCTTGATTTCACCTTGGCGCACCGCTTTAAGAATAAAGTGGCTCACAATATAATAAACCGGCGCGAAAACAAATAAAGCGGCAATACCGAACTTCATAGCTCCTTCCTGGTAGAAAGCACTATAAAGATTTATCGGGTCGCTAATCTTTCTGTTTATGGCCTGAAAAATTATCGTACCAAAAGAAATCGCCATAAAAATCAAGGAAACCAAATGAGTAAGATAAAAAAATACATACTTAGCCGCATTATAAGGACGCGACTCCTCATTTTTATTTATTTCTTCCATAAAATTGCTTGCACTAAAAAACAAGAGAGCCTTGATTTTCTAGCTAACAAAATAATAATTTAAATTTATCTTTATTATACTACTCCCTTACCAAAAACAAAAGAAGCTCATTTTTAGAGCTTCGTTCGTTTTATTTTTCTACAATTTTAATACCTAATTCCTTCAACTGCTTTGGCGTCACTTCTGAGGGGGAATCCATCATCACGTCGCGTCCTTGGCCGTCTTTGGGAAAAGCGTAAACATCACGAATAGAATCGCAATCCATTATAATCATTAATAAACGGTCAAAACCTATGGCTGCACCACCGTGAGGCGGAGCGCCGTATTCAAAAGCGCGCAACATTGCGCCAAATTTTTTATCTACATCCTCTTTAGTATATCCAGCTATTTCAAAAGCTTTGTACATTATTTCAGGATTATGGTTGCGAATACCACCGGACAAAAGCTCATAACCGTTACAAGCCAAATCATATTGACTGGCTTTAATATCTAAAGGATTTTCTTTTTCCAAAGACTCCATTCCGCCAGAAGGCATAGAAAAAGGATTATGTTCAAAATCAATCTTCCCCGGCTCTATTTCTGACATGGAATACATTGGAAAATCAATAATCCAGGCAAAAGCTACCTTTTTCGGATCTTTTAAGTTTAAAAGTTCACCGCATTTAGAACGCACAGCACCCAAAGCTGAACAAACTATTCTTAACTCATCGGCGCCAAAGAAAATTATATCACCGATTTTAGCGCCAACCATAGCAATTATCTTATTCATCAATTCATCGCCCAAAAATTTATTTATTGGCGAAGCCGGACCATCTTCACGCATCTGAATATAAGCCAAACCCTTAGCTCCCTTATCTTTGGCTATTTCAGTTAATTCATCTATCACGCTACGAGAAAAAACATTACCTCCGTCAACTTTTAGAGCATGAATCACGCCACCATCTTTTAGCACACTGGCAAAAACTGAAAACCCACAATCAGCTGTTATTAATTCGGTTATTGGTTTTATTTCCAAATCAAAACGTAAATCAGGTTTATCAGAACCGTATTTTATCATCGCCTCGTTATAAGGCAAACGCGGAAATTTCTTATTAACTACTTTTTTATCAGTAAATTTTTCTATCAATTCAATCATTAGTGGCTCAGTAATCGCCCAAACATCTTCTTGCTCAACAAAACTCATTTCAAAATCAACCTGATAAAAATCACCGGCATGACGATGTTCACGCGGATTTTCGTCGCGAAAACAGGGAGCGACTTGAAAATATCTATCCATCCCGGCTACCATTAGTAGTTGCTTAAACTGTTGAGGGGCTTGAGGAAGAGCATAAAATTTTCCCGGATAAAGACGAGAAGGAACCAAATAGTCTCGCGCTCCCTCTGGTGAAGAATTCGCTAAAATAGGAGTTTGGATATCAATAAAGTCATTTTTATGAAAATAATCGCGAATATATCTAATTAAGGAATTACGCATTTTTACTATGCTTTGCAAACGCTCGCGCCGTAAATCAAGAAAACGATATTTCAAACGCAAAGCTTCGTTGATATTGGAAGTTTTTTCCTCTTCTAACTCAAAAGGTAAAGCCTTGGAAGTATTTAAAATATTTAATTCCAAAACTTCAATTTCAATTTCACCGGTCGGCATTTTTGAATTCACCATATCTTCCGGACGCCCAATTGTCTTGCCTTTAACATTGATTACCCATTCGCTTCTTAATTTATCAGCTTCGGCCATCATTGCTTCTGAAGTTCCGTGGTTAACGTCGAATTTAATCTGGGTGACGCCATAACGATCGCGCAAATCAATAAAAATAACTCCACCATGATCACGACGGCGATAAACCCAACCGGAAAGCTCAACTTCTAAACCGATATCGGCTTCATTCAATTGTCCACAAGTGTGTGTTCTTAACATAAAAAAATAAAAAATTTAAAAAGACTTTGATGGATGGGGAACTTCCTCAGTTCCCCCATTTATTCCCTAAAAATACAGCTCCTCCGAATCATTATCTCCTGCTATTGGAAGAAAATCAAACACCTGATTTTCATCCTCATTATTGGTGACAGGTTTTTGATTAATTTTAGCCGTACTACGAACATCTAAATCTGGAATAAACATCAGCTATCTCCTTGGATTAAATAAACTACTTAGACTTTAATGTTTTTAAAGTCAAATGTACCTATCAAAACCTTCCAAATTTTTTAAAAATATCTTTTATCTTACACTATTTCGCTGTTTTTGGCAAGGGAGAAATTATCCCTTATTTTCGCCTTAATTCTTCAAAATCTTCTTGGGAAAAGCCTAAAATAACAGTTAGTTTTTGAGAAAATACTTCAAAATCCTGGATCCCAGCCTCCGCCGGGATGACATAACTATTTTGTAAGGAGGATTTTTCCAGTTCATCTAAAAATTCTTTTAAGAGATTAAAAATTTCCTTTTGGCCGTCAACCTCGCCTTCCCGCGTCATTTTATCAACCAACATAATGGCTTGTCCAGCGATAAATATTTTATCTAAATCTTCTTTAATGGCTGAGTAAAACTCTTCACCGACCACGGAACCGGCATAATCAAAATCTTTACCGCGAACAACCATTAAACGTGACAGAGTAAAGGGCTCTGAATGACCAGCTAATTTTGATTTTATTTTTTTCCCGCCGCGGACAACCAATAACATTTTGCCAAAATCTTCGCTAAAAACAATAATTCGAGAATCAGCTTCCCGAAAATCTTTTTTATCCAGAATTATAGCTCGAGTATTAAAAGTTGGTTCCATTTTTATCCAGGTAATTTTGTAATATTATCATGGCTGATATTTCATCGCGGCTGGCTTTGGTTTTTTTGTTTCCTGGCATTTTATCGGCTTCCTGACTAGATAATCGCTCATCAATCAACTCTATTTTAATATTTGGTAAAAGTTTTTTTAATTCTTCCAAAAAAATCAAAAAATCTTTATTCAAACCATTATCCTCCCCTCTCATTTTAATCGGCTCACCCAAAACTAAAACATCTATAATCTCCTCATAGATAACCTCTGCTACTTCCTTGGCGCTAGAAACAGTCTTAAAGGGCGTGGCAACCTTTGTTTCGCTATCCCCCAAAGCCAAACCAATCCTCTTCTCACCCCAATCAACCCCAAGATAAATTTTTAATTCTTCTTGCATTTAATTAAATTCATTCTGTAATAACAATATTCCCTTTTTCTTTAATCGCCACAGTGTGTTCAAAGTGGGCGGCCATTGAACCGTCGGCTGTTACCATAGCATAGCCACCACGACCACTTTTGATGTGATAACTGCCGGCAGTTATCATTGGTTCAATAGCAATTACCATTCCCGGCTTTAAGATAGTATCTGGAATTCCATATTTAGTAAATTCATAATTAAAAACTTCCGGTGCACTTTCATGTACTTGATAACCGACTCCATGACCAACCAAATCTCGCACCACGGAAAAACCGTTTTTTTCTACATATCGTTGGATGGCTCGGCCGAGGTTATTTAAAGTATTGCCAGGTCGCGCTTCGGCTATGCCTATTTCTAAAGATTTTTTAGTAACTCGCAAAAGCTTGGCATTCTTAGCGCTAATTTTTCCGATCGGCACACTCAAAGCGGTGTCAGTATAAAAACCGCCATCTGAAGAATGAGAATTGCTTATACCGATTTTTTTTTGTTCGGCTTTTCTTACCGGCCATTCCATGCCAATATCAATACTTAGAAGGTCGCCATTCTTTAAAATACGCCCAGGCACGGCTGGACCGTGAACAATTTCTTCGTTAATTGAAGTACACAAAGCAGTTGGAAAATAACGCCCATTATGAATCTCGTAATTTTTAAAAGCCGGCCTTCCACCACTCTTTTCTATTAAGGCACAAGCTATTTCCTCCAATTCAGCCGTGCTAACGCCAATTTTAGCTTTGTCTGCAACCGCACGCAAAATACGGCCAAGAATCTTTCCGCCCTGACGCAAAATCACTATTTCTTCTTTTGATTTAATACTAACCATATAATTATATACGTAATTAATTACGTATTAAATTACGTATTTTAAAATATCTTTCTGAATTTTATCTATTGTTTGTTCGCCATTTATTTTTACTAATATTTTTTCTTTGACAAAATGTTTCATAATTGGATCATTTTCTTTATGAAAAAGTTTTAGACGTCGAGTAACCACGTCTGGCTTATCATCAGCGCGATGCATTAATCTCTTACCGCAAACATCACAGATATCTTTTTTCTTTGGCGGATTATAGTCTAAATGATAAGTAGCACCACAGAAGCAAACACGACGGCGTGACAAGCGCTTCTTCGCCTCTTTATCGCTAATATGTATATATACGACTAAAATTTTATTTTTATTTTTTCCGGAATTTTCTAATTTTTTTTCCAAGAAAGACATCTGAGCAAAATTGCGCGGAAAGCCATCAAAAATCACACCACTCTTAGCGTCTTTTTTCGCTAAGCGCTTTTTCAAAAGTTCTTCTACTATATCATTTTCAACAAATTTTCCTGAAGCTAAAATCTTCTCAATCTTGCGTCCAATAATAGTTTTATTTTTCACTTCTTGACGCAAAAGCTCACCCGGTGACACCGCCGGAATTTCTAATTTCTCCGCCAGCATATCCGTTTGCGTCCCCTTGCCAGACCCCGGAGGACCAATAAATATCAAAAACATTTTTTTATTCATAACTTATAAACTACCAAGCCCGATTGGACGTGCGGGTGGATTAGATGAGTGATTATTCTTCTCTCTATCCTTAGTTTGTTCGGCAAAACCTTTTTTAATTTTTTCGTCCTTATTATTCTTGGGGTCAGACGATTTAGAAAAAATTCCTGTCTCATCTTTTTTAATTGACGGGTTAGTTATCCGTGCTGAGGCCGAAGCGCCAACACGCGAACGGCGTTGCGTCACACCACCAGCAAAACGCCCAAGACTTGATCCGTAACTAGACCCGCTATCTTCGGAAAAAACATGCGAAAGCCTTACATTCATACGTTTTTTTTCATTTGCTTCTCTTTTTATCCGAGCCTTCTCGGCACCGGAAAAAGCTTTAACACCTTCATTTATTTTACCTTCAACTTCCTTGCGGCCATAAACAGAAAGACCTAGCTTAGAATAAATCTTCTTTCTATCATCTTCATTTTTTCCAGTGAGTTTTTCAACTAAAAAATGCACTGTTTTTCCTTGATTCGCACCGGCAACAGATAGATTCTTCTTTAAGCTAGCACTTAAAACCTTACCAACTAAAGATTTTCTTAAAGAATTAGCAGTAAAAAACGGCATAATCTTTTATCTTTAAAATTTATAACAAAACTTCTCATTCTCTTCCCAGTTTATTTAGAATTTTTTTTACATCTTTTATATCCTCCTCGGTTAGTGTGTGATCAGTTTTTTTTATTTTTTCCAAAATAGTTCTTTTCTGCCAAAAAGACAGACCGCCGGAACGTAGATAATGTCCATATTCCCTTAAGACATCCAAAATAACTTTTATATTATTTTGCAAGTTCTGAAAATTTGGACTGCGCAAAACCAGGGCTTTTAGCCTAACTTCCAGCCCATCGTCAGGATCACTAAAATTAAACCCAGCCCCAGGTTTTGGTATTCTACTAAATAAATCAAAAATAGTCATATTTTTTACATCTCGTACTTATTAATACTATTATTATACTACAAAAAAAATAAACAAAAAAGCCCTTTTAAAAAGGCTTTTTTATTCAATATTCAAGATACTAGTTAACTTCATATTCCCTCATCGTGAGCTGGGCTTCAATTTGCTTTACTATGTCAATAACCACTGAAACAACGATTAAAATACTAGTACCGCCGATTGCTAATTGTTGCATACCAGTGAATTGCTTCAAAACTAATGGCATGACAGCAATCACAGCTAAGAATAAAGCGCCAATAAAAATTATACGATAAGCAGTATAAGACAAATAATCCTTAGTATGCGTACCCGGACGGATACCAGGAATAAACGCGCCCTGCTTCTGCAAATTTTCGGCAATTCTTTCCGGATGAAAAATAACTTCCGTGTAAAAATAGGTGAAGGCAAAAACCATTACAAAATAAAGAATGCCGTAGATCAAATTATTTTGCATCACCCCTAAAACCCAATGAGAGGCACTCACAATCCAATCGGTTTTAGCATTAATAAAAAACTGGGCAATCATTGACGGAAAAAGAATAACAGAGATGGCGAAGATTATCGGGATGACGCCACCCATATTAACACGCAACGGCAAACTCGTAGTCGTTCCGCCAAAAGAGCGATTACCACGAATTTGACGGGCATGCTGAATCGGAATATTTCTTTGCGCTTCATTAATTTTAACGATTCCCCAAATGGTAATTAAAGCAATAACTAAGAAAGCTAAAATTTTTGGCAATTCTGCCGCATTGTAAGTAGCGGCAGTGCGCTGAACTACACCCGGTAAATCAACCACGATACCAGCAAAAATCAAAATTGAAACGCCGTTGCCAATTTTTTTTTCACTAATCAATTCTCCTAGCCACATCAAAAAAACCGTTCCAGCTGTAATCGTGATAATCATAACTATTTTATCAAAAGTGGCGATTGCACCAATAACTCCTCCGGAAGAACGTTGTAAAATAGTAATCATTCCATAAGATTGCATAAATCCAAGCGGAACAGTTAGCCAACGCGTCCACATGTTTATTTTTTGGCGTCCGACTTCATCTTTCTGCATTTCCTCCAAAGAAGGGACGATCATTGCTAAAAGCTGAAAAATAATAGACGAAGTAATATAGGGACCGATGCCCATCATCACAATAGAAAAATTTTGCATACTACCACCGGAAAAAATATTCAAAAGCCCGAGCATCTGGTTGGAAGAAAAAAGCGAACGTAAAGACGCTACATCTACTCCGGACACTGGGATATGAGCAAACAAACGAAAAACAACCAATAGTCCTAAAACAAAAAGGATTTTGTTACGTAAATCTTTGGCTTGCAAAATTTTTAAAAATTTTTCGTACATACCCTATTAATTATAAATTATAAATTATAAATTTTATTCATTATTTATAATAATACCATTTACTATTTCACGCTTTTGCTCAATTTTATTCCCTTAAATTCAACTTTAACAGTAAGCCTATCTTTACCCAAAATTTTTACCGGTTGATTAGTGCGCTTAATCAAGCCTTTCTGCAAAAGAATATTGGCTGTTATTTTGTCACCGTCTTTAAAATTAGCATTTATTTCCTCAATGGAAACCACTTGATTTTTTGGATGTATCGAATTAAAGCCACGCAATTTTGGAGTCTGGAGTATTCTCGGTCTCATGCCAAGACGTTTTAGTCCGGAAACACCAGCACGAGAATGTTGGCCTTTCTGCCCTTTGCCAGAATAACAACCACGACCGGAGCCGTGTCCGCGGCCGACGCGTCTGGTTTTTTTCTGACCTTCCTTAGCTTTTATATTATTCAAACTTAACATATTTTTCTTATTACTTATTATTTTACTTCTTTATCTCCTGGCTTTTCCTTTTTAGCTGACGGCTGTTCTACTCTTTTTAATTTTTTCAAAGCTTCAATCGTACAGCGTGCGCAACTAATTTTATTACTGGAGCCTAAAGATTTACTGGAAATATTTCTGATTCCGGCCAGCTCAAAAATAACGCGCGCCGCGCCACCAGCTACTACACCACGACCCTTTCCGGCCGGCTTAATCAAAATTTTAGCAGCGCAATATTTATTATAAATCTGATGCGGAACAGAATCTTTAATCATCGGCACATCAACCATTTCTTTCTTTGCTTTATTCACAGCCTTATTAACGGCCAAAGTAACATCAACGCCTTTGCCAACACCAACACCGACATGACCCTTTTTGTCGCCAATAGCCACGCAAGCACGAAAACGCATTCTCTTACCACCAGCCATAACACGAGTAACGCGGGCAATCTCCAAAATTCTCTGTTCAAATTCTTCCTTGGGCTTTTCCGAACGAGAACCAAACTTTTTTGGACCAAAACTGCGCCGTCCACGGCCTTTTTCAGAAAAAGCATCTTTAGAGGAAGATATATTGTCAGCGACTTTAGCGGGCTCTATTTTCATCGCCGTCTCTTTGATATTTTTGTCGTCTTTTATCATATAAATATTTTAGAATTTCAAGCCGCCTTCACGGGCGCCATCAGCCGCCGCCTTGACGCGACCATGAAATTTATAAGGGCCTTTATCAAAAACAACAAAAGAAATTTTATCAGCGACAGCTTTTTCCGCCAATTCTTTGCCAGCAACAAAAGCTAATTCGCTTTTTTTCTGATTCTTCTTGGAAGCGGAAGTTTTAGCGGAAGCTAAAGTCAAGCTGCGCTCGTCATCAATTAATTGAAGAAACATCCCATTGTTGGAGCGAAAAACAGACAACCGCGGCTTAGCGGCCGTGCCTTTTATTTTAGAACGAATCCTCTTGTGCCGTCTGATTTTTCTTATTTGTTTAGCTTTTTGCGTATTCATATTTGTTAACTATGTTTTTATGATTATATAACTTTATACCCTATTCACTCTTTCCAGCCGCCACCTTACCCTCTTTTCTTCTAATAACTTCATCAACATATTTTATACCTTTACCCTTGTACGGTTCTGGTTCTTTAATCTTTCTTATCTTAGCAGCCGTTTCACCAACTAATTTTTTATCAATTCCTAAAACCGTAATAATATTATTTTCTACCTTTCCTTCAATGCCGACGGGTAAAGGAAAGTCAACTGGATGAGAATAACCTACGTTTAAAATAAGTTTTCTCCCAGCGGAGGCCACTTTATAACCAACACCATTAATTTCCATTTTCTTCTCAAACCCCACGGAAACACCGAGCACTAAATTATTAATCAAATTACGATATAAACCCCATAAAGCTCCGATTTTTTTATTATCACTATTAAAAACCGAAACAGAAATTTTTCCTTCGGCAATTTCCACCTTAACGTTCGGATTTATTTTTTCTTTTAACTCACCCTTCGGCCCTTTTACAATAATAAAATCTCCATCCAATCTGGCCTGGACTTCTTTCGGTAATTCAATTGGTAATTTTCCTAATCTAGACATATATAGTTATTTTAGTATATTTCACAGATGATTTCTCCTCCCAGCTTCTTACCCCGAGCCTCTTTAACAGTCATGATTCCCTGCGACGTAGAAACAATAGCTATACCCAAGCCTCCCAAAACTACCGGTAAATCATTCTTTCCATGATAAATTCTTAAACCAGGTTTGCTAATTCTTTTAATAGAAGAAATCGCCGGACGGCCGCTTTTTTTGTATTTCAAAACAATCTTCATTTCCTTGAAGGCTTTGCCGTTTTCTCCACCTTCCAGCTCTTCGCATTTTTGCACCCAGCCCTCAGCTTCTAAAATTTTAGCGATGGCCATTTTCATTCTGCTCATAGGCAAAACAAGCTCGCCGTTTCCGGCCGCAGCAGCGTTTCTGATTCTAGTAAGCATGTCAGCTATTGGATCTGTCATAATATTTACAAAAATTAGTATTTATATACTATTTACCAAGAAGCCTTCTTAATACCCGGCAATTCTCCTTTTTCGGCTAATTCGCGAAAGCAAATACGGCACAAATCAAAATCACGAATGTAACCGTGATTGCGACCGCAACGCCAACAACGTCGTATTTTACGGGTGGAAAATTTTGGTATTCTTCTAGCCTTTATTAGCAAAGCTTTTCTAGCCATATCTTAAAAATTATTAAATTTATTTTTCTTCTTTATTTAACAAGGGGAAATTCAGGGCGTGAAAGAATTCCAACCCGGCACTACGATTTCCAGCAGTAGTATTTAAACAAATTTCCAAGCCGTGTAGTCTTTCAAAATCAGCAACTTCGATTTCTGGAAAAGCCAAAATATCTTTAAAGCCGACAGTTAAATTTCCTGAATTATCAACTGCTTTATCGGACAAACCGCGAAAATCGCGAACGCGGGGAAAATAAACATTCACCAGCTTCTCAACAAAATCCCACATTCTTTTGCCACGCAAAGTAACCTTAGCACCGATAATCATGCCATCTCTAATTTTAAAGGCGGAAATAGCTTTTTTAGCTTTATTGAAAACTGGTTTTTGCCCAGAAAGAATTATCAAGTTATTTTCTATATCTTTGATTAATTCTTTATCTTTCACATTCCGACCAAAACCGACGTTAATAACAACTTTAGACAGGCGAGGAACAGACATGACATTTTTCAATTTCAGTTTTTCTTTCAAAGCCGGCACTATTTGTTTTTTGTATAATTCTTGCAATTTCATATAAATATAATATGGATATTTTAATCAATATTCTTGCCGCATTTTTTGCAGACTCTGTTTTTCTTAACTATTTTTTTGTCATTAACAGTTTCTTCGGAAAATTTAAAACTCACTCTGGTTCCTTTGCCACATTTCTGACAAACCAAAAGCAAATTGGAAAGATTTATTGGCGCTGGGAATTCTATGCGCTGCCCTTTTTCGCCTTGACGACGAGGGCGCAAATGTTTTATTGCCAAATTAAGGCCTTCAATGCTGGCTTTATTTTTGGCGACAAAAACCTGCAAGACCTTACCTTCTTTTCCACCGTCCTTCCCTGTTAAAATTTTTACTTTATCACCTGTTTTTATCTTCATAAAATATATTATCCTAATTATCCTAATCTACTAATATCTTTATAGCACTTCCGGAGCTAAAGAAGCAATTTTTGCATACCCTCTTTTTTTTATTTCGCGCGCTACCGGACCGAAAATTCTTGTTCCCTTGGGCTCACCTTTATCATCAATAACAACGCAAGCGTTTTCATCAAAGCGTAAATATGTTCCATCGGTACGGCGAATTTCTTTTCTTGTCCTTACAATAACCGCCTTAATGACATCACTCTTTTTAATGGGAGCGTGCGGAATAGCCTCCTTGACAGCCGCCACTATAACATCGCCGACATGTCCATATCTTTTTCTATAGCCACCTTTAACCTGAATGCATTCGGCTATTTTGGCGCCGGTATTATCGGCTACTTTAAGTTTGGTTCCAACTAATATCATAAAATTAATTCTAAATTATATTACTCATACAAGACTCTCCATCTCTTTTCTTTAGATAATGGACGACATTCCACAAAAGAAACTTTATCACCCTCCTTAAATTGCTTCTTTTCATCGTGAACTTTATATTTATCACTCAAAGTATAGCGTTTTCCGTATTTAAGATCTTTTTTAACTCTTTCTACTAAAACCACGATAGTTTTTTCCATTTTGGCACCAAACACTACACCGGAAAATTTTCTAGTTATCTTATTATTCATAAAATTATTACTTTTTAGCATTAATCAAAGTTAAAGCACGAGCGATTTCCTTTTTTAAACTGCGAATTTCACGAACATCTTTAAGCTGTTTATTGGCATCGCGAAAACGCTCTAAGCGTAATTTCTCGCGCTCTTCGGCTAAAATAATCTGCAATTCTTTTTCGCTTTTCTTTTGTAATTCTTTAAAATCCATATTTTTATTCGTTGGCTTTAACAAATTTTGATTTTACCGGCAATTTATCACTGGCAAATCTTACTGCCTGACGAGCTTCAGCCTCAGTCATACCTTCCAATTCAAACATCACCACCCCCGGCTTAACTACGCAAACATAATGGTCAACACCGCCCTTGCCCTTACCCATTGGCATTTCTCCACCCTTAGCAGTAACCGGTTTGGCTGGAAAAATCCTAATAAAAATGCGGCCACCCTTTTTAATATAACGGGTTAAGACGCGACGAGCCGCTTCTATCTGATTAGCTGTCACCCAGCAATTCTCCAATGACTTCATGCCATAACTGCCAAAACTCACGGTTAAACCGCTGGTTGCCTTGCCACCACGGGAACCTTTATGGGATTTTCTATATTTTGTTTTCTTGGGCATTAACATATATAACTTGGTGCTAATTTTTTATTTCTTTCTACCAATAACTTCTCCCATACTATCTTTATTTAAATCTTTATCAAAAATCTCTCCTTTATATATCCAAACCTTTATACCGACGGCGCCGTAAGTGGTTCTGGCTGTGCCGCGAGAATAATCAATATCGGCGCGCAAAGTCTGCAAAGGAATTTTTCCAGAAACAAGCATTTCTTCACGAGCAATTTCCGCACCATTTAGACGTCCAGCCATAACAACCTTCACACCCAAGGCTCCGGATTTTTCCACTCGACCAATCGCCTGTTTCATCGTTCTCTTAAAAGCAATTCTTTTTTCAATATCATCAATCATTGATTGCAAAACAATTTGTGCAGAAAGATTGGGGCGATCGCATTCTTTAATACTGATATTTATTTCATTTAAACGAAAATTTTTCAAAAATCCACTATGAATTTTTTTCTTTAACACTTCGATGCCATTGCCACCGCGACCAATCACGATGCCCGGCTTGGCAACAAGTATCTCTATGGAAATTTTCTTTACGGCCCTTTCAACCTTAACGCTGTCAATTCCAGCTTCTTTTAAATCATTTATTAAAAACCGACGCAACAGAACATCTTGCTTAAGATTTTGACGATATTCTTTTCCGGAAGAAAACCAAACAGAAGGCCAAGTTCTGGTGATACCTAATCTTATTACTTTTGGATTAACTTTTTTTCCCATATTTTTAAAATTTCTTTTTATGTTCTAGCTGTTGCCACTTTTTCTTTGAAAAATTTTATTAACAAAACCTTTCCGGCCAGCAGCATCAGTCTTATTGCCAGCGAATTTTTCTTCTTTCTTAAGGGAATCTTTAGTATCTTTATTTTCTTTGCTAGAAGTTTCTTTTTTCGCCATTTCACTCAGGGACAACGGAGCTTCAACCTCTCTCTTTTTAGCCACCTTCACGCCACTATCTTTAATTTCTGATAAAGTAAGAATTATATGGCTCAAACGTTTGCGGATCGGAGTAGCGCTACCATGGGCTTTCGGAGTCCAACGATGCAACATTCCAGCCTCATCAACTCGAATTTCTTTAATAAACAAATTATTTTTATCTAATTCGTAATTATGCTCAGCGTTAGCGATGGCTGATTTTATCAACTTAGACACTGGCAAAGCAGCTTTCTTATTGGCAAAAGCTAATTGTTCCAAAGCTTTCTTGGTTTTCAAGCCACGCACCAAATTAACCACCAAGCGAACTTTTTTCGGGGATAATATTAAATTGTTTAACTTAGCTTTTATTTCCATATATAAAAATCTGATTTATTTATTTTTTCCAGCGGTTGCGGCGGCAGTAGCCTCATCTTTGGCTATTTTCCCACCGTGAACGATAAATTTCTTGGTCAAAGAAAATTCTCCCAACTTATGTCCAACCATATTTTCCACTACATAAACAGGAAAATGCATTTTACCATTATGTACACCAATAGTAAACCCAACCATTTCCGGAACTATCGTACAGGAACGATCCCAAGTTTTAATAATTGTTTTATCGGTCGGCTTTAACGCTTTAATTTTCTTTAATAATCTTTCGTTAATGTATGGACCTTTTTTTAAACTTCTGGACATATTTAATAAATTTTTAATTTTTTACTTATCTGTTCTTCTTTTTCTTCTTTGAATAATAAATTTATTAGACAGACCTTTTCTTCTAGTAGGAACACCTAGTGCTGGTTTGCCCCAAGGAGTCTTCGGATGCTTTAAACCAATCGGTTGCTTACCTTCACCACCGCCGTGCGGATGATCACAAGGATTCATGGCCGTACCGCGAGTAGCAGGACGCCAGCCACGCTTGCGCATGCGACCGGCATTGCCGTAAACAATATGCATTCTATCAGAATTGCTTACCTTTCCGATAGTGCAAAGGCAATCTTTCCAAACTAAACGAATTTCACCTGAAGGCATCTTTAATTGCGCAAATTTCCCCTCAACACCCATAACTAAGACGGAATTACCAGCACCACGAGCAATTTTAGCACCTTTGCTAGGCTCCAATTCCACGCAGCTTATTTCTATGCCAGCCGGAATAAATTGCAAAGGTAAACAATTACCAGCTTTAATTTCAATTTCTTTTTTTGAACTTACAATCTTATCGCCGGCTTTAAGGCCTTCTGGAGCAACGATATATCTTTTTTCTCCATCAACATAAAAAAGCAAAGCAATTCTCGCACCACGCCCCGGATCATATTCAATATCTTTAACAATAGCCGGAATATCAAACTTATCTCTTTTAAAATCAACTACTCTAACCGCGCGCTTAACCGCACCACCACGATGACGAATTGTAATCCGTCCTTGATTATTGCGGCCACTGGTAGATTTCTTTTTCAACAATAAAGACTTAACACGATTCTTGCCGGTAATATCGGAAAAATCATCAAAAGTTATATTCCTTCTAGCAGCATTATTAGGTTTTATCTTTTTAATTCCCATATTTTTTATATTCCTTCGTAAATTTGGATAGTCTTTCCTTTCGGTAAGGTAACAATGGCTTTTTTCCAATCTTTTCTCTTGCCAACAACGCGACCACGTTTCTTAATTTTTCCCAGAACATTAATAATATTAACTTTCAACGGTTTTATTCCATAAGCTTCTAAAATAGCTTTTTCCACCTCAATCTTGTTAGATTTATTTGCTATAGCAAAAAGATATTTTCCCGAAGCGGACATAGTACTCCCCTTTTCAGTGACTAGCGGCTTAACCAAAACTCTGCCAGCTAAAATAGGCAAGCCTTTTTTAACAACAGAAGAATTAGAGCTGACCATGGCTATTTTTTTAGCCTCGCCACCATAAAGATTCTTCATACTGGCTGTCGGCTTATTTTCTTTTTTTACAACCGAAGAAGTCGTTTTTTCTTTAACGGACTTAACTTCTTTTTCTTCAGTTTTTTTATTGCCAAACAAAGACATACTATTTTTTATAAATTTCTTCCAATTTTTTAACAGCCACCTCACTCGTGATAACTGTTTTATATTTTAACAAATCAACAATATTAATATTTTGAATATTCAGCATCTTTACGCCAGATAAATTTCGACCGGAATTATTTATTTTTTTGTCTTTAGCCTCATTAATAAAAAGAATACTTCTCTTGCCACTTCTAACTTTTTTATTTTTCTTCTTTTCATCAACAGTTGTTATTTTTAAAACTTTTTCTTCCAAATTATTTAAAATTTCATTAAAAACTTTGGTTTTAAAACCTTCTAAAACAACTTGATCTAAAATCAACAAAGAATTACTAGCAACGCGATCGGATAAAACCATCAATAAAGCTTTTTTCTTAGCTTGCTTATTTATTTTTTTAGAAAAATTACGATCTTTGGTTGGACCAAAAGTCACACCACCACCAACCCAGATCGGAGAACGACTAGAACCAGCTCTGGCGCGGCCAGTGCCTTTTTGACGCCACGGCTTTCTACCACCACCACGAACTTCGCTTCTACCCTTAGTGTCAGCTAAAACTTGCCTTTCATTAGCCATTTGCGCAACCACTGCCTCATTAATTAAAAC
Organism: Patescibacteria group bacterium; assembly: GCA_041652555.1. Classification (GTDB taxonomy): domain Bacteria; phylum Patescibacteriota; class Patescibacteriia; order Patescibacteriales; family WJLG01; genus JBAZHE01. The sequence goes on along the minus strand of JBAZHE010000005.1, from coordinate 14,211 downwards.
CGAATTGACTTTAACGCCAAAAACCTTATCAGAAATTTCTATCTCTGATTTAGTTTCTCCTTGCTGATTGTAAATATTTAATTTCATTCTAATTGATTAAAATATTATTTAACCTCTTCTTTTATCGTTTCCGCTTTAATTTCCTCAGTCTCAATGCTTTCAATTTTAATTTCTGGTTCATCCTCCGGAACCTTAGCGGTTGACGGTTTTATAATTTTTAATTCTCCCAAACCTTGAATTAAAACTAGGCCATTTCTAGCACCTGGGACTGCACCTTTAATAAATATAAAATTATTCACTTCATCGATGGAAATTATTTCAGAATTTTTTACAGTAACTCTGTCACCACCCATTCGCCCACCCATTTTAGTGCCGCGAAAAACATGGCCAACACCAGTGGAACTCACGGACCCCGGCATACGCAACTGATCTTTGTTGCCATGGCTTTTGCGACCACCAGCAAAATGATGGCGTTTAACAACACCCTGAAAACCCTTACCTTTAGAAACGCCAACGATATCAATTTGATCTCCAATAACAAAAGTTCCAACATCAATTTTATCCCCCAAAGAAAACTCAGTTTTTTCTTCACGACCAATCCTGTCCAAACGAAATTCTTTAACCGTCTTAAAATTAATCCCAACCTTCTTAAAATGGCCAAGTTGCGGTTTAGCAATATTTTTTGCCTTCTTTTCTTCAAAACCAAGCTGAACGGAGCAATATCCGTCTTTTTCTTTATTTTTAACTTGAATAACTGAACATGGACCGGCTAACACCTTGGTAACCGGGATAATCTTATCGCCCTGCCAAATCTGAGTCATCTCAATTTTTTTACCTATAATGAATTTCATAAACACTTTACTTTAAACAAAAAATTGACCTTCAACAAAAGCGGTCAATTCATTAAAAATGACTATTTAAGCATAGCTTAAAATAAAAAAATAGTCAATATTGAATTTTCGGCTAACTTTAGTTGAATTTCTTTTAAAAAAATTACTATTTAGCGCAATTTATAATAACTTTAGCTATTGCTGCGTATCTTTAGTAACTTCTTATACTCTTACTATTTATAAATAAAACACTTTCTTTAACAAAAGTCAAAGAGTTGCTCTAACTATAAAATAGCAAATTTAAACAAAAAAGAAAGAAAAACGTCACATCCTAAACCATTTTTATCTCCACATCAACGCCAGCCGGCAAATTCAAACCAGACAAATCCTCTACAGTTTTAGCGCTCGGGTCGACAATATCAATAATTCTTTTGTGGACGCGCATTTCATACTGATCGCGGGAATCTTTATTAACAAAAGTTGACCGGTTCACAGTATAACGCACTTTCTCTGTTGGCAAAGGAATAGGGCCAAAAATCTGCGCACCACTTTTAAACACAGTATCAATAATAGTCTTGGTAGACTTGTCAATGATTTTGTGATCAAAAGCTTTAATCTTGATACGGATTTTCTGCTTCACTTCCTCTGTTTCTTTTTTTACTTTAACAGCTGCGACTTTTACGTCTTTTTTGATTTTCTCCTCAGTCATGTTGTTAGGTTGAGGGAGATTTCTCTCCTTCCAAGGCACCATTTCAGGTAGCCTATCTCAACGGAATAAATGGATACAGCCTCCGGCTCGAATATAATTCAAGCCGGAAAAATATCGGTTTACTTAATGATTTTAGTGACGGAACCGGCACCAACAGTGCGGCCGCCTTCACGAATAGCGAACTTACCTTTTTCTTCCAAGGCCACTGGAGAAATCAATTTAACCGTGACAGTGACAGTGTCTCCAGGCATAACCATCTCAGTTCCAGCCGGTAATTCAATTTCACCAGTAACGTCAGTGGTACGGATATAAAATTGTGGTTTATAACCTTTAAAGAAAGGTTTGTGACGACCGCCTTCTTCCTTAGTTAAGACATAAACCTGAGCTTCAAATTCAGTATGAGGAGTAATAGAGCCCGGTTTGGCCAAAACCATACCACGCTCCACCTCTTCTTTCTTGGTTCCGCGCAAAAGAATACCGGCATTATCACCGCACATACCTTTATCTAATTGCTTATTAAACATTTCGATACCGGTAATAACGGATTTTTGAGTTTCCCCTAAACCGACGATCTCGACGTCATCATTTAAATTGCAAATACCTCTTTCAATTCTGCCTGTCACAACAGTGCCACGACCTTCAATGGAAAAAATATCTTCAATCGGCATTAGGAATGGTTTTTCAATATCACGCACTGGATCAGGAATATGGATATCTAAGTGCCCCATCAATTCCATAACTTTATCACCCCATTCACCAGCCGGATTTTCCAAAGCTTTCAATGCGGAACCGCGTACAATTGGAGTGGTTTCACCAGGAAACTGGTATTGTTTCAAAAGATCGCGAACTTCCTCCTCTACTAAGTCAATCAATTCTTTGTCTTCAACCATGTCGCACTTGTTCAAAAAAACAATAATATAAGGAACTCCAACCTGACGAGCTAAAAGAATGTGTTCGCGAGTCTGAGGCATCGGACCGTCAGTGGCGGCCACAACCAAGATAGCTCCATCCATCTGAGCGGCGCCGGTGATCATGTTTTTAACATAATCAGCATGCCCTGGACAATCAACGTGAGCATAATGTCTCTTCTCTGTCTCGTACTCCACGTGAGCAGTATTAATAGTAATGCCACGAGCTTTTTCTTCCGGAGCCGCATCAATTTGATCAACTGATTTATTGGAAGTAGTAAAGCCTTTCGCCGTTAAAACAGCGAGGATAGCCGCAGTTAAAGTTGTCTTACCGTGGTCAACATGACCAATAGTACCAACGTTAACATGCGTCTTTGTGCGTTCAAATTTTTCTGCCATATTTTTGATTTACAGCCCCGAATCTCCGTTCATGGTAGTTCGGGTTTTCCCCATTAATTAAAGAGGGGCCAGCCGTTTAAAATAAATTATTTTTTAAAAATTAATTTTTATTAATCACTTCTTCTGCGCCCTTTTTAATGGTTGGCGGAATTTCCCATTTTCTTTTTTCCTTTAATTCATCCTGAATGCTAGTAAACCCGCTATCTTTTTCTTTATTCTCTTTAGCCTTTTCTGTTGGTTCCTCGTAATAATAAAGGTTTTCATCTTCGTCAACCTTGTCCGCCGTAGCTTCAATGAAAGCAGGCGATTTATCCACTGCGATCTCGTCCAATGGAGAAAAATCTTCAAAGGGAATATCAGAATCTTTAAATTTTTCATTATCTTTAAAAATGTCTGGCAATTCATCATCTTCTTCTTCAAAATCATCCTCATCCTTCATGGCTTCAGCAAGAGAAGATTTCTCGCTTTCCCGATCATTTTCCCAGTCATTATTTTCAAAAGCGACATCATTAATATTATCAAGAGAATCATTTTCTGTCAAAGAATAATCATCACTTCTTCTACCAAACAAAAACTGTTCATACTCACCCAAGCCCATTACAACCAAACCTTGATCGGTTTTTTCATCAACTACAATAACTTTGTCTCCAGTTATGGCCGCTATTTCTAAAGCTTTTAAAAGTTGTCTTTTCATAGAAATAATTTTAACCTAAAAATAATAATTGGTCAACAAAATGACACTCCCTTAAAATTATTTAGCTGATTTTCCTTCTTTTTCCTGAATTTTTTCCAAAACATTTCTCGGGACTTCGTGGTATTCAAAAAATTCCATCGTTGAAGAAGCACGTCCTTGAGACATAGAGCGCAAGTCCGTTACATAGCCGAACATTTCAGCTAACGGAACCTTGGCATTGACAACCTTGGCTGTACCGCGCTGGGTCATTTCTTCTATTTGACCACGGCGAGAACTCAAATCTCCAACAACGTTTCCCATATATTCTTCTGGGGTGATAACTTCAACTTTCATTATAGGCTCAAGTAGAATCGGTTCGGCTTTACGGCAGGCTTCTTTAAAACCCATGATAGCTGCCATTTTAAAAGCGATTTCTGAAGAGTCAACTTCATGGTAAGAACCATCTGTTACAGACACCTTAATATTTATCAACGGATAACCGGCAACAATACCATTAGTCAAAGCTTCCTTAACACCCTTTTCAATAGCTGGAATGTATTCTCGTGGAATTGATCCGCCTTTAGTGGCATTAACAAATTCAAACGGTTTAATTGCTCCGGTTTCCGAATCAACTGTTGCCGGTTCAACTGTTAAATAGCAATGACCGTATTGACCACGACCACCAGACTGTTTAATATATTTACCTTCGCCTTCGGCGGATTTTTTGATAGCTTCACGATAAGAAACTTGGGGATTACCGATATTAGCATCAACGCCAAATTCACGACGCATGCGATCAACAATAATATCTAAATGCAATTCACCCATACCAGAGATTAGAGTTTGATTAGTTTCTTCATCAGATTCTACTCGGAAAGTCGGATCTTCCTCGGCTAATTTAGACAAGGCCACGCCCATCTTTTCTTGATCAGCCTTAGTCTTTGGTTCCACAGCAATTTTAATAACCGGCTCAGGGAAAGTAATACTCTCCAAGAGAACAGGACGACGCTCGTCGCATAAAGTATTTCCGGTAGTAGTCGCTTTCAAACCAACAACGGCAACAATATCACCAGCATAAACTTCTTTGACATCTTCGCGATGATTGGCGTGCATACGAACAAGACGACCGATTCTTTCTTTTTCTCCATTAGTAGAATTTTCAACATAAGAACCAGCTTCTAATTTTCCAGAATAAATACGGACAAAACAAAGTTTTCCGACAAAAGGATCGGTAGCAATCTTAAAAGCCAACCCGGCAAAAGGTTCTTCGTCAGAAGGAATAACTTTTATCTCCTTTTCCTTATCATCAACATCAGTTCCTACAACAAACTCCACATCAAGCGGAGAAGGAAGATAGGCAACTACGGCGTCCAAAACAAGCTGAACGCCGACATTTTGCAAAGCGGAACCGCAAAAAACCGGATAAATCTTGCTGTCCACAACACCTTTACGCAAAGTAATTTTCAATTCATCAACAGTTATTTCTTGACCATTAAAAAATTTGTCCATTAAAATATCATCACATTCAGCAATTTTTTCAACCATCGTTGCATGATATTTTTCAACTTGATCGACCATATCAGCCGGAATTTCAATTTCAACTATTTTTTCACCATTGGCACCTTCAAACTTATAAGCCTTCTTTTCTATTAAATCAATTAAACCGGAGAAAGTGCTATCCGCACCGATCGGCAATTGTACGGCAAAAGCCACCGGGTTGAGACGTTTCTGAATCGATTCCAAACTCATATAAAAATCAGCACCTAATTTATCCATTTTATTCACGAAACACAAACGAGGAATATGATATTTATCAGCTTGGCGCCAGACAGTCTCAGACTGAGGTTCAACACCCTGAGAACCGTCAAAAACGGCCACAGCACCGTCCAAAACACGCATAGAACGTTCTACCTCAACGGTAAAATCTACGTGCCCAGGAGTATCAATTAAGTTTATTTTATGATTTTTCCAAAAACAAGTTGTAGCGGCAGAAGTAATGGTAATACCTCTTTCTTTCTCCTGCTCCATCCAATCCATTTCCGCAGCGCCTTCGTGCACCTCGCCAATTTTATGTTTCTTACCGGTGTAAAACAAAACCCGCTCGGTAAAAGTGGTTTTTCCGGCGTCAATATGAGCACAAATGCCAATATTTCTTACTTTATCTAAAGCGTAATCGCGAGGCATAAAATTTCAATGATAAATAATGAATGATAAATTATAAATTAAGGAAAAATAAAACATCCTCTACTAAGGGGATATCTTAAAATTATCGCGCGAAATGCGCAAAGGCTTTGTTGGCTTCGGCCATACGGTGGACATCTTCGCGTTTTTTGACAGCGGCACCAGTGCCATTAGCAGCTTCAATAATCTCAATAGCTAATTTCTCGGCCATCGGCTTGCCCTTGCGAGTATTAGCGGCGGTGATCATCCAGCGACAGCCCAAAATAAAGCGACGGTTTCCACGCACTTGCATAGGAACTTGAAAGTTTGCGCCACCGACTCTTTTGCTTCTAGTTTCCAAAAGCGGGGCAACTTTTTTCATAGCCTTATTAAAAACATGACGAGGATCTTGTTTAGTTTCATCCTTGACCAATTCAAAAGCATCATAGACGATTCTTTCGGCTATACTTTTTTTACCGTCCTTCATTATATAACAAATAAATTTGGCAATACTTTGATCATTATATCTAGGATCACCATCTTTTTTTCTTTTAGGAGCTTGTTTTCCACGCATAATATTTTAAAAATTATATTTAAGCCTTGGGGCGCTTAGCGCCGTAGCGAGAACGGGACTGGCGGCGACCTTCAACACCCTGAGCGTCGTAAACACCGCGAATAATCTTATAGCGTAAACCAGGAAGATCTTTGGTTCTACCACCTTTTATCAAAACAATGGAATGTTCTTGCAAATTATGACCAATTCCAGGAATATAAGCAGTTACTTCCATACCATTGGATAGTCTGACACGAGCAATTTTACGTAAAGCGGAGTTTGGTTTCTTTGGAGTTACTGTGGTAACCTTAACACAAACACCCTGCTTAAAAGGAGCTCCTCTTTGAAGAATCTTCTTTTTTCTATGCAAAGTGTCATTGGTAAGATGTAAAGCAAAAGACTTAATTTTCTTCTTTTTGCTCACACGACCCTT
>JBAZHE010000005.1:0-7536 GCA_041652555.1 Patescibacteria group bacterium | reverse complement strand
TATAGTAGGCATAATTTAATATTTTTCAGTATTAAAACAATCCCGAAAAATCGGGATATTTTTTATATCTATAAATTTAGCAGATGATTGAAAATAAGTCAAGAAAATATCTATAAAATTCATTCCTGTTAGCAATCCCCTGTTTTCTGGCTAAAATTAAATACTAATCGAGCGAGATATAATTAATACTCCAAGGATTTTTAAACAAGCGCTTTCATTACAGCGTGGCCGGTCTTGCCGATTTGCCTGATCTTGTTTTCTTTTTCCGGCTAGGAAAGAAACCGAGTGGCGGTGGAATCGGAAACATGCAAAAGCCCCCCACTTCGATGGAACTAAAAATATAACTTTTACCACGCCAATCGAATCTAATAAAAAATTGCTTCATCTTTCGTCATACATCCGCACCAGCGACTCTTCCCAGCCAAAACAAGTTGATTGTTTACAAAGAAGTTCAAAACCATTAATTATGCTTTTGTCCAACTGGACAAACTCTTTTAACACTTCAACGCCTTCTTGAATAAACCCGCCGACCGTACCGTCAGAATCGTCAACCCCGCCCGTGCAAAGCTTTTTGTCTAAACGCAAAAGAGTTTTAATAAGCAACTTCGCCGTTTGTAGGCTCACTGGCAAATCGGAAACAACCGCCATTAAACGATTACAACCCTCGGACAAAGAATCCTGATAAGCAAACCATGTCCGCGACGAGTCGCCATAAGATTTGACATATTTAATAGCTTCGCTAATTGTTTTCTTTACTCCGGCTATTTCCGCTTCTGATAATTCGCCCAATCGTCCGCTACATTGTATTTCAGTATTTATTTTTTTATCATCATCCGGAATTGGCTTGCCAGCTAGCACCGCGTAAAGAGACAATGCCACAAGATGCTTGCAAAGCTGATCATTCTGCCCCAGATAGCAATCACAACAGCCAAGGCCAAAACGGCGCGCCTCAATCGAAACATGATATTTCTTCCCACCTTCAACAACCGCCGAATACGAACTAATCCCCTCTTTAAAATTCTTCACTTTTCCATCCTCATATAAACCAACCGCCTTCGCAAAAGTCGGCGGGTCAACGGCAAATTTTATTTTATCTAAATCAAATTTCGGGAGCATAAATTTTGAACTATCAAGCATTCCTTGATAGTTGCCACTTATACAGTTATTAAAAAATACATAATAGCTGAACCATCTATTTTATGATCTTTTTTCGTATTTTCAACTGGTTAGTAATTGCACGCTAATAGCTGAACCAAATTCAAATGCAATATCTTTATGCACATATGTGCCACCATATTTCCCTTTTCTGACAATAATACCGATTGCTGAGGTTTTTTCTATCCATTCCGAAACACTCATTACAAAGCTTGGTAGTCCGGCTTTTGATTTAAAGTGGTCAAATTCGACCACTTTAAAATTCGGATTATGAATCTTTTCCTTGAAAAGCAAGAATTGATATATCTGTTTGTTGTACGGTTATTTTAACCATAACTTTTAATATTTATGATAGAGTGGGGTCGAATTCGACCCCGTTTAAATGGTATTTTTATTTTTAAGAAATAACCTCTTTTAAGTCCCAAAAAGCTCTGCTCCCCTTTTCAATAAGAGTATTTATCAAATTAGTTACGCGCGGTTTCATTGTGTCGATTTTACAAATAAACAATGTCTGTTTAAATTTTCTTCTCCTCAAATTACAATCAAGATGCTTTGATTATTATTATACATAGATTAATTTCTTTCATGTGTAGAAGGAGTATCTGAAATCGCCCTCAAAAGGGGCGTTTTCTGTTTTTTAACTACCACAAGTGCTTATTAAAACTCCAAAATCTTCCACCCATTCTTACTACTACCTTCGTATTCTACTCCAGCATCCTTAACTTTATTTAGCACCTCAAATGATTCATATTTCAAATCACTGTTAACTCTAAAATGATCGCCATTTTTCACAACCAACCCGCCTATAAGAAAATCTTTCTTCTTTCTTTTGTTTTCTCCGGCGATATATTTTTGCAAAGCTTCGGCTTTAACTTTGTTATCATCCTCTTGATATCCGACCGCCTTAGTATCATAAATTCCAATTTTACCATTTTTAAACATCACTAAAAAATCCGGCTGAAAAGTTTTTCCCTCCCCGTATTTAATGCCAAAATTCAAAGCCATGTGCTCATTACCATTTTGCCACCACCACAAAATTTTATCTTTGTTCTTATCAAGAAAATCAGTAAATTCCTCCTCTATCTCGCTGTCAAAATTCAAATACACCTTTTTATCCCTTGGCGACTTATAGACAGACAACCTCCTATCATATGACTTGTACATGACTGGATTATAATTTCTGCTTTCGGTAATTTCCCATTCGTCACTCCATTCTTCAATTTCTTCAATTTTTTTTCTTTTTTCCTCTTCCTTTGCCGGCCTATAAGCAATAATAGCTCTGTCAAATAACTTGCCAAAGACTTCCCAATTGTTCAAAACAATATTTTGCATGTAAATAATTCCATTGCCAAACAAATTTATACTTAAATATTTTTTAAACCAACGGTATAAAGCATTTTTTACCGGAGACAACGATCTTTTTGGAGCAAAGCCATTTAAATTTATTTTTATTAAATTTTCAAAGGCGCGCTCTTTATCGTCCGCCGACAAATAAGCTTGAAAATTTGCTTCTGATTTTATCTTATCCTGATCCAAATTATCAAAAAGAGTTAAGTCGATTTTTTTGTTTAAAATTATTTCATCTTTGCCTTCCAAATTACTAATATCAATCTTCTTGCCAATCTTTTCTTTATTTTTTTCAGCAAATCCAAATTCAAATTTTCCCTGGCTGATTTTAAAATAATCACATAAAATACTTTCCAAAGTTTCGTAAAAATTAGCAGTCACGTCGCCGAAATCAACCCTGTTTCTATAATAAGACCTTAGTTTTAATGGTTTATACAACTCTTCCCTTTTTACAATAATAGACTTGATAATGTTCGGATTATACTCTTCTTTTTTCACTTCCAAACTTTTAACATTAGTAAAAACATATGCGCTGTTAAGATTGTCGTTTTTATAATGTTTAGCTTCCGGCATGCGCAATATTCTTCCCACGGTTTGAATTTCAAAAACCAAACTCTTTATCTCTCTAAATCTAACTAAAATTTGAGCTCTGGGGCAATCCCAGCCGGTATCAATCGCTTGCTTAAAAATTAAAAATTCTACATCACTATCATTTGGCGTAACAAACTCCTTCTCTTGATTTATTTTTTCTTCGCTTAGCCAAACGGCTAATTTATGGTTGTCATAAGTAATCCCCTTGCCACCCAAAAAACTTTCAACAAATTCTTTTTTGTCATTTCCAACTTCACTATCAGGTAATTGAACCAAAACCAAAGGATTAATTTTTAAACCTTCTTTTTCGTATTGTTTTTTAAGTTCGATTCTTTTTTGATAAGCTGCTTCCAAAACGAGATCCTGAGAAGTTATTTCATCATCGTCTATTTTATCAATATTTTCATTAACAATAATTTCTTTTTTAATCATTCCTTCTTCAATAACATCGTTGGGCTCCACAGAAACCTTTTCGTTATATTGACCTTCTTTTAAAATCGGTGTAGCGCTCATTTCAATAGTAATTTCCGGATTGATTATTTCATTGCGCAATTCAAAAGCTCTTTCTGCCTTGTCGCGAGAATGGCTTTCGTCAATTATTAAAATTATTTTTATTTCGGCTTTTTTAGTATTAGTAATTAGCTCTCTAAAATTAACAGTTTCTTTATCTTTCATTAAGATATTTTTCCATTCGCCAGTTTTACCATCTTTATTGCTAAGTTTTTCCCAATTGCCAATCACAACCTCATTCTTCTCGATCGTCCTTCTTGAGCCAAAAAATTCTTCTTCCAATAAATAAACTGCTGGAAAACCTTGAAACTCCTTCTTAATAGCCTCATAACTTTGCTTGTGCAAACTCCCTTTTCCAGGACTTAACCACAAAAAACAAATATTTTCATCTTTTAATTCAGTAATTAGCTGCTCAATATATTGGGATATCATAAAAGTCTTTCCACTACCAGTTGGAGCTTGAAAAACGATTGTTCTTTTATCCAAATTTTTTCCTAAAAGCAGTTTTGACTTCAAGAGTAATTCGTCAACCGCCTGTTCTTGATACTGCTTTAATTTTTTAATCGCCATATTATTGTAAATTATAACGCTCAATTATTTTTTGAACATGCTGATAAAAATTCTCCGCATTTTTCAAGTCGTATTCTGAATATTCACCGTGCGCGGCATGATTGCCAATGGCGATGTAAGTTTTATTTTCTTCCCAATCAACTTTAGAAAAAATATTTTCGCCTTTTAATTTATCGTTCAAAATCGTCAATTTTTCTTCCTTGGTATTATTTTTCAAAATATTTACCCCATTATTTTGAGCTATTTTCTGAATTACTTTTTCAATAACAATCCGCAAAATTCTAGCCCCCTCGTCTTTTTCTTGTTTAACAAAAACACATTCTTTAGCCTTAATAAAATCGGAAAAAATATGATCTGATTTTATCGGAATATTCATTTTTACCAATCGCCTATAAATATCAACGATTTTTTGCGGGATTTCCTCTATAGTAAAGTCATCGACTCCGGCGAACAAACTGCTATCAACCTTTCCATCGATTGAAAACATATAGATTGTTTTCTTGCCTGATAATTTTTTTATTTCTCTCAAAAATTTTTCAAAACTGTCGTCCTGAAAATTAAAATAAACGCACAAAAATCTGTCCTTTTTATTTGAGGTAAATATTTTATAGTCCTCGTCCTCGATAGAAAGGTTAAAAATATTTTCTTTAACACAAAGCATTTCGGTGCATTTTTGTGTTAAATCTATTCTAACTTGATCCTTGTTTTTTGCTTTTTTAATTAAGTCCGTGCGGAAATACTGCAAATTACCGCCTAAACCAGCCACTTTTTCACCTTTGGGGTTTTTATAACCATTGATTACTTTTTCCAAACGCGGGTAAGTGACTCGCCGGCAAATTCCATATTCCTCGATTTCTTTCTCGCTCATTCCTTTTTCTCGCAATTCTTTTGCTAATCCATTCAACTCATTATTAGTACAAAGAATAAACTTGCGATTGCCGCCATCTTCTTTGTTTAAATCCAAAACAGCATGACCGGTCGTGCCGGATCCGGCCATGAAATCAAGAACTGTAACATTATTTTTGAACCTTCTCAATATAATTAATAACAAATTAATTGGTTTTACGGTGTCGAAACCGTGATTAAACCCAATGATTTCGCCTAACTGTTTTTTTCCATCCTCAGCACTTTTAGCATCTTCTAAATGAGACCAAAAAGGAATAAACGATTCACTGTCCTCGTCTTCAGGATAAAAAACTCTTTTTGGAACGCCACCAACTATTTCAATTCGATCATTCTCAATTAATCTGTTAGCTTCTTCTAAGCCTACCTGCCATCTCTTGCCTTGGCGAGGCTTTATTCCTAAGATAGGAAATTTCATGGTATCTCTTTTTTTTCTACCGTAATCAGTTGCTTCTAAATTCTCAAATCGACATTTTCCCAGCTTGCCTTCATGAGGATAACTCTTTTCGATGCCGCTATATATCATTTCAAAACCCTCAAATTCTTCCCTGTTTTTAATTCCATAAACATGCACGTATTCGATTTTCTGCTGTACCATTTTTTTTGCTTTTCCAGAATTTGTTGATTTTGTACGCTTAACCCAGGTTAAACAACCATAGTAATTTTCTTCTCCCAAAATTCTGTCGCACAACATTTTCAACTGCGCCGCCTCATTGTCATCAATTGAAATAAAAATCACGCCAGTTTCTTTTAGCAAATCCTTGGCCAAATTTAAGCGTTTCTCCATAAAGTTCAGCCATTTGCTGTGCCGAAAACCATCTTCTTTGTCCACATATCTATCATTATAAACAAAATCATTATTGCCAGTATTATACGGCGGATCAATATAAATCACATCGATTTTTTCTTTGTGCGTATAATTCAAAACTGTTAAGGCATGATAATTATCACCCTCAATTAAAATATTATCCTCCTCTTTATTAGTCCGGATTTCTTTACCTTTAACACGCTTTAAAACCGGCAGATTATTTTCACAATCCAAAACAACCTGCTCCGGCTCGCGCTCCGCATCCCAAAACAGCCCATATTTTTTGGACTTCAATTCCTCCTCTTGCTTTTCAATAAGCTTAAGAAGATCTTCCTTAGATAAATTAAAATAATCTTTCACTATAAATATTATTAACTAAATAGCATTGAATTTTAATTTTATCACTTTTCAAACCAAAAATCAAGCCAATTTTTAGCTTGATTCTTTGTATTTTTAGCTTATTTTTATTAATTCAACAATCAAAAAGGGAAACCTTTAGCGTTATTAAACATATTAATGATAGAACTTGATAAATATAGAAAAGAAGCTAGAAAAAAAATAAGAAAAAATAATAAAGACATCAATAATCTTTTAAACGAAAATTTTATTTTTTTAAAAATAAAAATAAAATATACTATAGATAATACAGGAAAAACAAAAATAGTATAGATAATATACCATCCTATATCTTTAACAACAAAACCGGTTCTAAAATAAATGCGGGAGCAATAAAAAATACCAAGGCATAAAAAATAATAGACCTAATGACGTCTTTGTTCACGTTTTTAATTTTCATAAACCCTAATAATGATAATAATCTTTTCTTAGAAAATCCGAAGTCTTTCATTGAAACATTAAAAAGCGATAAAATAAGTGGCGCAAAATAGAATAAAGTAAAATAAAAAAAGCAGATTCGTAATCAAAACAAATGGCTATGCCAACTCTTTAAAAAATTAGAATTGACAAAAACATAAACATTACTACCATGTTATATGTCCGAAAGAATTTAATAAACCAAAAAAAACATATATATATATTATGATGTATGGAATAACTAAAAATGTTAAAATAGAAATAATTTTACCGATCATTTTTTCTACACGAATTAATCGAAAAGGAATAAAAAATAAAAACGGATGAATAAATAATAAATAAACTCCCAAATATCCAGAAAAATCAAAATTATCGCTATACCCATTTTTTCCTAAAAATATAGCAAAAAATAAAACAATAAAAAATACTACCCAATAAAACAAAATTGGCAAAAAATTTAAACATTTTTTAATACTGATCATAAATTAAATGTTATTAATTAAATATTTTACATCTTCCTTAATTATACTATATCCCTCTAAGTTAATCCACTTCAAGCGTAAATACAAATCTAATTTCATTAAAATCAAATTGTACTTAACTTTAATAGCCACTTGGTTGATTTTACTCAAGCGATATTCCACTATATCAAACATTTTACCGACTTTTTTGTCACACCAGGCTTGATTTTTTCGTTTTAAGCATTGAGCAATAGCTTTATCTCGCATTGTGTCTCTTCGGCTAACTCTCTGCCCATACTTTTCTTGGAATTTCTTAATATCGGTCAAATCTTTAATCAAATTATTCTTAGCGGTAATTTTAGTAATCGTTCCTTCGTC
>JBAZHE010000004.1:0-66790 GCA_041652555.1 Patescibacteria group bacterium | reverse complement strand
GCCGGTTTATTTGAAAAATGATCCTGACAAATATGATAAAACATTATGCTTGCCGGCGGATGTCGGCTGTGAAAAATGGACAGCCAATGGTACGGAACTTTATTTTAAAAATCCTGGCAATGCTGTTTGCGAATGGCGCCAATCGGTTGGTACCGGCGAAAACGGCGGTTGGGGCTGGTATAAGAAAAAATTAAAGCGCTGTAATGGCACTGGCGCTATTTGCGCGGCCGCTTCACAATGTTCTTCCGGACAGGCCTGCTCCTTGGAAGCTGCTGACAATCCTTGCCCGACCGATCAATTCAAAACTTTCGGCCAGGGTGGTTTAGGCAATGAAGTTTATCAGCCAGCAGTTAATGGCGATACTTCTTGGGTCGGCGCTTGCGATGCGGCCGCGGCCGGCTGTACGGAATATATTGATCCGATCAGCGATTTTTCCGAAGAGCTTATCTATAATAGCGATTTAACGCTAAATAGAGACAGCGATACTGTGGCTGACGGTTGGAATATCGACAAGTATCAAGAGTTTACTCTAGAGGGCAATAATCTTTATATCTTAACCGTAGAAAGCAGTGATCCGAATTTTTATGCCAGAATAAATTTAACAAATTCTAAAAATTGGCTTTATGAGCTTTCCTCGCTCACTAATAAGTTATCTTCTTCCGGATCTAATTCTTTAAATGTGCCCAGTAATGAAAGCAAACTTTTCTATTTGAGCCAGACTATTCGTTTTGACAGTAAAGATCTTTTTCAAGTTCTTAACATTGAACCAAAAGCCGCTTTTGATACAAAAATTTCTCTGAAAAAAGCCTTAATTAATTATCAGGTGGCCGATAAAGTTGATAAGACTTTCTGTAGTCAGGCCAATTTGGCCAATGGTTGTGTCTATTTGAACGAGAGAGCCATTAAGAGTTCTTCCGGTTTGAGTTTATTAGACACCAATGCCTTTGCTAAATATAATCCGGCCTCTTTAATATCCGTTAATAATTCCAATGCCCTAGTTAAAGTTCGTCCGGATCGTGATTGCGGCAGCTGGCTATCTTGCAAAAGTTATATTAAAGATGAGGAAGGTGATAATGTTTGTTTTGAAGTCGCTTCTTGTGATCGTCTTAATCCTTCCGGAGAATGCGCGAATTTTACTGTGAAAACAGAAGCTGATAAGGCCAACCGTACTTATGCTACAGCCGCTACTCCAGGCAAAGAAACTGCGGAGACTATAAAAAATCTTTCCGGTTATTCTAAGGTTGGTTATGAAGATTTTTTCCCGACATTTAAAGCTTTGCCAAATAATCTTTATTCTTTCGGTGACATGAAGCAGGTTGGCTCCAATGTTTCAGTTGCGAATGGCGATTTTGAACTTTATGGCGAGTCGGACTATAAAGATAAGGGAACCGCGGCTTTGCGCGTCGGCCACCCGACCGGTTGGAATTTGGCTGGTCGTGGCGCCTGGACCAAGAGTAACGCGGAAACTTCTTTCTCGGTTATTGCCGATCCGGTTACCGCTGAAGAAAGTGGGGTAGCTTACCCGATGATTGGCAAAAGCTTTTTGCGCTACAGCCTCGGTGATGAAACAAAATTTCCTTTATCAGAAATTATTTATGTTGATCCGAACGCTGAATATTATTTAAGTTATTATATTAATACTTCTCAGCTTTCCAGTAATGGAGTCGCTTTGGCGCAAGTAACAATAAAAGATGGCACTAATGATCTTTTGAAAATAAATCAGGAAAAAAATTCTGGCTGGGTTTTTCATGCAGAAAAATTTTATGCGCCAGGAGGTGGCAGTATCCGTCTGGAATTGGGTGGTGTGAATGCCACTAGCAGTAAAGTTTATATTGATGATATTAAAATTTCCCCAGTGCTTCTATTGGCTGGGAAAAAAGTTGTTGGCGGAAATTTTATTGACAAGGCGGTTTATGCCGGCCAGTCTTGCCGTTTGTATCCGGCCGAAGATGCTTTATCTTGCGAATATTTTGACGATACCGGCTCGGTGCATCGCGGTGAATCCGGCTATTGTTTAGAATATGACCGCTACCCAGGCGATCCGAACACTTGCCTTTTGTGGTGGCCAATAGACAAGATTCAGGGCTCAGGTTTTACTTCTCGTGTCAACAGCGCCGGTTATTCCGGTCGCGCACCGCTATATTATTGTATGGGAGCAAATACAGATTTTTTTACGTCCGGAAATGGGGAAAGAATAAATTATCCTTATATACTAAGAACAGAATTTGAATATCTTGAAGAAGAAAGTTTAGAAGTGTATGTTAATGAAAATAAAGTTTTAGACGTTGGAAATCATAGGTCTGGCGGATCTTTGAATGGGATCGTTGGAGATTATATACCCTTGGAGTATGGAACAAACACTATAAAGGTTATCTTTGAAGCAACTGAATCTACTGGCCAGACGTTTATGCGACTAGATGGATCTTATCATTTTCTTGGCAAGGAAGGTGAGCCAACCGTTGGAATGATTGATTTTGTTGATTTGTATAGAGATGTTCAAGGAGAAAGTACTAGTGTTCTCAATAATTTAGGATATCATGTTTCTGAAGTTTATCCCGACGGCAGTGTTTTTGGTGTCGTCTTTGAGTGTGGCAATTCAGCTAATGACAACAAAATCGGAGTTGATTATGCCAATACGACATCGGATTGTCCTGATGATGGCAGACTTTATATTATTAATAGAGAAACATCTGGAGCGGGAGATAAATGTGAAAACGGGCGTCTTTGTGACGGAGGTGATAATAGGATAACCATGTCCTATACTTTTTATATTCCTGATTTGTCCTGTACTAAAATAGCGCAAGTTGTTACTCCGAGTGGTGAGAATAAGGCTTGGGCCAGCCGTGTCAAAGCTACTACCGGCTTTACCGCTAAGTGTAATCAGCAAATGCCAATTAGCTCTGCCTATGGCACTTATGTGAAAAAAGCTGATGAGCTAAATTCCGATCCATTTGCTTGCGCCAGTAGTGATACTTTCTTGGCTGATAAATATTATACTTTGCCTTTTGGGTCAATTACTATTCCTGAACAGGAAAACGGGGTCACCGACAGTTTTAAGGCTGATCCGATTCAGTGGAGCTCGGCCATGGGCGAATTGACGACCAGTCCTATGCCTTTGCCCTATGCCTCAACCACTAACGGCACCACAGCCACAGCACCTTATCCGACTGGCGGTGGCCACATGGGTCAACTCTATGACGTCAATAGTTTGTCGTATCTATTT
The DNA here is from genome assembly GCA_041652555.1 of Patescibacteria group bacterium. Classification (GTDB taxonomy): domain Bacteria; phylum Patescibacteriota; class Patescibacteriia; order Patescibacteriales; family WJLG01; genus JBAZHE01. The sequence goes on along the minus strand of JBAZHE010000004.1, from coordinate 63,567 downwards.
TTTCAAAGTTATGGTACTTGGAAATGGGATGAAAATTTAAAAACTTATCTGGCCGATGATAGCTTAAATTGGAATTCGCCAGCAGCTTGGTGCCCAGGTAATGTTCGCGCCAATGGCCAAGGCTGTGCGGTGGCACCGGATGTTTTTAGTATCAAAGGCAATAATATGCTTAATCCTATCATTTATCGTCGCGGTTTTTTGAATCTTACTTTTAATTCCCGCATTGACAGCGAACAGTTGCCACTAACTGCTTATGAGATTGATTGGGGTGATGGAGAAAAGTTAGTTGTCTCCGGTCTGCAAGATGGTGACAGGCCGGATGAAAAGAATCCTCATTCTGCTTTTCATTCTTATGAGTATTGGGACTTGAAAACTAAAGATGGAAATGTTGCTCTTAATTCTGAAATGCCAACATTAAATTGTCCAGAGGATACAGATTATTGCATAGTGAAGCCTCGTATTAAAATTCGCGATAATTGGGGGTGGTGTACTGAAGGCCATAGTGGTGCCGGCAATACTTGCCCGTCTTCCGGGGTTTGTATGAATAGTAGTAGAGCAGTAAATACTAGTGATACTTGTCATAGTAATTACAATTCTTCTTACAATTACTACGATGAGTGTGGCCCAGCTTTTCCAATTTGTAGTGATGGTTTTTATGAATTTCCAGGCGTGATTACAGTTTATGAAAAATAAAATATTATTTAGTCTGGAGTGTGGGGGATAAATAATTATTCACATTTTTCGCTAATATTAGTTTATTTATCTATAAATATTTGACAGAGTCTTGATTTTCTAGTAATTGTATGCTATTATCTTAGATAGTATTTCTTGCCCCTTTTGGGGGGCTGTACTTTAAAAATTTTAAGGAATTGGTTTTTGTACCGCTTATTTTAAAAAAAGGAGTCTATAATGAAAAAGTGTTTTGTTTTCATTCTTGCGCTTGGGATAATTTTCCCATCAGTGTCATCGTCCGCCGATACGATACTCGGCATGGTTTGCAGGGTGTACGAACCTCTTAGCTATATTTGTGTGGCAGAGAATCCTCAAAAGATGTCTGAAATTTGGGGAGTTAACTGCGAAGGAGTGGAGTCGTATGATCGCGAAGTCGTTAATCCTTTTGGAAGAACTGTTAAAAAATTCAGTCTTGGATCTACTTGGACATGCTGTTTTGATGATAAAGGATATTTTTGGGTCGGAGGAGAAAAGAAACTTCTTCGATTAAAAGTATCTGACACCACGTATGTGGTGTATGATTCACTTCAGGCTAAGGCGTTGAATGGGATTGTACGCTCTGTAAAGTTTGATTCAGTGAAAAACAGAATTGTTTGCGTAAGCGACGCAGGAGTCTGCTTTGTTAATCTTTTTGCTTCCGGAGAGATTGATGGTTGGCAGGATTTTCCCAATATTGCTTACATGAGAGGTGTCGGTTGGCCGAATATTTTCTTTTGGTCAAACGAAGTTGTTGTGGTGTCGTCTTTCGTTTATTTTTGGAGTGACATCACTAAGGAATGGGTTACTAATGACATCTCTTATTGGCACTCCGGAGTCGCAAACGGTTCCGCAGTTGACGCCGAAGGAAATGTTTATATTGGGGATGACTCTATTTTTAAGTGGACTCGTTCCACTGGGAAATGGACAGTCTTACCAATAAAGGGCGGGGATGTGGCATTTTCTATGAGTATTAATAGAAATAATGTCATGTTGTATCAGGGAAGAAAAAATTTTTGCACCGTCGATTTGTCAAAAACCGACTTGGTTGCTAATAATTTTTCTTTCGCTGACGTTGGCTCGTCAAAGGACAATCTGACACCAATAGGTTTGAATTTCAAGGATGATTTTTTGCTTGTTTTTAAAGGTAAAGTCTTTGATTTCGGTACTAGTGCCAGTCCCGTCCGTTTTGTTCCAGCTAGTCGTATTGTTCGCGAAAGTTTTTCAGTTGTCGGTTCGTTCGACCTTATGGGGCGAAGAATCGTGAATAAAACCAATTTCTTAAGTGCTTCCGGCACTTACCTCGCCCAATATCGGGGAGTAACCGGAAAAACGTTCGTTAGTAAGGTGTCGTCGATCAGGTAAAACTGATTGTGCACTTTCAAGATATGAGCCCGCGTTGTTGATAACTTTCAACTCGCGGGCTTTTTATTTTTGGGAAAATTTTTCTTGTCCTTCTCTCCTGTTTTATGTTATAATTAACAATGAAGAAATAGGTTGATTTTTTCCTTGTGTGCAAGGGGAAAATTTGCCGATATTTTAAAGAAAAAATGCCGAGCGTTGATGAAAAATTGTTATCTTTAAAAACATTATCTGGGCCGGAACAAATTTCTGTCGCTCGAAATTTGTGGCGCAAACAAGTAAGTGCGCGTCAGCCAATAATAGAAGAGAAGGCCGGCGAAGAAAACATCAGTACTTTTAATCAGGTGCGCGCTCAAGCTTTAAAGAATAAAGAATCCGCGGCAGAAAAAATTGTCGGTGAAATTCCCAGTTCAATCAATCCGGCCGCTATTGCCACCGCGTCGCTTTTAAAAAAATCTTGGTTTTCGGCTGCTACCGTAGTCGGTTTTATTCTTGGTTTTTATTATATAAATGCTCATTGGTTGGGAAATGCTATTTTTGGCAAGAAATTTTTTTGTGATTTGGGTGAAGAATGGGGTTTGGCTAAGAGCGGAAAAGCTCCTGGAGCGGAGATCCTAAAAGACAAAGCGAAAATGATTGGTTTGGGGGAAAAAGTACTAATAGGTTTAATAGATGTGATAATACTCTTTGTTTTATTGGCAATAATTTTTTTCTTAGTAATGATGAGCAATGCCGGGCAAACAGTCATGGAAGCTGGCTGGGAGGCGATAACTTCTTGGGTAAAATCAACCTTTGGAGCTTAATTTAAAAATGAAAAATTTTTTAAAAAAAATTAAAGATAAAATTTTCAGTCAAAAGAAAAATTGGCCAATGGTTGTTTTGGTTTTGGCCTTGGTGGTTGTCTCTTTTTCTGCCGGTAATATTGCGCTAGCGGCTGGAGATGGTTGGGTTTCTAATATATTAAGTAGTATTGTATCCGCTTTTTATAATTTTATTTTATGGCTTCTTGGTTTATTAATAGCTATGGTTATCGGTTTGGCCAGATATAGCGGGTTCACTACGGCGGCAGCAGTGGTAAGTGGTTGGGTGATTGTTCGCGATATTTGTAATTTATTTTTTATCATCATTCTCTTAGTGATCGCTTTTTCTACTATTTTGCGCGTTGGCGGATACAGTATAAAGGAAACTTTACCCAAGCTTTTGATAATGGCGGTTTTGATAAATTTTTCCAAAACTATTTGCGGATTAATTATTGATGTTGCGCAGATAGTAATGCTGGCCTTTTTGTCGCAAATTAAAGATGTGGCCGCCGGCAGTTTTTCTGAAATGTTTGCTATCCCAAAGCTAGAAATGTTTAATGATTCTACAACGGGGACAGGAGCCAATGCTTTTACAGTCTTTTCTTCTTATGCGCTAGCTTTAATAATGGTGCTTATTTCCGCTGTAGTGCTGGTAGTTTTTATCGGAGTTCTGACGATGAGAATCGTGATGCTTTGGATTTATGTCGTGCTTTCTCCTTTGGCTTATTTCCTTTCCACTTTTCCGCAAGGCGCAAGTTATGCAAAAAAATGGTGGAGTGATTTTACTGAGAATGTTATTATCGGTCCGGTCTTAGCTTTTTTCTTGTGGCTAGCCTTTGTTTCGGTCGGCAGTTCCAGCCAATTAGAAGGTTTGCCGACTGACTTGGTTGGGCCGGAAGGATTAACTGCGATTTCTAAATTTGAACCTTTAGCTAAGTTTGCCGTATCTATCGGTATGTTAATTGGCGGCCTAATGATTTCACAATCAATGGCCGGCGGTGTCGGCAAAATCGCCGGTGCCGGCTTAGCGAAAATTAACGCTGGTGCGGGGTGGACGAAGAAAAAAGTTACTGGCGCGGCCGTGGCTGGTGGCGCGGCGGTTGTTGGTGCGGGAGTGGCAACCGGGAAGATTGGCCTTGGAACATTAGATCGTTTGGCAGGCGCAGGTATTGCCGCTACCATGAAGCCGGACAATAAATTAAAAGCTACGGCTATGTCTGGAATTTCTTCTTTAGCAATGGCTGGAATAAAACAACCTGGTAGAGCTATAGAGAAGTTAAAAAATAAAGTATTGGGAGATCGTGATTTGAATCGTGCTAGACATGAGCAGTTTATGAAGGTTCAGGGAGGTGATAAGAATGCTAAATTAAGTTTGAATGATAAGAAGTGGATGTGGGATGATTCACAAAAAGTTTTTGTTAATGAGAAAAATAATGCTGAAGTTTTGAAAAATGGCAAGAAGAGTGTTAAAAAAATGGACTCTTTCGAAGCTGCAATTCATCAATCTGTTAGTTCTTCGGTTAATAAGGTTAGAGCAGTTTCTGATAAAGTTAAAGAAGAAAAAGTTGAATCTAAATCAAAAGAATTTAAAAATTTGGATGCTGGTCAGCAGTTGGCAATAATGGAAAATAGTGGGGCTAACGATATAGATAGAATAGCTGCTGCTAATGTGTTGTCTGAAGGCGGTAATTTGCGTAACAAGAAAGACGCTGATTTGGCTAAGAAAATTACTTCTGGTCTAAAACCAATATTTGAAAAAGTAGAAGACTCTATCGATAAAAAACAGACTGCTTATAATTATGATATGTCAAATGAAGGAGACGTTGATAGATTTAAAAAGAGACTGGAGAAAGGGAAAATTGATCTTACTAACTTGCCAACACCTCTTTATAAGGCTGACAATACTGCAATGTTTTTGGCTGCTAAAGATAATATGGAATCAGGAGAATTTAAAAAAGCTATTGAATCGGCATTTAAGAAATCCGGTCGTGATGGTCGAGATAATATTTCTAAACTTTTACCAGCAATGCGCGATACTTTTGTCGGAAAGGCAGAAGAGTCTTTGAGAGCTGGAGATGCAACTAAAGCTAAGGAGTACGAAGATGCGGCGGCAAAATCTTCTATTTTACATGTTGAGCTTACTGGTAATATAGAAAACTCCTTTGAAGATGCTGATGCTACTAATGGTTTCAATGAAGAAAATCTAAAAGCATTTTTTCAGCGTTCCAAGGCTGTGGATATTAATGGTTTAAATATGGAAAGCTTGGGTAAATTCTTAAATAATCATGGTGCTGCGGCTGAGAGAGCAGTGGTTGAATCAATGAGTTATAATAAACTTAAGGCTTTAAATAAACAAGGAGAGAATATGGCACTAGTAGTTAAGTTAAGAGATATGATGAAAGCTGCGGGTCATCGTGATTCTACTAGAATAGATAATGATGATGATATATCAACAGCAGTTGCATAATTTTTATGACTATTGATAAAAAAAACAAAAAAGATATTCCTGAAATTGTTGAGGATTATAGAAATTCAGCTAAAGCCGTTGAAAACAATGTTTTTATTAGTGAAAAAAACGGTTTAACAGGAAATGACAGTACTAAAATGGCCAGTTTAATTTCTGATTTGTTTCGCAAGAATGTTCTTTTAACTGAGTTAATTCCCAAAATAAAAGAATTATTTTCTTTTGATGATGTAAAAGCTAAAACCTTAGCTCTTGATATTGTTGGTTTACGTCTTATGGTTGTTAAGGATTGGATCGGAGGAATAGATGATTATATGCGTTCATTAGGTGGTAATTCGGCTGATTATGAAAAAAATACTAACGAAGAAATAGCGTCAGTTAAAAAAGAAAAAGAAGAATGGTTGGCGGAGGAAACGGCTAATAAAAAATATGAAGTTGAATTATTAGCGGAGGCAAAACAGAAGATTGAAGTTGCAGAAAATGATATTATTCAAGATGTTGACCCTAAAAAAGAAAAGAGGGATTGTGATGAAATATTTAATTCTAATATTGCAGGTTTTTTATCAACCGAATCTCCTTATATTATTAATACTGTTAATAATGTCTTATTAGAAATACTTGCCGGTGATAAAGGTTTTGCTTATCGTGATCAGCTTTTTCGTGCTTTGCTTTCTAATGAGGAAAAAATTACAACCGCACCATTTGTATTAGAAAAGAAATCAGCGTTTGGTACAATTGGTAATTGGCTAAAAGATTTTATAGAGCAAAAAGGTAGTGGAATTTTTGATAATATAGTTTTAGGAGATTTTTTATTAAAATCAGTCAATGCTAAAAAATTAAATGATGAGGATCGCGAATTAGTGAAAAAATTATTAATTCTTTATCGGAATCTTAAATTTTTTCCGGATAGTATGCCAAACGAGGATGGTGTTGATTGGCAGATAATTCCTTTTGAAAAAGAAGAAGAAACTGGAGACTTATCTGAAGCCAAAGCTCGTTTGGAAAAAGAAAAAGAAATAATTAATCAGCCGGCTGTGGAGCGTGCTAAGAAAATTGCTGAATTAAAAACCGAGGCCGACCGTTACGACTCTCGTGGTCTGGAACGCAAAATGATTGAAGAAGAAATAAAAAAATTAGAATAAAAATGTTGGAATTTTTACAAAAATATAATAGCCTGTCAGACAACATTAAGAAAAAAGTTTCTAGTGCTGAAGTTTTGGAGGCGATAGAAGATCTGGAAAGCCGGTATAGTTTGCCATTGGCTAATTTGGTCGTCCGTGCGATGATTAAGGATTTCCCTTTTGTTGAATTAGCAGTGATTTTGGAAAAAGAATTCAAGCTCGACCGAGTCCGAGCGGCGACACTGGAAGCGGAATTGCGCGCTCGCGTTTTTAAAGATGCTCAGGAATATTTAGCGTTAGCAGAATCACCTCTTATTGAAGCTTCCCCTTTCACTAAAGCGACAGAGGATAAGCTGGAAGACAGGTTGATGAGTGAAGGAGAAAAAATAGAATCGAATGAAGGAAAGTCTTCCTTTACCGAACAAGCCGCTTCTTTGCCGTCGAAAGTTTTAGATTTGGATGCCGTGGCTGAAGAAATTTCACATTCTTCCGGCATAACCTTTGCCAGCTCTGAATTGGCCGGTCGTTTGCGTAAGATTATTTTAACTTATCTAAAAGGAATAAGAACTAAGGCTGAAGCGCGAGAAGGATTGTTGAAAAGCGTTTTGTCTGGCGGTTTATCTTTGGAAGAGGCGGAAGCTGATCGAGTTTTGGCGGCCGCGCAGAATAAAAAAGAGTTTGGCGTAAAATTTCAGAAAAGTGAGGTTATTTCACCACAGCTTCCGCAAGATAAATTTACCCATCGTAGCTTTAGCGGAGATGGGGCTGAATATGATTTAGCCGCGGAGTTAAAAAAGAAAGAGGTTGTGACAACTGAAAAAATTCCCAGCGCTCCCGAAGAAACAATTATCCCTATTGCTTCCGTCGCGAAAGAGAGAATTGATTTGAACGAATTTTCCGCTGCTGAACAAGAAAAAGCAAAAGAAATTTTAACGGATAAGGTGCCGGAAAATAAAGAAGCAATACGCGCTTTAGCGACACCGGGGAATAAGAAAAAAATGGATGATATTGGTCCGCCGCAAGTGATGAGCCCGATTGACGAATTAGCTTATATGGATTTGATAAATTTTCGTCGCTTAGGAAATAGCCCGCAAAATATTGGCAAGAAAATAAAAAGTGTCGTTGATCTTTTAGCTAGGGAGGGGATTAATAAGCAACTGGCCGGCATCCAAGCCTGGCGCCGCAGTCCGGTAAACAGAACCTATCTTTCCATCGGACAGGAATCAATTACTGAAGGCAAAGATATAGATGCTGTTATCGCCGACCGTAAAATCAAGAATCTAAATTATCTTACTCGTGAAGAATTTGAAGCGGTAATGGACCTGAATAATCAGCTAAGATTTTAATATTTTAAAATAATGTTTCCTAAAAAATTAAAATTTGTAATATTTTTTTCAATTCTGGCAGCCTTCTTTGTGGCTGGAGGTTTGGTTTGGGCGCAATCAAATTTCGGTTTGGACGCTGGAAATAACTTGAATCTCGGCGCAACCGAGCCAAGAGTGATTGTTGTCCGCATTATCCAAATTATCTTGGGATTTTTGGGTCTTTTGGCGGTTGGGCTGATTGTTTATGGCGGTTTTGTCTGGATGACTTCGGCCGGTGATGAAAAAAGAGTGGAAACGGCCAAAAAAATAATTATTAGCGCCGTTATCGGCTTAGTGATTATTTTTTCAGCCTTTATTGTTGCTACTTTTGTAATAAATCGCATGGCAAATATTACCGGTGCTCCGGGTGGAGGTGGTGGGGGGGGTGGCGGCGGTGTGATTCCGTCAGGTGGAGGCGAGGGTTCCGCTTGCGATGAAAATACGCTTACGCTGGAATGCGATGCTTCCGATAGTTTGTGTTCCAATGGTTATTATTGCCGCTCCAATAATTGTACTTGTCGGCGATTAGCTGGCGCTGGTGAATCTTGTGATGGCGACGAGGCTTTGGCTAGTTGCCAAGCTAGTGGCATAATGTGCGGTGCCAACTTATATTGTGAAGAATCTTCTTGCACCTGTGAAGAAGGTGGCGGTGTCGGCGAACCCTGCGATTTGGATTTGGAGGCCGCTGGCTGTCAGGTTAATCAAAATGCTTGCTCCCGCGGTTTGACTTGCGATTCTTTTGGTGCCAGCTCCACCTGTACTTGCTTAGCCTTTCCGGTTATAGAAGATGTTAGTCCGGTTGGTGGTTTTTGCGCCAATAATGTCAATAATTTTTGTGTTACTGACGCGGATTGCCCTGCCTCCACTTGCAATACTGAAGCGCCCAATGGCGCGTCAGGAAATATTATAGTTATTAGTGGCCGTTATTTTGGCACAGCTGTCGGTCATGTTCGTTTTTGGAATGGAACGGATTTTTCTGTGGAAGCTTCTTTTCCGAATAACCCGCGCTGTGATTCTAATTGGTCTGACGATCAGATAATAGTTGTTGTTCCGGCCGGCGTCCAAAACGGTCCGATTAGAATAATTACAGCTGATGCAAAAAATGAAGATACTAACGATGCTGTTGGTGAAATTTTGCCAGATTTTATTATTAATGACATTCAACGCCCCGGTTTATGTAAAATAGAACCGGAGAGTGGTGCATTTGATGAGGAAATTTCTTATTATGGTTTGAATTTGAATAATTCTATTTCTGAATTTGGTCGTCTTAACGCGGCTATAGCCGGAAGAAATTCCAGTTTTGGTTCGATTAACGGTTCGGCTTTGGTGCCAAACATTAAAACCGGATATACAACAACTTTTGTTTCGACTGTTTCTGGTGTTCCGAGTAATTATTTAAAATTTTCTAAAACAGTGGAAGCGACTAATGGTCCGAGAATTATTTCTTTTGAGCCGGTTGTTGGTGCTCCAAAGCAATATGTTACGATTTACGGTTCCGGCTTCGGTTCCACTCAAGGAGCAAGCACGGTTTATTTCGGCAACGCTCAAACTGGTTCCGAGGCTAATTATTTTTTCCCCGATATTTGCGCCGATAGTGTTTGGAGTGATAAGCAAATTTTAGTAAAAGTTCCAGAAAGCTTGGTGAATGGAAATTATATTTTAACTGTAGTTGTTAATAATAGAGAAGTTAATACGGAAAATTTAAGCCCGAATTTTTTTGGCGCTAATTCTACTTTGTCCCTCTTCCCATCGCTTTGTAAAATTAAGCCGGTGTTGGCGCAGGTTGGGCAGGTAGTTGAATTTTGGGGTGAGTATTTCGGTGATTTTGATACTTCTTTAAGTAAGGTTAGATTCTATAATAATCGTGATGTTTTCGGCTCGGGAAAAATATCTTTTTGGGATGAAGAGGGTAGAGGTTTAGCTAAGGCTTTCCGTGTTAAGGCGATGGTTCCGGAAGGGGTGATTACCGGTCCGGCTAGAATAGTAAAAAATTCTCCGGAAGAAATCGGTAATGGTTTGAATTTAGAAATTGGTAGTTGTTTGAAAGCGTCAGACCCAAATGTGGTTTGTGGCGCGCAAGTTTGTTGTCCAACTGGAACTTATGCCGCCGGACGTTGTGTTGATGCGGCTAGTGATTGTGCTATTAATATTCCGTCCAGTGTTTTTGAGTGGGATTTTTCCACTAAGTTTGATTTGGGCAGTAATGATCCGATAAATCAAAGTTGTTCCGAGCGAAGCAAATTTACTAATAGTTGTCCTTTTGGCACTTGTTTTAATTCTCCGGGCGATTGTTCGGCTGACGGCGCTAGTTGTGAATGTTGCTGTCGCAAAGCTAACAATAATAATGATTGCTGTACTGGTTTAATTTGTGAAGGGACTTGTGGCGTTGATAGAAATAATAATACCAATACTTACGGTGTTTGTTCTGGTTGCCGTATAGAAATTGGCGGAGTTGTCGACCAAGCAAGCTCTGATGCGGCTTGCAATTGTGAAGGTTCTTCTTATTCTAAATATTGCGATGTTAACGCCGATCCAAACGGCGATGGACAGCCGGAAGGCGCTTGTGGCGATTGCGCTTCTTTGGACCCAGCTTCTTGTACTAATCACAGCAGTACTTGCTGTGTGGATGGAACTAAAAGTAATTCTTGCGCCGGCCGTCAGTTTGCCCGAGGCGCCGGAAATTTATTTGACTTAGTTACGCAAGCTGGTTTAGCTTATTGCGGTTATCATGTTTGTGATGTTAATGGTGGCTGTTCCGCTTCCAATCCGACGGCTTTCCCGGGTGCGGCAAAAACTTTTAAATCCGCGGCTGATTGTGATGTTAAATGTGCCGGTGGCACAGTGAATTTAGGGCTTTCTTGTGAAAATAAAGCGACCAATGCTTGTGATCAAAGCATTTGCCAAAATCCTTTTGCTTGCCAGGCTGGTCTTGAAGGTGGTTGCGGTTATTGTTGTTGCGACCCGAATAATGATCAGTGCTCAGTTTTAAATAATAATTTAAAATGCCAGCCGAATGTTTCTCCTTGCGGAGGCGCAGACCGTGGTTTATGTTGCGGTTGTTCATCTAATTCTGAATGTGTGGCCGGTGGCAATAGTCCACTTGGTGTCGGTTGCGGTGTTGATTCTTGCTGTCGCGCTCGCCCCAGCGTTATAACAACGTCGCCATCTCCGGCTGATGGCTCTGATGATGCTTGTACGAATGCCGCGATTTATGTTGATTTCAATCAAATAATGTCAACTGCCAGTTTTAAGGGTAATGTTTTAGTGGTTGGAGAATATAGTGGCGCCTGTCCGCCTAATTCCGTTTTATTATCGTTTGGAGAAAATAAAAATTTAACCATTTTTACTAAAGCTATAAGTTTTTTACATAATATTTTTGGTCGTGATGCCAAGGCTAGCCCCGGACCGAATCCGGCAATGAAATATTGTGCTATTTCCGGCGCGACCAGCGCAGAGCAGGTTGGAGTGGATTCCACGCGTTTAATTTTTAAGCCGGTGGGAATTTTAGATGTTAATGTTAAATATTTTGTTATTATTAAAGGTGATGATAAACTAGATAATTCTAATGGTGTGCGAAGTTCTTATGGCGTCGGTATGTATGCGGACAATAGTCCTGTTGATAATACAGCCACTTTCGGCAGTATTACTTTTACCAATACTGTTAATAATATTGTATATCATCCGGCTTTTATTTGGTCGTTTACCACTAGAGATAATGGAAACAAAGGATTGTGCGATATTGAAAAAGTTGACATTAAGCCGCCATCGTATCTTTTTAATAAAGTTGAAAATGATTTAAATGAAAACGATACTGATTCCGGCGCTGATTCCTTTGATAAAACTAAAGATGCTGATAAAGTTTTTGTCGCCAGCGCTTATTCGTCCGACGGCCAGAAGCTTTATCCGGTCACTGGTTATGCTTGGAATTGGAATTGGGCAGTTGCCAATGGTGATGTCGCTGAGACTATTAACCCAACACCATTTGCTGTTAATGCCGAAACGCAATTGGTGCGAGCGCGGAGTGATATTATTGACGCTCAAACAGGCTTAACCGCCACTGTTAATATTACAAATAGAGATGATTCTAATATTGGAAATGGTTTAACGGCACTGGCCGATTTGCAAGTTTTTGCCTGTACCAATCCTTGGCCATCTGATATCGCCGCTGATTTTACTTGGTATCCTTGGCGCGATAATCCAGAGGGAATGAATTGTTTGCCAGCCACTGGAACTTGTCATAATACCGGTTATAAATTATATTATTGTCGTGATAGTGGTGAGACTGGTAATACTGGCGATGATTTACCGGCCGTGTCTGCCGGTACAACGCGCGGCTCTGGTAATGGTATCTTGAAAGAATCTTACTTCTTTGATCAAAATTAATAATTAATTTCAATAACTATGTTTGAAAATTTAGACAAAAAGCCGGACACCGGCTCTACTCCGCAAAGTTTTACTAATCCTCCGGCGCCGACCGAAGATATTTTTAACGGCCTTAAAGAATCAGTTCTCGACGTTGCAAATGACCAAGGGGCTGGAAATTCTTCTTCGTCCAGGAAAAATAAACCAAGCAATTTAGTAAATATTTTAGTCGCTATTTTGATTCTTTTGATTGTTATCGCGGCCGGTTTGGTTTTAGCTTCTAATTTTTTAGGGTTTACCGGCTTAAGCCAATTGAAAGATGAATTTTTTCCTTCTTCTGGACAAGAGATTATAATTAATAATGAAAATCAAGAGAATATTGGAGAACAGTCTAGCATTGAGATTAAAGATGTTACGTCCAAAGAAAATAATATTGAAGAGCTGACTGCTTCGCAAAATGAAACTCAAACTGTTTCGGATGGTATATATGAAGCTCCGATTGCGGAAAACATTGCATCAACGACTTTCGCCACTTCAACAGATTCAACAGATATTGTGGCGGTACCAATTGATATTGATAAAGATGGTCTTTCTGATCTTGATGAGAGTTTGGCTGGAACTGATCCAGCTAAAGTTGATACTGACGGTGACGGCCTGTCTGACGGTGATGAAGTTAATATTTTTAATACGAGCCCCTTAAAACCCGACACTGACGATGATAATTTATCCGACTATGATGAAGTTAAAGTTTATTTGACTGATCCCAATAATCCGGACACTGATGCCGATACTTACCTTGATGGCAATGAAGTAACGGCTGGATATAATCCTAAGGGGCCGGGTGAACTCATTAAATAATATTATTTTTATGGCAGAGAAAAACAGCCGGCTAACCGGCAAAATTAATGAATTAAGCGAAGATTTGGATTTGGAAGAAAAAGATCCTGATTACAAAAATATTGAGAAAGAGATTGAAAAAAATCTTTTAATCCGCGTAATGCCACGGAAATTCAAATTGAGTAATGGCGATTCCACTAAATCAAGTAGGGCAGTTGGAGCGGCAATTATCATTGTTGGAATCTTAGTTATGATTGCGGCGATTTATCTTGGCTACATCTTTTTTATAAATCCTAAAAAAATTTCTTTGTCGGAAAGTGAACAAAGTATTACTGAGGCGCAAGTAGAAAAAGAAGAGTTGAATACTGAGCTGGAAGAAGAAATATTACCAAAGCCAGAAGAGGAATTATCAGCTCCGGCGGTCTCGGAAGAAAAAGAAGATTGGGTTTCTTCAGCCACTTCTACTGCTATGGCCGAAAATTCTTCGTCCACCCCGGCTGTTGCGTCTTCAACTTTGGCTGAAAAACAAACTGTTTCCGGCGTTGATGCCGACTCCGATGGTTTAACTGATGCTGAAGAAACGATTTTAGGGACTAATCCTTTAAAAGCGGACTCCGACGGTGATACTTATGGCGACCTTTCTGAATTAATTAATGGCTATAATCCGGCCGGTGCGGGAGATTTATCGGCTAATTTCGCTTTGAGCGTGTATAAAAGCGGGAGTATTGGTTATTCCGCTCTAATTCCAACTGCTTGGAGTATAAAAGAAACCGGTCAAGGCGAATCAGTGATTTTTTCGGCGCCAGATAATTCATTCTTTCAAATAACGGGCGATCTTAATTCTCTAAAAAAAGATATTTTATCTTGGTATAACAGCCAATTTTCCGACGAGCCGGCTTCGGCCGATAAGGTTGTCTTTAAAAACGGTTGGCAGGGAATCTATTCAACCAACAAAAATATTTTTTATTTAACCGATGATGGTAAAAATGATATTTACTCACTCTCTTATGTGCCATCCGATTCAGCTAAGGAGCCTTATAAAAATATTTTTCAAGTCCTTGTGAATAATTTTATTTTAAAATGATTGAAATAAATAATACTACTAAATTCAAGATAAACAAGAAAGAACTAATTGCTGTCGCGGAAAAATTTTTTCGGATGCGCAAAATAAAAAATAAAAATATTTCAGTGGCTTTTATTTCCGACGGTGCGATTAAAAAATTAAATTTTATTTATCGTAAAAAAAATAAAGCCACCGATATTTTATCTTTTACCGGCGAAGGGGATTTTTTCGGTGAAATAGTAATCAGCCCCGCCCAAATCAAGCGCCAGGCCGCCGAATTAAAAACTTCTTTCAAAAAAGAATTATTATTTATTTTCGTACACGGCCTTTTGCATCTGGCCGGCTATAATGATGAAACTGAAAAAGACCGATTAAAAATGATTGAATTGGGAGAAGAATTTTTTTGTGAAAAATAAGATTTACAAATAGAGCTGATTGTTGCTATACTTATAATAGTTATTGGAACTTGTTAAGATATGTTTTTAAATAAAAACAAAAATTTATTTTACGCCATTGCTTTTATTATTTTGGCAATCGTTTTTGCTTTTCCCGTCTTGGCCGCTTGGCAGAATCCGGCCAACGGCACTGTTCCGCCAGCAAATAATCTTGATACTCCGATTAATGTCGGCTCTGCCACACAGACTAAGGTCGGCGGGCTTAATATTTCCGGTAGTGTTGGCATTGGAGTAGTAGCACCATTAACTAATTTAGAAGTTAAAGGAACTTCAGGTAATTCCGGGGTTTTAACTGTTTCGGGGGGAAATACAAATATTACAGCGGTTGGTCAAGAATTTTCTTCATTGCAATTCAGATCAGCGGATACGTCTATTCTTGCGACTAATGATATGGCCGGGAAAATAGCCTCAATTGCCGAATATAGTAATGGCGCTCTGGCAGGTTTAGCATTTTACACGGCAGACAATTCAGTGGCACCATATTTAAATGAAAGAATGAGAATTTCTAATACTGGTAATGTTGGAATTGCTTCCACCTCACCACTCTATCCTTTGTCCGTTGATGGCGCGGTGTACGGAGCGCGCATAGCTTTGGGTGACGGGCGCATTAAGGGATTATCTTCCCCTCCAACTAGTGGCGACGAAGCCGCTTCCAAGGCTTATGTTGATTCTCTTGTTGGCAGTTCCATTCCTTCCGCCTCTGGCGTAAGCGGTTATACTTTGCGATCTAATGGTACTAATTGGGTCTCCAATAACCTTCTTTATAACGACGGTACCAACGTCGGCATTGGGACGACGAATCCTGGTAGTTATAAACTAAACGTTGCTGGTAATGGTATATTCTCTGATACTTTAGTAATTAGTAATAATACAGAAGATAAAACCTTGTTCCATCTCGCTGGAGCTGATGTTGATAAATGGATAGGATTTAGTGGTCACGGAATGCATATTGGGACCGATAGTTACGGTCATAGTTCGGTTTATTTAGGACCAAAAGGGAGTACGTCGGGAACTCTAAATAGTTCGGTTTATGTTAATTGGGCAAATGCAATCCCAACGAGATATAATAGATGGATAATAAATGCAACGCCGTCAAGTGGCAGTATATCAGGTTATGCTAATAATGGTTCAACAGTTAATACTCTTATAAATTCAATGGGCGATAGTTATTTTAACATTGGTAACGTCGGTATCGGGACGACAAATCCGACTGAAAAATTGGATGTAGTCGGAAATGGAAAATTTTCTGGAGATTTGTCGGTCGATGGACAAATTAATTTAGGCGGTGGTGACGCGGCTGAAGAATTTATTGCTGATGAAAATTATCCAGCTGGTACAGTTTTAGTAATGAACGATGGTGGGTTTAAAAATGTTACTGCTTGCTTTGAAAAATATGATTCCGGCGTAGTTGGCGTAGTTTCTGATCAAGCCTCTGTCGTAATGGGTAAAGTTGATTCAGATAAAAAAGTGGTAATTGCCTTAGTCGGTGTTGTGCCAGTAAAAGTTAATGATTCTTCTGGGCGGATTAAAAAAGGCGATTTACTCACGACTTCGGCGACAACTGGTGAGGCAATGCGTGCTGTTGATCTTAAAATCGGCACCATTATCGGCAAGGCACTGGAAGATGCCACTCCTGGTCATTCTGAAATACAGGTGTTAATAAATTTGCAATAAAAAAATATGAGCTATCAATTAAAAAGAATTTTAACAATCATTGGTATAATAGTCGGCATAATAATTTTTATTTTTGTCGTTGGGTTTTTAATTTGGAAAGGCCTTCCCCCTTCTCAAAATATAAAAATTGAGAAAACAACTGGCGACTTAATAAAGGATGCGGAAAAAAATGCCGGTCAAGAAGATAGCACTTCCCAAACCGTAAATTTTAAAAGGACAGTACAAAACGGTAGCTCTACTGAAGAAAAAATTATTAAAACAGTGATAGTGGCCGAAGGCAGTAATCCGATAGATATAGAAACTGGCAAAGTTTTATCTCGGAACGGTGGAAGTGAAGCTGATAATTCCGGCTCTGATAGCCGAGAAGGAGCACCCGTGCAGTCCGTGGCGGTTGATCCTGATAAATTACCGGATTCTGTTATTAAATTAACTTTTACTTCCACGGGATCTTCTCCTGATAATTTTAAGGTCAAAGCCGGACAGGTAGTTTCTTTGTCGGTTACGGCTGTGGATTTTATGGAAGTTTTTAAATTTCAAGATTCGTCTTTATCGGCTATCGCTATTGGCTTAATGAAAGGAGACACTCGCATAATAACTTTTAACGCCCCTGAAAAAAAAGGCGAATATGTTTTTTATTCAGATATTCCCGGTCGTAAAGAGATTACCGGGAAAATGATAGTTGAATAAGTAGGACTGTTATATGATTACTAGTAAATGATGGGTGTGCTAATTGCTCGCCTCTTTTTAAATTTGTTATGAAGTTTAATGGTCAAAAATAGTTGGTGAAAACATAGGGGAATATCGGTTTGAATCCAACTATTGGTAAAATATTGCTTAAAATCCATTTTTTTGTTAATGTTTTACTATGCAAATTTGATTATCAGAGCAGTGTGCTGGATTTTTCCGGCGAGTGGCGAGTCGTTGATTATCGGGATTTGGTTCTTAATGATTGCGGGATTGATGTTCTTGCTTATTTAGAAAAGGATGATTTGCTTGCAGAAATAGGCAGGAGTGGAATTAATCTTGGTGAAGTTGCTAAGGATATTTCTTTGGGCGGGTTGATCGATAAGCTGTATAAGAAGGTTTCTCGACCAAAGCTTACTCAGCCGACTTTTCTTGTTCATCACCCATCAATTCTTATACCCCTAGCAAGAAGGAATGATCAAAATCCGTTAGTCGTCGATTCTTTTCAAGTTTTGGTTAATGGTTGGGAAATGGTCAAGGCGTATTCTGAGTTGGCCGATCCTGTTTTACAGGCTAACCTTTTGAACGAACAGGCTTCTTTGCGTAAGAGTGGCGATAGCGAAGCAATGTTTTTTGATGATGCTTTCGTTAAATCGCTTGAATACGGAATGCCCCCATGTTCAGGAGTTGGTTTAGGGATTGATCGATTTACAGCAATCCTGACCAATCAGAGAAACCTTACAGATGTCGTATTTTTTCCTCTAATGAGGTGAGATTGATTTTTTACCAGGCTACCGCCAGATAATTTCAAACGGTAGCTTTTTATTTTTTGCTATTGGTACAGCGCGTTTTATTTGCCCATTTTTCGGAAAAGAGGTATAATTTTAATATGTTAAAAAAGAGATATTTAGAACGAATTAAATCCGAAGCTGTGCGGTTCGCCAAAAAAAACACTGGCGTTAAAATTTTTATTTTTGGCTCTTCTTTATCGCAAAAAAATTTCGGTGATGTTGATTTGGGAATTTTGGGGAAAGTTAATTATCGCGCCGTTGCCGAATTAAAAGAAAACTTCGCCGATTCTACTATCCCGTATTTTATAGATATTGTTAATTTTAATAAAGTTTCCAAAGAATTTAAAGAAAATGTTTTTAGCAATAAAGTGCTATGGATAAAACGTTAAAATTAAAGTTAAAGGATTTTAATAAAGCTCTTTTAACATTAGAAGAGGCGGTTAAGAAAAGAAAAAATAAATTTATCAGGGATGCCTCTATAAAAAGATTTGAATATTGTTTTGAATTGGCTTGGAAAACAGCTAAGCTGTTTTTGTTAAATAATTTTGGTATCAATGTTTTTTCTCCTAAAGAATGTTTTAGGGAGCTAAAAAAGAATAAACTGATTTCCGACGTTGAGGCGGAAAAATTTTTAGAGATGGCTGACGATCGCAATGAAATAATTCATACTTATAATGATAAATTTGCGGAAGAACTCTATCAAAAAATTATAAAAAAACATTATTTTTTAATCCGCACGCTTTATCATTTTTTAGAGAAAAATTAACTATAAAAAATAATCCTTAAACATATTTTTTGGCTAATAATAGATTATTTATTGTTTATCTCTTGACTTTTTGTCTATTTTTTGGTATACTAATAGCACATTAATGATGGTTGTATTTAAGCAACTATCAAATAAAAAACAAAAACGAAAAAAACAAAGGAGTGTCTCGTGTTCATTAAAACTTTGATTATCTTGTTGGTGCCGGGGATCATGTGGTTTCCGGTAAGTTTCGCAGAAACGATTAATGGAAAAACAGTAGACTCGGTAACGAGTTTACCTGTCGGTGGAGTAAAAATTTACTTGGCTTCACCAGAATGCTCCACTTTTTCCACGAGTAATGGGAATTTTGAACTTTTTGTTCCGACAACGAATTTAATTTTTCAGCCTAAGAAAATTATAATTTCACAAAACGAAAGAATAATTTTCAGTTTAAACGGTAAAGTAATTTCTAATAAGCAATCCGTAAAAAGATTACCGTTTGGAGGTTATGTAGCCGTATTAGGTCAGGTGGCTGAAAAAGCGTTAAGCATCTCTAATCGTTTGATTTTGCCAACGATTAGTCAAGCGGCTGAAGTAACGGGGATGGCTAAAACAGCATCAGTTTCAGTTCCTGTAATTTTTTCTCATGATGGTTACCAAACTGTCACGAGAGTTGTTCAAGGTGGAAATTTAGGGGAGGTGCTTTTATCTCCCGAAGAAGTTGTTGTTGAAGTTGGTATTAACATAGACAGTTTAGGGTTAATGGTTATTATTCCAACAATCATTCCGTCGGATACTGGTGTAGTGTTCAACCCGTAACCCATAACCCGTAATTCGAAATTTAAAAGGAGTTACCATGAAACGGATATTTGTTTTTGCCGTTCTTGCGGCACTAATTTCTTTTGTCGGCTGTTCCAATCTTGGGACAGGTGTTGGTCTGGTTTCTTCCGGAAATGAAAATGCAGTTGTAGAGGTTTCTTTGCCACAGGAAAAAATTGGCGGCATAGCTAAAACATTAGCTTCAGCCGAAGATACCTTAATTGTTTCCATAGGATATGGTGAAGATTATCAATCTGGAAAGATAATTAGTGAAGAAAATGTTTGCATCGGTTCTAAAGTGAGGTTTAATAATCTCAAGAAAGGAGCTTCTTATTTTATCGGGGCGAGTAGGCTTGATAGCTTACGTCAAAATTGTCTTAATAGTGGAATGCTTCTTTTTACTGTCCCAGATGATGTTGATACATTTCCGGTTATCGTTAATTGCAAAGCTAGAGTCACAAAAGTTATTGTGACAATTGATTTGAAAAACAATCCAGCTTTTGCCAATGCTTGCAGTACGATGATTTGCTGGGACTGGAACAGTTCTCCGTCTGTCAGAAAAGAGTTTAAAAAGAATTTTCTTCCTGGTAGTGTTAATATTATAAAGGAGACAGGTTACTTGACTGTTGGCTATTTCTGGAATATTGGTGTTGACGTCGGATGTAGTGGTAATCTTTTTTACTCGGGTTCTATTGTTACACCGACCTTGGAAAGTTCCAAGGATTACACTCTCCCTCTGGTTTTAACTGGTCACGACGGCAATGGTGTTGTTGTTAATGCGGTATTTAACCTGGAGCCGGCAGGAGATTTGGGTATAACAGTTACTCCTGGAAACATTCTTTGATCTTTATTTTCGGCACTTGAGAATTTTGTTGCAGAATTTTTCAATTGTCGTGATAGTACATTAAACGGTTGGCATGTCGCTAACCGTTTTTTTATTTGCCTGTTTTTTTAAAAAGATGTATAATTTTAATATGTTAAAAAAGAGATATAAAGTATCTTATCATTTTTTAAAGAAAAATTAATTTTTTATTTTTTATGAAAAAAAGAAATCTTGGGCGAAATTTTTTATTTTTTGCCATTCTCTTAGTCACGGCTGTAATGCCGCTGTCGCCAGTCTTGGCTCAAAATGTTGGCATAGTTGTTAATGCCGATATAAAGGACGCGGTTAGTCAGAATATTTATTATGGCAATGCCGGACCGACTAATCCTCCATTAGGTAGCTTAATGCTTCTTCAAAGACTTGGAATTGACAAATTTCGCGTTGATCAAAACGGTAAAGTTTATTCCGCCAGCTCTTTTTGCGACATCAATGGCGCGAATTGCATTGCTCCGGGCGGTAGTATGCCAGCTGTCGGTGCGGCTGGAAGCACCTTATATTCCGATGGAACCTCTTGGGCGGTCAGCCAGAATATTTATAACAACAACGGCAACGTCGGCATTGGGACAGCGACACCAGGAAAAAAATTTGATGTAAATGGTGATTTTAGAGTAAATGGAGATATAACAATTGGTGGAACGGGCAAGAAAATTATCGCAGTTAATTCAGTAACACTAACTTTACCTGCTCAGGGGACTAAAGTTGCGTTTTTAAATATAGCACAGAATTCTTTGTGTAAAGTGGTAATGTCTAGCTCGGAAAATAGTTATTTTCAACCGACTGAATTATATGTATCCAGGAAATTGACTACAATACCGTTAATCACAAGAGATGGTGTGAAAATCCACGAACATTCTTATGATGTTTCCTTTTCAGCAGACTCCAATGGAGATGTTTGGATGGAAAAAGTTTTATATTCTACAGGTAGAAATATAAATATAACCAGCGTTGAGCAGTTAAAAGGAACCTGTTCCGTTCTTAGTGGTTCAACAACTGCTACTGGCAATGGATCTGATCAGAGTATTATTGCTCATAATGTATTTGGTGTAAATGGAACTTCTATATATTACAACACTGGCAACGTCGGTATCGGAACTGCTAGTCCAGATTCTAAAGTTGAGGTGTATGGTACAGGTGCTACTCAATTAAAAGTTACAGGAGGGAGTAGTAGCGCCGTTGAAACGGTAGTTTTATCAGAAAATGCCTATGGATGGATTGGGACTCAAACAAATCATCCTCTTTATATTGGTGCTAACTATAATGGAAAGATGTATATAGGAACAAATGGTAATATTGGTATCGGGACGACTGGTCCTAATGCAAAATTGGATGTACGAGGAGCAACTAAAATTGTTGCTCAAGGGAGTGGTTGGGAAGATCAATTAAATCTTTATAGTAATGATGGCTCTAATAGGTGGAATATTTTAGTTGATAATGGTGCTTCAAATCTCTTTCGCATTGCTTATAATGGTGGCTCGGCTCAGGGTTTAAATATTAATACTTCAGGCAGTGTCGGAATCGGGACAGCATCTATTTGTTCTACGTGTACTAAAGTGCAAGTTGAAGCAGGGTCATCGGCTGATGCGATTACGGCTGTTGGTCGCCTTTATGGTATTCAAGCCTCTTCTATTGAATCCAGTGGCGCCGGAGTACAAGGGTATGCCTCAAATGGTGGCAAAGGAGTAGAAGCAACTTCTGATACTGGTTATGATTTTTACGGTAAAGGTCCAAAAAGTTATTTTGCCGGCAATGTCGGCGTAGGAACTAATAATCCTGATTCAAAAATTGAGATTTATAATTCTGGCCCCACTCAGTTAAAAGTTACAGGAGGAACTAGTAGTGCTGTTGAAACGGTGGTTTTGTCAGAACTTACATATGGATGGATTGGTACTATAACAAACCACCCTCTTTATATTGGTACTGCAAATGGAGGGAAGATGTATATAAAAACAGATGGCAGTGTCGGCATTGGAACAGATAATCCTGTCGCAAAACTTCATGTTTCTAGCAGTGGAAATACTACAATTAAGGTTGGTCCAAATACACCATGGTCTAGTAATTCCACTATCCAATTTGGAGATGGCGACTTCTGTACTATTGGAGAAGAGAGTAGCGACGATCGTATGGCTTTTTGGGGTAAAGAATTTGTTTTTATGAAAAGCTATCCATATTATAGTGGTTATGTTGGTATTGGCGTGTCAAGCCCGAGCTATCAACTGCAACTTGGAAGCGACTCTGCTGGTAAACCAAATGGTGGATCTTGGTCAAATACTTCAGATCAGCGTTTAAAGACCGATATAGGCCAGATAAACGGGAAAGAAGCCTTGGAAAAATTAAGTCAATTAAACGGCATGACTTATCATTGGATAAATCCCGAAGAGCATGCCGGTGAAACTGGTGTGCGGGCTAGTGTTATGGCGCAAAATCTTAAAGAGGTGTTTCCGCAATGGGTGACAGAGATAGACGCTTCTGGTAAAGATAAAGACTTGGTTGATGCCAACGGCAAGGCTTATAGCATTGGTTTTCCAGCTGATTTTAATGCTTACTTAATAGAAGCGATTAAAGAATTAAAGGCCAGGGTAGAAGTGCTGGAGGCTAATCAATGTAAATAAGTAATTAAAAAATAAAAATATGCTTAAAAAAAATAAAATAAGCAATTGTTATGGCGGTTCACCGCTTATAATTGTTATTATCATTATAGCTTCTTTGATTGTTGGTTTTGCTCTTGGCGTGGTCTTAATTTCAACTTTAAAAAATAAAGCAGTTTGTTCTTTGTCATGTGCCTCTTCCGAAAAATTTATGGCTGAAGCAAAAAATAAATTAATCGCTTCTGGACTTTTAGGTAAAGAAGAAATTAAATTTTTGTCCGGAGAAGCGATTAAAATAAGTGGCCAAGAAATTATTTTTACCGCCCCTCTGCCAAATCCACTTCTTTCAGATGGTCTTAAAGTTAGAACGGCGGTGATTACGGATGAGACAGAAATTGTTCTTAAAAAAGAAAAAAACAGAGAAGAACTTAAAAAAGATAATCAAGAAGGTAGCATCTTGCTTGAGCCTTTAGAAAAAAGAGCGGCTGATCTTAAAAAAAATATCTCCCTTTGTAGTCCAGAAGAAATAAAAGAAAGCATTTGTTTTGAAGCCAAGGCCGAATTAGAAAGATTAACGGTAGAGATTCCTAAAATTTATAAAGAAAAAATGGGTCAAACAATTATTTTTACTGGAAAAATTGCTGATTTAAAAGGCAAGATAAAAATTACGGCCTGGGCTGATGAAGATATTTCCGAAAAAAGTAAATTCAATGCTATAAAAATAGAATTAACAGAAATGGCTGAAGAAGCTAATTCTGCTGAAGTGGCGCCGACCGTTGTGGAGTAATTATTGCTGACATAAATTTAACGCAAGAAAAAAAACGGTTTTGGCGGATATATGCCAGCCGTTTTTTTTATTGCCATTATTGTGTTATAATTTAAATGTAGAGTATTAACGAAATGACTAAATTTTTATCTCTAAACTATAGGGCGAAAAGATCTAGACTTATTTTGGTATTTTTCATTGCCATTATTGTCAGTTTTTTGTTTTTTCGTGGCGGTTCTCCAATTTCAGCTGGCTCGGCCGATAAGACAACCGGTTGGACTTGGAGTTCTTCAGTTGGCTGGACTAGTTTTAATTGTATTAATAATTCTTCCTGCGCTACGGCTGACTACGGGGTTGATGTAAATACTTCCCCAGCCAATAAAAATTTTTCCGGTTATGCTTGGAATTCTAATGTTGGTTGGATAAGTTTTGAAGAAACCGATGCGCCACCGGATGCTTATGCTTTTGCCGCTAACTGTTCTGGACTCTGCGATTCATTCGCTCATTGTACTGCCTGTCTTGATCCGGAAACCGGAAAAATTTGGGGTTGGGCGAAAATTTTGTCGCTTGGCAATGATGGTTGGATAAAATTACGCGATGAAACTTTTTCTCCGGCTTATGGGGTTTACGTCGACATCTTTTCCACTAACGGTGAATTTAAGGGCTGGGCTTGGAATGGAAATTCCGATGGTTCTGGTATTGGCTGGATAAGCTTTAATTGTGCTAATAATTCTTCCTGCGGAACAGCTTCTTATGCTGTCGCGTTGAACGGCGTGCATTTTCCAGCAGTAGACAATCTGGCGGCGCCAAATTGGAATTATGAAGACGCTTGTGTTGTTACTAATGGTGCTGTTTTATCTTGGGATATGGAAGATGCCGACGAACCGCTAGACGCGCAAACCGCCTATCAAGTAGTCATTAATACTTCTAATACTCGCGTTAGTCCGCTTATTGATACGGGGAAAAGAATGTCTTCCGCCGAACAATATGCTACTACTAGCTCGTTGTTTAATTATGCCACTTCGTATTATTGGTGGGTGAAGGTTTGGGATTCTTTCGGTTTTTCTTCGGATTGGTACCAATTTTATACTGGCACTGGCTCTAGTACTTTAACCGATAATATCGCGAGCAATGCGACTCTTTCTCCAGAACCACTTTATACTTTTACTACTTATAGTAATGAATTTCCCGATGTTTCTTTTGCCTGGTTACCGCTTGAACCATTAGCCAATGAGGTTGCGACATTTACTGACGCCTCTTTTATTTATCGCTCTTCTGCGCCATCTACGCCCGTCGCTTGTACCGAAGCTTTATGTTCTTGGCACTGGAGTGCCGTTGGAGATAAAATTATTTATACTCCCATTTCGTCATTAACCGGAATAGTTTTTCAATATGGTAATAATTCTGCCAGTCTTAATGTTACTGGTCCTAGTGGGTATAATTGCACTTCCACTAATAATTTTTTTGTTGATATTTTGCCGACTTGGCGGGAAGCAAAACCGGAATAAAAATTATGATTGTTAATTTTTTTAAATTTCAAAAGGGCTTTACCATGATAGAATTGCTGGTTAGTGTGAGCATTATTGCTTTTTTAATGAGCATTTTTATTACTAATTATCGTGGCGGTTCGCGTCAGCTGGAATTGTCTTTGGCGGCGCAGAAAATGGCTAGTGATATTAGGTTGGCACAAAGTAAAGGCCTGGGGTCGGCGGAATATAATAATTCGGTTCCGGCGGGTGGCTGGGGAGTTTATTTTGATAGAAGCGTTAATGATAAAAGATATTTGGTTTTTGCCGATCTTAATAATAATAAAATCTATGATGCCGGCGAGGCAATAACTGGATATGGGGGGTCAACAGTAGATTTGCCGATTAATATTTCTATTAGTGATTTAAAATTTAATGTAAGCACAACAAATCGTTTGAATATAACTTTTGTTCCGCCGGATCCGACAACCAATATTTATAGTTCTTCCTTTTCTCCAGCTACGACGACGTTTGGGTCTATTGTTTTGCGTGAGTCAACTGATAATTCAATTAGTACAATCAAAGTCAATTCTTTTGGTTTGATAGAGGTGCAATAGCAGTGAGTATTAATTAGGAAGTGGGTATTAAAATATTTATGATAAAAAATTTAAAATTTCAGCAAGGGTTTACTATTATGGAAGTTTTGGCGGTAATTTTTATTATTTCTTTCGGCCTCTTGGGGGTGATGTCCTTAGTTAATCAGAATGTTCAAGTCGGCTATATTAATCACAATAATATTATCGCTTCCCAGCTTTGCCAAGAATCTTTGGAACTTTGCCGAAATATTCGCGATAATAATTGGCTAGCTGGAAATAATTGGAAAACTGGCATTAACTCTGCTACTAATATTATTCAGGATGGAACTTACGCTATTGATTATATGGGGATAACCAATGTTACGAATATAAACGATCCTTTAGCTAAACTTTATATTGACAGCAATAGTTTTTATCGCCATTTAGTGACTCCAGGAACAGCTATAACCACAGCTTTTTCCAGAACCATAACTGTCAAGACTGAAACCGCCGCTTCCACTACTTTGGAGTGCGCAGTGCAATGGCAGACTGGTCAAAATATCCATCATTTTATTACCCAGACGGTTTTGTATGACTGGAGATAAAATATGTTTATAATAAAATGAGAAATTCAAAATTTCAATCTGGCGTTACTCTTATAGAGCTGATGGTTTCGGTGACGATATTCGTGATCATCCTTTTGGTAACCACTCAAATTTTTCAGATGGTTATAAATAGTCAGCGCTTAACAATCGCTTCGCAGGATATGCAGGAAAGTATCCGCTATACTTTTGATAAAATGTCTAAGGAGGTGCGTATGGCAATGAGAGATAATACCGGCCTTTGTGTTGATGCTGGGAAAATTTATAAGCTTAACGCTGCCAAAGATGAACTTACTTTTTATAATTATCATGGCCGATGCGTGCGTTATTTTATTTCTTCTGGTCGCTTGTCTCGTCAAGAGGATTCTGGTGCGGCGCAGTATATAACCCCACCCAATTTAAATATTTCCGGCTTAAAATATCGTTTAGATGGTGCCGTTGCCGGATCTCAACCGCGAGTTTTATTACGTTTTCAGATGATGATAACCGCCAAGGGCGGTCAAACGCAAACAATGATCGTGCAAACAAGTTTATCTTCCCGTTTTTATGAATAAAAATATTAAATATTGCCAGTCAGGCACCGCTTTGCTAATGACACTTTTGATTTTAAGTATTGTCATTATGATTTCTTTGGCGTCTGCTAAAATAATAGTTTCCGGTGTAAAAATGAGCGGCACGCAAGCTAGATCAACTAAAGCCTATTTTGCCGCCGAGTCCGGCATAGAGAGGACTTTATGGGAATGGCGTAAAAACGGTTGGGATATTACAGCGCCACCTTCTGGCACGATTAATCTTTTTTCCGGTAGCTTGCTCAACAGCTCATTTTATCGCGTTGATCGGGCGATTAGTCCAGTGGTTATTTTAAGATCAACCGGCGAATATGAAAATCTAAAAAGGACGGTTGAAATTCAACTGGATTTTTAAGGGTTGATTTTTTTAAAAGAGTGTTGTATAATTTAAATATATTAATAATATTAACAAAAAATCTATGAAGATTAGTAAGAAGTTAGTTATTCTCGCGGTAGCGATTCTTTGGGTAATTTTTTCCTTAGGTTATATCGGCTGGGACATTTGGAGTGATTTTAAGGTTAATCAACTTAATAACGCAGCTAGGAGCGGCTATTCTCAAGCTATTTTGGATGTTGGCGCTCAGGCTGAGAAATGTCAGGAAGTGCCCCTTAATCTAGGTGAAAACAAGACTATGAGTATTGTGAGTGTGGAATGCTTAAAACAGGCTCAAGAAGCTCAAAATAACTCTGCCACAGAGCAAACTCCAGTCAAAAAGTAGTATTTAAAACTTTGTTAAGTTAAAAGCCGCTGGAAATTCTGGCGGTTTTTTGGTAAAATATAGGTATGAATAAACAGCAAATTCAATTGCGTATAGAAAATCTTCGTGCGGAAATCAACCGTTATCGTTATGCTTATCATGTTTTGGACAAATCGGAGATTCCCGATGCGGCTTTAGATTCCTTGAAAAATGAATTGCAGAAATTAGAACAAGAGAATCCGGAATTAGTTACGTCTGATTCGCCAACTCAGAGAGTGGGTGGGGTGCCTTTGGATAAATTTGAAAAAGTTCGCCATACGGTGCCGATGATTTCTCTTTTTGATTCTTTTAATGAACAGGATATGCGCAACTGGGAAAAAAGAAATAACAATATTCTCAATAAAAAATATGAATATTTTGTGGAGTTAAAAGCTGATGGATTGGCGATGAGTTTAAAATATAAGAATGGTCTTTTTGTTCAAGGGGCGACACGCGGTGACGGTCAAATCGGTGAAAATGTTACAAAAAATTTAAAAACTATCGAAGCGATTCCTTTGTCATTAAATAAAATTTCAGAAAATGATTTGAAAAAAATTGGTTTATCTTCAGAACAAGCAAAAAAAATAATTCAATCTTTATCCAAAGAAATTTTTGTCCGTGGCGAAGTAGTGATGACAAAAAAAGTTTTTGTCAAGTTGAATAAAAAATACCAAAAAGAAGGCAAACCGCCCTTGGCTAACCCACGTAACGGTGCCGCCGGGTCAATCCGCCAGCTAGATTCAAAAATTACGGCCGAACGAGAATTAGATTTTTATGCTTATGAAGTTATTGGTGATTTTGGGCTGGAAAAACATAGTCAGAAAAGAGAAATTTTAAATCTTTTAGGCTTAAAGACGATTAAAGAAAATCGAGTTTGTAAAAATTTAGAAGAGGCCTTTTCTTTTTATCGCGAAATCGGCGAAGCGCGGGAAAAATTACCTTTTGAAATAGATGGTACAGTAGTAAAAATAAATTATTTGGCTGATTGGAATATTTTGGGTATTATTGGTAAAGGTCCGCGCTATATAATGGCTTTTAAATTTCCAGCCATTCAAACAACGACAGTAGTGAAAAAGGTTAATTGGCAAGTTGGTCGCACTGGAATTTTAACACCAGTGGCGGAGTTGGAGCCGGTGGACGTTTCAGGTATCACCGTAACACATGCTACTTTGCATAATATGAATGAGATTGAACGTTTGGATTTGAAGATTGGCGATACGGTAATTATTGAGCGTGCTGGCGATGTAATTCCAAAAGTCGTCCAAGTTTTACCGAAATTACGCACTGGTATTGAAAAAAAAATATCCGTTCCTAAAACTTGTCAGATTTGTGGCGGAGACGTGGAGCGTGTTGGTGAAGAAGTTGCTTATCGTTGTTTGAATCGTAATTGTTTTGCCGTTCGTTTGCGCAATTTAACTCATTGGACTTCTAAAAACGCCGTAGATATTGAAGGTTTGGGCAAAAAAATCGTGGAGCAATTATTTAAAGAAGGCTTAGTGTCTGACGTGGCTGATTTTTATTTTTTAACCGAGGGCGACTTAAAGCCTTTAGAACGTTTTGCGGAAAAAAAGGCACAAAATATTATTGAATCAATTAATGCTCATCGTGAAATTGATATTTCTAGATTTATTTTTGGTCTTGGCATTCGTCACGTTGGCGAAGAAACAGCGATCACAATTTCCAAAGAATTTTTAAAATCCCCTCTAGAAAGAGGGGTGGCGAGCGGAGCGAGACGGGGTGTGTCGCTTGGCGTATTTAAAATTAAAGATGTTTTATGTTTTTTTTCCAACCTATCTCTAGAAGAAATTGAGAATATGAAAGATATTGGCCCGATAGTGGCGGAGAGTGTTTTTTCTTGGTGGCATAATGAGAAAAATTTAGCGATTTTGGAAAAATTGGAAAAAAATAGGGTATCGCTTAAAAACGAAGAACGTTTATCCGGTGGCGGAAAATTATCAGGCAAATCCTTTGTTTTAACCGGTTCTTTGTCCGGTTTGACAAGGGACGAAGCAAAAGATAATATAAGAAAATTAGGGGGAGAAGTCTCAGAATCCGTCAGCAAAAAAACCTCTTTTGTTGTCACCGGCGCCGAAGCGGGAAGTAAATTTGATAAAGCGCAGAAGCTTGGTGTTAAAGTTTTGAACGAAGAAGAGTTTATTAAAATGATAAAATAAACAGCGTGTTATTTCCGTGAAAACGGGAATCTAGAATATTTAATTTTATGTTATCTAAAGATGAAGTTAAAAAAGTCGCGGCGCTTGCCCGTCTGGAATTTCCGAGGAAGAAATCGACGTGCTAACGCCTCAGCTTTCTAATATTTTAAATTTTATTGATCAATTAAAAGAAGTTGATACTACTAATGTTCAGCCAACTGCGCAAGTTACTGGCCTGTTCGATGTTTGGCGCGCCGATGAAGTAGAGGAGTGGTCAAAAGACGAACGCGAAGCTGCGTTTGCCCAATCTCCAAACGGCCTTTTAGGGAATCAAATTAAAGTGAAAAAAGTTCTAGAACAAGATTAATTTTATGGAAAGTAATTGTGAAAATTTTTATCTAGATAAGGTGTTCAAAGAAAAAACTGATTATATTGGTTTTGCTTTTGATATTTACAAAAAGATTTACAATTTATCAGTTATAAAATATCATGGCAATGTATCTGAAGAACTTTTCGAATATTGTCTAAAAAGAAAATATTTTATACTCTTAACCGTTTATGATGAAGATGGAGATGTTTATCTTGAAAGAAATATCCAAGAACAACTTTTTTGGTCTTTGCCCGGAGGCAGTATTCAAAAAAATGAAGATATTCACACCGCAGTAAAGAGAATTTTAAAAGAAATCAGCGAAGATAATAATATAGACATGATGCTTGGCGAGATAGAGCCTATCGCGTTTGTTCATAATGAATTTATTTTTAATGGCAATACTTGTTGTCATTTTGGGTTGGCGTTTTCTGCTAGAATAAGAAACAAAAAAGATTTTAATTTTTACGAGGCTAAAGGCAGGTTTGTAAAAATAAATCAAGAAGAGTTAAAAAACATTAATAGATATGCCAATAGAGAGGTTGTGAGAATATGTTCGGAATATATTAAAAAATTTAAGTCTCGCCCGTTAGAGAAAGAGATTTCTACCAACGAAAAAGTTAAATGGAGATATTTTATTCACGATGTTTTGGTAAAAAGGTTTATTTTAACCCCCACCCTCAAGAGAAAAAGGAAATTTTTAGAAGTTATTAATAATGAAATTGGCGATTGTAAGTCGCTGATTGATGTTTCTTGTGGTGATAGTCGTTTAATTAGTGAGATTTATAACAGAAAAAATCTTAATTATGCAGTAGCTAATGATGTTAGTTGGAGTCAAATAAATACAAGACAAAGAGAAGGCAAAAGGATTCTTTTTACAAATCACAATGCCTCCTATTTGTCTTTCAGTGATACGTCTTTTGATGTGGCGGTGTGTTCTAATACTCTTCATCACATATCTAGCAGGGAAGAACTTTTTGGATTATTTGCTAATTGTTTTAGGGTCGCTGATAAAATAGTTATTATTGAAATAGAAGACCCGAGAAAAACTGGCCTATTTCCGATGTTATTAAATAAATATTGGTATTCAGGATTTTTAAAAGATGTTGGAGGCTCATATTTTAATAAAGAAAATTTTCAATCCGTTATTAAAGAATTTTTTAAAGACAATGCTGAGGTCGATTTTAAAGAGTTTAAAAATATTCAAGGTAAATATTTAATTGCTACGATAAACAAAAAACACAAGAAAGGGGTTTTAAAAAATTATATAGAGGTTGAAGATAAGTTCTTTTTGAAAGATAAGAATTCTTTAATTGAATTTTGTGAAAAAAATGGTTTTTCTAGATCTGATTTAAACGTGGAAAAAGATGAATATTTTTCTGATGTAAAAGGTGAGTTTATTAAAAATAGAACCTGTTTAAGATTAAGATCATCAGGAAAATATTCTGAACTTACTTTTAAAGGCAAATCATCTTCTCTCTCTGGTTTTTATTCAAAAGTGGAACATAATGCTCCGATGTCGCCAGAGTCAGCAAATAGTATTAAATTTTTTTTACCATCATTGGGGTATTTTAAATATAATACTGTTGAAAAAGAAAGAATTGTTTTCAGTAGAAATCTTGGTAGTTATTTTGAAAATATATGTATTGATAATTTGCGAGGCATAGGTTTATTTGTTGAGTTTGAAATATTAGCAAATTCGCCTGAGTGGATTTTAAAGAAAGATGAGCTGACTAAAATATTGTTTAAATTAATAAGCAATACTGGAATAAATAATCTAGAGAGAGCTGATAAGCCTTACCGCGATTACGTAGCTGATTATTTATCTGAAAATGTGTTAAATAAGAAAAATGCTAAAGTTTTTTTATTTGATTTTGATGGAACAATTGCCAAAACGGAACATATTTTTTTCTCATCTTTTTCTAAAGTTGTTAAAGAACTTTCTGGCAAAGAAATTAGCCTGGTTGATTATGTTGAAAATGAACTTAAAGAATATGATAAACTTTTTGACATTGCGGAGCTGTCTAGTTTTTCTAATAAAGAGGATTTTATGAATTTAGTTTATGATGATTATAGAGAGACTCTTAAAAAATATTCTTTTAGTGATTTGTTGGCCGTAAATATGTTTGCTATAAAAAAAATAAGAGAAATGGGTTATAAAATCGGGCTTGTATCTTCTTCTAAAAAGGAATTTATAGACATTATTTTAAAGGAATACAATGTTGAAGATATTTTTGATGTTTGTATTTTTCGAGAGGATACTGAATTTACTAAACCATTTCCACATCCTTACAGCAAAGCAGTTGATAAATTAGCCATTGATCCAAAGTTTTGTGTGGCCGTTGAAGATTCACCTCGTGGTATAAAATCAGCTCTTGACGCTGGGTTGAAATGCGTTTTTTGTCGAGGTGAGATTTTAAATGAACCAGCTGGAAAAGAAGTTTATTATTTTGATAGTTTAATGGAGATAGCTTTAATTCTTGAAAATACAAATTAAATTTATAAAATATGTTTTTAAATCAACTGACAATAAAACAAGCACTGGACAAATTGAATGCTGGAGAAATAACTTCGGTTGATTTGACTCGCGCTTGTCTTGATAGAATAAAAGAAGTTGACGATAAAATAAAAGCGCTTTTGACGGTTTGCGAGAATGAGGCGATGGAAGAAGCAAAAAAGGCTGATGAACGCCGAGCTAGCGGGGAGAAGGGCGGGCTTTTGGGTATTCCTTATATTGCTAAAGATAATATTTTAACCAAGGGAGTCAAAACAACTGCTGCCTCAAAAATTTTGGAAAACTATATCGCGCCTTTTGATGCGACAATAATTAAAAAATTACGCGAAGCCGGAGCAGTGCTCCTTGGAAAATCTAACTTGGATGAATTTGCTCATGGCGGTTCTACGGAAAATAGTGCTTTTGGCCCAACACATAACCCTTGGAATTTAGATTGCGTTCCTGGAGGGTCTTCCGGCGGTTCCGGAGCGGCCGTGGCCTCTGATATGTGTTTATTTGCCCTAGGAACTGATACAGGTGGTTCTGTTCGTTGCCCTGCGTCTTTTTGCGGTATTGTTGGCTTAAAGCCTACTTACGGCCGTTCTTCGCGTTTTGGTTTAATGTCTATGACTTCATCTACTGATGTTCCAGGCCCTTTAACAAAAACCGTCGAGGATGCATCTTTAGTTTTGCAAGTAATTGCCGGGCATGACAGGTATGACGCTTCAACGCCAGAGGAACTGGTTAAAATAAATTCTCTTAACAAAGAAAATTTAAAGGGAATTAAAATTGGCTTGCCAATTGAATATTATGGAGAAGGATTGTCAGAATCTGTCCGCAAATCCATTGACGAAGCAAAAGAGAAATTCACCGAGCTAGGCGCTGAATTTAAAGAAATTAGTTTACCGCATTCAAAGTATGCCGTACCAGTTTATTATATTATCACTCCTTCGGAAATATCTTCTAATCTGGCGCGTTTTGATGGAATAAGATACGGATTATCAGTTAAGGGTAAAGATTTGCTAGAAGTTTATACCAAGTCACGCGGTCAAGGTTTTGGTCGTGAAGCAAAGAGAAGAATAATGCTTGGCACCTATGCCTTGTCGGCCGGCTATCGAGACGCTTATTATTTGCAGGCGCAGAAAGTGCGTACAAAAATAAAAGAAGAATTAGATTCTGCTTTAAAAGAAGTGGATATTATTTTAACTCCGACACAACCGACGGGGGCTTACAAAATTGGTTCATACTCCGCTAATCCTTTGCAAATGTACTTGGAAGATATTTTTGTTATTCCAGCTTCTTTAGCTGGTTTACCTGCAATATCTGTACCGTGCGGTTTTGATAGTGGCTTGCCTTTAGGAATGCAATTAATCGGTCCGCGTTTTGGGGAGGATAAGATTTTTAAAATTGCCCATAATTTTGAACAGATAACTGATTGGCACGAGAAAAAACCGTAAATTTAAGGGGTTGAAATATTTTTTGTTTTAATATAATATAATAAATACCTGGCTAAAAATAGGCTAGGTTTTTATTGAAGACTCGAATCGGAGAGTTCGCATAGTGGTCTAGTGCACACGCTTGGAAAGCGTGCATGTCGAAAGGCATCGAGGGTTCAAATCCCTCACTCTCCGCACCTCATTTTAAAAAGGCTTAATGGCCTTTTTTTGTTGTATTTAAAGGGTAAAAATTGATTTTTAAAATTGCTTTATTGCCTCTATCGGGAGGCAAATTTTGGCATTTGTGCCCACCCTGTGCCCACTAATCTCTAAACTGTCTAAAATTTCCACAGTGTCTTTTAAAACGTTGGGCTCAAGATGAGCGTATCTCATGGTAACGGCTTTTCCGAATGGCCTAAAAGCTCTTGTATGGCTTTTATGGAGGCACCATTGCTAATTAGTCTAGTTGCAAAGGTATGACGCAGCGTGTGCCATTTTAAAGGCCTCAGATTGGCTCTTTGACAGATTGCCAGCATATGATTTCGGCATCGATTTTGTTCTATCGGTTTGCCATTCTCTAAAGAAAAAATTAATCCTATTCTTCCCGGACGATTTTGCAGAAGTTCAAAAACTCGACTGGTCATTGGAATGTGTCTTTCCTTATTACTCTTGGGCGATGACATTTGACCTTTTGTGTAAGATCTTCTTACCGTGATTGTTTTCTTGTTTAAATCAACACAAGTCCAATCAAGCGCGCTTATTTCCCCGAGCCTTAGCCCAGTATCAATCGCGAATTTAATCATGTCTTTCCAAATTCCCTTAGCCGCCCCAATTAAATCTTCAATATCTTTTTCAGTTAAGAAATCAAAACCGCATGGCTCAACTTTGAATTTTTTTATTCGGGGAATTTTTTCAATGACTTCCCATTCTTCGGCAGTTCTAAGACATTTCGCTAACATGGTTAAAATATTATTAGCTGTCTTTCTTTTAATTCCCGTGCCAAGCACGTGAGCCTTAAATTCTTCTATTTGCAAACTGGATATTTCAGACATTTTAGTTTTGCCAAAGAAAGGAATTAGCCTTGCTTTGAAAACATAATTCTTTTGCATTTGCTCTGATAGCTTATTGTTATTCTTAACATAAATATCAAAAAACTTTTTGGAAAAATCGGCAAAAGAAATATCCGTCTTTTTTTCTTCTTCGCAGTTGATGTTTTCTCCTCGAGCAAGTCGGTTTCTTAAATTGGCTTCAAAAGCCTTGGCCCCAGACGGAGAATTGTCCGGAGATTTTTTAACGCATCTTTCTCGTCCGTAACGAAAACGCACATACCAAACCTTTCCTCTTTTATATGTTGCCATATTTTCTTTCTATCGGTTCCACGCATCTATTTTTTAGATATTCATCGACATCATAAATATCAAAGAGAATGTGTCCGCCGGCTTTGTAAAAGCGAATGGATCTTTTCTCTATCAAACGATAAACAGAGGTTTTTGATAACCTTAGGTATTCCGCTAATTCAGCGGTGTTTATCAATTTTTTGTTGGCGTGGGAACCAATCATTTTAATTGTTAAGGTACAATACAGGGGGTGATTTTATCACCTTAAGCACTCTTGTATTGTACCATTTTTTAAGATGGATGTCTTGGTGTTTTTGAGGCTTCGCTCGCGAAAGTTCGTCACTAGATTATATTCGTCTTGGCTCGCGTGGAAAATAGTCGGAGACACAGGTAAAGCTTTCGTTCTCGCACCCTTACTTCGCATAACGAATATTTCGCGGAAGTAGACGCGTTTAAACATCTCGGTCAAGCAAAGGTAATCGCGCGCGAATTAAATTAAGATAGGGGAGAAAGAACGTTCTCAACTTACTTCGCGAGAATATGCGTTATGCGAAGTAAGGCAACGGAGACAAGTGAAAAATATTCTGTCGTGGTTGGCTTCGGTTGCTCTCGCGAAATTCATCTAAGTTCCGCCGGGAAAAAGTTTTGTGTTCTGCCTGTGTCATTGCTCCGGCGGTTGCGTTCTAAAAGTCAATCTTGCAACATTGTCGCGACCAAAGAAGTTTTTTAAAAGCAAAAAATAATATTTTTTTGGGAGGATGTTTTTGCTTTTAAAAAACTTCTTTCATCGCGTTTGGCTTTCTAAATGTTTATCAGTCATTTCGTTCGGTTGTGAAAACTTTTTTGTAGTCGGATAGAATATAATTCGGCAGAGGTGAGAAAGAGAAAAAGAAAAAATTATTTTCTGAAAAACAGAAAGAATAATTGCCCCAATCTTTTTTTAATAATTTAATATGGGAGCTTGGGGCGCTTATTCATTCTGTTTTTTAAAGGAGCTTATCTTTTTCTTTTTCTCTTTCTCACCCCTGCCTATCTTTTTGTGGAAAAACCATTTACCGAAGTTCAATCTAAGTTACGGCCGGAAATTACCGCGAGGCTCTTGCAAAGTCCTTGCTCCGGCCATTAGGTTGTAATGAAAGGGGAGGGCTAATTTTTTCGGGCGGAAAATCTACAAGCTATCTTAAAATCAAAAGTCTTTTAAAAGGGGAAGTCTCTTTTGAAATTTTTACAAAGAAAGGGGGAGGTTCCTTTACTTCCGCAATTTTTTCTTTTTTCTTTCGTTTTCTTTTTTCTACTGTTCGTCTAGGTAGCCCTTTTTGTAGTTTTTAAGTTTATCCATAGATTCTTGCACAGCTTTATTTTTAATTTCTTTTATATCTTTAATAGCCATCTCGCTTATGGCGGTTTTTGCCGTAAGCGGTATGGCTGTATTGCCATCTTCTGAATGGTGGTTTTCTTCACTGCCATCTTTTGGATGGCGTATGTGACTGTTTATCTTGTAAAAATACATTGTTTTGCCATATTTTTTCTTTCCACTATCACGTCTAAATAAGATTCTTTTGTTAAGCATATATTTTAAGTATCTTCCTACGTTTCTTGAATTAATTTTTGTTATTTTTGCCAGTTGCCTTTCGTTTATTATTGCCTCCGATTTATTCCAGCCGTCCGTAAGCCTGACAATCGCAAAAAAAACCTTAGACTTTGGTTCTCTAAAGCGGTTTGACATAAACCAATCATATAATCCGTATCTTAATTTAAGGAATCTTTCTTTGTCGTTTGAGTTTTTAGTTTCATTTTCCATCGTTGTATTAAATTAAAATTATTTTTTAAAAGTGTTTCTTTAATTATTATCATAGCATTTTGGGTTGTTAGAAATTTAGCTTACATTTGATTAAAAAAAGATTTTAATTGTCAAATTAAAATCTTTCGGATAACATCTTTTTTTAAAAGTGATAATGGTCTTGGTGTTGAGAAAATATTTTCGTGAGCAAAAATTTATCCACATCTCTCAGTTTTTTCTGTTTTTTGTGATTTTCTTTTTTTCGCTGATTTTTTGTAATAAAAAAAGATTTTAATTGTTAAATTAAAATCTTTGATGCAGTTATTTATTTTAGCTAACTAGAGTTAAATTAGGATATGAGTTTTATGTAGAGAAAAAAACTCTATGCACAGGTAATTTTTATTTTTTCTGATAATTTTTCCGTTTGCCGAGTCTGTGTCAAGTACTCTTTGATTCTTTCTTTAATTTTAGCCTCAGAATATTTTTTAGTAATTCCTTGATTTTTTAATTCGTCGTGAATTTGATTAATGTCCATTCTTTTGAAATAGCATTCGGTTATTATTTTGTCCGCTTTGCGGCTTGGGTATCCCGTAGTGCTCGTACTATTTATGTATCCGTATTTTTTTGCGTAATCATTTTGCTTAGTTCCTAAAAGATCTATAATTAGTTCGAAATCTGCCGGCTTTGTCATTTCATTGATACGCACTATTAAACAATCATTATCAATTGTCGGTAAAAAATATTTAGTTAAAATTGATTCTTTACATTCCAAAACTTTTTCTATCGGAACACGCAAAAACATCGCCGCAATTACACTTCGCCATAAATCCGGATTAATATTGATTCGGTTAAAAAGAAAAATAGCCGTCGAGCCTTTCATAATTCTTTTGGCTTCATTTTTTATATAGTCTTCTCTCTCAAATTTGGACTCTTCTTCTGGTGGCCAAGGTCTTTTATTTTTTTCAGCCCATTCTTTTTCTTCCAACGCCAATAAAGCTCTAACTTTTGCTATGTTTTCGTCTTTCGCTTCATTTTTATCGTCTTCATCAAATTGTTCAATTCTCCGGTCATCTAAAAAATTTACAAGCTCTTCAATGTCTTTTATTTTTGAGACAGCTTCTTCGTTCTTTTCGTATAAACCGGGTTTAGAATGACAAACAATTCTAAGCTGATATATTTTTTCATTGACTATAAAATCGTCATAGATTTTTTCTATGTTATCTGTTATCTTTTTTAGAGCTCCTTTTTTTGCTATTGCAATACTTGAAGTTTTTTTCATGTAACTTAATAAAAAGGGTTAATAATGGTTATTTTAAATTTCTTATTATTTTTACAACCACACCTCTTATTTCAACATTTTTTCTGTATATCGGACGATATGTCGGGTTGGCTGGTTGTAGTTTTATCATTCCTTTCTCTTTGAAGAATTTTTTTAAAGTTGCTTCGTTGTCATCTATAACGGCGACTACTGTATCGCCGTTTTCGGCGGTGGATTGTTTTTTGGCAATTATAATGTCGTCATTAAATATTCCCTCACCAATCATAGAATTACTCTTAACTTTCAAGGCGTAAAGAGATCCTTTTAAAGATGGTTCGCGAACAACATTTACAAATTCGTCAGTTGTTTCCAAGGCTTCAATTGGACTTCCTGCTCGAATAACTCCGGAAAGAGGTATTTCCATGTATTGTTTTTTCTTTGGAGTAAGTGAAATTCCACGAGGATTTTTGTCACCTCTTTTGATATATCCCTTATTAACCAATTCTGTTATATGTTCGTGAACAGTTGACAAGGCTGATAATCCGAAATTATTTTTGATTTCGTCGTAAGTGGGGGAATATTGTTTTTTCTCTATATATAAAGAGATATATTCTAAAATTTCTTTTTGTCTTTTCGTTAATGGATTCATATGTTATATTAACATTATACC
Organism: Patescibacteria group bacterium; assembly: GCA_041652555.1. Classification (GTDB taxonomy): domain Bacteria; phylum Patescibacteriota; class Patescibacteriia; order Patescibacteriales; family WJLG01; genus JBAZHE01. Next base: position 24,640 of record JBAZHE010000004.1, on the reverse strand, counting down.
CGAAGATAGACCGAAGTGCAACCGTGGACAAGTATTTGTAAAAAGAGTAAAATATTAATAACAAACATAAATATGCAAAAAACAAAACAGAAAATAAAATTCATGGATTTCTGCGCCGGCATTGGGGCTGGCAGACTCGGTCTAGAAAAAAATGGAATGCGTTGTGTCGGCTTTTCCGAAATAAATAAAAGTTCCGAGAAGACATACAGAGAATTTTTTGGACATAAAGAGCAAAACTTTGGCGATTTAATGAAAGCCGATCCAAAACAAATGCCAGACTTCGATTTAATGATTGCCGGTTTTCCTTGCCAATCATTTTCTATAGTTGGGCAAAGAAAAGGAATGGCTGATGATAGAGGGCAAATAATTTTTGGCCTAATTAAAATAATGCTTGAAAAGAATTTGAAATATTTTATTTTGGAAAATGTTAAAGGATTAGTTAACCATGATGAGGGGAAAACTTTGCGGGTAATTTTAAACGAACTAGATAAGGCTGGATATAAAGTTATTTTTAATGAGGTTTTAAATAGCGAACATTATGGAGTTCCTCAAATGAGAGAAAGAATTTATTTCGTTGGAATAAGAAAAGACTTAGTAAAAAATAATGACTTAGGATTTATTGATCTTCCTGATAGTCCTAAATTATCCGAATATTTAATTGATGGCGGCAAAGAGCTTGAATTTGACGAAAACAGCTCGGGGTATAAAACTTTTTTAAATTACTTAAATAATAAGTATAATAAAGGGAAACATAATTTAGAAGATTTGCTTAAAAAAGACTATATTGTTTTAGACACTAGACAATCGGATTTAAGAATTTATAAAAATAAGGTTCCAACGTTGAGAACTGGCAGACATGGAATTCTTTATGTTAAAAATGGAAAATTAAGGAGATTGTCCGGATTTGAATCTTTGTTGTTGCAAGGTTTCCCAAAAGACATAGCGGAAAAAACAATAGGAAAAATTAATAATACAAATCTTTTATCTCAAGCTGGAAATGCTATGACTGTTAATGTGATAGAAAGATTGGCTCAAAATTTAATAAGCATAATTTAAATATTTGTATGGTAAATTTGGTGAAACTCGGTTCTAAAACCGCAAAGGGAGGGTTCAAAAACGAAAAAGATGTAATAAAAACATTTAATAACTGGAGAGCGAGTGAAATTGCTCAAGCTTGGCTTTCTGAAATGGGGTATGATTTTGATAATATTGAATATGTCAAAGCGGAAAAAGTTAGAGGGCAATATAAGGCCGACGTTCAAGTTAGGATTAGGATTGTTATTAAATTAAAATCTCAAGAAGATTTGCAAAATTTGCAAGTTAAATTGGTTAGCAACCCGCAGGGATTTAATCAAATTGACAAAAGGTGGGTTGATAAATATACCGAGCTTTGGAAAATTCCAAAAGATATTGTTAAAATTTTAAAACTTTTTACTGGTGAGATAGAGCCAAAAGAAAAAAACTTAAAAGATCCTCGAAGAATGCTTTTAACAGAAATGAAAAAGAAAGATCAAAAAAAGATTATTAAATTTTTTGATAAAAACAGAATTCTTGTTATTTCCGATTTACTGAAAGGCAGGGGAGAATTTTCTGCTGATTGGGTATTAGTTATTTTAAAAGCGAATGGTGATAACGATTGGGTTTTAAAATCTATTAACGAGGCAATGAATGTTTTTGGACAAGGCGATATAAGAATAACGGACCAGGGTAGTCTGAAAATTGGAAAAATAGGAATGCAAAGAAAGGGTGGTGACGGAGGTAGAGATTCTGCTAAAATGTTACAATTTAAAATCAATCCTGTTGAGTTATTTGATAAATAATTATGGATGATACAGTTTTAAAAAAAAGAGAAGCGAAATAATAAGTAAAGTGAGAAGTAAAGACGGTAAGATTGAAATTAGTTTTAGAAGAGACCTTTGGAAAGAGAGCTTTCGTTATAGAAAAAATTCCACTCATTATTTCGGAAAACCTGATTTGGTTTTGAAAAAAATATCAAACGGTTATTTTTATCGATTTGTGCTTTTGGCACGGTTGCAAAAAACACTACAAATTGCCGACAACGAATAAAAAATTTTGAAAAGAGAAAATAGAAAAGAGGGGTGATAAAATTACAATTGAAGATTGGAAAAAATAAAAATATGGATGATGTAAAAACTTATTTTTTAGAAGAATTAAAACAAAGCGATGATAAAATGCACAAGATTGATGATATACAGCTTGGGTTAGTTAAGTTTTATTTTACAACCGTTTTTTCTCTTTCTACAGTTATAATAGCCCTTGTTAATTATAAAATATATGAAGACGTAGACAGTCTTATTACTTTGTTTTTGTTACTCCCATTATTTTGTTTTGGTTGGGTCGTTCACTTTACTTTTAAAAAGCTACTTATAGAATATGAAGGATTGGAGCATACTAGAAATCAAGTAAGTGAATTTTTTCTTCATGGATCTATAAAAAATGAATATAAAGTAAATAAGAGCCCTTTTAGAGCATTTTATTCTTTGATCAGTTGGATAGTTTTTATTAATTTTATAGCCTTAGTATATAGAATCTTTCCATTCTTAAGATCAATAAATATTTCAGTGGTTGTTATAATAATTTCATCTTTTGTATTTTTAGTTATTTTATCTACTCTCTCTGTTGTTGCTTTAAATAATGCTAGAAGAAAATCTAGAGATGCTAGAAGAATAGCTGATGTTAAACAAGTGCAAACAGCATTAGAATTATATTTTAATGACAATAATAAATATCCAGTAGTTTCTTCTTGGGAAGAATTGTCCAAGGAACTGAGAAAGAGGCCAACTTATATGTCTAATTTGCCTATTGATCCAAAAAACCATGAAGGGTTTGTCTATAAATATCAAGTCGATTTTAGAGGACAACATTATATAATTGATTTTAAACTTGAAGAAGATGGGGATTATGAGGCAAGTCCAGATGGAATGGAAAAGGTTGATTTAGAGAAAGATAGAGCATTTTCTGAAATTGAAAAAAATATAAAATAATTTTTTTCTTCTTTACTGTAGTATTACTGCCATGAAGGAAGTTCATCCATGTGAAGAAGTCGCTTATGATTTGTACCCATTAGAATCTAGAAAATAATTAGATATAATAGTTCTAACTTTGTTCCACGCCCTCCGCTAGTAAAGATAACGCTAAAATTGGCGTTATTTTTACTATATTGGTAACTGAAATATTGACAATGTTGACATTTTATTATTTTAAGGTTATTATTCTTGCAGGTGAAATTTGATCTTTACAAAAAACAGAAAGGAGGTGATAAGTGAAAGCATTAAAGCGTCTTTTTATTAAAAGACACGTTAAAAAGCTTGGGTTGTCCACAAGTAAAAGTATTGATTTGAAAATGCAATCAAGTCAATGCGCTGGACAGTGTAGATGCGCGTATTAATAAAGGAAGTCAACCCTTTCTTGTGATAAAAAATTGGGAAGGGTTGGCTGTTTTTTTAAAAAAAAGGAGCAAGACGTGAATACTGGAACAAAACTGTCTGCACCAATTTCCGTTAACTTAGAGTTGACAGCAGATTGTAATTTAAGATGTTTTTTTTGTTTTTGCCCCACTGAACCTTATCAAAAAAGATATGTAAGCATTCCTAGTCAAAAAAGATTTGATAATCTTATTAAAATATTACACCTTCTTAAAAAGAGCGGTGTTTTAGAGGTTAGATTTTTTGGCGGAGAGTTTTCTCTTATTAAGGAGTGGAAGGAAATAATGAGTGAGGCGAAAAGATTAGGGTTTTTTATCTCTTTCGTTTCAAATGGTACATTATTTTCAAGCGAAGACATCGATTTTATTAAAAGTATTGGCATGATAGAGTGTGGTGTTTCGCTCCACGGCTTAAAAGATGTGCATGATAAGGTTACAGGGGTTGATGGAAGTTTTGATTTAGCAGTTAATTCAATTCAAAAATTGCAAAACATTGGAGTCGAAGTTGCGATATTGTTTACTCCTAACAAAATCAATCTTGAAACTTTTGAAGAGTTTATCGTTTCAGTTAACAAAGAATACGGAATAAAAAATGTTTGCATGAATCGACTCTATAAAGGAGATGGAAGCTATGGTGAGTTAACAATGGGTGATTATTTGAAAATTCTCGAGATGATACATAGAATAAGAATTAATTATGGATTTCCCGTTAATTTAATAGACTCATTTCCGAGATGCAAAGTGCCGGTTAAATATTGGAAGTATCTACTGTATTGCGCTCAGGGAATAGCTTTTGGTCAAATAAATTATTTAGGGGAGGTTAAAAATTGTGCAAGCTTGAGCGTTGGTATAGGTAATATTTTTGAGGATGATTTATCAGTTATTTGGGAGAAAAAATTAGCTGATTTTCGAACTTTTAAACACTTACCGTTATCTTGCAGGCTATGTCCAACTTTTTGTGGTGGCGGTTGTATTGCTTCTAGGACGATGAAGAATAATTTTATCGCCGATGAATTTATCAAGTTGCCAGTAGAAGAAAATTTTTTAGAATCAATTTTTATTACTTTGAAAAATTATTTTAAAAAATGGATATTTCAAGTAACGACAACCCCAAACGGTTTTAAAAACAAAAAGATTGATAACTATCCAGTGTTAAACAAACAATACAAAATAAGAAAAGAGTCGGAAAATTGTTATGTTGGGTTGTTTGATGGTAAGGGTATGTTAATTTTAGATCAGTTTGGCGTAGATGCCATAAAACTAATGAATGGTAAAAATTCCTTAGAAGATATAGGTCTGGCGTTGAATTGCTCTATAGAGGAGGTCGAGAGTTTTGCCAGGACAGTTTTATGATTACTAATAAATGAGGGGTTCGCTAGTTGCTTTCCCCTCATTAAAATTTATTATGAGTAAATATTTTGATATTAAATATGATGAAAAAATCATAATTAAAGAGATGACTGAAGTCGTAGAATCTCTGGATTTTTTTAAAAAAAATAACATTAGAATATATTTTCCTTTTGAGGATAAAAATATAACGGAAGAGGTGATTGTTTCGCAATTGGAAAAAGATAAAATAGAAAACAATCCAGATCAGATACTCAAGGAGGTTGATGATTTTTTAAAAATAAATGAAGATGAAATAAAATCTCTTTTAGAGAGATACAATGATAAATTTTTAATAAACAAACAGTTTAAAGTTTTTTTAAATTATTACGGTTGCGATGGCTATTATTATTTTCCGGATACGATAGTTGTTAATCTTCGCCATAAGGCAGAATATATAGCTGAGACAATAATTCACGAAATGATACATCTATTGATTGAAGATTTACAAAAAAATAGTGATTACAGCAAGGAGAACGAACAAGAGGTGGATTGTATTTTTGTTGAATCAGGACTAAAAAAAATATTTAAAGATTATTTGGTTCAATAGTTTATTACAAAGAAGGAGGATAATATGCTGTATCCTGGGATGAGGGAAAAATATTTAGGAGAGGCTTCTTTAAAAAAATCACAACAAAAAAATAGGAGCAGAGTAAATGAAGATTCTTTTTCTGTGACTCGTTTTTTTAATGTCGTAAAACATTTTTTTTCTTTGTTGAAAAAGAAGAAATTTAGAAAAATTTAAGTTGAATAGCGAGCATATTTTAAATTTGTGGGTTGTTTAATAACAGCCCTTTTTTATTTGTGCTGATTAAAATAGTATGCTGGTTTGAATATCATCCATAATTCGGGGAGCATAAATAAAAATACTAGTCTCAATTGAATAATTAAGGTTAGAATGATAGAATGGAGGTATTAATAATACCTCCATTTAATTTTATGCATCCAAAAGTTAAATTTAAAATAGATTACAAAAAAGACATAAAAACGTTGCAAGCCTTTACCGCTGATGCCGCTTTTGACGATGGGCGTAATTTGTTGTGGGCTGTATTTAAGCATTATTCTCAATTAAAAAAATATTTTTCCGATAATAAAATTTCTAACAATGATGCTCTTGTGAAATTTATCAAGAAGCAATATTTTATTAATTCTGAATTGATGAATAAGAATTTAAAAATATTTGCAACCAATTGGAAAAAGATTGAGCCGAATTTTTTTAATTTGATCAATGATTTGTTTGGAGATTTTTCTTGGCCAAAAGGCGAGTACACAGCTTATTTTACAATCTGGAGTATGTACCCGAGATTTTTAGAAGATAAAACCTTCCAAGTTCCTTACAAATTTCGGTCGCGCAAATATATCAATGTTATCATTGCTCACGAAATGCTTCATTTCATATTCTATGAATATTTTTATTCTCTTTTTAAAAAATATCGCCCAGAAAAATATAATTTTTTTGTCTGGAATGTCTCGGAAATATTCAATGTTATAGTGCAAAATTCTCCAAGCTGGTTGAAAGTTTTTGGCGTACCAACTATGAGCTATCCGGAGCACGATAAGATTGTAAAAAAGATAAATAAAAGTTTCGTTTTAAACGGAAAAGAAGATATAAAGGATTTAATTTTAAAAATAGTGGAAGAGGTGCAAAAAATGTAAATGAATAAGATGATTAAAAAAATATTATTTCTGATCGGGGCGATATTTTTTACTTTGCTTTTGGCCGTCTTCGGTTTGTTTTCTATGATGGGGATAGGGGCGAGCGATTGTGATGTGACAGGTCATGACTGTAGCTGTTTTTGCTGTCATATGTTCGGCTTGCGCGGTTATGAATCTTGTGGCGACTTCGGAGCGTTACTTGGTGCTGCCGTTGGTATTGTAGTATCCTTTTTTATTTTTAGAAAAATAAACACAAAAAGATAAGTTTTTAGTTGTAATGATATAATTAAGGTCTATGAAAAATAAAAAAATAATTATTGTATTTAGTGTTATTTTTATTTATCTATTGGTCGGGTTAATTATTTATTTTATTGGCGGAGAAACTAGAAATATTTCTCTTTACGAAAGAATAAGTAGTGTAATTATAGTAATGATTGGTTGGCCGTTATTTTTAATTGGAAAGATTTTTTTTTAATTGATATTAATATATGAAACCTTTTTTTAAATTAAACAGCTTTAAATTTTGGATCACAATCCTATTTGTTTATATATCGGGGTTTTTTAATTCTTTGTCTGTTTTGAGAATGAAAAATCCAGGTGATACTCCAAATATTTTTATCCTTGATTTACCTATAAACTTCATAATAAGCTTAATAAATAAAACTTTAGGGCTTGTAATCAATTCATCTTACGATAGCTCATTTTTTCTAGCTATTAATTCTTTAATTTCGGTTTTAAGCTTTACTTTAAACATCCTCTATTATTATTTTTTATCCTGCTTGCTTTATTATTTGTTTAATGCGATTTTTACAAAAAGCAAAAAGATTAAATAATAGAAATATCATCATTTTATCGTTTTCCCTGTATTGTGCCGGTGAGTTTGTGCCCACCCTGTGCCCAAAAAACGATAAAAGATGATGAAAAATGGTAAATGTTGGTAAACTGAAAAAGTTATTTTCAGCCCATATTCATTGAATAATCTTGATTTTAAAGGCTTATTCTAAAAATCGTTTTTCATTTTCAAATCCCTCACTCTCCGCCAGTAAAAATGAAACACCTTTTTAGTGTTTCATTTTTTATTCTATGAATTTGGCGACGAATTATAATCGATTATTTTTTTCGCTTAAACTTTTTCTAAGATGTATGATAGCTTTTTTCTCTTCACTGGTAAGCGACCTTTTTGTTCGGGTTTTTTCAAGAAATTTTATCTGTTGACGAACATCTTCTTTGAGAAGCTGGTAACTTTTTTGTTTGCGCAAATATCGGAGTAAGACGGCTAAGAAAATAATCAATACTAGGAAGAGAACCATTATGTTTGGGAAATCTATGGTCCAGGGGCCGATTTTCCAAATTAGTGGCTGTTTGGCGGTAATAGTTAATTTTTTCGAAGGGTCGCTTTTGGCGCCGTGAGGATCAACCGTTTCCGCCCAAAGTTGGTAAGCGCCGTTTTTTAATTTTTTGCTATAAGTAAAGACAAAGACGCCGTTTTTATCACTTTCTATCTGAAAACTTTGCGGATTTTCTGATCTTTTTTGCAACCAGATAATTAGGCTGTTGTTGGGATAAGTCATTCCTTTAGCTATTAAAATTTCGTTGTTTAATATGGCGGAAGAATAATCGGTGAAAACCGGTGGCAGAATGGATTCAATGGTAAATTTTTCGGCGGTGGCGGTGGCGTAATTTCCAGCTCGGTCAAAGGCTTGGGCAGTAAGGCTGTGTTCGCCCAGTTTTTGCAGTGGCAAAGTGTAAGTAGTACTTTCTCCGGCTTCAGCTGGGATGGTTATAATTTCGCCATCATCGATTTTTATTTGATAAAAATCTATTCCTGACGAAGCGTCAACTGCTCTTAAGAGGATTTTCGGGTACGGATTGTCGGTTTCTTTGCCATCAACAAAGGTTACAGTGAATTGTTCTGGTGATTTGGTGTCAATTTGAAAACGGAAATGAGTGATGTCGCCCCAGCCGTCTTTATTTTTTAATTGCACATGAAGATACCAAACGCCATCTTCTAGATTATTGACTTTTTCTTCGGCAAAAGGCGGGCTGTAAGTAGTTGTTGGGCGTGAATTAGGAAGCCTGTCGGTGAGTGCTCGGCTAGACGTAATGTCCGAAGAGATAGTCCAGGTAAATTGAGGATTATTATTGTTATACCAAGGAAGAACGTTGGGGTGAGTAAGAGAAAAAATTGAGGGGGAGAGAGGATTTCCGGTGACTGGAGTTGGAACTGGTTCAATAACCGGTGGCGCCGGAGTAGCTGCGGTAAGCGAATAATTCGCTTTGCCCCAGCTTGACGGAATATTGGTGCCGTTGCCGTCATTGGCTAAGACTAAGCCGGAAGAAAAATTTAGCGAGGCGGTTCCGACGGTTTTGACACCAAAAGTAAGAGTGATAATTTTTCCGTTTTTATCCATAAAGCCGGGGTTTAGTACAATCCCTTCAAAAGTTATCGTTCCCGCTTCGTTATCAAAAGCGGGCTCTTTGACCCAAAAATTAAAAATCGATCCTGTTTTAGAAATTGAAATAATTTTTAATTTATCCTTAGGAAATAAAATTATGCTTGAAGCTGTGTTCATTGCCTGATCGGCGCTGGAAATATAGATGCTGACGGAAAAATTTTTGTCCACGGCGTAGGATCCAGAAGTCGGAGAAAAATAAAGCGAGGCGGCTTTGGCGACTTGGCCAAAATTAAAAGACGCGATAATAAAACCGACAATGGCTAAAAAATTAATGATGTTCCGCTTTGAAATTAGCGTTTTCTTTGTTTTTTTCTCCATAGATTTCTAGTAAAATAACCGATAATAATCAGGGCTAGCACGATAATTAGCACTATTAAAGCGATGGTGTTGCGGGTGATAATATTAATAATGTTTTGGTAATCTGATATTGGTGTTCGTGGCTGGAGTATTTCAATCCGTTCATTGCCGGTCTGATCAATCGCTTTAACGTAAATATAGCTTTTTAATTGCTGATCTTGAAGGAGATAAGGGCTTTCTGCCACCAGCCAGCGACCGGATTTTGCGTTTTTACTTTCTTTAACTTCATAGCGGTCTATCCCTGAATTTTTGTCCTGAGTGGCGAAGATTAAAAACCATTGGTTATTGAAAAGCGTTGTGGAGTGGGTGATTTGAGGCAGAAACTCCTCTGGCGGATAAATGTCTTCAACTATTGGCAAGGTGGGAGAAGGAAATGCGGGGGAAATCAAAAATTGCCAGTTGGAAATTAAAAGTGGCGCGACCGTGCCTTGGCCGTCATTTAAAAGCGCCCTTGCCTGGCTTAATCCCAGCACGCCATCGCCTTCTTTTTTGGACGAAAAAATAACCGAGAAAATTAATCCTTGCTCGCCATTGTATCCTCCCGGGGTAATGCCGGAAAAGACGATTTGGCCATCGGATTCTAATTGCGGTTTTTCCACCCATAAATTAACAACAGAGTTTCCGTCGGATATTGTTTTGGCTTCCAAAAGATCGGATGGGAATAAAAATTTCCCCTCCACCGCGTTGATGCCCTCGCCGTCGCTGTTTAAAAATACTTTGGTTTCCCAGGACTGGTTTAGGCCGTATTCTCCATTTGTTGTGCTAGTAGAATTTATATAGAGTTCTGCTCCTTGCGCAACGCCGGGCAAAACACTAAATAACACGAATAAAAATACAAATAAACACAAAATTTTCGTAATTTTTTCTTTAGTGCTTATATTTTTTTGTGTATTTTGAACGTTAATATTCATTGGTATTTTATTAGTGTTTAAGGGTTTACTCGTCTTTATGCCTAATTAACTTTACTAACCAGTCCAGTAGAAAGCCATAATACTGAAATCAACCAAATCAATTTTGCCATCGTTGTTTAGTTTTTCCGTTTCTAGGATTTTAATGTCAGCGTTTAAAGGTCGTTTATACCAATAAGCGGCAATGGAAAAATCGATTAAATTTATTTTGCAATCGTCGTTTAAATCGGCTTTGAGTAGGCATTTTGGGGCTGGCGGGGAAATAATGGTTTTGGTACTGACCAAAAAGTCTATTGTTTTGCTAAAAGTGCTGATGTTGTCTTCTACGGCTGCTTTTGATTTAGTAAAATGTTGTCCTAATTCCAGCGGAGCAGTATCAAAATTATATAGATAAATGCCATTTTTGTCAGAAATTGTTTTGGCATAATGAGCCTCTTCTGAATTAACCGTAATGGTAATTTCATTGTCAGGAGCGCTTTGCCCGAAAATCGTGATGTCGTCGCCTTGTGCCACTTCTTTTTTATCAACAGAAATGGTCGGGGCAATAAAAACTCCGTTGACATTGGTGGTGACGCCAGCAGTAACGCTCACTGAAAAAGTTAATAAAGAAGAGCGGTTGCCTCGGCTATCTTCGGAATAGGCGCTAAAAGTATAATTGCCACCGGATAAACCGGTGAGTGTTATTTGAAAACTAGCATCGTTGGTTCCAGCAACGCCGGTAGCCGCAACTTGGGCGTCTTTCAAAAGAGTTATTATGCTTTTCGGATAAGCCCAGCCGGAAAAAATAACAGTGGTAGCCGGAGCCACGCCACCTCCTCCTCCGCCTCCACTGTCTCCGGAAGAGCAACCAGAAGTATTAAGACTGCAATCAGCCCGACAGCTTAACGATCCGGAAGAATAACCCAAACTGGCGCAAGTTTTTCCTCCAAAATCTCCGCCATCGCATTGTTCGTCGGTTTCAATAATTCCATTGCCACAGACGATGCGGGCAGAAGCTGGACGCCAATCAGTGCGAGTATCGCAATAAGCGCAGTCAAAGGTAATTGTGCCGGCTAAAGTGCCAGTCGCTGTGCCATTAAAATTTCCTTGAGCATCTATTCCAACATTAGCAAAGCTTATCCAGCCCAATTGTTCGCCCCAAGCCGAACCGGAAAGATTGCCAGCACTGTCGTTATGTACTCCGCCCAGGGATGGATTAAGGTTAATCCAGCCATGATTGGCCGCCCAAGCATAACCAGTAAGGCCGGTATCAGTAACATGAACATTGCCCAGTGTCGTACCAAAATTCACCCAGCCACTCTGGTCTCCCCAGCCGTATTCATGGCCGGAAAGAATTGTCCCGTCTGATTCGGACGCCAAAATTGTCGCGGGTACAAGAAGAAAGAAAGCGATAATTATAAAAATTTTACTTTTAGATAGATTCATTTAAGATTGGTAGGAATAACTATTTTTTTGCGTAGCTTAATTTTAAATTGGTGTTTAGTTGCCTAGAAGAATTAGAATATCAGCTTCCGGTTTAGTTTCTTCCGCGGGCAACGACCCCACTTTACCGTCTATAAAAGAGGCGATTACTTGGGTGCTGGTGGCGTTTCTTCCGGTCAAATCTACGACTAAAATGCCTTGATAATCTTTTTTAATAGCATTGTCTTTGCTGGCAGTTTGCGTTAAAGCGCCAAAAGTGGCTTGGATTTTTTCTTCCATGCCGGCGGTTATTCCGACTGTTTCAGAGCCGTTATAATAAGCGACTTTTAAGAGTTGTTTTTCCGAGACTTGGGCAATGATGTTTTTGCCTAAAATAATCAGAGCGTCAGCTCCGGTCGGCGCGACTTCTCCCTCGGGCAATGATCCCATTTTACCGCCCATAAAAGCGGCGATTACTTGGGTGCTGGTGGAATTTTTTCCGGTTAAATCCACAACTATTGTGTCTTGATAATCTTTTTTAATAGCCTCACCTTTGCTGGCGGTTTGCGTTAAAGCGCCAAAAGTGGTTTGGATTTTTTCTTCCACGCTGTCGGTTATCCAGGCTGTTTCAGTGCCGTTATAATAAGCTATTTTTAAGGCTTTTTGCGGGGCATTTAAGACAATTGGTTCTACATTAATAACTTTGTTCGTACTTGGCCGATAAAGAATCGCTTTCATTTCTTGGGCGTAAATCAGGAGCTTATCTCCATCTTCCGCATCGGCAAAAAACGGCTGGTCTTGGAGATTTTCTTTGTTCATCACAGTTGCTAAAAACGGAGTTTCATCGGGGGGAAGAACCATTAATTGGCCAACGATGGCGACGACACTGGCGACTTCTTGTTGGGCGAGAATGCTCGGATCTTGTTCGGCTTTATGAGCGCGACTGTAAAAATAATACGCTCCGCAACTGGTGATGATTAAAATCAGCGCCAGCAGAAAAATTAGGATATTTGTTTTTTTAAGCATAGTTTTAATTATTTATTTGGAGTTAATTTTTAAAGTTTATTAATTTTAGTAGTTTAATTTAATTATCTAATTGATGACGTGTTCCTCCGCTATCAGTCCACCATAAGTGCGTTCCATCGCTTTCTATATTTCCGCTTACTGGCGTAGTAGCGACAACACCAGCGTCAATCTTTAAACTGGCAGTATTAGCAGTAGCTGTAGAGGCTTTAAGGTGTAATACTGCTGTTGGTGCTAAAAGACCAATCCCAACTTTTCCACCATCTGGAACTATTGATAAATTAGCGTTACCACCACCATAATTAGAAGTAGTAATTTTGTTATAGCTTGTACTACCACCATTAGTATTGAAAAATTTAAGCTCGGCAACGCCTGTGCTATAAGATTGTATTTGTAATGTCGAATTATTATTACCTATACCATCAAAAATGGTGTATTGGCTGGCTGGTTTAAAATATAAATACCCAAAACCACCAGAACTACTAAATCTTGGAGAACGTCCTGCAGCATAATAATCTATAAGCATACTAACACCAGGACTTACTACTACATCGAGAGGGGTTTGTGGCGTAATTGTTCCAATTCCAACCCTTCCATTCGTAGTATCAACGTTCAATACATTAGTAGTGCCGTCTGCTTTGTTAAACTGAATAGCGGTTGTGCTGTCGGCATTTGGATAAATCTTTGGAGTTTTAATTCCGTTTACAATGTAAGGAACGCCGTTGATTACTGATTGAGGAGTAGTTTGGTCAAGTTTAAAGAATGATGAAGAAGCATGAAAGAATCCGTTCCATTGCGTAGAAGAAGCTGTGAGCGGAATTGAATAATTTGTGGCTACACCGATGGAATTGCCAGTCCAAGTTAAATTGTCCGAGGCACCATAAATTAAGGAAGGATTGTGATATAGATTATTCCATTGTGTGGACGAAGCCACTGTCAATGATGAAGAAGCGGCTCGCCACAACGGTTCAAGTTCGGTGGCGGTAGTTAATACAGTAGTAGAAGCGGCGCGCCATAAAGGTTCCAAGACGGTAGTATCAGTTAAATATGGCAATGTGGTTGAGGCATGAAAGAACTTATCCCACTGCGTAGATGAAGCAATAGTTAAAGATGAAGAAGCGGCTCGCCATAAAGGTTCAAGCTCGGTAGCGGTAGTTAATACGGTAGTGGAAGCCGCCCACCACAACGGTTCTAAGACGGTGGTATTAGCTAGATATGGCAAAGTGGTTGAAGCATGAAAAAATTTATTCCACTGCGAAGAAGAAGCAGTGAGCGGAATTGAATAACCGGTGGCTACGCCGATGGAATTACCGGTCCAACTTAAATTGTCCGAAGCGCCGTAAATTAAGGAAGGATTGTGATATAAATTATTCCATTGTGTGGAAGAAGCCACAGTCAAAGATGAAGAAGCCGCTCGCCATAACGGTTCCAAAATAGTGGTATCAGCTAAATATGGCAATGTGGTGGAAGCATGAAAAAATTTATTCCACTGAGTAGATGAAGCAATAGTTAAAGATGATGAAGCTGCCCGCCATAACGGTTCAAGTTCAGTAGCGGTAGTTAATACAGTAGATGAAGCCGCTCGCCACAATGGTTCAAGTTCGGTGTCCGTGGTTAACACAGTAGTGGAAGCTGCCCGCCATAAAGGTTCCAAAACAGTGGTATCAGCTAAGTAAGGTAAAGTATTGGTAGCATAGCCATCCCAAGTGCCAAGGAAATTTCCAGTGGAGCTAAAGGAAGGTGATGTAGTTGAAGTATGAAAAAAATTGTTCCATTGCGTTGAAGAAGCCGTGAGTGGAATTGAATAACCTGATGCCACTCCGATAGAATTATCAGTCCAAATTAAATTATCTGAGGCGCCGTAAATCAAGGAAGGATTGTGATATAAATTATTCCATTGCGTGGACGAAGCTACCAAGGTTGTTTCGTAACCGGAATTTATTGAAAAAATACCGGTAGTGGAAGCATAAGAAAGGCCGGTAATTGTTGAGGAAATAGCCAAACGAGCTCGGGCGTTGGTAAAATAAAAAGCGCCGTTTTCTGAAACAACTGAAGTATCCAGCGCAGTCCAGGCTAAAGCTCCGCCAGAAGATATTAGCGCTTGCCCGTCGGATCCAACATCTACCAAACCGGTGCCACCTTGGTCAACGGAAAGGGGAGTTGTCAAACCGTTAAGTGAAGTGATATTAGAATTTGATCCGGCTGTGGCCGGCGCAATTACGCCACAAGTGGACGGGTCGTCCGAAGGCGGACAATCAGGATTTAAAGTTGCGCCAGGCTGATAAATAGTCGCTTGAGTCGTTAAAGGAATAATAAACAAAAATAAAACCGCGACCAACCAAGCTATCCTTGTTTTTTGGGATCGCTTTTTTAGGGCGTTTTTAAAAAAGATTGGTTCCTCCATCACCTTGCTTATTAGACACTAAATTTATTAAACACTAACCATTATTTATTATAGCAAATTTTTATTGGGATGAATATACTTAGCCTTTATATCTAAATATTTAGGCTTGCATTATTCATCGATTAGTAAGATAATAAACAAAAAGGAGTAGAATACTTAATTTTTATAAAATTCAAGATAAAATATATGGAAAAGTTAATTCAAACAATTATGCAAAATATCACCCCATGGCTTTTGGAACATGGTTTTAAAATTTTATCTATTTTTTTAGCCGCTTGGCTTTTTAGCAGGTTTGGCAAAATTTTTATTGAAAAGCTTATTAGAAAAGTTGTTATTGCTGATCATTTTTTAACTAAAGAGGCGGAAAAAAAGCGCGAAGACACTTTAATTAGAATTTTTTCAGCCACTTCAAATATAGTTGTTTTTATTATTGCTATTTTAATGATTCTCCAGGAATTTGGTTTGGCAATTGGCCCGCTTTTAGCCGCTGCCGGAATTGCTGGTTTAGCCCTTGGTTTTGGAGGTCAATATCTTATTCGTGATGTAATTAGTGGGTTGTTTATTGTTTTAGAAAATCAATATCGAGTTGGCGATGTTGTTTGTTTTGACGGCACTTGCGGACAAGTTGAAGATATAAGCTTGCGAATGACCACTCTTCGCGATTTAGACGGCACGGTTCATCATGTTCCGCATGGAGAAATAAAAAAAGTTTCCAATCTTTCTAAGTTTTATTCCCGGGTAAATTTAAATATTGGTGTTTCTTATAGTTCTAATCTTGAGCAGGTTATTTCTGTGGTGAATAAAGTTGGTCAGGATTTAGCTGACGATCTGGCTTGGAAAGAATCTATTATTAAGGCGCCGCAATTTTTGCGGGTTGATGATTTTGGCGATTCAGCGATTATTATTAAAATTCTTGGTGATACTCAGCCGATTAAACAATGGGATGTTGCTGGAGAATTAAGAAAAAGATTAAAGATTGCTTTTGATAAAGAAGGGATAGAGATTCCTTTCCCGCAACAGGTTAATCATCAGGCGAAAAATTAATTTTTGTTTTTTGGTTAGGCTTGGAATTAAAACTTTTTAAGTTTAGAATAGACAGGTAAAATCATTCCAACTCCATACCACACTCTTCGTAAAAGCAACCGTAGTAACGGTTGTTTTTTGCTGATAATTTTGGACTTAAATTATGTTGAGATTTTTGATATACTGTTAATGTTTTAAATTAGCTTGAATAAATGAAAAAATTATTGAAACAATATTTCGGTCATGATGAATTTCGTCCTTTACAGGAGGAGATTATTAATAATGTTCTAGCCGGGAGTGATAGTTTTGTTTTGATGCCAACCGGTGGCGGTAAGTCGCTTTGTTTTCAGTTGCCAGCTTTGAAACTTTATGGCGTTACTTTAGTTATTTCTCCTCTGATAGCCTTAATGAAAGACCAGGTTGATTCTATGCGGGAGTGCGGAATCGGGGCAGAGTTTATTAATTCCAGCTTAACATCGGATGAAATTAATAGTGTTTATAGAAAAATAAAACAGGGGAGTGTAAAATTACTTTATATTGCGCCGGAAAGATTCGCCCTGTCTTCTTTTCAGGAATTTTTAAAAAGTCTAGAGATTAGTTTAGTTGCGGTTGATGAGGCTCATTGTATTTCCGAGTGGGGGCATGATTTTCGTCCTGATTATCGCAGTTTAGGAGCGCTTAAAAAAGTCTTTGCCGGTGTGCCGATTATTGCTTTAACCGCTACGGCTACCGAGAGAGTCCGTGCGGATATTTTAAAGCAGTTGAATTTGGCCAAGGCCAAGGTTTTTATTTCCAGTTTTAACCGGGAGAATTTAAAAATTAGTGTTATTGAAAAAAAAGAAGCTTTCCCTAAGTTGGTTAAATTATTGGATCAATATAAAAATGAATCGGTGATTATTTATTGTTTTTCCAGAAAAGAGACTGAAGATTTGGTGAAAAATTTAAAGCTAAATAATTTTAGCGCTCGCGCCTATCATGCCGGACTTGATAATCGGGAAAGAAAAATAACCCAAGACCTTTTTATAAAAGATAAAGTGGATATTATCGTGGCGACGATTGCTTTTGGTATGGGAATAGATAAATCAGATGTTCGTTTGGTGGTGCATTATACTTTTCCAAAAACGCTAGAGGGCTATTATCAAGAAATCGGTCGCGCCGGACGCGACGGGCTTCCAAGCGAATGCGTGATGTTTTATACTTACGCCGATACGCGCAAGCATCAGTTTTTTATCAATCAAATAGAAGATAATAATTTGCGGAGAATGGCTGAAGAAAAATTAGCCGAGGTTTTAAATTATGGCGATCTTGATACTTGTCGTAAAAAATATTTGCTTAAATATTTTGGAGAAGAATTGAAAAATGATAATTGCGGTGGCTGTGATGTTTGCTTAACTCCAAAAGAAAAATTCTCGGCCAAAATAGTGGCGCAAAAAATTATTTCCGCCATTTTAAGAACTGAAAATCGTTTTGGGAAAAATTATATTGTTGATGTTTTGTTGGGCAAGGCCACTCAAAAAGTGAAAAGAAATAATCATCATGAGTTGTCAGTGTTTGGAATAGTAAAAGATTTTTCCGAGAACGGCTTGGCGCAAATTATTAATCAGCTGGTTAATCAGGGATATTTGTTAAAAAATGAAGGGGAGTATCCGACTCTTCGCGTTGCGCGCCAAGGGCTTATTTTTTTAAAAAATAATGAGGAGTTGGAATTGGCAAAACCCCGAGCTGATATGGTGACGGCGAAAAAAGTTAAGCAAGGCGAGGTTGATTATAATCAAGAATTGTTTGACGAGCTCCGGGCTTTGCGTAAAGAATTCGCTAACAAGGCTGATGTTCCGCCGTTTATTATTTTTGGCGACGCATCTTTGCAGGAAATGGCTTACTATTTTCCCCTAAGCGAGGAAGAGTTTTTAAGTATTAGCGGAGTTGGAGCGAAAAAACTTGAGCAATACGGTGAAATATTTTTAGCGCGCATTGGAAATTTTATGAAGAGCCATAATATTTCAAAGGCGGAAGTGTCGGTGAAGGATAAAACAATAAGAGAAGAAAGAATTATAAAAATGCTGATAGGAAATCCGCAATTCTACGCCAAGACCAGAGAACTTTTGATTAAAAAAATACCTATAGAAAGAATCGCCAAGCATCAAGATGTTAAAGTTCCGACAGTTGTTAACCATATAGAGAAAATGATAGACGCCGGTGAG
Source organism: Patescibacteria group bacterium (assembly GCA_041652555.1). GTDB lineage: Bacteria > Patescibacteriota > Patescibacteriia > Patescibacteriales > WJLG01 > JBAZHE01. The sequence goes on along the minus strand of JBAZHE010000004.1, from coordinate 6,380 downwards.
CGATTGGATTTAGAATATTTAAAGTTGCCGCTGGATAGTTATAATAAAATAAAAGAATCCTTTGTTGAGCTTGGTGATGAAAAACTTAAGCCGATTTTTGAAAAATTTAACGGAGAATATTCTTATGACAGAATAAGGCTGGTTAGGGTTTTGATTAACGGTTAGAAAATGACCGTTTGACATAATAATTTTTTTGTGCTAGTATAACGCTATTATTAATTTAGCTGATTTTATTGGCTAAGATTCGAATCTCTCATCGTCATAACATTTTTGTAAGTGACCTTGCTGATTATCTGCCACTCAATAGGCAATTTTCGAGAATCGGGTCACTTTTTGAGTTTATTGCCTATTATTGGTTTATAAACCTCAAAAATTTTACAAAATTTATGACAGAAAAAAAACAAGAAAACTCCGGTTTCGACGGTTTAGGCATTGCAGAAAAGCTTTTGCAAGCAATCGCTAAGGCTGGTTTAAAAAATCCAACACCAATCCAGCGTGAATCTATCCCGGTGGCTATTTTGGGCAAGGACTTACTCGGTGTCGCCCAAACAGGGACCGGGAAGACATTGGCTTTTGCTATCCCAATGTTACAGCGCTTGGCTTTGTATAAAGGCCGCGGCTTAGTGCTTTTGCCGACACGTGAATTAGCTGTACAGGTTGATGAAAGTCTTCGCAAATATGGCGCGGCGCTTGGTTTGCGCACGGCAGTTTTAATTGGTGGAGAAAATATTAATCGCCAGATCAGTGAATTACGTCGTTTACCACATATTATTGTGGCCACCCCTGGCCGTTTAAATGATCATTTAGAGCGTCATACGGTTAAGCTAAATGATGTAAAAATTTTAGTTTTGGACGAAGCGGATATGATGTTAGATATGGGCTTTATGCCACAAATTGAAAGAATTTTAGAAAATATTCCCAAGGAACGGCAGACTATGCTTTTTTCTGCGACTATGCCGACAGAAATCATTAAGCTGGCTAATAAATATATGGCTTCACCTTTGCGGGTGGAGGTAGCGGCGTCTGGTACGACAGCGACTAATATTGATCAGGAAATTTTTATTGTGGAAAAAAATTCCAAGCTGGCGCAACTAGAAATTCTTTTGCATGAATATTCCGGGGCAGTATTGATTTTTTGTCGCACTAAACACAGCGTTGCTAATTTAACCGGAAAAATTTCTTTAATGGGTTATCAAGCCACGGAAATTCATTCCAATCGTTCGCAAATTCAGCGTCGTAAAGCCTTGGATGGTTTTCGCGCCGGCCGTTATCGCGTTTTGATTGCGACTGATATTGCCGCGCGCGGCATTGATGTTTCCGGAATTGAATTGGTTGTTAATTATGATTTGCCTGATGATGCTAATGATTATGTTCATCGCATCGGCCGCACCGCTCGCGCCGGAAAATCTGGTAAAGCGATTTCTTTCGCTGACCCAATGCAGGCGCGCGAAATTAAAGAAATTGAAAGATTAGTAAAAAAAGTCATACCATTAAGAGAGATTTCTCCTCTACACGCTGTTTCTTTCGGCCAAAAAAGTTTTGGACAAAGAAGGGTAACGGGAAGAAGTTTTGGCAGATCAAATTCGTCTTTTCGTTCAGAGAAGAAATTTACTCGCCGCGATAATCAAGCTGAACGCCCGACACGGGTTAATAAAGAAAAAAAATTCGGCCCTCGATCTTCAGCAGCTCCGCAGTCCAGGGGGCGATCATTTTCTCGCCGCCCAGCTTCTCATAGTTCAACTGGCTGGAAAGGTTTCTAATAAAATACAAGACATAATTTAAAATCAGGTAGTCTACCTGATTTTTGTTTTTTTTCAAGCAATATTATAATAAAAAAATAAGGATAAAAATTTCGGGAAGGTAATATTTTAGATAATAATAATCAAAATTTATGACCAACGAAAAACAAATGGCAATTTTTGAAGATCAACCGGTGCGCCGTTCTTGGGATGAAAAACAGGAAAAGTGGTATTTTAGCGTGGTGGATATTATCGCTGTTTTAACCGACCAAAAAGATTTTCAGACAGCAAGAAAGTATTGGAATAAGCTGACAGATTACTGGAAAGATAATGAAGTAAAAGAAGAAGATGAATATGCTATTTTGACGAATATTATTCATCAAGAATGGAGCGATTTAACGGTTTAAGAGCATAAAGATTTAAAAAGTTTGAAAACAGAAAATTTGCGTGACCATATGTCTGACGCCGAATTAGTTTTTACCGCCTTGGCAGAACTTTCAACTCGTCAGATTGCCGAAACGATGCAAGCTAAAGGTTTAATAGAAAATAAAATTCCAGCAAAAAAGGGCGGAAAAATTGCTAAGAATGCGCGCTTGGAATTGGAGCAAAAAACTGGTAAAAAGATAGTAAATAAAGAAAATTTTTTGTCAATAGTCAGAAAAAATAAAAAAATTAGCAAATAATTTTTTTTGTGCTATAATATAACAAAGAATAAAAAAATAAAATAAAAAAAGATATAATAATGAAAGCATCCCACTTGAATATTATTGAAATAATTCCAGGGGGGGGGCACTAAAAACTCTTCCTCAGAATTTTCTAATTCCCACCCATCATCATTATCACCTAACAATGACATTGTTTTTTAAAACGATGTTTTTTTGTTGTTTTAAATCCCCTCTAGTAAGAGGGGTGGCTCGGTACTCCGAGACGGGGTGTGTAAAGCTCGGGGCATAGAATAAGTTAAATCAAAAATAAACCAATAAAATAATTTTAAAAAATATGTTCAAAATCAAAAAATCTCTCTCATTCAAACCTCGAACACTCCTCCTATCACTCCTAGGATTGTCATTGTTCGCTGTCGCTGTAATTATCTATCCTCACATCAACAATCTCTGGCAAACCAAAGATGTTGAAGCTGCCGGCGAGGTTAATATTTATTATTCAGTCGGTCAAAACACTAACGATCACAAAACCGGAAGTCCAACTATAACCATTTCTGGTAATACTGCTACATTTTCTGTTGCTCAAACCGCTACTAATATAGGTGTTGGTGACCAAATATCCTACGGCAACGCCAGTGCTACAACCACCGTCTATATCTCCGCCAAAGTATCATCAACTACCTGGAATGTTATTACTAGGCTCGGCGCTCAACCAACAGCTACCACTACAGCTACTGTTTTAAAAATAGCTCATGCTTTTAGAAGTCTAAATGCTGCAGTTGGCGGAGATAATCCAGGAGCCTCTAATGCTAATCATTTAAATGCCACAACTACTGTTGCTGGTAATTATATTTTGAATATCCCTTGTTACTATGATTCTGGAGTCGATAGCACTGCTGCTAATATTTATGATTGGACAACTAGTGCGAATAATTATATTAGAATATATACACCAATAAGCACTTCTACTGAGGCAAATTTTAGTCAAAGACATATTGGGGTTAGGAACTTAACTAAATATCTCTTGAGTGTTTCTGCAAATTATAATGCAGCTTTAGTTGTTGCAGTTGACTATATAAGAATTGAGGGGCTACAGATTAGAAATACGGCCAGTAATGGAACTGCGGCAATCGTTAATACTCTTGGCGCCTCGACAGACATTAGATTTGTTGACACTATTTCGTTTAACAATAATGGAGCTATTACTGCTTTTAGTGTAACCAGAGGTCCATTGGTTGTGTTTAATAACGTAATAGCTTTTGATTCTAAAATTGGTTTTGAGGTAACAAACGTAGGCAATAATAACGTGTATTGTTATAATTGTTCTGCTGTTAATAATAGTAATTATGGATTTTCTGTGGCAGATTATAAAACATTTGTTATAAAAAATTCTTATGCTGGAAATAATACTATAGCTAATTTTTACAGAGGGGCACATGGCAATATAGCGACAACCACCTCTGCTTCGAGTGATGGTAGCCTAGGAACAGCTCAAGTCGCATACAGCACTAGTACTGGCGCTTATTTTTCTAACGTGACGGCCGGTTCAGAGAATTTAAATATTAGTTCAGCTTCTGCGTTGAAGTGGAGTGGCACCAATCTTTCATTGGACTCTAGATGGATAAACCCAAGGGGAAACAAAGATATTGCTGGAATAAATAGACCAGAAAGTTCATGGTCTATTGGAACATTTGATCTAGCTTTTTCTGGAGCTATTCCTCCAAATATAACAAGTGTCGCTACCTCTACCACTGCTACCACTACCACTGTTACTTGGACAACCGATCAAGCCGCTACCTCTATGGTTTATTATGCCACTCAAGCATATTACGACGCCAACCAAGGTTATAATCTAGCATCTTCTTCCTCGGCTTTGGATACTAATCATTCTATAGTGTTACATAATCTTTCCGAGAGCACACAATATCATTTTTATGTTAGCTCTGCTAACGCTTCTAGCACAATTGCCACTTCTTCTGGCTTAACATTTACTACTGATAGTTCTATTGATAGTATAGCTCCTACGGTTGATTTGTTTGCTATTCCCGCCACCTCTTCTTCTTTAACTGTTAATATTACTTCATTTACCGCTTCTGACACGGGAGGCTCTGGATTAGCTGGTTACCTTGTAAATGAATCGGCTTCTATTCCAGCTCTTTCTGATCCTCATTGGGAAACAAGTGCAACTACTACTTATACATTTTCTACTGAAGGATTAAAAACCCTTTATGCTTGGGCGAAAGATAGTTCAGGAAATATTTCCAGTAGTTTAAGTGATCAAGTTTTAATAACTCTAGTAACTTATTATATAGATTATGAAAACGGTTTAGACACTAATAACGGACTGACAACATCTACACCTTGGAAGCATTGCCCGGGAGATTCTAATGCTACTAACAATCCTTCTTCAGCTATTTTAACAGGAGGAGCTAATCTTGTTTTTAAAGGAGGCGTTTCTTATATAGGTTTAATTAGGCTTAATTGGTCTGGAAGTATTGGAAGTTCTATTGTTTATGATGGTAACTCTTCTGGTTCTTGGGGGACAGGAAAAGCAATTATTGATGGTAATAATTCTGTACCGAATTATCAAGGATTTCTTGCGACAGCTTCTAGGAATTATATAACTATTAGAAATTTTGAAATCATAAATCAAGCACAATTAGCAGTAGGTAGTGAGCCTTGGAAAACAAATGGCATAAGATTTGAGGCGACCAATGATAATATCATTATCCAAGATAATTATATACATAATGTAGGATATTGGAATACTGATTGTAGCACGACAGTTAATGGGTATGCTAATGCATGTGCTAGCGGTGGTATGTCATTAAACTTGCCAACCAACTGTTTGATATCTAATAATGAAATTACAAGAACAGGAGGGGGTGGCATAGGTGTAAATGGTCCTCGAAACACCGTTATCTCAAATAACGAAATACACGATTATGTTATGTGGGGAGTAGATGTGGTAGGAGACAGCGGCCCGACTGTCAATGTTACTATAATCGGCAATACGATTTATAATATATATCAACATGACTTCTATACTGGTCCAGACGTTGAAGGTCCTCATTTAGATTTTGTTTTTATTAGAAAAGGGTCTGGTACAAGGCCGTCTGGCGTGATAATTGATGGTAATTTATTTTATAATAATTATTCTTTTAGCGATGTTGGGGGAACGGCTCAAGTATTTTTGTCTTACGCCGATGACACGATTATAAGAAATAATGTATTTATTAACCCCCATAGTTATTTTGCCGTAAGTGTTGCATGGACCAGCTCTGGTACAAAAATATATAACAATACCTTTTATCTCCCTCGTAGCTCGACAGTTCCAATGAGTATAAATGCCACCGGTTCTTCTACTGAAATTATTAATAATCTTGCAGTTGGTCCAGCAAATGGGGGGTTTTTAGCGGTTCAAGATAACACTTCTTTAGCAAGTATCTCTAAATGTGATTACAATTTATTTTTAAACACCGCTTCCCCAGTCAGTCAATCCAGTCCTTATACGCATTATTCTTTGTCTGCTTGGCAAGCGCTAGGATTTGATTTAAATAGTGTGACAGTTGACGACGTAGACGCTGTAAATTTTATTTCCACAACAGGGTATCCAGATTTTTCAAATTTGGTTAACTTAAATGTTCAAAGCACAAGCCCAGCGATAGATAATGCTACAACATCAACTTCTTTTGCTACTGATAAGATGGGTACTTCTCGTCCTCAAGGCCCTGCCTGGGACATCGGCGCCTACGAATACGTCTCCACCTCCACCCCCATTGTCACTTTTACCTCAACCTCTACCACCGCCACAACTGCTACCATAAATTTCACTACCGCCTACGTCGCCACCTCTACTATCTACTACGGAGAAGACGCTAACTACGGCACCGCCTCAACATCAAATATCTCCACCACCTCTCATTCCATAACCCTCCATAATCTAACCGAATACACGGGATATCATTTCTACATCGAA
>JBAZHE010000003.1:0-87830 GCA_041652555.1 Patescibacteria group bacterium | reverse complement strand
CGTATAGAAATCATTATGCAACACCCCGTGTGTAATTTTCCCACGCCATATAATTCTTACCACGTTCATTTGGCACCGTGTAATTCAACTGATAGATAGAACCTGCAACCGGGGAATACATACTCGTGGTATAAACAGTGGTATTCAAATCTACATCTTTCAAATAGAAATCTATCTGTGTTGTCAAGTCCGTCATATCTTGGAACGACCAGAAGAATGTTACATTAGCCGGATCTGGTTCAACCGCCCAGACTTTGGTATTTCCATTTGCATACAAGTCATCCCATATATTATCAGTCGTAGTAGATATTGTAATGAACCGGAACTGATATTCTGCTTCCTGTGGATACACCTGATAATAATTAGAATGACCACCATACGTTATTACAATGTCGTATTTTAAAGTGCTTAACATTGTAAACACGACTGCTCCCATATTATCAGTAGAACCAGACATTATCAATGTTCCATTAAGAGCCTGATTTGCATCTGCAACATTCATCCCATAATTGGAAATTAAATCACTAACTCCATACGGCAAAGTAGTAGAATTGAAACGAGCACTTACATTCGCTCCAATGAGCGGATTTCCATATATATCCACGATTTTAAATAGTGCTGTTTTCGGAGTGTACCAAGTGGTAGAAACCGATGATACTATCTTCGTCATAAATATATTTTCTGTGAGATTTGTATTTACGAAATATGTTACATAGTTAGTATCATAACTATTTGCCGTAACCGTAAACGAATGCTGCCCGGCAGCATATGTTCCCGAGAATATTCCACTCGCGGATCTAATGACAGAACCATTATCATCAACAACCGAAGCATTATTAGTTATTAGATTTCCAGACGAAGAATCTTTAACATATAATACCACAGAATATTTATATGTCAGAATCAAATCTGCACGCCCGCGTGTTGCCGAAGCAGTTATATAATTACTCGATGTTTTAGTATCCGACCCATAAGAATTTGTTGCTGTCAATATAACTGTATACACACCATAACTACTGTAAGTGTGAGATGGATTTTGTAACGTAGACGTACTGCCATCTCCGAACGTCCACGACCACGAAGAGGGGGAATTTATAGACGTGTCGGTAAACTGTACAGACAACGGGGTAAACCCACTTGTTGGCGTTCCGGTAAACGATGCTGTGGGAGGTTGTGGTGTTGTAGCATTTACATAATATATTTTTGAACTAGATCCAATTATATTGGTAGATGTTAAATTCACCGTATAATTTCCGGCAGTTGAGAAAGTGTGTGATGGGTTTTGCGAAGTGGATGTGCCGCCGTCACCAAACTGCCATAACCGTGAAGCAACCGATCCTGTTGTTGTGTCAGTGAAATGAACTGTTAATGGGATGAAGCCACTATGAGGGGTGTATGTGAAGTTGGTAATGGGTGGTGATGGGGTTGTTACTGTGATATATGATGTTTTTGTTATAGTGTTCGCACCTCCAAGATTCTGAGCATACATAGTTACACTATAAACACCCGGTATTGTATATGTATATGATGGATTTTGCAATAACGACTGTGGTGTTCCCCCGCCAACAAAATTCCACCACCAATAAGTAGGCGAATTTGTAGATGTATCGGTAAACTGCACGGTTAATGGGGCATCACCACTTGTTGGTGAACCAATAAATGATAATACCGGAGATGGAGGGACTGTCACCGAAACATAATTTGACATCGTTATTGAACTATTCCCCCAATTGTTTGTAACATTTAACCGTATCGAATACGTACCGGCAGTTGTATAGGTATGCGTCGGGTTCTGGCTGGTGGAGGTTCCGCTGTCACCGAATGACCAATTCCATGTTGTAGGGTAATTTTGTGATGTATCGGTAAATTGAACTGCTAGAGGCATATAACCACTCGTTGGTGTTCCCGTGAAAGATGCAACTGGCGCAGGTGGTGTTGCAGTTATATTGATATAATTAATTTTATTTATAGTTCCCACCCAATTGTTGCTAGCATAATGAAATACAGTATATAATCCGGGGGAAATATATGAATGCGTAGGATTCTGATCTGTAGAATTTGTTCCATCGAGACTGGTACCATCGCCAAATGTCCATCCCCAAGAGGTGGGATTATTAGTAGAGTTATCAGTGAACTGTATCGGATAATTAGTATATGCTACTAACGGATAAGCATAGAAATCAGCAACCGGAGCTATATCGATAACCAAAACCCCATTATTATATACTCCAAGTGTCGAACTATTCCCATATGGATTTGTAACATTTAAATGTGTATCATATTGTCCATAATGCCAATAAGTGTGCACGGGGTTTCTCACCGTAGAATTTGTAGTGTTTCCGTCTCCAAAGTCCCATAACCACGAAGTTGGATAATTAGTTGACGTGTCAGTAAATTGTACTGTAAATGGAGTATTGCCATTAGAAGAAGTAGGAATAAACGACGCAACCGGCGCTGGTGTTGTCACATTAACCCATGTTGTTTGTGAAGAAATATTACTTCCAAGACTATTTGTTGCATTAAGTTTTATTGAATTGTTTCCATAGTTAAAAGTAAACGTAGGGTTTTGTAATGTGCTAAATGAAATGGGCGTATTGTTTTCCGCTATATTTGTAGCAGTCCAATTCCACAAAGTAGGATAATTTGTTGAAGTATCTGTGAACTGCACGGTTAGAGGAGTTGCGCCCGTAGTTTGATTTGCAGTGAAACTAGTGACTGGGGGTGAGGGGTATACTGTGACATAAGCACTATAAGTCATAGTATGCCCACCCCCGTCGTTTTGTGCATATAATGTTACATCATAAGTTCCAGTAGATGTATAAGTATGTATTGGATTTTGTACATTTGTATCCCAATAAGTTCCATTATTACTATCTCCGAAATGCCAGAGCCAATATGCGGGATCACTGGTTGATGTATCAATAAATTGTACCGTTAATGGTGCAAGTCCCTGTAGTGGCGTAGTGCCATTGGTAAAACTTGATTCCGCTGGTGTATGGAATACATAAACATAATTGTAAGTCGAATTAAACCAACTTGTTCCATTACTATTACTCGCAGAATGTTTAACGAAATATTGCCCCGGAATATTATAAGTAAACAATGGGGATTGCACGGTAGATGTATTACCATCACCAAACTCCCAATAGTAAGAGTTCGCATTTATCGAAGTGTCAGTGAAATTAACTGTAACCGGTACTATACCAGTTACTGGAGTATATGTAAAATTAGCAATGGGAAACAATGGTGTTACCACATTAATGTAATCTGTCTTCGTAGTAGTATTAGTTATAGTTCCATTTTCAGACATATATGCATGAAGTGAAACATTTTTATACCCAGAAGTTACATATGTATAAACCGGATTTTGCGCTACCGAATAGTTTCCATCGCCAAAACTCCAATTCCATGCGTCAGGATACCCACTACTATTATCAGTAAACAAAACCGGGTTGTTAATATATAATGATGTAGCATTTGCTGTAAAATCGGCATTAACATTCGGCCATGTTCCGATTATCGCATTTGCCGAATTTGCCTGATTAAAATTCCACCATGTGGAGTTTCCAATGTCATAATAATAACTATTGGTTTTATTAAACGAAAATACGTCAACGGTTCCCGGTTCGGCATATTTTGTATACGTGATATCAAAATCAAATAATGCGTTCGATGGAGCAGTAAATCCAGATGTCTTTGACATATTAACAATTGCATATCCGTTATGAACGGACGAAGAATCTATAGAAAGTCCCGGTATATTAGCAGAAGATTCATTAATGCGAATGTTATTAACCGAAACGTGAGATGTATCCCACGTGAAATTAACAACTACATGGGTTGTATTTGAAGAAATATTTCTAGCGATGGCCGTACCAACATATGGGGTTTGATTATTTATTTGAACGTTTGAAGATCCTACTTTATATTGAAGTAATGAATCCGGGTTTGGATCAGTTATTGATGTAACATTCACCCATGTAACCTGCGTAGAGAGATTGTAACCATTTGCATTGGTTGTATTCAATTTAATACTGTAGTTGCCAGCGTTGAATATACCAGTTGTATTTTGTACAGTTGACCAGATGGTTTGCGTATTGTTTCCGCCGGATATTCCCTGATACGACCAGTTCCAAGTTGTAGGTGAACCGGAAGATGTATCATTGAACAATTGTGTTACGGTGTTAGTTCCCGTGATTGTGTTACTTGGTGTGAATGATGAAACCGGAGGTGTTGGGGTAAGATATCTAATAATAACGACACCCGAACCACCCGCACCACCACTCCCTGTATCATAGCACCCTCCACCACCGCCTCCGAATCCATCTGTTCCCGGAGCGGCATTGTTCGCTCCAACACTGCCGTATCCTCCGCCACCTATACCACCGTCTCCTCTGATAGCACCAGTCCATGCGGCTGACGCTCCGCCGCCACCACCACCGGCGTAATATGTCAAGTTGCCAGTAATAGATGAGGATACCCCAGCACCACCAGCGCCTGCACCAGTCGCAGCATAACCATGAGAACCCGCTGCGCCAGCACCTCCACCACCGCCTGTTGGTCTTGCGTCCCCCACCCCCAAATCTGCGTCTCCACCATCATTTCCCTGCGAAGGGGATGCTGGAGGAGTGTTCCCATATCCATGATTTGTTTGCCCGGCTGTTGCCCCCCCACCAGATCCTCCATTACCTCCGGCAGACGAAACTGCACATCCACCACCGCCACCGCCGTTTGATATGATGGTATCGAACGTGGAATTTCCACCAATATTTCCCACCCCATTGGTAATTTTAGTAGCACCACCAGCACCTACAATAACAGCAAGACTATTTCCCGATGTAACCGAATATGATGTATTGTTGCGGAATCCCCCGGCTCCTCCACCGGCACCACCATTTAATCCACCAGATCCGCCGCCTGCAACAACAAGATACTCTACATTACTTACACCAGTTGGCACAGTCCATGTGGTTGTACCAGTGGTATTCCACATTAAAACGGTGTAAGCACCATCCGTAAGTGTATAAGGACTTCCAGTATCAGTCCATGTAGGATCTATAATTAGAGGATATGAAATTGGAATATAATCGTAATATGGGATTGTTACCCCACTGACATCCGTTTCATTTTTTATATCTGTAAGTGTAGAATTGAATATCTGCAACGTCCTGTTATAATCTAAATTGAGTGCAGAACCATCCCACGTATATTCCATATCGATGTGATTACCGGCAGCATCTATACCAAATGGTTTCTCGGCAATGATGCCAACCATTGTATTACCGGAAGTGGCAGAAACTATCTTCCATTGCCCATGATCCCAAGGAATGATTTTAGAATCGTTATCTAAATTAATTGGGAAAGACAGTTGCTTATCTTCTTTTAAGATAATGGTTTCTTTTAAAGATTTTCCGGTATAACGATATGACATTGATACAATTGGATTGTCTATAACAAGCCAGTCTTTTTCACCGGATGTCCATGTAAGATTACCATTATCTGTTTTTGTAACGGCTGGAATAAACGTTGTATTATCAATCGTAGTAGATGTTGCAACAGATAGTCCATTTGTATTGTCAGCGAATGTTACAGCACCGTTTGTTAAATTTACTTCCGTTCCAGATGCAGATGTAACACCCTCGTTTAAATCAACGGCACCTACTACACCCATCAATAAACAAATCAATAAAACAATTAAAATATTTCTCCACTTCATATTACTCTCCCCCTTCGTGCCATACGTTTAACAAACGCCTCAAACCCATAAACACGACCATCCGATGCAATACGTATTTCACCGACTCGATCTAAATGTTCTAAAAAATCAACATCAAACCAAGTACGTATCATATGCTTCTTTTTCCCTTGTGTATTCTTTTTAGTCATAGTCTTCATTGTTTATAGACATTACTAATATTTAAATCTTTCTATTACTCTCCGACGTTAACGATAAGATTTCTTTATATATACGTTCTATAACAACATTCAAATACTAAAACAATAACTAGACGAAAAGTATAAATACTTATTAGTATTAACATTATTATTAGTATGCCTAGAATTCATGAAAAAGATTTAATACCAGAAGGATTTTACTGGTGCCTAAAGTGCCACTGGGCATGGCACCCTAGATCCAAACGAATACCGGTCGCCTGCCCAGATTGTCAATCTCGTCGTTGGAAAAATGGAGAGAAACAACCATGACGCGCATAAAACTCTCGCTTAAACTTGGAATAACAGGCGGTATTATTTGGAGCTTACTTTTCACAGCCTACTATAGTATGCTTCCCTACATCACAATCTCACAAGAACAACGTTTCACCTTCGCATGGCAAAGTGCCACTGTATGTTTCATCTTAATGGTTGTCGTTATTCTTGCGCTGCCGCCTTTGTATAAAGCAATGAAAACCGGGGCAAAAAAACAATGAGACATTTATACATTATTTTACTATTTGCCCTAATCATTACTCCTGCTTTAGCGGATAATGTTACAATAATTACTCCTATACCTACATCAATACCAACTACAATGCAAACGGGTTATATCCCAACACCAACACCTATTCCCACATCCACACCGGAACCTATTGTTATACCGACGCATTATATTTCACAAGGCGAAATAGTATATATCAACGATACTATTGATATATCAGGTGTTGTTGCTCCATACCCACAACTAGCATACTGGAACGGGCGAGATATGTATAACACAAGTGCATCATATATTATAACCTTACCACATGCGAAAGCAGGTTACTATCATTTTTATATAGATCCGTCAATTTTTGAAACACGCACGGGGAAATGGTATAAATATGATGGAACATATGAAACGCACGGAAACAACATTGCATTTGTAGTATATCCACAATCTTACAGAAATAGCACAATGACGTATAGTAATGGAACTATTGTTAACATTTCCGAATTGATTATAAATAATTATACAGATATTGAAATACCAATATCTCCGCCGGTTGAAATCAAACATATATCTGATTATTTGGTTGCTCGTGGAGATCCATTCGTGGTAAAAACAAATGCTACAACAAACATTTGGTTATTCGGTAGAGTTGATAAACTACTTGATTTTAAATCAACAAATTCAACTTTAATTGATATATCAAAAGACGTTCTAACAGGATTTGAACCCGGCACATATACCGTAATGTTACAAACAATAAACGAACGAAACAGTAAATTCTTTACTGTTATATATGATAATACAGAAAAAGAAATAAAATGGTTTGATCTTCCATCGTTTAGTATCAAATCATTAGACATAAATGGTTTATCTCCAAAAGTTATTCTCGAAAAATTCTGGCAAATAACCCCGGAAACAATGGATACATTTAAAACATATTCAATGGAATATCAATTGCCAACAATCGAAATTCAAAGCGTGTCGGAAAAACTTACTCCGAATGAAACTATAAATCAAGCAGGTGTAGTTGAATATAATACCAACGTTAGTTACATCCAAGTAAAAGGATACACCAATGTTGCAATAGGTTCGCCATTAAAATTCATCATTGATGAACAGCAACAGGATTCCAAAACACTGGAGTCACATACAACAATTGCCGTTACAGCAGGAAGTAACAACCCGGGAGATATGAGATGGTTTGATGTTACAATTCCAGTCTATAAATATAATATGTGGCTGGGAGATCATACAGTAACCGCTTATACAAATCTATCTACTGGCGGAACAGTATATACATTCGTAATATATTCCGCTCCATTAGATGCATATATTCCACCAAAAACAATACGTTATATATCGGGAGAATATGGACCGGAAGAATTTATTCCAACGCCAACACCAATCATTCAAAATGTAACAGTCACGGTGCCCGGACCAACACAAATAGTTACTGTAAAAGTTACGCCTTCCGATGAACAAATAAAGACTCAACAAAAAATAATTGCTGATGAAAATATAAAGAAGTGGGCAACGCGAATAATAATAGGAGCAATAATTATTGGTGTGGTCTGGTATTTAATTTCTATATATCTACGTAGAAAGGAATTGAAATGATTGACTACATCCACACGGCTGCTTATGTCGGAGTAATTTCTACACTCCTTTATTTAATCCCACTTTGTTACTGGGATATAAAAAACCGCTCAATACCAAAATGGTCTTTCATTCCACTCATAATAGTTAATGTTCCGGCTTTATTACTCCTTTATACTAACGGATTACCATTTGCTTATATCGCATTGTCGTGTTTGATGACCGCACTATTTATATTTTTATTTACCAAAAATTGTTATCGCGGAGCAGATGCGCGATTTCTGATATTGATTTCATGGTTCTGTATTTTAAATCCATTAAACCCTGCTGATAGTAGTAACATCTTTCAAATTATATTTATTATAATGCTGGCATTTACTTCTATCATATGGATGATATGTGTTTATTTTTATAACCGACGTGCAGGAAACAAAAATTTAAATTTATGGAATAAGTTTAATAATTACCCACGCGGTTCCCCGTGGATGCTTCCGATTGCAGCAGCGGTTATTTTAACGGCGGTATTTGCATGATTGATGAATTGATACTAATTTTTGTTAATTTAATACTCATCCCTCTAGCAGTATTAAATCCGGATAATAATATGGTTACAACCATGTTAATTCCATTATTTATAATTGATGTTATTTATTTCGTTGTATATGTAATGGGTTCATTCTTATTCAAATCTTTGGAAGGTGATAATGTGTGATGGAACCAGAAATAATAGTAATAGATAAATTCGAAGTGTTCTACACGTGGTACTGTTGGTGGAAAGATCACGGTGGAATGCATTATTTTGGTTGGGATGATGGAAATTATATTATTGAAGGTTTAAAAAATAACCCCGCCAAAATAATAAGATTGGGAAGAAAACAAGGATGGTGGAAAGATTGAAAGACAAATCAAACCGGATTAAAATGGACAAAATTAAATTGCCGCAATGCTTTGGAACGCATAACGAAAAATCAAAAGAATGTTTTGAATGCTGTATTTGTGAATCGTGTTATAATTTGAAGGAGAAATAAAATGGCAACCCGTGAAGAAGAAATGGCAAAACTTCGTGACCGTTACGCACGACTACAAAAAGGTGATACACCTGTAGAAAAACCAAAACCACGAGAAGAATCACCAATTATAAAAACAAAGGTAAAAAAACCACGCTTAAATTTAAAACCATATTTATTCCTTATTGAAAACGACATCAGGAAATTATTCCGACTTCCACAGAAAGAATGGAAGGTTGGCGGGTTGAAGTTTGAAACAATAGATAAACCATTAAATCTCGAATGGTTGGAAAAGAAAGGGGGGAAACTTTTCTAATCTTCAGTTTCCATTTCTTGAATGAAAGGTTCTTCTTGCGGATAATTATCCATTTTTTCCGGGTCTATTTCAGAAAGGTTTTCCAGATTTCTCAATTCTGTTTTGTCATTAGAATATTTTTCAAGTATATTATTTGCGCGTTCTATTAATTCTTGGCGTAATTCTTCCCATAATTTTAATGCGGTATTTTTGAAAATACAAATGTATCGTGTGTTTGTTTCTTCACAATCTTTAGTTCCAACCAAATAAACTTTCATGCTAACTCCATTGAAAGCGCGCGCCGAAATTCTTGCTTCCTTATTTTCCTTTGATGTTTCTGATCTAGTTCCGGGTTTTTACAAGATCCACAATGCCCCATACAGAGCGCGCGGTATGGATGGAATGCAAAACCATACTTATGAACGGCACGGTCGAAAAGTCCTAATGTATAACGATGTGCTTTTTTAATGATGCGGTTGTAGATACGAAGTGTTCTTGACATCAAAATAGTATATGTGTCAAAACTATTTAATTATTTCTAAAAAAGATTATTTGCAGTTTCCTGCAATCCTATCTAACTCTCTACGCTTTGCTGCTATATCGTGGCATTGCGCTTCGATTTCTTTTGCGGCTTTGCAGATTGCGAGTTGGTCTGCTTCGGGGGTGGTTTTGATAATAGTTGTTCCCACATCAGATCCCGGATATACTTCATAGGCAGGTAAATATGTAATTAAATCAAATGTGAGTGATATCCACGCGCAACATGAAGCACTCATTGCAATGCCCCAAATAGACTTACCATTTACCCATAGACATTCACAAAGAAAAGAACAGAATACCGCCAATGCGAAAACAATTATATTGACAAGATTTGCTTTATCATAAGTTGTTTCTCTTACCCAAATCCCAATGCCATCTACATTTCTAATAAAAGATTTTGCCATTTTTTAACTCCGGTTGCTCTGCAACCAAAATAGATATATGCGTTTATAATATATAAAACCAGTGGTGTAAATCAAATCGAAAAACGATTATTAATAGTAATTATTTTTCGTAGAAATAGATAGCGAACCTCGTTCGTCAACTGCTTACAAATTTCTTCGTAAGCTTGTAACTATGTCAGAGACACGCTACATTTGGCTGGTTGACAGGCAGCCTACTCAAAACAGATATACCATCTTGAGCTATATTACGAGAAGCATTGAGATCAGCATGAAGTTCAAATCCACATTTACAGCATTTAAAAGAGGAACCATTACGATTGCCTTTATAGACATGCCCGCAAATTGAACATTTTTGAGAAGTATAACGAGCATCAATAAATATAACCCTCTTGCCAAGATTTTCGGCTTTATACCGGATAAACTGTTCAAGTTCAAAGAACGACCAATTGTTCAATTTTCGATTAAAAATTTTCCCGCGTCGTTTTTGTACCCGAATTTTAGTAAGGTCTTCAAGAGCGAATACTGTATATTGGGTTTGTATAATTTGCTTCGAGATACAGTGATTAACATCAGTCACAAACCGTCTTTCTCGACCGGAAAGTTTCTTTAACTTTCTTTTAGCAGATCGAGTGCCTTTAGACTGTAATTGAGCTCGGAGATATGCGTACTGCGACCGCGTATTCTTCACTGCCCGGGAATTAAAAAATGTGTTGTCGGAACAGACCGCAATGTTAATAATGCCTCTATCGATTCCAAGAACCATTTGATCGGGAATGATTTTGGGAGTATTCGTTTCAATCTGACAATGCAAATAAAACATATTGCCAGTCTTACGAAGAGACAGTGTAGATGATTTAATTTTCCACGTTAAATATGGTATATAATACTTCGGAACTATAAATTCAACTTTTACTCTACCGTTTGAAGTAGCAATAGTTGCGTAACCAGATTCCAAACAAACCCTAATAACCTGCGAATTATATAACATTGCCGAATGTTCTTTACGAATCGGTTTATATCGACACTTTACCGATTTCAAAGATGCGCAAGCAACATCTCTTGCACACTGAACCAACGAAGAGGGAAAATTGGGTATCAATTCCCGAATTTTATAATAAGTTGATTTATGGCAATCTATCTTATTAGCAGTATGATTATCAAACCCCCAAGTTGAACAAATATTAAATGCGGTTGTATAATCTCTCATTGTTTTAAAAAGAGATATCTTCGCATCAGAAGAAACATTTAGTTTCAACTTGATTGTTCTAATCATATTCATATATTAATACTAATAGTATATATAACTTTCTATTATTGATTTTGATAAAGATTTACCCATTCCGATCCATCTGGTAAAATGAGAATATTTCTAGAAACCGAATTGCTATAGTTGGTAGGGTCAACCTCCATATATCTTCTTGATCCTATAGGGTCTCCGGTAATAGACCCAACCGGAATTAATAATTTAATTCCATTAGATATCATTTTAATGCAACGGGTTGGATTCGAACCAACAATGTAAGTCAAATGGCATGCCTCACTTACGTTTTCCCAGTTAAACTACTGTTGCTTTTAATATGTTCCCTTTCCACGCTTATGAGGAACAACGGGTCTGGTTCCCAAAGGAATCTTCCGCGTGCCAGACCCGATGACCGGGGTGGGATTTGAACCCACGTATCAGCAACCTATTAGGTGATTGCCTGCGATGGCCTTTCACCGCTTTGCCACCCTGCCAAATATGTATAGGATGTTTAAGAATAAATACTTTTTGATTTAAATTGACTCGTCAATGGGTATATCCTATGAAAGATGTGTCCCAATAAAGGGTATATCCCATTTGACATTTGATAATATAAGGATAATGAGGATTTGAACCTCATTCGCAGGACATTACCCTACTAACCACGGTGCTCACCGAATCAGTCTAATGTTGGCTAAAGGTGGTCTTTCAACAACTAGCAACCTATCCTTACGCCTTTGTGTACACGCAGGCGCAAACCAGAGATGAGATTTGAACTCATTATTCAATTTCTCGCGCGAGATTGGGTCTCTTGTGGAACTTGGCATCCCGTTCTCGCGGTGCGAGTTGACAACACATCTTTTGTGTTTCTCTGGTAATAATTAATCCGGATTTTGGTTCTTGGCTCCGGTCGCCTCAACCACCTTGTTACTGCCCCGATTGGTGTAATCCCGCACGGGGGGGGTGCGCGGTGATTAACGTGATAGCACATTAACTCACGTAGCATTGTTATTTTGGTTGCTTCTACCTCAATTACGCTTGACGTTCGTAATCTACGACCATACTTCCACAGTGATATCACTTCCGTGGTTTCTGGATAGGGCTAGGGTGAGTCGAACACCCGCCGCCGGCTCCAAAGGCCGGCATTAATCCGCTAAACTGTAGCCCTTCTCGTTTGTCAAGAGAATGTATTATTTGCCCTTGTGTGTTTCCATTCTCTTGACATATCCATATACGCTCGCTAAATATTTATACCTTTTCATCCAACGGACAATCTTCCGGAAACTCTCTTTCTACCAAGTCGCAAAAAATGTCAACATTATTATCAACGTCAAAAATCTTTTTATTTAACACCGAACACCAACACTTCTCCTCGTCGTCGTAGTTGTGGTAGAAGTTTCTGCATAATGAATTACAGTGTGCAATTTCATACGAGACGATTTTGGTTTTCATTTAAATCAAATCCAACAGTGATTGAATAAACATAAAAATTAAAAAGAAATCTTATTTTTTCTTGTTTAAGTAGCAACACTTTCCCACATAATAACACCTTTAATTCCATCTTCGATTGGTTTAATTACTCGTTTCGTCATACATGATGTCACCTCTAATTTCTTTCCGTTTCTTCGTCTTCAATATTCAATTCATCTTCTTCGATCAACACTTTCCATCCAAGACTCCGAATTTTAACAAACATCTTAAACAACCCCTTTCATTATTCTTTCTGCTTTCATAATATTTATATCTTTCTCAATCTTTTCATTCAACTTCTCCGCCATCGCATACAACTCTTCTTCTGTATATCCTTCCGGTGCAACACTCAAAGCATTATACGCTGTAGGTTCTACTTTCCTTTTCCACAGATTTTGATCATTTACTATTGTTCCGTCAATAATTGGGATCTCATATTCTATCCAATATCCTGTTATCATTGTGAATATTAATTCGCCGTCGATTTTAGTTATCTCGCGGTGATGGTCGCAGGTCGTGTAAGTAACAATACTACTTTTTCTACAATCCGATGGAACTTTATCACCCGGCTGATATGTATTCATCATACACGCCAAATCTTTTGTTTGGAAAGTGTTAATGATACTATTACCACAGATTGGGCAACCAACGTCTAATTCTATATAATCATACATCCCAATTTTAATCACCTTTAATTTCTCTCGTATATCCACAGTATCCACACGATTCAACTATACCATCAGTATATAAATCACTATGGAGACCGAGTTTCTTTTCACAGTTTGGGCACGAATGACCTTCGATATACCATGTATCTGCAATCGGTATTGAGAACGGAAATGTGGATTTCATAGATAGGCTCGGTCAGGATCGAACTGACACCCTTTGCCTTATAAGAACAACGCACCACCGATTGTGCTACGAGCCTTCTATAATCTTATATGCTCCCAAAATATTTAAATCTTATCAATAAACCTCCTCAACCACAGTTCCGTACAAACAGTCCTCCACAAAATCCACGAATACTCAATCTCACCTGAAACAAATTCATCATAACACTTTTTGACCTCCTGCCAATCCCAGTATTTTCTACTTCTAAAACTTTCCGATGTTATAACCCCTTGCACAAATTCCTGCAACTCGTTCTTCATCCACATTTCTTCCGGTGTAACAAACCCCATCTTATCTTTCCGTGTTCGGATAGATTCAGGTATAATCCCTCTTACAGAATTCCGTAATGAAAACTTTGAAACACCATTTCTAATTTTTTCGCCTAATGGTAATCTGGTAACATATTCAATCAAATCTATATCAAGATACGGCACTCTCGCTTCAATGGAAAACACCATAGAATTGCGATCTTCATAATGTAATAACGCCGGGAGATTTGTAGATATCAACTCCCGTTCCAATACACAACTCAACGGTGGTTTATACCGATCCTCGTACATAGGAATCTCACCCAAGCACTTTCTATATCGTTTCCTAGCATATGTCTCCATTATTGAATTAAAAATAAAATCGTGATGCCGTCTTATAAATCCCACAGACTCTTTTGCCGCTGCCCAGAGATGCAACGATTTAATTAATCCTTTAATATATGCCACCTGATAACCAAGATATCCAGCAAATAATTCATCCGCCCCTTGTCCATCTAAAAGAACTTTTACTTTATCTTTCGCACTTCTCATAACACAATACTGTGCATAGATTGACAGAGAACCAAACGGTTCGTCCTGAATATAAATTAAATCATCAATATCTTTTATCAATCGCTGTGATGTCGGTTCAACGAAATCGCAATCGACCTTTTTATCTTTTATAACTTCATTTATATATTTACTTTCGTCAAACTTTTCGTTTCCAAACACTGCCGAAAATGTTTTTTGATTTTCCGTGTCAATCATAGAAACAATGACAGAAGAATCGATCCCACCAGATAAACACGACCCAACCGGAACGTCGCTTCGAAGATGAAGCCTAACGGCACTATTAATCAAACCCCTCAATTTTTTGTAATTACATTCGCCAGAAATATTTTCATTTATCGTGGGAATCCAATAATGATATTTAGATATCCCATATTTAGAAACAGTTAAAGCAAAACCCGGTTCAATTTGATATACTCCATCAAACATCGTTTCTTCACAATAATCTTGCATCCCCCACGCAAGGAACATATTTACCGTTTTGTCATTCGGATTAAAATATTTGGGTAACGCTTTTATTTCCGAAGCAAAGAAAAATGAATCTCCGACCCTTGTATAATAAAATGGTTTTATTCCAAACCTATCGCGCGCGCAGAATAACTCTTGCCTTTTTGAATCCCAGAGCGCGAACGCCCACATGCCGTTAAATCGATTTACACATGCACTACCCCATTCTTCGTAGGCATGAATTATAACCTCTGTATCCGAACCGGATTTAAACACATATCCCTTTTTTATTAATTCTTCGCGCAATTCAATGTAATTATAAATCTCTCCATTAAAAGTAATAATAAGAGAACCATCTTCATTTGACATCGGCTGCGCGCCATCTTCGGTTAAATCTATAATGGCGAGACGACGGTGAACTAATCCAACATTGCCATTTAAATATATTCCATTTCCATCCGGGCCTCTGTGTGCAAGTTTTTGCGACATTGTGAATAAAATGTCTTTATTGGGAGTCTTACCATCTATACAATATTGACCTGCAATGCCGCACATCTAAAACTCCTTTATTGGGTGGTCATTCTTGTCTCCGCGCCCAACGCCTTTATAAATAAAACCTTTATTAATAAATGTATCTGGATCGATTACATTTCTGCCATCGACTATCACAACTTTATTCCCCGGTATGTTTTCTGGCGTTAAATTTTTATACATGTTATGCCCAGTCATTATTGCAACAGCATCTATATTTTTAAGGGCGCGATTTATATCACGTTCAATAGTTGCATTATAATGTGATGCGACATATGGATCATGAATAACGACTTCCCCTCCTGATTGAACAATCAAATCCCTATATTTTCCCGACGGGGTATTTCTATCATCATCAGAATTTGCAATAAATGCCCAACCAAGAATAGCAATTTTTGAACCATGAATTTCTTTATCAACGCGTTTCAAACCATCAACAGCCAAATTAAAAATATGATCCGGCATAAAATCATTTAAATGTCTTGCGGAAACAAATAGTGACTCCACACCTTCTGGATAATCCAGCCCCCCGCTTAATTTAACACCGCGTTCCAAATGGTAAGTATCTTTTGTAAGACAATGCCCACCAACCCCCGCACCCGGCATCAGGATTTCACGCGAAACCCCTTCTCCTTTTAATGAGTTTATCCCATTCCGCACATCATAAATATTTATTCCCATTGCTTCGCAATATAACGCCAATTGATTAGCAGCCGCGATTTGTAAATCCCTAAAAGTGTTCTCTGCGGTTTTTGTAACTTCTGCTGCTGTTGCACTCATTTTTATTAGTTTGCCTTTAGTAAGAAGTAGTGTATACAAATCCACGGCGCGGTTCGTACTCGCTTCATTAATGCCCCCAACAATACGATCATACTCCCGAATATTTTTTATGAGCCGTCCTACCATAACCCGCTCTGGGGCATGTGCCAGATAAAAATCTTTGCCCACGACCAACCCCGATTCTGTTTCAAGAATGTCTTTGACTATTCCCACAGTTGTCCCCGGGGTAACAGTTGACTCCAACACCACCAAAGTTTCCGGTTTTATATTTTTTCCAACTTCTTTAACACCATCAAACAATGCAGAAAAATCTGGGATCAAATCATCTTTGTTTTTAAAAGGAGTTTGAATTGAAATTGTGACTGCATCGCATTCTCGAATTTTACTAAAATCGGATGTACATAAAAATTTCTTATCGTGAACAACGCGTCGTATTAGTTCCGATAACCCCGGTTCATCACCCTTCAAAGGGTTCCGACCATCGTTTAACATTTCGATTTTATAACCAGAATTTTTTGAATTGCGCTGAAATCCATACACCTTTTTATAATATGGAGAGTCGGCAAACAACATTGCAGCAGGAATGCCCACGTAACCCATACCCACAACACCAATGGTCTCCATCAATTTAACCCCGACTCTATTTTATGCGCGATATTAAGATTTCTCAATCCCTGCTCCAATGTTACTGGGAAAGACATTTTTGTTTCAACGCAATTAAGAAATGTAGATAATTCCTCTTTAAGAGGTTCTAACTTTGGAACCATAACTTTTTCAACTATTCCTTCCCTTGTGTATTTATTATTATTCATATTATATCGTTCGGGCTTACTATAAATAGTAATCTCCTGTGTCATATAATCACCTTCGATTGTATAATCTTCCTGTTCAATGTATATACTTCGAATCTTCTTTGACGCTTTTCTGCTTGCAGATAAATAAACTGTTGTTTTATCAAAATCTAATAGCGCGCCACAAATATCATTGCTCCCAGAACTGTAAATATATTCTGTCGGTTTCCAGTCCAATAAATTATACACAACATCAATATCATGAATCATAAGATCCAAAACCACAGATCCAGTAACACGCGCGGATGCCGGGTTATGACGTTTAGATTCAATGTATATTGGTGAATCAATTATCTTTTTTATTTCTTTAACAATCGGGTTGAACCTTTCAATTTGCCCGACCCCACAAATCAACCCAGAAGGAGTCATTTCTATTAATTGTTTGGCGTCTAAAACAGATTCGCAGGCTGGCTTTTCGATCAGCAGGGGTATATTAGATTCGATTACTTTCTTTGCCACCTCATAATGATACTGCGTTGGAACACAAATACTGACTGCATCAACTTTTTCTAAAAGATTATCTATCGATGCGCAATATATTCCGTTATTTTTCGTCGCCACTTCTTTTGCAACACTTTCATTTATATCAGTCACAAATAAATTATCCACATTTTTTAATTCCGAATAAACACGAGCATGATTCTTCCCCATCATACCCACACCAATAACACCAACATTAAGCATTTTCTACAACCCCATTTATTGTATCACAAACATATTTTAAATCGTCCGTTGTCAACGAAGGATGAACCGGTATACTCAATATCTCACCACTTATTTTTTCCGCAACCGGACATTCAACATTCATATTTTTATACATTGGTTGTTTATTGATCGAAATGGGATAATGAATCGCCGTATCAATACCCTTTTGTTTTAATATGTTAATAATTTCACTTCTTGTAATCGGGCAATCATCAGTTATCCGTATAACATACTGATGAAAAACGTGTTTACAATAATCACGACGCTTCGGTAATATTACCCCGTGCGCTTTCAAATGTTCATCGTAATAATTTGCATTACAAATCCGTCGCGCGTTAAATAAATTCAACTTCTCCAATTGTGCAATACCTATCGAAGCAGCAATATCGGTCATACGATAATTATAACCGAGTGAAGTGTGAAGATACTTCTCACTCTGCCCATGATTAATGAAACGACGAACATTATTATTTATTTCGATTAAATTTGTCGTAACCATCCCACCTTCCCCGGTTGTCATATTTTTTGTTGCATAAAAACTAAAACAACCAGCCTGACCGAAACCGCCAACCGGTTTGCCGTGATAGGTTGAACCATGCGCTTGCGCTGCATCTTCAATCAAGGAAATACCAAAATTTAAAATTCTTTTAATATCAAACGGTTGCCCGAATAAATGGACACCAATGATTGCCTTCGTAGAATCCGAAATCAAATTTTCTACATTCGCCAGATCGATTGTAAAATAATCTGATTCGATATCTGCGAATACCGGAGTTGCGCCGCACATCGAAACTGCACTTGCTGTTGCAATAAAAGAAAATGCGGGGACTATAACTTCATCACCCTTTCCAATACCTATCGAAGATAACGCAGCATGAAGTGCAGCCGTGCCACTGTTTACAGCCACGGAATATTTTACACCACAGTAATCGGAATACTTCTCTTCAAATTCTTTTACTTTCTTCCCCTGCGCAAGGTTGCCCGATTTTAAGACATTCAATGCCGCTTCTGTTTCTTCATCACCAATAATTGGATGTGCCATACGTATCATTTCATCACCATCGGCTTATCAACTATTCTCGCAGGATAACCGATTGCCATTTTACCTGCTGGAACATTCTTTGTCACAAGCGAACCCGCTGCTACAAAACACCCCTTCCCCAATTTTACACCCGGAAGAATAATCGCGCACGCTCCAATGACCACACCGTCCATGATTGACGGACCACCCAAATATTTGGAGGGGGGGTATTTATCGTTCGTCATTGTCACACATGGCCCGATAAATACATTATCACCAATAGCGGTTTTTGTTGGAATAAAAACCATGCTTTGAATATTGATATCATTACCAAGATAACAATTTCCTTCAATAATACTTGAAGAACCAACTTTAACATTATTTCCGATAGTTGTATGTTCCCGTATCAAAACGTTATGACCAGTAACAAAATTATCTCCAATCTTTACATCATCATATATTATAGCCCCGGATCTAATAAGTGAATTTTCTCCAATAATCATAATGTTACTTCCTTTATCAATTTCTCAAAATCTTTCGCCCTGTTTTTCCAATCAAAGTTTTCTATATTATTTAAAACTTTTGGTTTGTTATTTTCTATATATTTAATCTTTTCAACATATTCTCCTATATTTTTATAAACAAACAAATTATCTGTTCCCATTGCAATCATATCGGGGATTGGCGTTGTGATAATTGGTTTCCCACATGCGGTATATTCAAAAAATTTATTTGGTAACGCAATGTTTCTCCACTGTGGAGGTATAGGGGGGATAGCACAAACATCCATCATAGAAATATAATGTGGCAATTCATTGTAAGGTTTCAACCCGGTAAAAATAACATTATCAAATAAATTTAAATTATTAACTAAAGATTTTAATTCCTTCCCATATTCAGTAAATAATGAATCCCCGACAATGAGCAATTTCATATTAGGATTATATTTAAGCAATTTGGGCATAGCCTTAATTATTTCATCAAGACCATACCAACGTTCAACACTCCCTACAAACCCGATGACGAAATCATTATCATTTGTTTTTGGCATCGGTTTAAAAATGGAGGTATCCACTCCGTTTGTAATAAGTTCCGATTCGAATCCCAGCGCATTTAACTTTTTAACCAGTGAGGGGGAAACCGTGACAATTTTATTACTACGTTCAAGATTATATTTTGTAATGTCCAGAACCGACATGCGCACGACTTCCTTGAGAATATTATTTTTTATATACATTGCCGCGCTGTCCGGGAACCAATCTTTTAAATCAAAAACCACGGGAACCTTATATTTGTTGGCCGCGCAGATCACTGCTGTGCCCGCGAGAATGTTTGCTACAACCACGGCATCATAATGTTCGTGATGTAGTATTGCATCAAATTTATAAAAATGATATGGCGCGTTTAATGTGTAATGCAAAAATGGGGACTTGATATTAAACATTGTAACTTCTTCAGGAATAAGAAGGGTCGCGCGGTCGTTGTTATTACTTACGTGAAAATGCGCGACGTGTATTTCATGACGTGTTGCCAGTTCTTCAAAAATATAATGATGACGGCTTGGAACTGGATGGTGAATGTAATCTTGAGAAGAAACGAGAAGAATTTTCATATCTATATACGTATTGGTTGTGATGAGTTATATATGTTTCGATTAGTGGGCCAGATCGGATTTGAACCGATGAAATCTCCCGGTTATGAGCCGGGCGCTCTAACCGGACTGAGCTACAGGCCCGAAAAATATATTCTGGCCAAAACGAGAGTCTTTGTACACTCCATTGTTTTAACCAAAAGCAACCAGCGGGTGTTGAACCCGCAACGATCTGCCACGAGGGGTTATCTTGGTTGCATTTTGACCGGCGCATTATTTTATTGCGCCGGTCTTTTACACAAACTATTTTCACAAATGTCAATATTAGACGATTGTTTTATGGCGGTTGTTGGTAAGTATCCGCCAAACTTATTCCTGTGCGGAAAGCAAAGCATGAGAGATGATTAGTCGGACTTCTGTACATTAGCTCAAAAGTTCTAACCATAAGAATGTTGGAGGTTTCGAAAATTCGCTGACCTCACATTCGTATTGATTTTGTAACTCTTGGCTATACTATTGTATGACTTATAAGTATTTAAAACTTATTCTTCACCGTATTTTTAATTAGTCTAATCCAAATTAGACTAATTCAAAGTATACTAAATGAATAGAAAGGTTTAAATATGATAATGTCATTATAATAAAATAATAAAGGTGAAACATCTTGACGACAAAAGGCAAAAATATAAAGGTTGAAAGAATAAATACAAGAGCATTCAACAAAACCGGGAAGATAGGTAAATCACAATTAGTTTCTATTCAAAAAAGAAGCAAACACGGTTTTGGAGGAAGGTCGGGGCATTTAACAAAAACTATAAGAGGATCTCGCCGCGCAACACGAAGATAACCACCAATCTGTTTTATAAATTTCCAGACGAAACTATTTTATACTACATCTTAATAACCTTTATATATCATGCGTCCATCTCTTTCTATAATCATCCCCACTTACAACGAAGAAGAAAACATTCAAAACACAATACAAAAAATTTCTCATACTCTTCGTCTCACCACTATAACTTTTGAAATAATCGTTGTCGATGATTCTTCCACGGATAAGACACAACTTATTGTTACCGATCTTATCATTAGGAAGTATCCCGTGGTTTTAATAACGCGCACAAAAGATCCGGGACTTTCCCAATCTGTTATTGCCGGAATAAATAAAGCGCGCGGAAACGTGGTGGTAGTGACGGACGCAGATTTATCGCACTCAATAGAAATTATTCCTGCAATGTTCAATGAAATAAAAAACAATAATGTAGATATCGCAATTGGGTCAAGATATATGCCAAATGGTGGTATCAAAGACTGGCCTTTAAAACGTCGTGTTATTTCTTTCGGGGCAACATTCCTCGGTCGCCTCCTTTTCCCGAAAATTACCGATCCAATTTCCGGATTCTTCGGAGCAAAAAAGGATTTAATAATGCACACACCTTCATTAAACCCACGGTGTGGATATAAAATCTTATTGGAGATTCTTTCAAAATGCCATTGGACTATAGTGAAAGAATTACCGTATGTTTTCACAAACAGAAAAGTGGGTGAAAGCAAATTAAAGAAATCCACAATTATTCAATTCGCAAAACAATTTATTGATAATGCATTGTTCCCCGGACGTGGAAGAGAAGAATTAAGAAAGATGGTAAAATTTGGGATCGTTGGTCTTATCGGAGTGGCAACAAATATGATTTGTTTGTCCGTGTTCAAAGAAGTTTTTAATACGCCTTTGGTTTTTGCAAGTTTCCTAGCGATAGAAATAAGTATTATAACAAATTTTTTAATGAATGATAATTTTACATTTAAAGGAGCAAAATGCCAAAAATCATTCCTTCACAGAATGTTTAGTTATAATTCAATCTGTATTGGATCAATGATAATAAATGTTACTGTTTTGGTGGCACTAACATTCGTAGGAATAAACTATTTAATAGGAAATGCTATAGGAATAGTAATCGGATATATTTGGAATTTTTTGATGAATAGAAGAATAACTTGGGTGGAAAATTCACCCAAGTTTTAATTCCTTACCAAAACCGACCCAACCGTAACATACCTTGCCCGGCATTGCCGCACCAAAACAAACCTTACCCAACCAAACCCGTTTCAACAACGGTATATAATAATAAACTTTAATAATATTTATATCTTTTGGTAATAAAAAAGTTAATAATAATTAATTTTTAATTTTCATCCGCTTTCGTAACTCCATGCCCAGCAAAGTTTATCTGCGTTTTGTAGTTCGCATTAACTTGTGCAATAGCATATTCATTCCCGGCTGCTTGTTCATTTAAGAATGTTAATGCATATATACCGGGTTTAAAAAATGCATCATACTTTCCATTGGCATCTAGTTCAATGGTTTTATTTTCTCCAACCGGGTTATATAGATTAAGATTATCTTTTTGAATAAGAGCGTTCATTGTTCCCAGATTATATTTTTCATCTTTCAGAACAACTTCTTGAATAATAACATCTTTAGTTATTAGTGTATGCCCACACATTGCTTGGATGTATAGAGAGCCGGTTCCATCTCCGTTATTAATGACAACAGGAGCATATTTATTTGGATCGGGCATTGCGCCGACCGAACATACTAACGCACTTATAACAACAAGTGTTGCGATTAATATAATTTTAACGCGCATAAAAATGTATAGTGTGTTATAGTAGTTAAAGGTTTCTATTACAAAAATGTTGATAAATTATAAATTTATACAAACGATTGAATTATTTGATACCCTTGACTTACTTCTCCACTGGGAGAATTTGCATTATAAATTATCATAGTAACATACCCCATTTTCGAATCAGATACTATGATATACGCAGATACATGTGTATTATCCTTCGAAGAATCAAAAGACATCGACCGCGCGGGGTTTCCATTTATTTTGTAATATGTTGGATCAAATTGAACATTTGTATATCCATCTTTCTCATAAGAATCAATTAGCGAATTTTCGTCAAGTTCGTCATCGGTAATATATCCCTTATCTAATATGGAAATAAATTGAGAAGATCCAAATATCATTGTACTTATATCCACACCTTCTCCTGCTACTATTGTAGATTTTGATGGCGAAATAATATAAATCGCATCTGTTAATTGAAGGTTAGATGTTGACCCATCGGAAGTAGCAGACTTCATTTGTGAACCGCTTATGGTTTTTACAGTCCACGAATTTGGATAAAAAAGATGTTTATCACTCCCGGGTATAATTACTTCGCTTGTTCCACGCGACGAATATCCAGAAACAGATTTTATTATAGGAGCAGGGGTGGGCACCGTGGGTATTGTAGTTGGATATGAATATAGTAGAGCAGGTTGCCCGATTTCTTTAACAGTTACTACAGTTGGTGTAGGAGTATTATTTATACATCCAGCAATACAGATAGCACTAACAAGCAATGCTATAAAAATCATAATGTATTTTGACTTCATATAAATTCCCACTTTTTATATAAACTCATAATTACTTATACTTTTCGGTTGAAGGTTAAATTTTATAGTTTCAACCAAATCCCAGATCTAATAAATCTAACGACTTCTCGGTTTTCTTTTAAAAGATTAGTTACGCGCGCTGAATTCAAAGAATAATTCTTATTGAGTTTTGAAAGTTCCATGACCAAGTGATTTGTTTCGATTTCTTTCCCACTAGGTATTTTATTTAAAAATAATTTTAACCGTTGGCGGAGAGTATCGTTTCCTTTTGTTTTATGATTCATCTTATCATATACGTTTTGAAAGATGATAAAGGTTTTGGTTGGGCGGATTGGAAACCCAATTTACAATTTGTCCTAAAAAATCACCAACAAATTATTTATGACCGCACCCAAGTAATTCCAATAACCACGACATTC
Source organism: Patescibacteria group bacterium (assembly GCA_041652555.1). Taxonomy (GTDB): domain Bacteria; phylum Patescibacteriota; class Patescibacteriia; order Patescibacteriales; family WJLG01; genus JBAZHE01. The sequence goes on along the minus strand of JBAZHE010000003.1, from coordinate 63,352 downwards.
CAAAGTGACCGATCCAACTAGGAAAATGATCTTTAAACTTATTCACAATGTAAATAGTTAAACCTAATGCCACGCCTTTTGCAGCAATTATCAACAACGAATTATCCACGACCGCGCGCATTATAGGGTTTCCTTCAAACCCAATTCCGGTTGAAAGGCAAATCTCTGGGTTGTGGCAATGTCTAGTGCAAAGACTAGAGCGAGTAGGATGCCTAGGGTGAAGTCGGTGGGGTTTTTAATAATTAATCCCAACAATCTTTCCCTTCTGCACGTTTGGATAACTTGCATATTGCACATTATACGTTTTGTTTATCTGCATTTTAGCCCAGTCGTCTTCATTCTGCACTATATACAAGTCCCCTTTATCATCGATAATTTTTGGTGGGTCTGTGTAAGTACATTTCATACCTGCTGCTTTGCCGCCACCACATTGTTCTTGATACGAATGGACAGAATATTTTTCTACGATGGTTATATTCATTGGTGCTGTGGATGTTGGTGTTGATTGATACATAATTGCGTATGCACCAATCGCTCCACCAATCAATAACACCAGTATTACTAATATTGTTTCGTTTCCGGATGGCATATTAATTACTCCTCTATACAAGTATAATTAAAAACCGTGGTTCCAAATCCCCCCAATGCACTATTGGGTTCGCAATCCATCTTACCAACACTTTTATTTTCTACAATAACATAAAATCCACCGGTCAACCCGTATCCAATATATGCATCGGGGACAATAGATACAATATGTTTCTCTGGATGATCTGCAAGATATTGCGACATACTTGCACCTGCTTCTAGATAATTACATCCAATTTGTGGCGTATATCCAAACGCTTTATGAAAATACAATACCCCATTTCCATAATTTGTGTATGAAGAATCACACGCGGATACAACTCCACAAAACAGTAGCACTGCTATCAATACCAAAACAACTTTCCAAATCTTCATAATAGTATATTGTCGCAAACCTATAAATACTTTCCGAACACATACTAAATAATGGCGTTTACGATTTTCGAGAAGTTGTTATATTTTATAATGTTTCCAATAGTGGCAGTTGGTTCTATACTTTCGCCTCTTACTAATGACGTTCGGATTTTTTACGGAATTGAGGAATTAGGGATAAAATACCTATCATTCCCACAAAATGTTTACGGCGGTTTTTGGGAAATAAAACCGGTTGGGAATCACATATGTGAATTTCTCATTGCGTTGTTTACTAATATCTTTGTCCCATTCTCAAATCACGCCTTACAGGAACCGATAATTAAATGTGTTGCGGTCGCTTTAGTTATTTTTGCATCGTGGTTATTTTCAAAAAATATATTAAAGGTAAAATACTCGTTCCTCCTCTGCTTCTTCGGAATGTTCTGCGCGCTCAATTTAAATATTTTACAGGCTGAATTTTTAGCAATTATTTTCGCAATGATTTCATGCGCGCTCTTCGTGGAGAAGAGTAATCTTTGGCACTATATCGCCGGCGCACTTTTAATTTGGGTATTGTTGGTTAAAGGCACAACGGGGTGCCTTATAGTTTCCGCCGTGTGTATCGTATTGATTTTTAATAAACATATAGATTTGATTCGTGGTGTGATTGGTTTCATATTAATGGGTTTGGCATTCCTCGCGGCAGATATTTTTGTATGGCCACAAATTATCCCTGACATTCTCATGGCTCCAATTTTAAGTCACGTGGGTGAATATGATTGGATAGGGCAAATCGGAGTAACCGGTATTGCAACAGTAATCTCGATGAGTATATATATTCCCTGTATTGGCATCGGAATTATATACAGTGGCGTGTGGTTAAAAAATCATATTCGCGATCCGCGCGCAAAATGGTTTGTAATTTCATTTTTAGCCCCGTTATTTGTGGTTTTTTATCAAAGCGAGAGTTTTGCGTACCAGTATTACGTTTTTCTTCTCCCTGCCATCGTCGGTATTGTGCTTTACGAGATAGACACACCAAGGGAAAGAGGGATAACTAAAAAAATTAAGCGCGAAAATGTTGTATCCGCATCAATCCTCGTTCTATTCGCAATGTGGTGCATTCTTTATAGTCCACAACCAATCTGGGGTCTAGAACAAAATTACGGCGTTCAGGAGTTGAAGATGAACAATTATTTCAATGAAAATGCAAATGCAATTGAAATAAAGTTTAATTTATCTAAAGAAAATACACTTTTGTATCTCGATACGGGATCGGCTCCGTACTATTTTTCTACGAATAGTAGTTGCCGCTACGTCGCACCATTAGTTATACAGAGAATGAATCCAAACCGAACAATTGTAAGTACGTTGCCGGCATACAAAGAAGAATATATGTGTATTATGAACTATTCTAATAGATATATCCTCGCAGATGGACCTTTGGGGAAAGCGGATGGTTGGTTTGGATTAGATTCCATCGAGAAGAAAAATATTGTAAAAAGGGTAAATGACGAATATACAGAAGTTTTTTCCGGAGCATGGAGTCTGTACGAACGTAAAAATGAGAGTGAGATATTAAATCTCACTCGATCCATACAGTAGAAAACATTACAATACGCCAGATAACATTACATCACAAAACAATACAGAACATGACAACACATCACATCACATTGCATTACAAAATCACTTTATCAAAGTGTGTTACAATATTGTAATTGATAGTATATAAATGTTTCTATATAAAAATAACAAAAAATATCTAAAATCCCATTTATTCCGTTTCTAAAACGCAGCAGGATTGAAGGTCGCATTTGTTACAACCACGCTAACATTCTTATCCGGCGCAAATAAACTTTTATCATATTTCACATCGGGGTAAATTCCATTCCAGTATGCCTTTACAAAACTATTAAAGTCGGCTCCATTCACCACGTTCAACCCCCACGTATCATTGTAGTAAGACGCGGCTGCAACGACCTCTGTAATGTTAATTCCACTAATATTCCTAACCACCGTCAGATTTTTCATGAAGATCGCCGTCCAAGAATCATCCCCCCACATTTCGCATTCATCACTCGTCCGGTTCCTATAAACGCACGACGAATTTTGCCACACTTTAGCAGTATATCCCATACCCACGGGTGTAGTTGTTGGTTTGACCCAATAATAGTAGTCGTAACAATAATCCGGATACACCGAGTCTGATCGGTTGAAGCACGCGCCCATATCATTCGTGGGTGCAGGGCCCGGTATTTCGGTTGGTGTATCTGTAATGGTCACGTATGTCTGTGTGACCGCAACCGGAGTAGGCACATTTTCTACTACGGTTGGTTGAACGGAGGTGCAACCGGCGGCGAAAATCGTGATTACTAAAATTGTTATATATAAAGTTTTTGGTAACATTCTCTGTTAATTCTATTTTATAGTATTTAAAAGTTTCGTGCACTCCAAACATTATAATGCACGATTTTATCTATTTTCGTGCACTTGATAAGAGCATCACACGGATATGAACCGCGAGATGCCCAATTTTATTGCGAACTCCACCGCAGGTTTCATGTGTATGCGGAACACAAGATGAAGGAGTTCGCAGGGGGAGTTGAACCCCCAACCTTCGGATTGCAATCCCGACGCACTACCAATTGTGCTATGCGAACTCCAACACATACATTATTGTTTTTAAAGTATATATACTTTTCCAACATTACATTATTTTTAAAAGTTGCTCCTCAATAAACTCCTTCATGTGTGGTCTCAAACAACCCGAACAATCCTTCAACCCGTTATTCAGAATAACATAATCGCCACCACACTCATATTCTTCGTATAGCGGACAAAAACAAAAGAAACAATTTAAATCGCCTTCCACGTTGTGACACTTATGGCAGATGGAATCTGGCTCTTTAAATAGATTATTGGTCGCGCGGATTATACGTCCGATGTGGTAGCGTTTATATTTGTCTAGCATTATTATCACTAATATATTCTTCTGATTATCACACTGTGGTGATAACCCAACTATTAGATATTATCTTACAGTTCAAAGATCTCTCCTAACCTTTCCGTCATGTAAAAACCTTTCTTGCGAATCTAAACAACAATATAAAAATGCCTCTACCCTTTTATTAGATTCTAAATATTCAAAACCATTCTCTTGACATCTATGAAAGCAATCATTTAAAGTATGTCGCTTCTTTGTAATTGGGCAGTCAAATGCTATCTGTTGATTCCAATAATCCGCACGAGTCATTCTATCCAACCCCCACACTTCCCAATCTCCGTCAATGTAGACAATAACACCCCGTCTTTACATCCAACATTCCACGGACGAATCAATCCGTAACCAACAATGCCTGCATTTTTCGCCGCCGTTAGTGTCATAGGGCAATCATCAATAACCACATCGAAAACATCTTTGTCAAACATTTTAGTTTTATCGTTTGAACATTTAACTTCATCATATGACAAATGGTTAATATCTAACCATTCTTTTAGAATGCCACAGTGGTGCGGTCGCCTATGAGATACAATTACCACTTTATAATACATCATCAAATCTCTCAAAAATACGCGCGCATCTTCAAATGGCTCGTATTCCAATTGATGTGAATGCACATTGTTGAAATACTCGTGCGCTACTTTGCTGGTCATGTACTCGGGATAAAAATAATCCCAAATATTCCATTCTGTGGGTGGTGAAATATTAATTCCATCCTTTATAAACATTTCGTATAATGGCGTGGCGAAATCGAAGAGGGTGTTGTCAACATCTACCATAGCACAATATTTTCTCATGGCAATATTATATGCGTTTTAACTTTAAATACCTTTCCTTCTAACCGAAAAGTTTATTAATAAGAACAAACTATCTTTTCATGGAGTGGGTCGGCACTCCTAAAACAAACCGAGGTTAGAAGAAAACCATACCACACAACAAATCTCCACAATCGATACAATAGGCGGGCAGCGTCCCGCCAACTTTTAGTTTTTATTTCATTCTTTACATCCTATGCAATATGCAGAACCGAGTTGTTCTTCACACATTTTGCACTGCTCTTCAGAATCCATCATATTAGAATTTTGAAGTAATTCTATAGTTTTATAAATCCTACCTTCCAGCGTGTCCGAAACCCCTTTAATATAAAATCCGCAATCGGCACGATTTTTCATATCACTTAATGCCTTCTCATAACCACAGTGGGTAGATATTATTTCGTGTTTATTTATAATATTGGCAAATTTAAAACAATCGCTTTTTGCACCGCATTCGTCTTCACATGGGCAGTCATGAATATTTCCTAAACACGATCTATTAAACGGATTTGCTTCTTTTTGTATTTCTTTTATGTGATCATTTTCTATTTCTTGATTAAACAAGAACGATTCGGTGCGCGCATCGCGTAATACTTTAAAAGCACAATCTGGACAAACCCAACCGTCAGATTCGTTTGTTTCCCAATCAAGATGTGTATAAAGTTCTTTACTTTTCTTTCCACACGTGTCACACTCGCACTTACCATCAAATTTGCATTTAACATATCCGGCGTCAGTTAAACGTATTTCGTTAGCAATACTGTCGAATGTTGGACATTTATTCCTTTCCTCTTCTCTCGCCTTTCTAATAGCATCTTCATATTCAACTTGTGAATATCTCGGTCTATTACGATCTGCTTTTCGAATATCCGATAATGCGTCACTCATTTTTTCACCGGCCCATTAAAATCAGTTTCTGATTTCCACGCGGTTTCGTCAACTTTGATAACACCATTGATTCTACTTCTTTCTGATATTGGTTGATTATAAACGTAATAATTTTCAAGTTCGTTGATCGTTATCATAGTTTATTCCTCTCCTCCTAACTCTGCAAACAAACAATCAATATCCGACCAATCTACAACAGCGTGTTTGCACCCACTTTCGAAATCTTGATATGACATTCCTTCTAAACGATCATATACTTCTTTTAAAGTTTTTAATCGTTCAATTCGTCGGATGTGATTTTCTATCGAAGCGTCCATCTGTTTTAAATCATCTGCGTCTTTTGGAGTCATTCCCTCACCCCAGCCAACGCAATATAATTCTCCCCATCATACTTAATCACAAACATACCTGCCTTTCCACCCATAGGCATTTCGATATCGGATAACGAAAGTAACTCTACTTCTCCAGAAGTTTCCGCGCATACCTTTTCTAATGTCTCGCACAAGAGTTCAAGATTGAACTTTCCAATGCGCGTGAACTTTTTGCCAGCGTATTTTTCAACACCTTCGATGTATGCGGAGTCTACTATTCCATATGGAGCATTTGGGCAGGTCATTTCATATCACACTTATATTATCCCCATTACTACTTATAACTATCGTCCCACCCAAATCCGTTCTATACACTTTCACCTTTTCCAACCGCGCCAGTGTTTGTTTCGTCGGGTGTCCGTATTTATTATTCGCTCCAACTTCAATCACCGCATATCTTGGCACGATGGCATTTAAAAATTGCACACTACTCGCCGTTGAACTTCCGTGATGCCCAACCTTCAAAACATCCGCGCCTAATTCATCGCCACTCGTCACAAGTTTAGTTTCAATCGGGTATCCGGCATCTCCCATTAATAAGAATGTATTTCTACCATACGTGATTTGTAAAACCACGCTCTGTTCATTCAAATCTTCGGAATCAACATATCCTTTACTGCTCAAAACTTTCACAGACACGTTTGGGTCTAAAACAATAGAATCTCCATGACGAACAATCACGTGGTTGGGAATTTTAGTCATCAACGAAGTATAAGTTTTTTCTGTGGAAGTTGATCCGCCATCAATGTATTCAGACGTTGGAACATTCGTGATAATGTATTCCATACCACCAATATGATCCACATGCGGATGGGTTGCAACCACTGCGTCTAGGTGTGTTACACCAATCTTCTTTAGATACGCAAGTTCCGACACTTCGGAATCCGTTGTGCCTGCATCCACGAGCATTGTTTCACCATTGGGAAATCGGACAAGTTCTGAATCTCCTTGACCAACATCGATGAAGTGAACAGCAAGATTACCGTTGTTATTTATGGGCGCAGGCACGGTTTGGGTGCAACCGACAATGAGAAGGAATAAAATGCATAGAATAAATGCGTATTGGAATTTCATGCATGATACCCAAACACGAGATTGTGATCTTTACCGAAATCATATGTCTTTACGGAGCAGCAACCAAATACTGGTTCTTCTAACCAATTAATCCATACATCCGAGTAACACGGTGGAACCAATGCAATCCAATCAAGGTCATCTCTTGCAATGTGTTCTTTTTCCATCCAACTCTTAATGGGGTCTGGAAGGTTGGCATAGTTCCAGACGCAGATGTAGTGGATTGTGTGTAGTTTTTCGACCATATTACCACTCCTCAATAATTTTTAAGTTCTGGGTAAGCATCAATAAATCGTTCAAGTTCACCTTTTACTGCTGCAATTGTCACGAATTGTGTTGGGGTGATAGATTCTTTCTGCATCATATTGCTGAGACCTTTAATTCTCTCGTTAATATCTTCCTTTAATTCGTTAAGCACTTTTTGTGCATTTTCAACACTATCTTCCATACCAAACTATACGCATTCAAACATTATATAGTTTTCCCACACAAGCAAAACCATTTTCGACACCCACAACAAAATCAACATAGAGCCGCAATACCTGCGTAAGATTTCTCGGTTCTATTGTTTTGTGAGTAAGTGTTCATGGTTTTGAAAATTGATAGGGAAACCGCGCTTTCCATTGGCAACAACGCGCGTATTAAAAAATTTATTTAACCATCATTTCCGATGGAAAACGAGTATACGTATTACCAAGTTCACAAAACGCACAAAGCTCACATAACGCACAAAATTCACAAAGTTCACAGACCCTATCTATTATAGAAGTAACTACGACGTTAAAAAATAGGGTATGATAACTACGTACTCTTTGTGAACTTTGTGAACTTTGTGAACTTTGTGAACTTGCTATTTAATAGAAATGATTAATAAATATGAAAAGTTAAATAAAATATATTTACAATATATTATAATAATTAATCATGTTAAATCAAATTTATTTATAATGATTGAACATGTAGTTTAATAAGTTAATTAAAAATAATTAAGTAAAACAAAAGTTATTAAGTTAATTATATTTATTTAACACTAATCATTTAAGATAACAAATGTTGTTGGTTTATCGCTACCAGTCTTTTTATTCTCATACATCTTTATTTCTCCAGATTCTACCATAGTATTCAATGCAGTATTAAGGTCTTTGCTGTTAAGATGCGTCTTCTTTAAAAGTTTGGTTCTTTCCACGGAACCCCCAAATCCAATTATAGCCTTTCTTACAATCACTTGGTGGTTTTTCATATCCGAATTATTGCATAGATCGTATACATACATCATACGTGGTATAAGATAATCGTTTACTATCTTTATTGCCATCATTGCGTGTTTATGGGGAATTGTTAGCACTATTGGTTGATATATTTCACCGGGTTCAAGTTTTTTTAACCTTTCCGGTATATTTTTTCTTTGGAATTCTTTATCGACCATAGTAAGGATCACTGCAATTTTATACGCATGTATAAACCCTCTTGAAATTGATGTTCTATATGATTCGTCTTCAACACCAAGTTTTCCAAGCGTTGAGTTAAGTTTCCAATCTTCTATTTCGTTGCATACCCCAAATATAATACCATCATCTGGATATATTTCAAGTTTTGTTCTTAACCCAACAATCTCTTTAAACACATTGTTGGTAATCTTCTTATCGCTTTCAGATACATTTTCGTTCTTCCTCGGTGTTCCACCCTGACCATAAAACCACATTAATCGTGGGAAAAATCCGGATGAAAACAACCGTGCGCTTGCGACAGTTTCAATATCTTTATTCGTTGTATTGAATAATATAGACATAAATGGTGTTGGGCATTCCCATTTATATTTCTCCCCGTTTTTTCCGCGTTTTGAAAGCGTTCTTTCAATTGCAGTGCAATCATATAAACTGCATAATGTTCCAAGAACATGTGCATTCCAATTACCAGCATCTTCAAAAAATCCAGCGCAATCATCGTAATACCAAAGGGAATTATATGTTTCATCCAATCCTTGAATAAGTGCGGGTTCGCTTATTGTCCCACGGAGAAGATTGGTTGATTGTAATTTATTTAAGTTTTCTTCATGGATGATTGCTTGGGAAAATGAATCGATGGCCATATTACATGCTACGGACTTTCCACTAATTGTTGTATGACCGACCACCATTGCAAATACATTAGTATAAATTTTTGTCATCCCTACTTGTATAAGAACTCTTCTTTTTATAGCCATTGATGCAATTGAAAGCAATGCCGCAAAGTGAAATTCGTGCAAAGAATATGACACTCGTTTACCTAATTCTATATATTCTTTAAATAACCCTTCGTCAATTTCGGGAAAATTTGGAAGTTTACATCTGTCATTTGCAGCTTTTATTTCCATGTCGATTGTGTTACCAACAATTGGTGGATTGTTTGTAGTTGTGGTTTTAGTAGGGGGTTTTTGATTTATAATATTATTTATAGATCTTTCATCTATTATTTCTACATTTAAGTTTGGTGAATATTTTTCGTCTAGTTCTTTAAGTTCCTTTTCAAAACCATTGTCACGTAACCATTCAACAACTTCTTTAAATTGATCATCTGTTAATTTATTACAATCTTCTTCTGGAACACCACAATGTGCATACGCTATCCAAGATATCGGGTCGCCACCAACGTCGTGACGATAACAATGAAAGACATTCTTATTCGAATTTATAGCAAAATTCATTTTTGTAGTGGAACCATGTATTGGATGCGTGCCTTGTATATCTCCATTTGCGCGCCTTTCGATTTTACCGGTTGGCATAGCGAAATTTTCTATTCGCAAATTTAGTTTATTCGTCAACGGGTTTTGTGCAATGTTTTTTGTTTTGACTGGTATTTCTTCTTTGATTTTTAATTTGAATTTGTCGAGCAATTCAGATTGAATATCTTTCCAAGATATAGAAATCAAAGAAGCATTCGGGTCTTTATATTTATATTTTCTTTCGGTATCTGGATGAATGCTTCCAGCGCCAACTGTATAAAATGGCGATTCGCTGCCCCTTATATCCCCGAGTTGTATTTTTGGGTTATTTGGATCATTTATTAATATTTTATCTTTTGGGGAGTCGGGGCAATCGAAAAACAAATGTCTTCCGATAACTCCACTTCTCCCAGTAATCACAGTAAGTGTTTTTTTCCAATGTCCCCCGATTGTCGAATATAATTCTTCGGTATCACAATCAATTACTATCGTATTGTTGATTGGGATTATACCATAATTTTTTCCCGAAGATACATGATCTATGATTTCTGTATCATTCGGGAAGAAGCTATTTTCGACACTCCAAGTATCTTGGTCGGGAATTTTGGATTTCTGTTTTAACTTAATGAGTTTAACTCTGTTTTCAAGCGCGCGCGGAATGAACAATGTGTTTTCCAAAGATATCACTCACCGGGTTTCTTTTCTAAGTAGTCGGAGAGGCGTTTCACTGTTTCATATCCAACATTACCCGCCTGATTATTTGCTATTCTCCAAACCGTTGGTATTGCAAGTCCTGTTCTTCTACTGACTTCGCTTAAGTTCCGGTCTTGTAAAATAGTAACAATTTCTTCCAGTGTCAACATGTAAACAATGTAGGTGCTTCTAGTATTTAATTGTATCCATTTGATAAAAATTGTTTAGATAAGTATAAATAGTATGAGAACTTACATATATGCATGACTGAAATAAAGCCAATACAAACCAAGTATAAAGGATGCAATTTTAGGTCAAGATTAGAAGCCCGATATGCTGTCTACTTTGATGTTCTTGGTATAAAATGGGAATATGAAATCGAAGGTTATGATATTAATGGAAAATGGTATTTGCCGGATTTTTGGTTACCAGAAATTAAAGTTTTTGTTGAGATCAAACCCGATAGCGATAAAGGAAGTGGTTTATATAGTGAGTTTTCTAGCAAAATAAACAATGCGATTGTGTTGATGCGTGGATCGCCTTGGAATTATATTGGTTGGTTTTATGGGTGGGACTCTTGTGATAGCGGCGGTGGTTCATATGATGACGAATGTATATTTGGAGTAGATGGGGATTGGGTGGGATTACAAGTTAGAACGGGAAGAGAAGATAGAATTGTATTTGTTTCTGAATGGGATACAAACTCAAATGTTGTTTCACTATATCATCCGGACGACGAACAGTGGGAATACTTTAAACAAGACACATTTGAAGTGTTAACTAAAGATGCCGCATACAAAGCCCGTTCTGCGCGTTTTGAACATGGTGAATCCGGAGCAACATAGAAAATTATATCTACGATGGACGCATATAGTGTTGTGATTAAAAATGACTACAACTTCAAAGAACTGCCAACTTAACAAAGCAAAGAAAGATAAGCAGGATGAGTTTTACACACAAATGTCCGATATAGAAAAGGAATTAAAACATTATAAAGAATATTTCAAAGGGAAGACCGTTTTCTGCAATTGTGATGATCCGAGAGAAAGTAACTTCACGGGTTATTTTTGTTTAAAGTTTAAATATCTTGGGTTGAAGAAATTAATATCGACACATTATGATTCATTGAAACCCACATATAAACTAGAATACGACGGCGTGGACTTTAAAGAAACAAATTTGGAAGAAAACGGTGATTTTAGAAGCCCGCAATGTATCGAGTTATTGAAAGAATCCGATATTGTTGTTACCAACCCACCATTTTCTTTATTCCGTGAATATGTAGCGCAGTTGATGGAATATGAAAAGAGGTTTTTGATTATTGGGAGTTTGAATGCTATTACTTATAAAGAAATTTTCCCCCTGCTTAAAGAGAATAAAATATGGGTTGGGTATAATAATGGATATAAAGAATATATAGTGCCTAATTATTATGAATTAAATAGTAATGGATGTAGAGAAGAAAATGGGATTAAATATCGTGGTATGGGTAATACTTATTGGTTTACAAATCTCGAAATAAAGAAGAGATGCGAAGAATTGATTCTTTATAAAAAATATAATGATGTAGAGTATCCCGAATATGACAATTATGATGCTATTAATGTGAATAAGATTAAAGATATACCAATAGATTATTTTGGCGAGTTCGGTGTTCCAATTACATTTATTGATAAATATAACCCAGATCAGTTTGAGATTATTGGATGTATGACAACCACAAAGATTGATGAATTTAATTATGGGTATCCATATATAAATGGAAAAAAAGTTTATGCTCGCATCGTTATAAAAAGAAAGGTGAAGTAGATGAAAATAATACTAAAAGAAATACCTATTAAAGAAATATCAGAAGGATATGTGGATGATGTTGAAAATGGGGCATTTGGATATAATGGTAAACTAAATATTCGCCCACCATTTCAAAGAGAATTTGTTTATAATGTTAATCAAAGAAACGAAGTTATTAAAACAATTGTTAAAGGGTTCCCATTAAATATTATGTATTGGGTAGTTAATAATAATGGCACATATGAATTGCTTGATGGTCAGCAAAGAACAGTGAGTATTTGCCAATATATTAATGGTGATTTTTCAGTAGATTGTATGTTTTTTCACAATCTCACAGATGTGGAAAAGGAACAAATATTAAATTATAAATTGATGATTTATATTTGTCAAGGCAATGATAAGGAGAAGTTAGATTGGTTTAAAATTATAAATATAGCAGGTATCAAACTCACTGATCAAGAATTGCGGAATGCCACTTATACGGGAGAGTGGCTTTCTGACGCTAAAAAATATTTTTCAAAAAATATGTGCCCTGCTCACGATATTGCAAGTAAATATTTGGTGGGTTCGTCTATAAGACAAGATTATTTGGAAACCGCTATAAAATGGATTTCTGAAAGAGACGGTATTGGGATAGAAGACTATATGTCAATCCACCAGCATGATACTAATGCCAATGAAATGTGGTTATATTTCCAAGGGGTTATTAATTGGGTGAAAGCAATATTTTCAAATTATAGAAAAGAAATGAAAGGGTTAGAATGGGGTATATTCTATAATAAATATAAGGATTTTAAATACACCCCCTCTATTATGGAAGATCGCATCAAAGAACTTATGGATGACGATGAAGTGGGAAATAAAAAAGGTATTTATAAATTCCTGTTGAGTGGAGAAAAAGATCAGTCGTCTTTAAACTTACGAACCTTTGATGAAAAAATCACAACAAAAGTATATGAAAGACAAAAAGGTATATGCCCTATATGTGATCCCTCTAAACATTATGAGTTTGAAGAGATGGAAGCGGATCATATTGTTCCGTGGGTAAAAGGTGGAAAATCGGTAGAAGATAATTGTCAGATGCTTTGTATGCACCATAATAGAACGAAGTCGGGGAAATGATATGAAAACTATATATCCAATAAACGCGTATAACACTATTATGAAAACAAAATTCTTGATAATCCTTCTCCTCCTTCTATGCATTACTCCTGTAATGGGAGATGAATCAAAAGTGCAGAATTCAATACAGCCCGCTTCGTCAGAAAAATGGTATATCGGGGGAAGCAATGACAGCTGGACTTGGACCGACATTGGTTTAAACTCCACGGATGGGCGATCCCACCTCTCAATGTGCCCCACACAAGACCAGATCGTTTTAAACGCTCTGACTAAACAAAATGATTTATTAGAAGAGTTGGTTAAAGCGCAGTGGGTTGAGACGTGCTACGTGCCATTTGATAACAATAATATTGGCAATCGCCCCGCGTGGCTATCAGAATGCGTGAACGCAGGTTATCCGGTGGGCTGAATTAATTATGAATGGAGATACAAAAGATACAATTAATCTTGTAATAAAATTTGCGTCGGTTAGAGAATTAAGAAGTTCTCTTGTGGTAAATTCTCAAGATGATCAAATTACTGGGATTAATATAAGATTCACAGAATCCATCAAATTATCAGATTTCCCGAGCATTCAAAAAATTGTGGATAATAAAATATGATTAAAGAAGAAAAGGAAACGGTAACATTTGCAGATGTTTTTAGTAAGACCGACATTATAACTATTTTGATTACCACGTTTTTACTTATTTTTGTGTTTGGTTTTTTAGTTCCACGTGTTTTTCAATTTGGTCAATATTTAACTATGGTTTCAAATAGTTATGGTGGACTTGGTTTTTAATCTTCCAACCATAACTATTTATACTAACGCGTCCTACATAGATACGCGATTTGGGCATATGCTGCCCCGACCGTAACATGAAACGACAAACGAACAAAACGAAAGGAGATCTATTGTGATTGATTTAAACAAAATTTCAAAGAAGAACGCTCCTAAAATCCCATTGGTTGTTATCTATGGACCTGAAGGAATTGGCAAATCTACTTTCGGGTCTATGGCAAAAGACTCCATTTTAATTCTTACTGAAGATGGATTGGGAGACATTGACGCCACTGCGATCCCACAGGATGAAAATGGCAAACCCCGCGCAGCGCGTTCCTATGAAGAGGTGATGGATTGTATTCAGATCCTTGCCACGACCGATCATGATTACAAGACCGTGGTTATAGATACGCTCGATTGGTTCCAACCCCTTGTATGGAAGGCTACGTGCAAACGTCTCAACGCAAAGTCTATCGAAGACCCGGGTTACGGGCGCGGTTATGTTGAATGCATGACTGAGTGGCAGGATTTTCTTGATGCCTTGACATATCTGCGCGATACAAAGGGAATGATGGTTATTCTGGTTGCGCATTCTGCCGTGGTCAAGATTGAAGATCCCCTGTGTTCCGCATACGACAAGAACACGCTCAAACTCCAGAAACTTGCGGCTGCTAAAATTGTTGAATGGGGCGACGTGGTGGGGTTCTGTTCGCTCACAACTCTGACTCGTAGTGAAAAAGCAGGTTTTGACAAGACCAGAAATATTGCCGTGTCAACAGGACAGCGCGTCTTGCATGTTGCTCCAACAGCAGGCTATGTAGCAAAGAAACGTTACCGTAATATGCCCGATGAAATGCCACTGGATTACACGGAATTTGAGAAGTATATTCCGGGTGGAAGTGTAAAGAAAGAGGAATGATCGTGGGATTTAAGGAAGATGTAGAAAAACACATGGAAAAGGAATATCCAGAGTTGCATCCTCCCAAAAAGGAATATCCGAAGAAAAAGAAATTTGTGATTCATATACCGGAACAAACGATATATGATGAATTTGATAGTTTGGAAGATGCTATATCATATGCAGATGACGAGTATTGCGGATATGATGAAATAACAGAAATAAAAGGAGACTGATATAAAATGACTGAATTAAACTTTGATAGCAACGTCGTAGATCCGATGGGAAAATTCACCCCAATCCCCGTAGACGATTATTTGGCAATTATTGTTGATAGCGAAATGAAAGATACCAAGAAAGGCGACGGAAAGTATCTGTTGCTGACCTATGAGGTAGCAGAAGGAGACTTCAAGGGACGGAAAATTTTCGACACACTCAATCTTGTTAACACGAATACACAGACTGTTGAAATAGCACAGCGCGCGCTTTCCGCTGTTTGTCGTGCAACTGGTGTTTTACATCCGAAGGACAGCGCGGAACTTCATGGAAAGCCGCTGGTAATCAGCGTGGGCATTCGCGCCGGTTCAAACGGGTTTGAAGATCGAAATGTGATTAAAGGTTATTCCCGCACCGATGGAAAAGAACTTAAGGACATTACGGATGCGACTGCGCCGGTAAAGGGTGCTGCGCCGGTTGTTGGTGGTACTGGCGGGGCTAAGGCAAAGAAGCCGTGGGAAAGGAAATAAATTAACCTCTTTTTTCGGTTCGTTCCGTGGAGAGGTGTTTAGGAGTTTTAAATGATTGAAATTGTTATTCCGTTGTCGATGATACCCCGCCCAATATTAATTGGTTTAATATTGGGTGTAATAGGTATAATTTGTATTTTGATTTCGTGGAAAATTTTTGATTCTAAAGATATTATATTTTTGTTATTTGGGGTAGTGTTATGTTGTATAGGGATTCTTACTTCCGCCGTGTATATGATTAATATTGTGTTGTTAGCGATGCCGCCAATTACTCCTCCAAACATAACATTCTCAATATTTTTTAAGGTGACGTAAAATGGCCGAACTACCAATCCAACATCAACCAACGGTTGATAAAATTTATAAATATTATGTGGATAAAAATATTGAATGGCGAAGACCGCATCTCGGAGCCTCTTTGATCGGTGAGGACTGTCAAAGAAAGTTATGGTATTCATTTAGACACTGCTCTTCTCCCAATTTCATTGGTAGAATGCAGAGGCTTTTTGCCACGGGGAAAATCGAAGAAGAACGTATTATAAATGATTTGAGAAATATTGGCGTCTGCGTATACGACCGTGATCCATCTTCCGGAAAACAATTATCTTGTTTTGACGAGGATTGCCCACACCACAGTGGGAGTGTAGATGGTATCGCTCAAGGGTTTGAAGAGTCAAAAGAGTGGCATATTTTAGAAATTAAAAGTGCTTCCAACAAATATTTTAATCTCATAAAAAAGCAAGGGGTTCAGAAGATCAAGCCACTCTATTACGCTCAAGTCCAAGATTATATGAGGTGGTTTAAGTTAACAAGAGCCTTCTTTTTCGTTGTAAATAAAGATACAGACGAAATTTTTTCTGAACGAATATACTACGATAAAGATTTTGCAGAAAGACAGGCAGATAAGGCAAAGCGCGTGGTATATTCGTCGATACCATTGGAGAAGTTGGGAGACAAAGAAACATCGTTCTGCTGTAAATTCTGCGACCACGCGGATTTATGCTGGCACGGCGGACTCCCCCTTGTGAGTTGCCGCACCTGCGCTTTCTCTACCCCCGAAGTAGACGGCACGTGGACGTGTGGACGTTTTGAGAAAAGGGTGATTAGTGAGTTTGAACAGAAGCAGGGTTGTGTGGGACACATTTTTATTCCGGAACTTGTGCCGCTTCGGTTAATTGGTGCAGACCCGGAAAAGGGCACTATCGAATACGAAGGGGGTATTATAAATGGCGCTGGGAATGTATTGAGCGTGGATTTGGAAAAGGTTATTAATAAGAAAAATATCTGATATTTAAACTTTTCTATTCTACAAAGTTATAAATACTTTTGAAACAATGGTATTATTATGTGCATCAAAACAACATCCATAAAACACCCAAACACAGATTGTTGCAACAACCCAACATGCGACGTTTCATTAACCCCGCCGTTTCTTGTGCCGGCACGATGTTGGTATTGTGGGAAGTTGTGTAGTGAGTGTGGAAAAATAAACAACAACCATTAAATACTAACGCGTTCTATACATACATATGATAACCTTCCCATTATGCCCGACACAACTTTATGACGGAATAATTATCGGTGTTAATGCAGACACACTCAAAGTAAAATTACCAGATGGTCGTGTTGCAACGGTGAAAATAAAGGGCGATGAGTTTGAAGCGACGTATGAGGGGGAGTATGAATGAGTATAACAAAAGATGAAAATTTAAAAATTCGCCATTTAATGGCAACGATTGAAGCGATGGAAGGAACAAACATTCCTTTCCCTACAGCAAGGAAAATTTTTGAAGTATATAAAGAGTTGAAGGAAATCGTGGGTAATGAAGAAGTGGAAGGGTAATTGTGACAACAGACGATTCTTACGGCAAACAAAAAGTTGATTATCACAAATTTATAAATTGTGTTGTTGTAATAGGATTTTTCATTTTGATTTTGTCAACAATAACATTATGGTGCGCGCTCATTGGTCATTCTGATATAAAACTATTTTGCTGGGGGAGCATTTTTGGAGCGACTTTGATTATTGAAGGAATGCTTGCATCATTTTTTAATATGGGGGATTAATGTCCCACGAATACGCGCGTCGTCAGTTGATGGTGAAGAAGAAAGAGGAACCCATTCTTGACCCTTTAACTGATAAGGAGGAGTTGGAGAATGAGTTTGATAATGAGACCATGTACGAGAATCCGTTTCCGTGAAGGTGATTGTGATGGTAGAAAATAAATTAAAAATTGCGATGATTATAATTTTCACAATTGCCATTATTTTATGTGGATATTATTATCAAAAATCATCTCATGTTATAATGATTGGTAATCAACCCGGTTGGTGTGAAAATAACGGTGATTTTCATGCGTTTATTTATGATGCATATGGGAAGGGAGAATATAAAGGAAATTGGAGTCAAATAAAAAATTTCCTCGTTTACCAACATAATAAATATAGTGTGGATTTTATAATAGACTCACCAACCTTTGGAAGTGGGAGAACCGATGATATACGATATTCGTTGGATGAATATATTATAATGAAAGACAAGCAATGCGGGAATGGAACTCCATTACATTATGGGTTGGATATTTTAGATCCCGGTTTAAACTCTGTTGTTTCTAAACCAACAATCGTTCCAACAATGATGGCTACATATGATTATTTAAATTCACAATTTGGGAAAGTTCTAGTATGACAGATGAATCGTGGGAATGTGGATACAACTTTACTGGCGATTGCACTAATGAAGATTGTGGTTTTTATGGATTACCATGTCCGTTTAAAATGTTAAGTGAATGCTCAGTGCATAATGAGAAGTTAAAATGACCGATCTTCTTATAGTGGGTTTATTATTAATAATTATTCTAATATTAATAACAGTCTATGCACCCGAAATTTTGTTATATGGCATTCTTGCCGTTTGCATTGTCGGTTTAATCGTCTGTATCGTGGTTCTAGGAGCGCAATTTATTCACGACCCCGTTGGGTTCTTGTATAGTGGTCTTGTTACGAACAATCCGTTGTTTGTGTTTCAACAAAATATGATGAATGAATCTGCGAGGATGTTGAATCAAACGATAGTATTAAATACTATTAAAACATAATACTTATAATGACTAAATACAAAAAATGTGAATGTTTAAAAGAAGAGAATTCCGTTGCGCGATGTGATGCTGTTGATAGATTAATGCGCGGCGAATCTGTTTTTTATTGTCCGAAGTCAAGACTTCAATATCATGTCACGGCAACTTGTTGGAAGGTTGATTTTGATTGGGTTGGGTCGTTAAATGGAAGAAGAAATTAAAACAAAGGTTTGTAGTCGGTGTAAGAGGGGATTGCCGTTAACGAAGTTTAGGAGAGAAAAAAGTAGAAAAGATGGATTGCAAATGTGGTGTAAAGATTGCCAAAGTGAATATGGGAGGGAAAGAAATAAAATATTACATCCAACGGAATCAAAAATCCGTGATGTTTTGCGTATTTGTAAACAATGTGGAATTGTATTCGAAGTAAAATATCCATATCAACACCCGCAATATTGTTCTCGTGAGTGTGCATATATCGGAAATAGAAGTAAAATAAAATGTAAATGCTTGACATTCGGAAAAGAATTTGAAGTGTGGACATCTTATATTGTTAGGGGTGGTGGGAAATATTGCTCGGTTGGATGTAAATCGATTGCCAGAAGAAAACGTATAAATCGTGTTTGTCAGCAATGTGGGAAAGAATTTGAAACCACACAATACAAAGTTGATCACGAAAGGGGGAAATTTTGTTCTGATGAATGCAGTCGCAAATTTCGAATCGGGAAAAAATGGTCAGAGGATAAATGTTTAAATTTAAGATATATAAGACGTGGTGAAAATGCATATCAATGGAAGGATGGTGTCACATCATTAAATAATCAAATTAGACATTGCACAAAAATGAGAAAATGGATTCTTTCTATATTTGCCAGAGATAATTACCGAGATTGGTTCAGCGGATGCAAAGGAACACGCAAAAACCCTATTCAAGCACACCATATAATACCTTTCCATACAATAATAGAAAAATATAATATAACGACTTTGGAAGAAGCAGAATCATGCGAAGAATTATGGGATATAAATAATGGAATCACCATGTTGAAGAATTCTCATAAAGCATATCATGATATGTGGGGGTGGTAAAATGGCAATTCTTCGGGATTATCAAAACGAGGCTGTCCAAGCAGTCTGGAACTACTGGGAAAGTGGAAACGGTAGAAACGCTCTGATCGTCTCCCCAACGGGTTCTGGGAAAAGCATTATTTTGGCAGAGATGATTAAACGATTATGTTTGGATAGTTCCGACATTAAAATATTGGTTATTACCGACACCAGAGAATTAATTTCGCAGGATTACAAATCTATAAAAAACCACTACCCAGAATGCAACATTGGAATTTACAGTGCGGGGTTACGTGAGAAAAGTGTTAAGCCAACCGTGATTTGCTGTGGCATTCAGAGTATGTATAATAAAGCATATGATTTCGGTCGTGTGGATGTTGTCATAATTGACGAAGCTCATTTAGTTTCACCCAAATCCACAACAAGATTCCAGAAATTTTTTACACAACTTCGGGTATCATCACCGCATTTTGTGGTCGTTGGTCTAACCGCAACACCATTTAGGCTTTCCGACGGAATGTTAAACGAAGGAGACGATGCTTTATTTGAAGATATTGTGTATGTCTGTGATATGAAGAGATTGATTAAAGAAGGATATTTGGTAAATGTAATTAGCAAAGGCGGATTGGCGAAAATTGATTTAAAGGGAGTGCGCGTTCAAGCGGGAGATTATAATTCTAAAGATCTTGCCTATGCAGCAGATTCGAAGATATTGGTTGAAAAGGCTGTTAATGAAATCGTGGAATATGGTAAGGATAGAAAGTGCTGGTTGATATTTACTTCTGGTATAAAACATTCAGAGCACGTTGCCGAAGAATTAAAAAAGCATAAAATTGATTGCGAGATTGTAACCGGAGATACACCGTCTGAAGAAAGAAATAAAATTGTGGAAAAATATAGAAATGGTAAATTGAGATGTTTGATTAACGTCGGAATCTACACAAAAGGATTGGACGTTCCGGCTATTGATCTTGTGGCGCTTTTAACAAGTACAAAATCAACGGGGCGCTACATCCAGATGGTGGGCCGTTCTATGAGACCTTCCCCGACGACAAACAAGGCAAACGCTATTTTGCTCGATTTTGGAAATAATTGTATTGAACATGGCCCGATTGATTCTATAGATCCAGTAAAGATACATGGAAAAGATATATTTGGGAAACCACCAGCAAAACCGCCTATGCGTGAGTGCGAGCGTTGCCACTGCATTCACCACGCGCGGTTATCTGTTTGTCCGGGGTGTGGGTTTGTTTATCCGAAAGATGAAGACACCGAAGCAAGGCACGGTGCTACCGCGTATTCTGGCCCGGTAATGAGTGATCAAATAAAACCCTACATTATAGATGTAGTTGACACCTACGTTTCCAAACACTCCAAACCGGGAAAAATACCGTCGGTGAAAGTGGAATTTATTGATAGAATGGATCGTGCCTATCCGATTTGGATCTGCCTTGATCACCGGAACTACGCCGCTGAAAAAGCGCGTGCATTGGTTCAACAACTTGGAGGAAAATCAAAATCGGTGGAGGAAGCATTAAAAGAATATCCCAATTGGCGGAAAGTTGAAAAGATCGAAGTCCGACCCGATGGTAAATTTACTAGAGTGACCGGCTTCGTCTTTGCAAAGGGGCAATCGACGCAGCAGAAGTTGGAGGGGTAAAAATGCCAACACCAATACAAGAAGCAAGAGATAGGGGAAAGATGCAAACTTGCGATCCGGTTGTGTTTGAATTTTTTATATCTGGGATTGAGTGTTTTGTATTTTCGCTTATCGTATTACACCTTCTACCAAATAATACGCCATCATTAGCGGCAGCGCCGATTTTATTTTTTGGGATAACAATGCTCGTTATATCTATTATTGCATTGTTATATATGGGATATGTTCGATTTTCTAATTGGTTAATTAAGAGATTGAAGGAGGAAACATGACAAACCTAAACTACATCGAAACCTACGACTGCATTAAAAACCCAGAACCATGCGATCTTATTTGTATGATAAAAAGCATGTGGGCATATGCAGATATTGGTTATTTCAAATACGACAAGAACACGCGTGAACTTGAATTGCACACCGGTGGATGGAGTGGCAACGAAGAAATAATTAGTGCTCTCGAAAAGAATAAAGTGTTTTGGATATTGTATTGGCAAAAGACGGAACGCGGCGGGCATTATTATTTTAATATACCGAAGAGGAAACCATGACAATAAGAGAAACATTAAATGGCGCATCAATTTTTGTATTATGGGCAGTAGTGGCATTATTGATATGGTGGATTCCGAGAAAGGTTTGTGGGGTGGTGTGAGGTATGAAACACACATTTATTTTTATTATAATGTGTATGCTAATTGGCTGCACATTGTTTGGTCTTGTTTTATATTTTACACACGAGCAAGATATGTCATTTAAAACAAATGATATTGTTTATAGTAATTACTGTAATTTTTTATATAATTATTTGGGGGTGGATAAAAATTACAATTTCGCATATCAAAATTATACACATGAGGATTTTACATATATTCCACATTATGTAAAATTTCATATTCGACACGAACAAAAAGGAATAAATGTTTCTATAAAAATGAGTAATGAGTGTTTTCGAAATACACAAGAAATGTATAGTTACACCGATAACAATTCCGAAGTTGATTTCCCTATGATAAGTAGTGCAAAGTATAATATATTAATAGACAATAATAGATGTAGTTATTATATTTATCCGAGTGAGAGTTATTATGATATTTATTGTGGGGTAGAATGAAATGACAACAACACCATACTATGAATACACACAAGAACAACACGACGAAATAGTTATGAACCTTTTAAAGATTCAAATAAATTTGCCCATCAATAAAGCAGAGCGTGAATGCAGGATAATTGACGGCGCGGTTAAAGATATTTATAAAATTTTATATGCGAAGTCCGAACAAAAGGTTTATAATCCTGTAACGGGAAAGTATTATAGTATTTGTAAACGATCTAGCGTGAATAAAAATGCTGGTAATATAAAAGGGATGTGGGGGAAGAAATATAAAAATATTTAACATCATTTCAGAAATTTTAAAGACTGCTCTTTCTATTTTAATTCCATGTTTTGTAATTTATTTAGTAATTGTTGTTGCGCAAACCAATTTGATTATAAATGTTGCGTTTGTTATTTTATTTTGGATTTCTGTATGGTTTGTTTTAAATTATACATGCCCAGAATGGGTTTGTTCTTTAATAGTCTCGTTAGTTGTAACTGATATTGGGTCGTCTATTGTAGAAAATATTTGCAATTATATTCCACACACTCACTACCCGGCGCGAAGTAAACGAAGGAGGTTTACAAGAAGATGAAAAGTAAAACAACAAAACAAGCTACCGAGGCATCGCACCAATACGGCTTCTTGATTTGGTTTCACCAGAAGTTCCCCGGCGTTTTAATTTATCATTGTCCGAATGGAGAAAAACGTTCTATAAAAACCGCTGTGCGCTTAAAGAAGATGGGCGTCGTGGCAGGCATACCAGATTTGTTTGTGCCATCGTGGGCGTTATACATTGAGCTTAAAAGGGAAAAAGGTGGGGTTGTTTCCGAGGCACAGAAAAAGATAATGACATACCTTCAGAGAGTTGGTTATACTTGCTTAGTGTGTCACGGGGCTACAGAGGCGTCTATTAAAGTATTAAAGTTTTTGGAGGAGAGAAATAAATGAATATAATACCCAGTGGAGGTATTTAATGAAGAAAATAATCTATCCCGAAGATTCCGATTACGAAGATTATAAAGACATTTACGACGAGTGTGAACATTGCCACGTGCTTGTCAATTTTGATGCACTGGATGACGAAGATGTTATATATGAAAAACAAGGATACGAAGAATATTGTGGATTTAAAGTGAGCGCGCCCGACGCAGTTGTTGGATTTGTTTGTCCGGAATGTGGAAAAAAGAATAAGTTTTAAAATGAAAGACCACATTTTTATAGACCCACCCGAACCACGAAAAATGCGGATATTAGATTTTTATAAATTGAAGTGGATATGTATTTCTATAATTTTTGTTAGTATCTCCATTATTTTTCAATACATCCAAGACCCGACAACTTTAACCACGATTGGATTTTTTAATAAAGTGATTGTGGAAAATGTTTCACCTGTTATTAGTGTTGCATCATCTTTGATAGCAGCAGTAGTTATTTCTCCAATTGTGGAATTTGAATGGGTGTTAGTAAAAGAGATTTTAAAAAAGTTTTAAAATTAATCACACTCATCCTTCTTCTCGCACGTGGGTGGGGTGTATTTTTGAAGTTCGGGTGGAACACACTCTTTAATTTCTTCAACTTCGAAATTCATAAATTCGCAAAATATACAAGTGACTACAATTGTAAATAGAAAAACCGGGACAAAATATTGATTCCCGATGTTTCGTGCAGTTTCATTAACCGAAAGGCAACCGGCCCCAAGAATAATACTGGCGATACATCCACCAAGCAATGATAATGATATTGGTGTTCCCTCCCATCTTATAATGTGTGTATGATTGCGTGTTTTCCTCATCAAACATTTAACGAAACCTTTTGTCGCCGGTTCACAATCCGGGTTTTTAAAACCAGCAAGTTCTTCCTTTGTGAAGTATGCGACATTTCCATTCTCACCATAAAGCGCGATTGGTTTGTTATTATCTATTCGTTCTTTAAATTTAAGATTGCTCGTTTTTGTAAACTTCTCCATCTCCTCCACGGAAGAGAAATAAGCAGTCGATCCATCTTTGCTGTGTAATGCGATCATAGGTGTTTGTTTTACAAACTTTCCCATTCCGTCGCGTGGTTGTTTTTCTTTTTTGGTCATGATTATCAATATACGTATTAGTCTCAAAACATAATAAACCTTTCCCCTCGCGCGTTTTTAAAATATCTTTCATCTTTTTTACATTTTCATCGTAAGTAGACGAAAAGTATATAAACTAGAAGTGCATACATTGTAGTGTCAATCGATGAAACGATTAGACGTTTTTAGGAGAATTTTAAAATATGACTAATAGTGAAATTGTTGGTAAAGAAGTTATTACGCGTGAGAAAGGATACCTTTATTGTATTACAAAGGATGGAAACGTTGATCGTGTTCCCGCGAAGTCAAACAAGACCGGTTCTAGGAAGACGGTAAGCAAGGAAGCGGTTAAGAAGGAACCCGGTTACTTGTATTTCCTCGGTAAGAGCGGTCGCATTGAGCGGGCTCCGATGAAGAACGCGGGCAAGGCTTAAAATAAATATTTTTTAAATTTCTTTTTTTATAATTATAAATATTCAGACCGTTAGGTATAAATATTTTAAACGCGTAGTATGTTATAGAAAGTTTGGAGTTGTGAAAATGAACACGGAAGGGCAATATGTAATCACAAATGTTCAAATTGAAAAGTTTGGAGACTATGTAGAAGACGACGATAACCACACCGAAGAAAAATATAAAAACGCGCGTGGTCTTGCAGGAACAATTCGTATCAATCCGATATCAGATGAAATCAAGAAAGTAAAGAATAATTTACTTGATAAAATTGATGCTTGTTTGTTAGAGTGTGCATATCTTGATGATAGAATCAGTGGGGAGGGTGGTTGTCCCGGAACTAGAAACGGGGAATATAATTGTGATACCTGCCAATATTTCACCGTTGATGTCTCATGCTTAAAATCAACCATTGAGTCTATGAGAGATGACGCAGAATGAAAGACCACGAAATTATTACACTACAAACACGAAAGCGAATGTATTTAAATCATCTTCAAAAGCACAAGTTGCGCGTCGTGTTTTATGAAGACAAGTTGAAGCGCATTGATGAATTGCTTTCAGGCAAAGCAGTTCCAACACCGTGTGAAATAACTAATTTGCCGTTGGGTTATTTCGGGGATCATGTGGATGTGTGAGAAATGAGCACAAAGAAACGTGACATTTGCCCAGCATGTGGTTACGATCTAGTCATCGTATGTGGAGATGAAGAATATATCGCAAAGACAGGAAGATCGATGGTTAAAGTAAATTTTGGTTGCAACGAATGTGGATATGAATGGAGCGAATCATTGAATTTGGAACAGTATGCCCATTTGAAATTAAAGGGGTTGCTATGAAACTATTCAAATACGCATACGACATTTCATATGATCAAGGTTGCGGAGTTGTGCTTGCAAAGACGAAGGAAACGGCTATTGAGATGATTAAACAAAAACCATATTATGGGGTTAAAGATTTGGAAGTCGAAGAAGTTGATATCAAAGTATCGCAGATAATTGATCATTCATGGAGTGAGTGAGAAATGCAACACTACTGCCCCAACTGTTGGTTTTTCCATGAAATCGTTACTGATAATTTTGGAGGGGATCATCCACCATTGGGTCGATTGACTCCCGATATGTTAGAGAACGAAGATGGAAACGCAAAATATGGGTGTTATTGCCCATCAGCATGGGTCCACGTAATGCCTATGCGCGTTATCGATTTGCAACTACTTCGCGCGGTTGGTTGTCAGTCTTTTATTGTGAGGGAGACATTATGAAACTCCACAACTACATCCAAGTAACGAGTCGTCGTGGCCACTTCAATTTCTGTGATCCTTCACAGGAATCGGTTTCAACCCATATCGCTGTTGTGACACCCGATGGGAAGCAAAAAAGTTATATGAATCTCAATACAGATTATGAGATTTATTATACCGATGCTATGGATCTTTTACCAGAAATAGATGCGAGTTTGAAAAGATCTTTTTCAACATCGCGCGCAGAAGAAATCGCATTCCGTGATTATCTTTCGGAGAATGGCGATGATCTGTATATTGGTAATATGCAGCAGGAAAAAATAAAATTGGAGAAGCAAAAAGAGAAAATCGACAAGAGGCTTTTAGAAATTAATAATTTCTTGTCTGGGCAAGGATGGTTTGAAAAGGGAATGTGGGTGGAGCCTTAAATGATTCCGCTTCATTTTTGTGTTGAAATGGAATGCAAATATCTTGGAATGGCCGTAGAAACACATTCATTTTTCTCCAAAGATGTTAAGAAAAATCAACGTAGATGTTTATGTAGAGGGAAAGGAAAATCTACATTGCCACGTTATATTTCATGCGAAGAATGCCCAACTTATCAAGAAGGATTAAAATTGCTTCACTCTAAAATAGAAAAATAAATTGTTTTCAAACCCCCAACACCTGCATAATCGTCTTACCCTTCAACAACTCATTCTTCTTTTGTATCGCTCTCCTCAACCAATATTTCTCCGACACATTACAATAATGACAAATAGAATTTTGGTCTTTCTGCAATCTATCAGAGATCTTTCCATGTCGCGCTGCCAACTCTAGATATGTATTCTCATACAACGACCCAACCTTCTCCGTCAACCCGCGCACCATACAACAAAAGAACACGTTGCCATTGGGCAGGAGTTGATAAGCAGGTGATTCTAGGAAGTTGCAAAGTCTACGCCCTTTTTTTAATTCGGCCCGACCGCGCGCCATATCCTCGCACTTATTGGAAATAAACCCCCACCCCATGTTCATATATTCGAGATGCTTAACATTCATTTCAATAATGGAGCGTGCTTCAAAGTAATCTTGTGTTTGTGGGATTTTGGCATTACCATAAGCGTCGGGGAGGTGAAGGACAAATTTGTCGATGGGAATATCAATTAACCTACAAGCATTAGTTGGTGTCAATCCGGTTAGTGTGCTAAATATAGAAATGGGGTGTCCTTTGTGATGTGCCCACATAATCATATCTGTTGTCTGTGGATTAAGGAATGGTTCGCATAGACCAGAAAAGAAAATGGGTAGATTTTGTGGAACCGTTTTCATAAAGTTTTTGAACTGGTCAAGTGTCATTAAAGGATTACCTTTGTAATTTTTAATAATCGTTTCCTGTGGACAATATTTTAGGCAGTTGATTGAGCAACCGATTTTGGTTGTGATCTCGAAGTAGGAGGGTGGTAGGATCATTTTATCCCCTCATTATATATCTGTATATTTTCATACGGTTCGCCATCGTCTTTGATATCCACGACTCTCCCCTGTGTTCTATCATATTTCACCCATTTTTTAGATGATGTGTTGTAAACTTGGAAATATATATCGTAGTTCGTTTTCATCTCTTCCTCACCAAATCAAACCCCGTTACTTCTTCAACGATACAAACTCCCAAATTCTTCAAATGATACGGCAGCAAATCCCACGCACCCCTTTTAATAAGAATTTTTACAATGCCCCACGATTGATTAATATTGCCCGTTGTTGCAGTCAACCCGCTTTCGTTCCAACGATAGTGAGATAAAACTTCTGGGAATAATCTACCTTTATATTTTCGCAAACGCAAAGACAAATCTCCATCATCAGTGTGTTTTAAAGATTCATCAAACACATACCCATATTCAGATTTTATTTTATCTAATGTTTCTTTTTTAAATAATATTCCTCCAATTCCCCCAATCTCGTTGTGTGTACCGGGCATCTCCATAATAATTTGTTCCTTATTATCTTTATGCATTTTTTGGCAATGCACACACCAATCCAAATCTGAATTGATATAGTTTTCCATTGCCATAACCATTCTTTCCAAGTTTTGTGGTTCCCACCAATCATCAGCATCTAGGAAAGTAACATATTTACCAGAACATTCATTAAACCCCTTATTGCGCGCGGTCGCACAATTAGATTTTTTATCTTCCCGTATAATACGGATTTTTGGATTTGGATCATCTACATTAATGCATTTCCATATTTCATCCAATGTATTATCTGTGCATGGTGCGAGAACAATAAAACATTCCCAGTTTGTGTAAGTTTGGTTGATAACGGATTGTAGGCATTCTCCGATGTATTTTCCAGAATTATAAGCAGGAATGACAATACTTACGAGTGGAAGATTGTCATTATATTTTTTGCAATTAAATTCTCGCAACAATTCAAAATATAGTGGTGTTGGTTTTACTATTGGGTTCCAAAATACGCGGTTCATTTTAATCCTCCAATTTATCCATGAATTTATTAATAAAATATCCAATCGCTCCACCACAACCAAATCCGGTTATCATTCCATAAGAAATGATTATCATTTGACATCCCATTATATATGCCCACATATGATAAATAGGTTGCGTTTCACTTGCAAATTCTATAATTTTTAATATTCCTAATATTCCTCCCATAAGTGATATTATTAAAAATGGAGCGATTTTTATTACATTATTCCAATTATATAAAAAGGATATATATTTTTTTGAAAACAATAATATATATATCGAGATTCCAACGAATATTCCAAATAATATTCCCATAATATGTGGAAATATTAAACATTTAACCATGGGCCAAAATTCTATAAATTCTTCCATTTTATTTCCTCTCCTTCAACTCTCTTAATATAGTCACGACTTCCTTCCAATCCTTATTCAAATCCGCTGAATTTTTCATAAATAAATATTGATAATCGGATCGTATTAAAACTCTCCCTGATATTACAACTCCGATAAATCCTATTATTGGAATAATTATATAAATAAGAATGGCAGCATTGCCATATATCCCAAATTTTTCACAAGCCAACATAGCAAATGTTTCAAACGTCACGATTGGAAAAACATATTGATATATGTTCCACGCGGTCTGAAACTCGGTTTGTCGATCTGCAATATATTTTAAAATTGACAATGGAATTTTTATGGTCATCAAATCCCCATCCAATTTTTAATCCGTCGCATTCTTTTAAATCCCAATAACTTTACAGCGAGTCTCCCCAATTGAATATATCGTGTGCCCATTTCAAATCTTCCATTACATTCGGGGTTATTACAAATTACCCCCACGCTGAATTGCGCATGTGGTCGTTTAGTTGTTTTATAAGTTTGCATCTTCCCACAATGGGGGCATTTTACAAAGATTTCATCATTGGTTATTTTTGTTGGAACAGATACGGGAATTGCTGTGTATTTTAAAGTGAACACTTCATTTTTCAACGTGTCAAAATCTTCATCTGATAAATTTGTGAGATTACATACGTTATCATAATTATAATCCGTGCTTGTCAATTTATTAATAAATTCTATTTCATCTTTTATGATTCCATTTTGTAAAGCATGTTTATAAATAGCGGTCCCGGGAAACGGAATAATAAAGCCCATAAATAAACCACCTCGTGAAAGATGTGGGTGTTCTCGAATGAATTGTA
Source organism: Patescibacteria group bacterium (assembly GCA_041652555.1). Classification (GTDB taxonomy): domain Bacteria; phylum Patescibacteriota; class Patescibacteriia; order Patescibacteriales; family WJLG01; genus JBAZHE01. Next base: position 33,212 of record JBAZHE010000003.1, on the reverse strand, counting down.
AAGTAGTGCGTGCGGTGGAAAGTGTTTCTGCATTATCTCCAAAGATGAACCCCCCTTGCGGAACAAGATTTCTTTCTGCGATCATTCCAAGCGTGGTTTCAATCTGCGCGGGTGTTATGTGTTTTCGCATTGAATCGAGAACTTTTTGGTTGTAACTTTCGAGACCTAATCCGATAACTACATTCCCACAGGATTTCATGGCATCAAGAAGTTCTGCGTCCGCGCAATCAACGCGCAGATTGCAATACATTTCAATTCGCCACGGAATGGTTTTCTGATATTCTTTAAATTGTCGGCAGAATTCAAGTGCGCGCGCTTTATCGTATGAAAACAATTCGTCAAGAAATGTGAAGAAGTTAATGTGGTATTTTTCAACAACGTATTTGATTTCTGACATTATATTTTCTGCGGAACGGTAGCGGTATTTTGGGCCGGTTGTGTGGTAGCAAAATGTGCAATTATGAACAAGAACGTCGTTGGCATAGAACCAATTATATCCCGGCACTTCTAAACAATACGTATTATGTAACCCATCTAGTGGTTCAACGCTTTTAACTACGTGATTTACATCTGGTTGCCCGGGTATACGGGATTTTGTTGTTCTTCCACAACCACCTTTCCACATCGGATTTTTATTCCCCGTTTTGGATGCTTTATAATTCATTCTGGATTCTATAGAGCGAACTTTACCACGTTGTTCTTTTCCGCGTTGCACAAAAAATTCGTGTGGTAGATTTTTTGCGGGATTATTATCTTTCATACGTTGTGATAGTTCTGGATGGTAAGTTGGGATATGTTTATGATTGTCGGTAAGTGTTAAATTTTTTTCAACATTATTTATTTGATTATGATCATTGTGATGAACCCTTTCGTATTGTGAGAGTTTCCTTCCAATCATAGATTCCATTATTAAAGTGTGCTGATATCGATGCTTTTTCCTTCCCCATATTATAATCGTGTAACCAGTGGTGCTCAATTTATAATGAACAGCACGAACACTATCACCGGGTCTCAAAAATTGTGCTTCCGTTTCATACTCTCTCAACGGGACATATTGGTTTGAGTTTAAAAATTTTACAAATTTGTGATCTGGTGTACAGTCAATATATCCCCCCTCTTTAAATGAAACTCTAACGAGATTTTTATTTTCTCCGGTTTTAGCAACTATTGAGGACTGTGCATATAATACATCTTTTGTAATTGGATCTCGTGTAAGAACTTTTGGGGTCTGCCCAACGAGATCTTTTATTTTAATGTTGCCATTTGTGGTTGCAATTAAAGTGTCTCCTGATAAACAATTTGCCGAACAACCGCGCGCTGAAACCAACATATACGGGCGCGGTGGATAATCTCGTGGATATTGATTCCAACCGCCAAGTTCTTGGTGTTTCAAGTATTCGGAATAACCGAATAGTTCAAGATCGGGAAACGGGAGTGCATCTAGGTTTTTGATTTGGGGGCGTGGTTGTGTTTTAGTAAACGTTGGAATAGGCCATGTTGTTGAATAAATAATACCTTTAACATTTTCCACAGATTGCCCCTTCTCAATAGTTTGTATCAACTCTAATGCTGTTTCTTCACCCTCAAAAATAATCCCGTAATGTGGATTAATAAGTTTCATCATTAGTTCGGGGTTAGACGAAATGATACCTCCACCACAGACGGTTATTGTATTGGGAGATGCTTCGTGTACATATTTTATTATATCGCGCACAGCGGGATACATTATGGAAATTGTGCCGGTGAATACGAAATCATAGTGAGTGTCAGTAATAGTTTTTTGTACAATGTTTTTAACCAATCCGGGTGTGTGATTAAGGTTTAATGCCGAGACATCACATCCATTGTGTTTGAGATAAGAAGCGATGTAGGGCATTCCCACGGGCATTAAGTAATCATAGTCAATACCGGTTTCGTTTTCATTGTAGACAGTTCCGAAACCTTTATTAAATCTAGGTAAGATAAAAAGGATTTTCATATTCCAAACCACCATCCCGGTCTATCACATGCAAATGTGGAATAGAGTGGATCAGAAAGTGTTGCATTTACACATTTTTGAAATTCACCCACTTGTGTTAAATGAATAACTGTGCCATGTATAAATATTGCCAATATTATTACTATAACACTTAAAAATATTGTTAATTTATAACCATCTTTCATTCTTTCTCCTCCTTACATTCAATCAACTTAATATCCGGTTTTTCTTTTTCAATTTGTTGCAATGATTGTTGAGCATATAACATTGAATTTTTGTTGGCACAAATATCATCCAATCGTGGGGGAATATCAACACCATACTTTCTGAAATCCAGAGAATAAAACTTTTCATATGCCCCACGTGCTTCTTCAAACGTTCCAGCCATTACGAGAGCGCGGATTGATGATTCACATACATCACGCAACATTTTTGCCGGCACTTCGAGGTCAATATTTGCTTTGATGTATTCTACAATTTCATATTCAAATTGTGATGTAATCGGAATTCCATAAAAGTTCGCACCTTCGCATCGTCCATATTCATTTGATTTTCCACCGAGTTCAACCACTTGTTCTACTCTCAATTTTTCACTATTTAAAATATCTTCTATCTCGTGCATTCTTTGTTTAATTTCTTTTTGTTTCCGTTCCAGTTGTTCTTTTTCGAGTATGAGAGTATCCCATCCTTTTCGTTTAAGCACATTACTACGAGCAATTCCCCAGAAATCTTTTATCTGACTGATAAAGCGTTGATTGATTGCTTTCAAATCCTGCGTTAGTATTTTTTCAAATCCTTCGCGCTCCCGTTCGGTTAGTTTTGGCATTTCAACAACCTCCTGTAAACTTCCATATACTGTTTCGCAATATTCTCCGGTAAATATTTCAATGCTGTTTCCCTCCCTCCTTTTCCAAGTTGCTCTTTTAATGCATCACCACAAATTAAAATCTTAAATGCTAGTTCTTCGTGGTTTCCGTTTTTTACCAACAATCCATCAACACCATCTTTTATTATACTTTCCGAACCGCCCGACCGGGTTGCTATTACTGGTGTTCCTGTAGCCATCGCTTCAAGAATGGTTATACCCTCTGATTCTTCATATGAAGGTGAAATATATATTGATGCATTAGAATATTCTTTCATTAATAATGTATCGCTTACTTTTCCAACAAAATTCACATTGTCAATTAAATCCAAATCGGAAATGAGTTTCATTATATCTGCGCAATATATAGGACTTCGTATCGAACCAACGACATTCAATTTTATATAAGGCATTTGTTTTTTAACTATATAAAGTGATCGGATAAGAACGTCTAATCCTTTTCGTTTTTCAATCCCCCCAACATATAATAATAGATTTGGTATTGTGTATTTTGTTGTAACATCCATAAAACATGGATCAACCGGGTTGGAAATGACATCTACATGTATCGCATAGTTTCCATATTGTGTTTTCGATATGCATTTTCTCATTTCTCTTTCTACATAATAAGAAACGGCAACAACGTTTTCCATTTTTTCAAAGATGTGTGATTCCATTTTACAACAACTTATACGATGCCACGCGCCTTTTAGACCAGACCAATATTTTGATTCATTGTGTGACACTCCGTGAACAGTTATAAGAACAGGACATTTTTTATATGCAATTGCTGGGTATCCATATTCCCAGCTTGAACCATTGGCGTGGATTAAATCTGGTTTTATTTTATTTATTTCATGCAATATCAATTGCTTGGAAAGGAATTTTGGAACCAAGATTGGTTTGTTTCTTAAAGGAAAATGGATATAATGGATTGCAAGATTTTTGTTGATTGACACAAAAGATTTATCAATTCCATCCGTGATTGTCAATACGTGAAAGTCATATTCTGGGCACAATTTTGATAATGCATTGGCAGTTAAATAAACTGACCGCATTATTCCGCCGGTTATTGTTTCATTGGGTAGTGGGTAGTCTCCGAGTATAAGAATACGTGTCATATTAATTCCTTGATGAGTTGTTTCACCGATTCTTGTTTTCTTTCACGGCTGAAATAACGTGCGCGCTCACGCGCTTTTGAACCGTCCATAGTCATTGCTTTATTAATTGCATTAATAGTTGCTGTAACATCTCCATAAGGCACGATAATACCCGTGTCTTCTACAATCCACGGCAAAGCACCTTTATCGCTAACAACAGGCACACAACCATATGCCATTGCCTCTACAAGTGAGATACCAAATGTTTCATCGCGTGAAAGTTGGCAATAGACTTTGGCGCGTTTCAAATAGTCCTCGTATTCTTTTCGTGGGAGATGTTCTAATATTTTTGTGTTATAAAGAATATTTTTTGATGCTTCTTGAAATATTGAAATTCCTTTATAAGCATACGCATGTTTCGAACACACGGCGGTTACAGCAAGATCTTCTTTTTGTGGAAGTGGTATATCACAAGTTTCCGTATCAACCCAATTCGGAATTGTGATTATATGAGCCATTGTGTGGGTTAAGTAATAATTTTCAAAATAATAATCGTCTTCGGGCAATGCAAATGTATTATCCATCAATTTTATTCCTATACCAACTTTTAATGTTTTAACATTGTATACGGGGGAAGGAACAATAATTTCTGTTGCATTTCTTATAATCCATCTTGAAACATATCCACGGATTGGTTTAAGTTGATTTCCATAATTAATTTCAGATATTCCAGAAACTTCAAATCCACCGACATTCACAGCTGTGGGTATATTAAATATTTTTGCAATAATAACTAATGGTAGTGCCGGGCAATCTGCAAACCAAACCCAGACGAGATTTGATTTTCTAATATTTAAAACTTGTTGAAAACATTTAAATAGATAAAGCGGAAAATCCATTTTTTTGATCGGGGTGTTAAAAATAAAAACATCGTGATCTTCCTTTAAAAGTTCTGCATCTCCTTGTATAAAAGGACTGCGCATATCTCCGGCGAAAAAGATTTTTGTCATTTAATATCCTCTAATAAAATCTTTAACTATATTCCACATTACCATTATTTTTTCATCGAGAATTCTATAATGAATTAAAAACGATGTTTCTGGTTTTTCCAGATTGTTCCTTTTTAAAAATTCTCGTAAATTTTCCATTACTTTTATAACGTTTTGGTGATAAGCAACAAAGGAATAGTTACTTCGTTTTTGTATACTATTTTCTGAAATAGTATATTCAAACAAAGGTGTCGGGTCGTAATAAATTTGTGTTGTTGCTACAAATCTTATTGAGAAATCATAGTCTTCACAAAGTGGGAGCAGGTTGTATAGACCTGTTTTTTCCAATAAACTTCTGCGAATTACACATGACGATGTTACAACGAAATCCCCTATTATTTCCTGTGGAAGCATGTCGGGTTCATTTGTAATATTTCTTTTAATATATAAATCTTTTCCTATGTTCCCGTTACTGCAAACCAATCCTAATTTTGGGTCTATTAATAATCTTGATATCTGCGATGCTAATTTTTCTGGATACCAAACATCATCATCATCTAAAAAGGCAATGTATTTTCCATTTGAAACTTTAATGCCCATGTTTCTGGATATGGCTGGATATGATGTTGTAGGTATATGAAGAAAATGGACATTTGGATAATTATCGGAAATTTCGTTGGTTGCCCATGTGTCATCTACAACAATAATTTCATAATCTGTAAAAGTCTGATCTAGGACACTTTGGATTGCTCGTTTTAAAGATAGGTTGCGGTTGTGAGTTGGAATGATAACAGAAACGAGAGGAGGCATATTGTAATAAGATAGGACGCGTTAATATAAAAAGGTTGTGGTGGGTTATTTGCCTTCACGAATACGTTTTCTTCCAAGTTCACAATATTCAGGATTGAGTTCTATACCAATATAATCACGATTATGGAGTTTACAAGCGACACCGGTTGCTGATGAGCCGGAGAAGGGATCGAGAATTGTGGCGGGAACTGGTATGTTATTTGTGCAATTACAAGATGGTTGCCAATCTATGGTTTCAGTAATTTGAGCAACATGACCACCAGTGCGTTCTAATCCCTGCGCATTACCGGGATTGAGTTTTTGCTTCTGATCATCAGAACCAATGGTGGGGCGAGTTATATATGATTCTTTTTTCGCAACTCTAACCCACGGCGCTCCACAATGTGGGCAAACGCCTTTTTCTGATGTTCCCGCGAGAATTAGGGGTTCTACAAGCCTTATCGGATATGCGGCAAAATGTGAACCTTTATACGGTTTCGGATTTACCACAAGAGCCATTGGTTCACCATCTTCATTGTGAAGAAGTCCTTGCCATGTCTTGAAGAAGAAATCGGAATCCCGCATGTAACGAAGGCCATAACCATTAGGTTCATAGCGAGCGTTAAATCCTGTGTAAGTTTCATTCCCTGTGTTATCTTGCTTTTTAAATTGCCCCCCATCTGGATACTTGGAGTTTGTGTTTACGCATTGACGAATAACACCGCGCGGTCTTTTATCTTTGTTGTAAGATTCTGATGAAAGTTGCATTGTTGCTATGTAGTCATAGTAATATTTCTGTGATTTTGAGAATAAGAATATGTGTTCAATGGAAGAGCCGGGGCGATCTGTTACAGATGATGGAAGTGAATTTCTTTTTACCCAAGGAATATCAGAACGGAGATACCAACCCCCCTTACTTGCTTTTAACCACTCTTCATCCAAATCTTCAATTGTTCTTTTAGTATGTTTTGGAACGTCATTCCAAGTATCATAATCTCGAAGCAACGAAGTTTTGATTTTTTCTACTGTATACATTGTCTGTGGTGATGAGGCACCATCGGAGCGCATAGAAAATGCTAAAGCCCACGGGATACCAATAAGGTCTTTGGGTTTCATTCCCATAAGTTTTGACTTATCTACATTCCCGGATTTAGAGTGACCTTCAAGATTTCTTCCTTTAAGAATATCTGATCCACCGTTGAACGATCCGCATTTAGAAGCACAATAACTATCCCCAATATTCATCCAGAAAACACCGTCGCTTCTTAAAATCCTTTTTAATTCATGAAAGATAGTTGTTAGGTGTTTAACAAACAATTCAGGTGTAGGCTCTTGTCCCAGTTCACCTTTCCACGCTCCACACTTTGAACAAATATCACTTCGCAAATTCTCACGGTGCGTATTCCCTTCATGTTGCATTGGACCCGGTTTTGTATCAGATGATCTATATCCCGGTGGATGAACTTCCCCCCATTCATGTTGGCAGTTTGGATCTCCATCCCATATTTGTGGTTCGGTATTGTACGAACGCAATCCATAATATGGACTTGACGTTACCGCACAATGCACTGACTCACTATCCATCCTTTTCAAAACTGTTAAAGCGTCGCCTTGGATAATCATTCAACAACCTCAAATAAATCGGTGTATTCGGAATCAAACAACTCATAATCATCTCCAATCGATATTTTTAAATCCCCGAATTCTTTAGTGAGAAATCCAATTTCCCTTTCGTGATTTTCAAGCCAATGTGCTTTTTGGGATGCGAGGTATGCTACTGCTTCATCACCACCAAAACAATTTTTTAAAAATCGTTGAGCAAAATGATTTCCAGCATTTTCTATTATTTTTATTCTAATCAATTCTTCACATCCTGATACGGAATAGTATCTGCTTTCTGTGAAAGTGCAAGTTTAATATATAATTTTCTTTGTTCTCTATACCAGTCAGAATCAGAGCCTTTAAAGTTTTGGCTTTGAGGAAGCGCGCGGTATTCTTTTATTTCACCACTCAATTTGGCGCGCAGTGTGTAGAACCAAACGGGATCATATTTGTAACATAGTTTGTCGGCCCAACAAAGTTTGGATGGAATTGTGTTTCGTGCTCTTGCAAAATGCCGAGAATGATATAAACATAAATTTCTATAATGCCGCCATTCTGTATCGGTTTTTGTATCGAGATATTTTGCTGCAAAACTCGCTGCCCACACCGGATGATTTTCTCCCTCTGTGCCATCCATATTTGGGCATCCCCAATATCCCAAATCGTGGATGAAGATACAAACAAATTCTTTCCATGATGGCCACGATTTATAGAGTTCTTTCCATGCGAGTGTAACAGTTAGTGGATGCCAAAATATTTGATGTACGCCCCACAACAGAGATTTTGTTCCAGTTTTCATTTTTATTTCTCCTTACAAATTTGCTTCGCCGTCTTCGTTTTTATAAATCGTTCTATTGTTTCTGCACTATCTATACTTATATGCGCGTATTAAATTTTCCCACTTCACAATAGTTACATTCTTTTGTAGGGAGTTGGATGCATTGATCACAGAATTTGCTGCCTTCTGCTGCGTTGCGAGTGCATTTTTTATGAGCACATTTTGTAATATCCGATATTTTCGGCTCCGCATTGACATCAAAATATCGCGCCTGATATAACACTTCTTCCATCTGTTTAAATGCTTTTTGGCACTTTGTCAGAAGGACTTCTGCATTTTCCATGTTGTACCCGTCTTTACAACATTCTTTTGCCCATGAGTCTTCGGTATTATCTCTTTTATATTTTTCCGGATCGGATTTTATCTCGTTGATGCAATTTGCCATTTCTGTTAATACGGACTCCACCCGAACAAGATCTCTCAATAATTCTTGAACTGGGTTTGATGTGTCTTTTGGAGCATATAAATTGATGTGACTTTCGTTTTCTCCATTATATTGAATTTTGTCAATAACTATATGCTCAGATAAAACATCAAATGGAATATCAAATGTAACCTGATACAACATTGAACGTTCGAGATCTTCAAGAATTTGGTTTCGGTTCTTTCGCTTGAACTGCTCAAAAAATCCCCGACTTGATGTGTTATTAAACCATATGTTTCGTGTTATTGCTTCTTTGTATGTTGGGGTAACACGATCAAATTGGTTTCCGTGGTTACAATCGTATGATACTGCCGGAGAATGATCATCATATTGTAGCGGGATATGTTGCATTAAGTCTTTTGTTTTTTCTCCGTTAATTACCCCCCACTTTTCAAACGTTTTGTGTTCTTCTTTGCAAAACCCATTGTGATCACCATATTCTTTTTCGGCGATGTTGTCAAAAGGTGTAGTAAAATACATACTGTATTTCAGGAACCCGGGTTTTTGAATGCGGGAGTTGAAATAATATCCATATTGAACTTCTCCAAATAACAGATGCAATAATCCTATTGTTGCATCTACATCTTCGTAATTTGAGCATCGTTTAATTCCATTATACATGATTGTTACCTTTCATAGTAAATAGTATACGTTCTAATAGTTATTAAATGTTGTTACTCTTTATTCGTAAACCTCTTCAAACACTCGCTCATATTCCATTGCCCACAAACAAGATTATCATCCGTCTCGCTGTTATCAAGATCACAAGTCATATTTGTATGACACGAACTTTCTTTTGTTTTCTTATGTTCGCAAGTCGCACAACACGTAAATGCTATAAACTTAATCATTTTTTCTCCTTTTTTGAAACCATTTGAATTGGCGTTAAAAGATCGTTTATATGTTTAATTATATTTTCAGAATTCATAAGTTCTCTTCTAATAATAAATAATGCATCTGTAGATAATTGAACACGGTTATCATCAACTTCATCAGGTATCATTGCTGGAATAAATCTATTGTTCCACGCTTCGATTGCTTGTTGTTCGGATTCGCACCAACAATGAGGATAGAGATTTCTCCCCCTCGCATAGCAATCTTTACAAAAAACATGATATGCATAAATTCGGTTGTTATCATCTTCTGCCAGATCTGGCACTATTTCTAGATCGTTACTTCCACAAAATGGACATGGTAATAGTTTTTCATTTTTGTCAATCATTTCCAACCACCGTATCAACCAAGTGCAAAATCGACAACCATTCCGGCACATCAATATTTACACTACCCGCATATCCCTTTTCAATCGCTTCTTCTATTTCTTTTCTAAAAAGATTTCTTCTACTCTGTGGCATATGATCCCAGTTTGCTTTTATGATATCAGCGATAGTGCTGACAACATAAGTTTGACGACCGAGAGCGTATCGAAACGCACAAAATAAGAGAATGTCTTGGTTACAATCTTCGAAGTTGATGTAGATTTCTCCGGTTCTATGGCACGGTAGTGGGGGTGTTAGTTTTTGATTAACCATCACGAACACCTACTTTTGCCACAATTCGTACAAATCCTGCATCCGCCTTCCATCACATAATGCGGCGCGTCACAACATTTTTCTTCTGTTGCTTCAACCTTTATACTTTTGGGCATTAACATTTTTATCGCATCGTCCAAACATTTTCCTGTAATATCCGCGCACGATTTACCACACGATAATTTGTTCTGCATCGCCGTCATGCACTTTACTTTAGAGAATTGTTTTACATAGTTCTCTGCTGGTGTCCCCCATTCCAATCCTGCCGAAATAGAACGCCCCATTGCTGCCATATTTGCCTGACACCCACCAACACCATCACCTTCCACAAAGATCATTGTTGGTTCCTCTTTGTCGTGGCCAATGATAACATAGAATTTCCCGCATCCACTATGGACTTTGTAAATTACAGCGGGGGTTTTGGATTCGTAGAAAGCATTTTCAGTTTCGATCCAATCTACGATACTTTCAACAACCACGGGTTTCTTAAGTGCCAACACTTCATTCTCACGGCTACCATTGCGATAGATTGTAAGACCTTTACAACCACTCTTCCACGCGTCAATAATGATCTGTTTGATTTCTTCTTTAGTAGCAGAGTTTGGAAGGTTGATTGTTTTTGAAATGGACATATCCACATTCTTTTGGAATGTGGCCTGCATTTTTACGTGCATTGATGAAGGGATGTCCATTGCGTTTTGGTAGAGGAGTTTGAAAGAATCTGGTAAAAATTCTATATCGCGAATCGTCCCCTTTTCATGGCAGTGTCTAATAATGGCTTGTCTCGTTCCATCCAACGTATCATATTTTACGCCATCCACGGTTACGAAGAATCCTACTTTGCCATTAAGATCAGTCATTAGATTTTTCAACGCTTCTTCAAACAACGGATGCACAATATAATGTTCGCCCAACGTGTCATGCCGCGTATATACCCAATTAAATGCGGGTTCGATACCTGATGAAGCACCCGCAATAATACTAATTGTTCCCGTTGGTGCAATCGAAGTCAATGAAGCATTTAACCTGTTCTGTTTGATATTCGGATTCTTACCCAATGACTCTGACACTTCATGTGCGCGCTCATTAATAAATTTCATAATTTCTTCGGCAATATCAAGTGCCTTCTGACTATTATAAGGAATCCCCATTTTAATCAACGCGTCGTGGAATCCCATAACACCGAGACCGATCTTGCGCGTTCGCTTGGATGCAAAGTCAATTTCTTGGAGTGGGTATTTGTTTTTGTCGATTACATTATTGAGGAATATAACCGCTGTGTCTATTGTGGCTTTGAGTTTGTCGTAGTCAATTGCATTGTCTTTTATGTGGTGGGAAAGGTTGATGCTACCCAAGTTGCAGCTCCCCCATGATTCTAATAGAGCCTCCCCGCCAAGAGGTTTTTTGTTACAGCAACGATGCTTCGTTGCAGGTGTGATCATTTCTGTCACACTCTCATATTCTCATATGAGATCGGACTATATCATCGATGTCGCGTCTATAGTCTCTGAACCTTCATCTTATTGATAAGATGCTTGGCTGCTGATTGCCCAATCATTTCTATTTTTAAAACGTTCACGTTTATCATTTCTGATTGCGTTGTAGTTAGAGATGCTTAAGGGTGTTCCAGCAATTTACGCGATTTTAAATCCACACGGAGTTTAATGGATTTGTATTGAGTTCTCCATATTCGGGAGCCGGGTTATACTTTTCGATTGTATCTTTGAACAGAATTCCCGGCTCTCCGTTATTGTAAATTCCGTTCACAATCAAGTTCATGATTTCGGGTGTGGGATTCTTCATGAATTCATCTGTGAGTTTGACAGAGATATTAAAGTTAGAGAGTTTTCCTTCTGTCTGTTTACATGTCACAAAGTTTTTGATTTCTGGATGCGCAATATCAAGGCATCCCATCATAGCTCCCCGGCGACGGCCTCCTTGCTTGACAACCTCTGTCATTGTGTTAAAAACTTCCATAAATGAAACCACACCGGAGGAAACACCGTTGCGTTTTCCAACTTTGCTTCCAGCGGGTCGGAGTTTTGAGAAATTGAATCCGACCCCGCCCCCACGAGCGAAGATTTTTGCTGCATTTTTGTTAGCATCAAAAATACTTTCAATTGTATCTTCTACCGGCAAAAAGAAACACGCTGACAAGGCGGGGTTAGAAGTTCCGGCATTCATCAGGGTTGGTGAGTTGGGCAAAAAATCTTTATCTACAAGAATTTTCTTGAACTGATGATATTGTTCGTCGTTGCTTGAAATGAATCGCGCTACACGTTCACAAACATCGGGATAACTATTTTCTCCATCGACGCAATATCGTTCTTTAATGAGTTTATCTTCGTAAGTTTCCATTTGGGTCTCCCAAAAATTTATGTTCTGATAACTATACAGAATTGCGTTTACACGCGTGATATAGTTATGTTTTATTTATATTTAAAGGTTTGTTATGTAAATTTATGTTTCAATCTCACCTTTCAACAATGCAATAATATCACAAAGATACAAATCTTCGTGGTCATCCATTGCTTCAAAGTGTTTGATAAGATTACTTAAGTGTTTAGTGGGATTTTTAATAAAGGAAGAGTGTGAAGCGCAACCAATTGTTTCTGTAATATTATACATTTTATCACGTTGTATTGAGAACCCCAAAAAATTATTATGATTGATATCAAATAACAGTTTGTTTGTTTCAGATGGGCAATCTGTAGATGCGTAATTACAACACGTCTCGCATCGATATTGGTTTTTGGTGTTTTCGGTCATGGTTTCTCTTTATTTAGATATTTAATAAACTCACAAAATTTGATAATTTTATTTAAACGCTCCGATACGGTTTCAAATTCATTTCGAATGCATCGGTTTTCTTTTAATGCTGTTTCAAGTCTCCCCTTTATCCAATATAAATCGGTTAAAGTTTCGTTTAACTCATAAAAATCATCTTCCGTTCCACAGCAATCATAATCCGGTGGGTGGCATTGGGTTTTATCTTTTGGGTCGATCCACATGCAAGTTTCACATTGATGATAATTTTTATCAGTGAATTTAACGATATTATTTTGTTTATAATGACTACAGTTGTTGGTCATGGTTGCTCCTTATGACGGAGGGATTCTTCACAGGACCGGACATGTGCAATAACTCTGTTTCCAGAATCTCGCAATCCTTCGTATGCAATCTTTTCAATTTCCTCCAGAAGATACCCGCATTCTTTTTGGAGCGTTTCTACTGTACGCTGCGTATAGTCGTAACTTCCCCATTCCCCGGCCGGGATCCAGTCGTATCCTTTTGCGAGAGATTGTATTTTTGCCAACGCCTCTGCAAGACCGGATTGATCTTTTGAGATGACATCGCGGATTAGTGCTAGATTTTCTTCCAGCACTTTCTCCCGGGCTGCCTGCTCTATCGCGGTAATTCCGGCACCGCACACCCCAGAACTTTCATACGCAAGTTCGTGGATGCAACCACGCCCGACTAAATATATGGGACATTTCTGGCAGAGGGGCGTGGGAAAAAGTCTTTTTGCGGCTCCCTCTAGCGGGGCGATGACTGGGTGGGAACGAGCTTCCGTCTTATTCGACCACCAAAAACAATGCCCACAGGTTGCATCTTTGGGGCACATGTCCTTGGGCGGTTTTGTGCAATCGTATCCCTTCGGCTGCTTGTCTGTTGTCATGGTGCAAAACCTTTACCCTTGCGTTTCTCTCTTTCATCATAGCAATGAGACCCTGCAACACAGGATAGACATTTCACGCTGTTCATTTGATATCTGCTGAAGCAGGAAATGTTTTGGCTGGTTGTAGATCCTCCATTTAGGACCGGGTAATCGTCAGTCATATACGTTCTATATACGCCATCAATCTATTTAAATCCTTCTACACAACCATTAAATACAATCGCGTTCTATCTAATTGTGATATTATGGCAACAAAAGACGAACTCAAAAACATGCTTGTAAGCCTTGTGAACTTAAAAGTTTCAGAAGAGGACATCACGGAAATTGATATTACTCTTAAAACAAAGATGAGTTCTATTACTCTTGTGGAGAGGTATGAAGGAAAAAATAAAGATATTCCATCCTGTTATAATGTAGAACACGATAATACCGAGCCAAACATTCTTGAAATAGAAGCGTGTAGAAAGTGCAGTTTTGTAGACTGTAAGACTAAATGTAAAGAGAATCCAATAGTAAAAGAACCCGTTGTAGAACCAATTGCACCCCCAGTTGTTAAGGAAAGAAGGAAGCGCACACCGAAAGTAACTGCTCCTGTGGAAGTTGTTGAAACACCCGTTACACCTCCGGTCGTAGAAACCGAGAAATCTTCGGTTTCTACATTTCCAGATGCACTTTCTGTTGCAGCAACACAGCCAACAGGTACGGTTTCTTCATCCCCGGTTGCTTCTTCTAAACCAACCGGCATCGCGCGCATTGTAAAACTCGTTACGTTCTTCTGTAAGGGACAAAATATTAATCCCTCCGACATCACGATCAATCTGTTAAAGGAAAAGGCGTTTGATATTATCGAAGGATACGAAGATTCTGTTGTGCAGATTGCTATTGATGAGTTTAAGAAGGTGAATGGGAAATGATTCCGTTTGATGTCGATCCGATGGGGTATTATTTGGTAGGTATATGTGCTATTTTTGCCGTGTTGTCAATTATTATTTTTATTTTTGACAATACTAACACCAAAGCATTTTTTGAAGTATTTGCTTGTTTATTCGCAATATTATCTTGTATTTGTGCAGTAATATTTATTATTGGTGGTTCTACATACACCGATACAATAACAATATGCAAACATATTCAAAATAGTGATATGACTGTTATTGATACCAATGAAAATGTGTATTATATCTGTGATATAGTTACAAAATTTAAAGTGGCAGATAATGAAACGGTCAAAGTAAAAATTAAAGAAGAATTGGGTTATAAATGGATTTATTCTATCGATGCCCCAATTTCGTGCGGCAACCAAACTTGTGGGGTGTCACCATGACCACAACTCCAGAATCCATCGCCCGAAACCTTATCCGATTCTTTATTTTAATCGTTCTTGAAGCCGGTATCTTCTCCGGCATCGCTGCAACACTTCTCATAGGGGATTTAGTGCGTGCACTTGTAATCGTTCTTGCGATTATAACAGCAGTCGCGTGTGGGTGGATTGTGTGGAAACAGAAAACAAATTATATTGGAAACGAAGTTATTGAAAGTGCCGCGCGCAGCATTGCAAAGATATTTTTAATGATTGTATTTGTTGCAGGTATCATTCTTGGTATCGCAGTTGAATTGCTCACTGGATTGAATGTTGTTACTTTGGTAGCAGTTTTATTTGGTGCGCTGTTGGTAATGGGTGTGTGGTTGTTTAAGGAAATGTTGTTGGGGAAATGGTGGAAGTGAAATGATAACCAAAGTAACAATATTTGGGGTCGTTTTATTGATCGGGGGAATCGTATTAACACCAATCGCTTTTATGATGTATTTTTCAATGATGGGGCATCTTCCAGCATCGAGCGATTTTGTATTAAATCTTATTAATAATATAAAATCGGCATCAACAATAAGCGGTTGCGGGATTGGTATATTCTTCATGTTGGTTGGGGCGACTCTTGTTTATTATGAAAATGCAAAAATGGTTGGGGTTAATATTAAATGACAATAGAAATTACACTTCTTCCGATTTCATGTAGGACATTACACAAAATAAAGAAATTTTTATGTAATTTATCTGCCAACTTATTTGTATGGTCTATATTAATATTTGGATCTTTGATGTTATTTATTCCGCGAGATGTAACATTATGGCTTAATAACAGACGAATAATGCCACTCACAGAAATGGATGTTCTTTCAGAACGTATTGGAGGGGGTCTTATTATTGTCGGAGCGATAGTTTTAATGGCTATCATATACGGCATTAAAATTTCGTGGTGCAAAAAGGAGAAATCGAAATGACTACTTACACAAAAGAAGAATGGGATTCGCGTAAGATTACTTACGATGGATTTATGTCTGCCATTTTAGACATCTTGTTTATGGCATTATATTTACTTGGAGGAATGGCATTTTTAATTTATGCCTCTACCAATGTAACACCTTATTATCTCACGTGGGGTTATTTAGCAGTTGGGATATTTTTAACAGTTAACGCAATTGTTGTTAAGTTTTTTCATTTGCTGCAACCCCGAGATTGGTATGAAACGGAGATTACTATGATGAAAAAGAAAGTATAGACGAAACCCTTAAATAGAATACGCGTATATATACTAAACATAATCTTTTTAATTCGAGGTTGTATAATTGTCAAAACACAATACCTATTATTTAAAGTTGTATAGTCACGGTGATTTCTAATGAGTCACGGTCTGGAAAATCCATTAACCGTTAAGGCGAGAAATGCCAGACGGAATCGTTCTGCGCAACGTTCTGTGCAGGGTAATATTTATGAAAAAGAACATCCGGATCGTGCTGCCGAATATCGTAGAAGATATAAAGCAAAGAAAGGATCTTTCGCGCAGCAACTTATAAATGCGCGCGCGCCGTTGGTGTTTACTGCTGGCGATATTTGTCTCGCGTGCGATTTTCACATACCGTGCCACGATGAATCTCTTATTGATTATATGATTGGTGTTTGTAAAGATTTAAATATTAGGAAACTCGCAATCGACGGAGACTTCTTGGATTGTGATAACCTTAGTATTTTCACTAGTGTTACAGAGTCAAACCGAAGTGTGTCTATTACATGGAAGGCTGAAAAAGATGAAGGTCGAAAAATAATGACCCGCCTTCTTGAATGGTTTGAAGAAATTTATATTTGTTCTGGAAACCACGAGAATCGTATTATTGCACTTACTGGTGGGAAAGAAGGGTTTAAAGATATAGTATTAGCGATGATGCCGAGAAACATTACCATATCTGATTATGAAAGACGTGTTCATTCTACTACAGATGATTTTATGATTTTGAATCACAATTGTGTGGATGAAAATGGAAATGATCGGATTCAAGAATGGATGCTTTGCCACCCGAAAAACTTTAGTATTTTGCCTTTGAGAGTAGCGCGCGCGTTGTGTGCAAAATTCGGAAAGAATATTCATATGGCGCATGGTCACAATTTATTGCAGGGGCGTGATATAAGTGGGAGATTTATATGTATAGAAGGTGGGGGATTGTTTGATAGAGAGGCGTTGGAATATACTTGTAAAACGACCACACACCCGGTAATGAGAAGTGGGTTTTTCATTTTGAAGAACGGAGAGGCGTTGAAATTTGAGGGGAGGTCGTGAATGAAAATCCCATTATTTATATTAATATTAATGCTGGTATGTATATTATCAATGGCAATCGCAGTATATTTGCGCCATCCATTTCTTATGATTATTGCAATGCCAATTATGATGGTTGCTTCTATAATGATGCCGGATAAATATATGAACACGAATGTTTTTGTTGGTGCGTAGATGAAAACCCTCTACATCTCCGGCCCTTTCAGTCTCATACCCGACGGTTATGATGAACTCCACGGAACAGAAATCAATATTATTGAAGCGTCACGTTATGCGCTTGCTGCTGTCTATAAAGGGTGGGCACCATTCACACCGCATAAAAATACATCTGGGTTTCAACATGTTGTAGATATTGGTTATGATACGTGGATGAATATTTGTTTGGCATTTGTGGAGAAATGTGATGCCATTCTTCTACTGCCCGGATGGGAAAAAGTCAAGGAGCGACGATGGAACGAGAATTGGCGATTGCATTAGGTAAGAAGATTCTTACTCCAAAAAATGTTGATGATATATCGAATGTAGAAGAAGTGTTTGATGAGGGGTAAATAATATGAGCGACGACGACGACTCAATATTTATACTACGATGCATAATGATAATGTTTGCAGTTATTATATTGTGTGTTTTGTTTAACCAATTTGTTTTTCACATCACGCCACCGCAGCCCGAACCAACATCTCAATTAATTACAAAAAATATCGTTTTCACTAATAAAGAAGTTGTTGGTATATTTAATGGTTTTGGTTGTATGGGTGTAACAATGGAATTGTTTGATGAAAACGGTAATGGTTATTATTATTTGTCGCAACCATTTAATATCAAAATTATAAATATTGGAGATAATTATACAATCCAATATTATTGCAACAAAAATGATGATAGGCAAATATACTCGTTTACAGATAATACACCACAATTATCAGATCGTGCTAAATGTGAACATATTAATGGAACTTGTCAATGACCAAAGAATTTAACCCCACCATCGCATTTATAATTTCTTTTTTTGATGGTTTACTCGCAGGTGGAATTGGTGGCTGTGTGGGTGCAATTGTGGGAAGTATTATTGCTAGTATGTTATTTGGGGCTTGTTTCGGATTGGTAATGCTTGTGTTAGATTTTAAATATTCTTTTGATGAAATTTAATCGCGGTTTTCGCCTTTTACTTGACGACCCCAGATTTTGATCCCACTATAATATTCTCCACGTTGCTTTTTACCAAGCGCGCCAACGTTGGGTTCTGGTCGATTGAATGTTCTAGAGAATTGATTTTTGATATCAAGAGACATATTTATAGTATTGGATGTTTGTGTATTTAAAGGTTTCTACTATACCAATACTTTTATATCCTTTAAACGCGTATATATTAACAACATGAAAGAAGAGTTGTTAGGAACGGGAATTTTAATTTCTTTATTATCTGCCGTTTTTGCAGGATGTCTTGGGGGAGTCACGGGCATTATTATTCATTCATTTATTGCTGGTATCCTTTTAGCAATTACAGTCGGAACATTAATGTTATTTGTAGAGGGGTCTCCTATCTATGCCTGATCTCTGCTTAACTCAAGCCGAATACTCCTTCCATAACAACTCTCCTGTCATTAACATCTTCGGTCGTGACTCCTCCGGTGTTTCTCATCGTGTGGATGTGGTTGGTTTCAAACCTTATTTTTTTGTTCCCGCATCAGAATCCCCCAAAGCAACACCACCCTCCGAAGTTGATTCAAATGAATATTTTTCCATTCTCCATGAACCTTTGGTGAAAGTCATTACTCAAAAACCCGGTGACATTTTTGAATCGCGCGAGAAGTTTTCTAAACACTATGAAGCGGATATTTTATACACATTGAGGTTTCTGATTGATACAAAAATAAAATCTGGTTTCTCTTATACACAATCACCATGCACGATTGACGACATATTATTCAAAGATTTAAACTATCCCGCGCGCGTTTGTATTGTGGATATTGAATGTTCTGATGAACGCGGGTTCCCGGATGCAACGAAAGATCCAATTTTTTGCATTACTTGTCATGATAGTTTTACAAATCGTTATATTACATTTGTTGTCGCTACTTCACCTCTTATAGAAACACCTAAAGAGAACGGGTGCTTTGATCCCGCTCACCACGACGTTATAACATACACGGATGAAAAATCTCTTCTTGTGGATTTTTGTGAATATATCAAATCCACAGATCCGGATATTATTACGGGGTGGAACTGCGTTCCAGAAGATACAATGGTTGACACAAAAAACGGTCTTATACCAATTAAGGCATTAATACCGGGTATTGTTTTAAACACAGGTGGAAAAGTTGTATCCGTTTATAATACGGGGGTTAAGAATACAACTCGTATAAGAACATCTATTGGATGGGATTTTATTGTTGGGGAAGATCATCGAATGTTAGTTTCTCAAATTCCACAAGATCGTCATTATGTGTGGGAACATTGCGAAAACTATGAACCAACATACGAAATTTCTAAAAATATAACTTCTGATAGTATATTGCATATTCCAATACGGCAGTATGAAAATAATATTGGTCTCGGGCTTGATCCTTTTAATTGTTACAGGGCTGGACTTATTTATTCCGATGGCGCCAGACCAGATAAGTGGAGATTTAGATTTTACAATAAAAATATAAACCTCATTAATAGATGTTGCGGGGAAAACCATAGATGGTTTACAAAAGGTGTCTGGTGTTCTAATATATTGCAGCGAGATCTAAAAGGGGCAGAACATCTCATTCTGGTTGGTGATAAGAAACAACTCAATTTTGGTTTATTATCTCGTCTATCTGTAGAAGAGTTCGGGGCTTTTTTAGCTGGATGGTATGATGGCGATGGGTATTCAGATGTCTTTTGTATAGGAGATCATACTATTAATATTCGGCATTTTCAGTTATTTGCAGGATTTGGTGCGATAACTTCATCTACATGTAATATAAATTTACGGATCTTATGTATAACCCAAAAACTATTAGAGTGTATGAAAAAGTTTTTGCAGAAGAAAATAAAAAATAAAATCCATATAATTAAGAGAAAACGAGTTACTAGGAAAGATCATTTCAGATTTAATTTTAATAGAAATCTAACTAATATGTATCTGCGGGTAAAAAATGTAAGTAACGACGTGCCTAAAAATTGCTACGATATTGAAACGACAGAACATAATTTTTCGATTGGTTGCGTTGTACATAATTGTAATGAATTTGATATACCTTACATTCTGGGTCGTATGGATGTATTAGGTATCCCGCGCGATGCGTGGTCGCGGTTGCCTAGTGGAAACACCGGGCGCATAGAAATCAAAGGTCGTCAACTTTTTGATTTATTATCCGGGTATAAAAGAATGCATTTGGGTGAACAACCTTCTTATCGCCTTGATGCAATAGCATTAGAAGAATTGGGGAAACAAAAAATCCATCACAATGGAAAGGTTTTCGATTTATGGAAAGAAGATCCTACCAATCTGGTTTACTATAACTTCACTGATGTGGAATTATGTGTAGGTATTAATGCAAAAGACGAAACTGTTGAATTCCACAGGTATGTTGCTCATTATGCCGGGTGTCCTCTGGAAAAGACAACAAATAGTATGCCTATTATTGATATGTTGGTTTTGAGAGAAGCAAAAGAAAATGGGTTTATTTTACCTTCAAAGGCAAATTCTATAAATACACAAGAATCGTTTGAAGGGGCTACGGTTATTGCTCCCATGCGCGGAGTGCAAGAAAACGTTGCTGTTTTGGATGCTAAATCATTGTATCCAATGTCGATGATGACTATTAATGCATCTCCAGAAACCAAAGATCCAAAAGGAGAACTGCGCGCTCCTAATGGTGTCAGATTTAAAAAAGAACCCGATGGATTGGTTAGAAAGATTCAGGCGAAATTTTTACGTGAACGAGATGAGATGAAAAAGGAACGGAATAAGTATCCTTTTGATTCTCGTGAGTATAAACTTTTAAATATGAAACAGGACGTGGTTAAGGTTTGCATGAATTCTTATTATGGGGTTTCGGCAAATCCGATGTTCCGTCTTAATGACCGTGACGTGGGTTCGGCTATTACATCAGTAGGGCGCGCGCTTTTGGAGCACAACAAAAAACTTGTAGAACACGAAGAATATAAAATTGTTTTTGGTGATACCGATTCGGTTGGTATAAAGATACCAAAAAGTATTGGGAAAGAAGGAACTATGTTTATTGCGAAGGAACTTGAAACGCTTCTTAATAACTCATATCCACAGTTTGCAAAAGAAACATTAAATGCCGATGTTCAATATTTCTCCGTGAAATTTGAAAAATTATACCAGAGATTTTTTAGCGGCGGGAAGAAGAAGCGATACGCTGGACTCCTTATTTGGAAGGAAGGTGTAGACGCGCATAAAATTGATATTGTGGGTTTTGAAACCAAGCGGTCGGATTCCCCCAAGGTCACACGTGACGCAATGAAAACACTTATCGAGATGGTTCTTGAGGGCAAACCTTATGAAGAAATCAGAACTACTATTTCGGATGTTATACGTAAATACCGCGCGGGTAAATATAGTCTCGACGATGTAGGAATTCCCGGCGGCATTGGTAAACCATTGGAAGAATATGATATCCAAGATGCGCAGGTGCGCGCGGCGGTGTATTCTAACACTTATCTGGGAACGAATTTTGGTAAGGGGTCAAAACCGAAACGTTTATATATTAAGAATGTTACTTCAAAATATCCGCGCACGGATGTAGTTTGTTTTGAGTATGCGGATCAAATAGATAGAAACATTTTTATAGTTGATGTTGATACAATGTTAGAGAAGACTTTAAAGACTCCGTTATCACGGATTATGGAACCGTTGAATTTCAACTGGTGCGAGTTTGACCCGGCGACTCCGACGTTGGGGAAGTGGGGTTTTTAGAAAGGTTTAAATATTAAAACTATTGGTGGTATATAAATTAGTTGTATAGTAAATTTTTATAGTATATAAAGTTAACCTATATATTTCCGAACCAACATTTTAAATAGAAACAACACCTATATTCTATGACTGGTGGATACCCGAGCGGTCAAAGGGGCCGGATTCAAAATCCGGTGTTTAGTGCTTCGAGGGTTCAAATCCCTCTCCACCAATTGTAGAAATATTTAAATACTATTACAACATACACTATTATATATCATGACAGTAAATATAAACGTATCAACATCTATTCTATCATTGCGTTTACTGTCCAGTTTGACGCTTCTCACCACATCGTGAGGGTGTTTTGTATTGGTTTCATCTTGCTGCCTTGGGCGAGTCTGGTTTATGCCGCAATTCTGCTAAAGTTGCTTTCCTGATCGGAAACGAAAGTTCAAATCTTTCAGGCAGCGTCGCCGGATAAGCATCTGTTGGTTTGGTGCATTCGATCTGTAATCGAAAGGGCGGGAGTTCAATTCTCTCATCCGGCTCATATTATTGCCAACGTGGGGAGTGCGGTGCGCTAAACGGTCCTGAAAACCGTCGCCCTTAACAGGGTTGCAGGTTCAATTCCTGTCGTTGGCGTCCTCTTACATAGGGGAAAGTATAAATGATTTGAAAACATATAAGTTATGTGTGAATGGGACAGCACGGTTGACTCCACTGGATCGAGGTTCCAGACAAGGAAACGACGCAAGTTCAAATCTTGCTTCACACATCGCGTCCGTGGCGAAACGGTTGAACGCAACAGTCTTAAACACTGTGACGAAGCGAAACATTTCAGGTTCAAATCCTGACGGACGCATCCCATTGTGGGAAATCGAGAGTGATTGGAACAGAAGCCGACTTCACCGGATTTAGACTCCGTACAAGGAAACATCGCCGGCGCGCATCCGGCATCACTCATTTGGGTCTGTGTATCCAGAACGGCTATGGAACCGTCTCAAACACGGTCTATGTGTAAGCCGGTTCAACTCCGGCCAGACCTATTAAAAATCCCCCTTCCATACACCAACATTAACACAGTGGTTATGTTTGGTGTACACAAAGGGTAATTAAAAAAGATTAATAAATTTCCAAACCGCTTTTAATTGACGTCTTTATCTTCATCCTTTGCTTCTTTTTTCTGCGTCGCTCGCGGATACAGGTCAGAAAAGTACTTGTGGATATCAAAGGAATCCGGAAGGAGTTTATCTTCAATAAGAAGCACGATAAGTTCATTTAATGCTTCTGCATAGATTGGTGCTTCTGCGGTGCGCACAGCACTGTTAAGCGCGCTGATGAGGCGTTCTTTCTTCTGTACATATTTCATTGCTTTTTTCATTTCATCTTCGGTATAAGTTTCAGTCATATTTATCAATTTCCTCCAGTTTTTTAGTTCTTCTCTTAATGGATTCTTCCGCAACGGTCGCTAGGTTAAGACCGCGCGCGCGTCCGGCTTCGGCGATTTTTCTATCAATTTTAACAACAGCATCGCGTGTCATGATTTACACATATGTTCCGTTTGGAAACATATGTATATAGTAAACACCAACTAATATATATACCTTTGCATTAGACTTAAGAAGCGAGAGAGGTGCATTTTACATGTTTGAGAAAGTTACGACTTACCTCAAGGACGCATATCACAAGGGTATGGAGCTCGTTCACGACTCCGAGGCAATCGGTGAGGCAACTCTCGCCGGTATCGGGATGGTCGTCGGTGGGGCAATCTTCATCGTCATCGGTATATTCATGGTAGGAACTTTGTTCAACAGCCTTCCGATCCTCACGGGTATCATGAATACGACCATGAGCAACGCACAGAGCAATGTGTCTCTGGCATTTACTTTCTTGGGTATCGCTCTGTTCCTTTTGGGTGCAATTGTCCTTCTCCTCGAATTCATCCCGGTTATCCGGATCTTCGTAGGTGGAGAGCGTCAGTGAGCCTTTAAGGGTTTTGGTGTAGGAATTTTCCTACACCATTTAAAAACAAATTTCTTTTATTGGTTTTTAAAATAATATTCTTTTGGTAATATTTGTAATTTGTATTTTTTGTGATGCTCAATATGTGAATTTTTAAACATTGTTACTCCGTTATCTATATTCCACATATCTTCACAATTTAAAGCATCTTCTATCGAAGTTATATTAAATCTTTCCATAATTAAAGATACCGCGACAATATGATGCGCTTCGATATTGTGATTTCCAAGACTTCCTGTAAAACAATCTCTATAATGGTCGCGTTCAAAAACTTTTCTTCTCCACTCGAACATTTCCGGTAATGCACGGATTGCTTTATCCAATTCTGTAATACCACCTTTCCAGTTAAGATTGTTTTCACCACTCATATTTTTTCTAAATCCATCAGACTTTTTTATTCCTTTCATCGATTTGCTCATTTTATTTCTAATTTCTATCGGAGTTTTAATTCCTTTATTCCACGAAGATTTTCCTTTATGTGATATACTCATCTTTTCTTTTGTTTCTTCCGATGCCTTTTTACCAAGATGAGCAATACGATTTTTTTCTATAGATTCCGGAGTCACGTTTGGCTTTAATCCTTTGTGAGATTCGGATAAATGTTTTTTATGTTCTTCTGATAATGGGATACCTTTTTTCTTTATGCTCATTTTATTTTTAGATTCTTGTTTATGAGGGACACCTTTATTCCAAGGGATTCTACCTTTACAAGATTCACTCAATTTTTGTTTTGCTTCTTCTGATAATGGTATTCCTTTATTCCACGGGTTTCTTCCTTTTAATTTATTTCGTGTTTCTTCAGACGGATGTTTATTTTTATGTGCTTCGCTGTTTTTTCTTATCCACTCGTCGTATTTTTTTGGATCTTTCGGAGGAGGCATGTTATTTATTATTTTTGAAATGTATGTCTTTGTGACAATCTACACAATATGTTATACCATTATCTATGTCCCACAATTCTTTACAATTCTTTGCATCTTCCAGTGTTAATATATTATATTCTTTTAAAATCAAAGAAAATAGTTTTATGTGGTGTGCTTCTAAATACCCACCGCGCGTTTTGCATTTTTGGCAAGTATAATTATCTCTAATGAAAACGGCAATTACCCATTCTCTATATTCCCACGACTCACGGATCATTTTATTCAATGGAGTTATCCCACCTTCCCATCGGGATGCATTTTCTCCTCTATTTTCTTCACTCATTCCTATTCTAGTTTCTAACGGGAAATGATATCCAAGTTTTTTAGTATTCCCCAATTGCGCGTTGTGCATTTTTATATGTGCGTCAAATGTATGATGTTCTCCAAACATCGGATTGTTTTTTCCCATTTTTGATTTGCTTATATTTTCACAATGTTCTTTTGTTCGTGGGGGTTTCGGTTTGTTTTTTAATGCGATACTTTGGTTATGCTTGGATACTTCTGTTGAAGGCACACCTTTATTCCAAGGAATTAGACCTTTATGTGACGCGATCATTTTATCAGTGGTGGATTGTGATGCATGTTTCCCTATATGGGATAATCTTTGTTTTTCTATCCATGCAGCATATTTTTCCGGATCTTTCGGTGGTGGCATATCTATTCTTTCTTCGTGTGTCTTTTGTCGTGGCAATCAACACACAATGTAACTCCGTTATCAATGTCCCATAGTTCTTTACAATTTAATGCGTCTTCGATAGTTCTAATATTATTATCTTTTATAATTTGAGCAAATGTTTTTCTATCGTGGTGACTTTCCATATCTCCCCCGCGTTTCCCACATTCTCTACAGGTGTAATCATCTCGTTCAAATACACCATATTTCCAAGTATCATATTCAGGAAGTCTTCGTATTGCTTTATCAAGTGCGGTTATCCCCCCTCTATAATTGGGATGGTCGGGTCCACGATGTGCTGATTTTCTCATCTTAATTTTGGTTTCATCAGAATGGACATAACCAAGTGTTCTGGTATTTCCTATTAAAGATTCACTTATTTTTTCGCATGTTTCTAAAGATGATTTCATTCCAAGTTTCGACACTCGAATCTTTTCTTTTGTTGCATCAGATAATTTTACACCTTTCCTTGGAGACGTTTTTCCCATATTGGCCTCACTTAAATGCTTACGATGTTCCGGTGTCTTGGGTTTGTTTTTAAGCCCCTTGCTAATATGTTCGCATTCTTCTTTAGATTTTATACGTCCTTTATTAGACTCGCTTATTTTTTCACAATGTTCTGGGGATAATGGAATATTTTTCCTTTTATCAGCAGCCTCATCAATGTGTTCTTTCCACAATCTGTATCTTTCCGTACCTTTTTGTAGTGGCATTTTAATACTCCTTTTTAAATTTGTTCTTTCGCTTCCCACGCTTCTGAAAATTCCCGTTCTTTATATAAATCTGCAAGACCCATTACTTGTTTTAACCGTAACACTTCATCGGGTTCCATCCCCAGTTCATGACCAATCTTCTCGTTACTCCATCTGCGATGTGCTAGTTCTTGTACGATTTCGCTCATACCCGATACGATATGCTTCCCCCGCGCGCGGTTGTGCCTGATTGTGGAAGCCATACGATCATTACGATCAGTTCGTTCTTGATTGACTTTAACAATGGGTAAATATCCATGTGTACGTGTAATGACATCTTTGCTTTCCTTTCCTACTCTTGTTCTGTGGAATCCATCAACAACTTCAAAAATATTGTTCGTTTTCCAAGAAACTACCGGTTGCGTATATCCATCTTCTATGATTGAAGTTTCAAGTAATTTCATCTCCGGGGGTGCAACGGTATTTGGGTTATAATCGTTTTTTCCCACTGTTTCAGATTTGACCCATAACACAAGATCAACCGGTTCATTTTTCATTGGACTTGTTTCGTGAAGAATTGTTCGTATTTGATTGAGTAAAAACAATTGTTCCGACTCTGAATATTCAGATAGTTCTTTTGATATTTCTTTTGTTTTTTCGATTAAATCAGATCCCATTTTTCTCTCCTTATTTTCATTAATTTTAAATATTTTTCATATGCTGATGTTTTTGTTGGTGCGAAAGAAAGTGTTCTGCACCAAAAATCATTCCGGAGAATGGTCTTACATATTCGTTTCCACGATGGATGATTATCAGAACTTCCACAATCTTTGGGTTGTGTATCAGGTATTGTAATACCTTTATCTTGATACCACTTCAAGTAAACAGCGATTTTGTTTTTATAATGTTCCGATGTTTTTGTGGGCATTGAATCAAGAAGGTGTGTAGCGAATGATTTCCAAGTATGCTCCGTCGGTAAAACAATTTGATTGATTCCTAATACATTACCTTTTTCATTTGCATAAATGGATCCCATATTTGCTCCATTCACGCGCGCGACAACTTTCCCCCAAGTATCTGGTTCAATTGCATGAAATAACCACAATCCTTGTCGCTGTTCCGGGCCATATGGTTCGCATATTCGCATCTTATGGAGAGGCACACCAGCACGCGCCATTTGATCATAGAGTTTATTATACGGAAGATTTGTTCTGCCGTGGAATGTCCATATATCATCTACAGTCCAATCGTAGATTGGGAATATGTTACAAACACTTTTATCGACTGTGGTATAGCATTTATTATCGTAAGAATGTTTCTTTCCTGCTCCTATTGTTCTCCATCTGTTTAATGATTCGCGCGTACGAATACCTACGAATGAAGCAGTCGGAGTCCCATTAGAATACCATTGAAGGAATGATGGAACAAACTCTTCGAATGTCATGGCGTAAGAATAGAATGGTAGCATCGCAGGGTCAGTTATAGCAATAGATGGTGGTTGTCTCACCCACAAACTTTCCTTATCTGGCTCCCACGAAATCCACTCCGGTTCAAATTGGGAAACAGCATTAACGGTTTTTAAAGGGAGTGAGATCCAGAAAGGGATTATGAGATCTTCGTAAAGAGTGAACATTTCTGATACGTGATCTATTGTGTATTTATATTGCGCCTCCCAATCTACAAAAAGAACGGCGAACTTACGATTACGTTTTTTTGCTTCTGTTGCTACAAGATGTAACATTACAGTAGAATCTTTCCCCCCGGAAAAACTTACACAAATCTTTGGAAAGGTATCAAATGTCCAAGAAATTCTTTGTTGCGCTGCTTCAAGAACATTAATTCCAAGAGGGTGTTTCCAAGAAGGCATCGATATAATACATTATGCTCTAATAGTATATAAAAGTATTGGTAGTCAATTAAAAGGTATTGTAATCAAACGTGTAGAAAGAGGAAATAAATCAATCCTTCTCCATCCTCTCCCTACATTCATCACAAATATCCGGCGACTCATAAAAAACCTGACAATCACAACCCCACATCATCTTCTCGAAATATGAAATCGTTCCCGCCGTGTCGTATTCTGGAAAGTGTGCTTTGAGGATATTCCGCGTGAGCCGAAGTGTGGAATCACAATCATTGATAAACGTAGGTTCGTTATTAAGCCGCGCGTCGCGCACATGCAGGTGTTCAAAAAGCAGTCCTTTGAACCGGTCGAAATCTTCCGGCGATACATCGGGTGTTAAGATTTGCATAAAATGTATTGGTTGTGGAAGTATAAATAAATTACTCTTTCATTTTCTTAATTTTTCCAACTCACACCATCCCGGTATCTCACCACGAATATCGGGTATAAGATGATAATCTTCGTTATTACGTATATTAGCATATTTTTTCGTGTGCATTTTACAATAAAACCGATCTGCCGCATAACTAGCGCAATTGGGGCAATGCGCACATCTCGTTATTTCTTTCTTGAAAAGGCGTGGTATTTCAAACCTCCTCCAAAAACCTCTCATAATAACTCTTTGAAAACCCATCCACGATATTAATGTGATCCCATTTGACATTCAATCCATAGAGACCACCTATTTTGTAGTATGAAGTAATGATGCCATAGTCACCGATATTAATATTATCGAATGGGGCTAGTGCTTTGACGTGGTGATTGATTTTTGTTTTAGCTTCGGGTAGGGTGAAGTAGGTGGGCATTATGATACATCCTCATAAAATATTTTATGTGAATTTAAATATTTCCTAATTGCTTTATCACTTTGATCTATCCTTCCAAACCAATGATATATTCCTTCAACAATATGTCCTTCATCTTCACTATTGTTGTGTTGTTCAATCATTGTTCTGAAAAATTCTTCATCGGGTATTTTGTCTTTATCTACACAAAAAGATGAAGAACTTGAATTAGAAACAAATCCCAATCTGATTTTCATTAGTCATCCCTCCATGCAGCTTCAAGCGTTTCAACCATGATAGGATCAATTTTAAAATTATTACAAATGATGTTACAACCATTTTGTACTCTAGATAAGAATGCGCGTTTCGTTTCATCCATCCCCATTTTGTCGTAACTTACACCAATATAGCACCCACTATCACCTTCATAGGGATAGTGCATTTCGAAATCGGTAAGTTCAGTGTGTTTTTTCTGCATACTTTCGAGCCAATCATAATCGTCTTCATATTCTTTTGGAATTTCATCAATAATCATTCCCACAATAAGGAACGACGATGATGAACTGTTACTTACGAAACCCATTCTAATTTTCATATTTGCATTTCTCCTTATAGTTGTTAATCTCTTCTTCTAAATTAAGATTATATTTTTCACAAATGTATTCATTCAAAGATTGTGTTATTTTACGAATGTGAATTCCGCAATTTGGGCAAACGGGGTCTTCATCCCAATCCCACCCCGAAAATTCTCTGTTACATATTGGGCAATAAAATGATGTTGACGAACTGTTACTTACAAATCCAAGTCGTGTTTTCATTTAATCCCCCCATTTTATAATATTTTGATTAACCCCAATTTTACATAAAAAATCATACATGTTGAAATTATCCATACTGGTAGATCCGTATATATAGATATCATCTTCACTTATATACCATCTGCTGTATTCGTCTGAAGGTGTGTGATTTTTTATAGCTTCAATTTGCCATTCAGTCAAAAGATTTTTGCATATAATGAATGAACTACTACTTGAATTACTTACAAATCCGTTTCTTGTTTTCATTTTAACCACCTCAATGATTTGAAATTATAATACATGGAATCATCTTCCAATGATCCCCGTGTTCCATTTGGTTCATAAATTCTCCGTCGTTATCGGAATATGAAATCATATAAAGATCATATTGATCTGCCATTTCACGAACAAGTGATTGTACTATTAAAGTGTTCCATGTTCTACCAGCGGTCTCCATTTTCTTTATAATTTTTTCGCGTTCGGCATCTCCGAAGTTATTTCCATGATTGTGTGGTTCACAGAATGTATCAACGAAGGTATATGTGAACATTGAAGTATCGGGTTGCGTCCCATCTTTGGTATGAGATGTCAGATATTTTTCTACTTTGTTCAATTCACATGGTTTCTTTAAATGTGCATCATCCCAAATACGTTTGAGACATTCGCGGTATGTTTTTAAACATTCGGAATATTTATCTTCAATATTATCAAGGTTAATTGATGTACCATCTCCTTCTATCAATTCTGTTTTCCAGTTAAATAGGCCATTTTCACACCAATCTTCAAATGTTTTACAGTCTTTGTCAATTCCTACGATGAATGAACTACTACTTGAGTTTGATACAAAGCCGGTTCTGGTTTTCATACTTAACAGCCTCCAAATTTGAGATCGAATAGCGGGCAATTCCTGCATCCATTTTTATCTTTGTTTCCAATAACCGATTTTCTAAAACGGTTATACTGTTCGTTATTCCACACATCAGTAGTAAAGTCATTGATATTAAGCATATCGATTCCGGTGTATCCGCATTCGTTTTCACTAAATGAACATGGGAATGCTTTACCATCAACGTTAATGTACATGCTAAATAATGTCGATTCACACGGTTCAATATATTCTGCGCATTCTGACATCACATTCATTACCTTTGGGGCTGAACATGAGTCAAACCCAAGCCTTACATTATTTGTTTTCAGGTAGTTTATGAGTTCGTTATAATGTGCTTCAGAAACCGAGTGTAATGTATTTCTGTTGCCCTTTGGCTTCAACCACAGAAATACTACTGCATTAAGATATTTTTTGAGTGTTGGGTCATTGTGAGCCTTCTGTGCTATATCCATGCACTTATCAAATGTTTCTTCTGAAAGGAGGCAGTGAATATTGACTTGGTGAAGGCCCCGCTTACCAAGTTCGGAAATTGCAGTGCGACAGGAGTTATAATCATAGAGCGAGACAGCAACTGCTCCACATAATTCGGATAATTTATCATAATCGTGTGGTGTCATGCGCGCTCCGTTAATTGTGATATTTGGAATAACACCATTGGCGCGAGTGTATTGCATGATTTTGTAGAGATCGGGATTACCATCGATGTCTCCGATCCCAAAAGCTATTTGCGTGATAGTTTTCGGGAGTTTATCAAAAACCTTTTTGAAAGTATCGAGATTCATATATTTTCCGTCGTGAGTGTTTGACTTGTAACAGAATTTACATCCATGATTGCAGATTGTGGAAATTTCAATATCTGCGATTTCAGGGGATGGTGCATATTCTGGGTCATCATCAAGTGTTGATCCCCATCGTTGGAATGTGCCGTTGATTTTGTTAAATACGAAGTTGTAATTAGGGGAAATTGCGGTTTTCATTTTAGGCGTGTCAATTATTTGCATTTTAGTGCTCCGGTTCGTAACTCATGCAAATCCCGAAAACGTCTTTAAAACCTTCTTCGAATTTGCATCCTACTTCTTCAATGCACGAACTTATATTATTCTTGCACGTCCCGCAACAACGCGCGCGGTAGCCGGTGATCATGATTGGCATTATAAACGCCTCCATGTTATAAATGTGCTGTGGGTTATGATATTGCCGTAATTTGGATCTACTATACCGGGATCCGTCTTTATATATTGAATGCCTTCCTTCTCTAGTAAATAAAGAAGTTGTTCAATTCCTACAACGATTTCGGTCATGGTCCCTCCCGAAATAAACACGATAATATTTCTCGAAATCTTTGTTTTAAAGATTTCTTTTGGGTTTGTGCATCAATAATTTTTTGAAACGGCTCCCATTCGCTGTTGGGTAGTAATTTAAATGTGGACGCTCTTGGATAGGGAGATCTCTGTTGTTCGGTCATCTCATCCCTCCCTCTCAAATGTCACCTTCACACCATTAAGGTGCCGAAGTGTGGCAATTTTCGTTTGAATATTTTCCGAAGCATAAAACCAATCAAATGCTTCATTGATAGCATCTTTAAGATTGGTTCCACCGTAACTTGTGAATTCTACAGATTCCATTATAATGTGTTTCATCTCATTCACCATACAGCGCTTCAATCGCATCGGGATTTGTTTTCATCTGTTCAACGAGCGTTTCGTGTGCGGTGTCACCGGCATCCGCAATCATGTCAATAATCCATTGTGGAAGTTGTTTTATGGTCATTTGTTGTCACCATCAAATCCTTACAGTTTCAAGAACCGTGAAGTTTTTATGTTCATATACATCACTGTAGGGTTCAAATGCTACAATGCGTTTACATTTTTTACATTGAAATAATGTTATTTTGGGTTGGTCATGAACAAAATTACTAGTAATTTCTTCCCAATCACCGGATAAACATTCTTTACAAATTCTCTCTGTCATCTCACTTCTCCCTCCTCAAAGAAATTCTCTCTTCATAATAATCATCGCGCGGCACATGTTCCTCTTTGATTTCCACATTGAGGTGTGGGTAGTAGGTTGGCATTTCGCCAGTTCTCGCTTCGTTTAACATACTCATAACAACGCGTCCTATCAATATAAACATATCTACGAAACATTTATAAGTAAATACCAACTAATAGAAACATTAATATGTCAAAAGATTTTTACAACGATTCTGTTATCCAGTTGA
>JBAZHE010000002.1:0-102717 GCA_041652555.1 Patescibacteria group bacterium | reverse complement strand
AAACTGGATAGTAACTATTTTGCGGCCGATACTTTAATCGGACTTTACGGCGAATGGCTAAGAAATTTTCCCATTATTTATTTAGAGGACGGCCTGGCGGAAAATCAATGGGATGATTGGCAAAAATTAACCAAAGAATTAGGGGATAAAATGATGATTGTCGGCGACGATTTATTTACCACCAACATAACGCGTCTGCGCCTGGGCTTAAAAAACAAAATCGCCAATTCCATAATTATCAAACCGAATCAGATCGGGACATTATCGGAAACTGCTGAATGCCTTAAATTGGCACAGAAACATAATTATAAAATAATTATTTCCCACCGTTCCGGCGAAACTAATGATGATTTTATCGCTGATTTGGCGGTCGCGGCCGGAGCTGATTTTATCAAGACCGGATCGTTGTCGCGTGGCGAGAGGCTGGCGAAATACAATCGCTTAATGGAAATAGAAAGAGAATTAGGGTTAAAATAAAAAAATATGACCAAAATAAAAAAAGTTCTTAAAAAAAATCACCTGCCCTTAATTTTAATAATTCTGGACGGTTGGGGTTTAGCGAAGCCAAACCGCGGAAACGCTATTGCACTGGCAAAAATTCCTTATCTTGACTACTTAATAAAAAATTTTCCCAAAACCAAGCTTAATGCCCATGGGAAATATGTCGGCTTGCCGAATAAACAAGTCGGCAATAGCGAGGCCGGACATATGAATATCGGCGCTGGAAGAATTGTTGAACAAGACATAATAAAAATAAACCGTAACATTAAAGATGGAACTTTCTTTAAGAATGCAGCTTTTAAAGAAGCGATTTCTCACGCTAAAAAAAATCATAGCAAACTACATCTAATGGGCATGCTTTCCAACGGCATGAGCCCGCACAGTGATATGTGCCACCTAGTATCTTTGATAAAATTAGCCAGAGAAAATGAAGTGAAAGATATCTACCTACATCTTTTTACCGACGGCCGCGACTCTCCCCAGCACGAAGCCTTACACTTGGTGGGGGAATTGAAAAAAAAGACTAGAAACAACATCAAAATAGCGACTATTATGGGGCGATTCTATGCTATGGACAGAAAAAAGGAGTGGAGCCGGACATTTTTAGCCTATAATGCTATGGTTTTGGGTCGCGGACTGAAAGCGAATGACGCTTCGGAAGCGATAATCGAGAGCTATAACCGCAACGAAACCGATGAATTCATCAAACCTTACATTATAGACAAAAAAGGGATTATAGATGACAACGATTCGGTTATATTTTTTAATTTGCGCTCCGATCGCGCTCGACAGATGACTAAAGTTTTTGTACAGAAAGACTTTAACAAAAAAAATATTACCGCTCCGACTAGAAAAAAAATCTTAAAAAATATTTGTTTTGTCACAATGACTGATTTTGGCCCTGATTTGGATAGCATCCTATCCGCTTATCCATCGGTTGATTTATTAAACACTTTACCAATAGTCTTGAGCGGATTAACTCAACTTTATATAGCGGAATCCGAAAAATTTGCCCATGTGTCCTATTTTTTTAATGGCGGTTATCCGGGGAAAATAAACGGCGAAGATCATTTTTCCATTCCCTCCCCCGATGTTGATTCCTATGATAAAACGCCGGCTATGAAATCTTTTGAATTAACGCAAAAAATTGTAGACAATTTAAAAAATGACCGATACGAATTTACAGTTTTAAATTTCGCCGCTTCCGATATGGTAGCGCATACCGGCAATCTCCAGGCGGGAATAAAGTGCTGTGAGGCTCTAAACAAATGCGTTAAAAAAATAACTGAAGCATATCTAAAAAAAGAAGGAACAATAATTATAACTGCCGATCATGGAAATATTGAAGGGATGATAAATCTTGAAACTGGAGAAATTGATACAGAACACTCAGCCAACCCAGTGCCGTTTATTTTGGTTAACAAAAAATTAAAAAATACCAAATTGCGCCGTGACGGTTCTCTTTGCAATATCGCCCCGACAATTTTAAAGCTTTTAAATCTAAAAAAGCCCGGTGAAATATCGGCAGAAAGTTTAATTTAATATGCTCAAAGAAAAAGAACAAAAAGCGCTCTTCTTAGTCTTGCTAATTATTGACGGCTGGGGAATAGCGCCCGATAACGTGGGAAACATCTTCTCTCTAATAAAAACCAAAAATTACCAAGAGCTGGTTTCAAAATATCCGGCCGCGGCTCTTTTAACTTCCCTTAATAATAACAAAATAGTTTCTAAAAGCGATAATTATTTTGTTATCGGCACCGGCGATTTGGCGCAAAAAAAAACACCCAGCTTAATAGAGAGACTGGAAAAAGAAAAAATCAAGACTTTACTAATTTCCGATCAAGAAAAATATCCGGAAATGAATTTTTTCTTCACTGGCCGAAAAAAAATCGCCAACAACGATATTCTAGTTGTAAAAAAAGATAAATTTAATCGAACAACTCCCCTTATAACAGAAGCTTTAATTAAAACGATAAAAAAAGGTGAGCATAAATTTATCACTGCGGCTTTTTCCGATTTGGAATTAGCTGTCACCAGTGGTGACATCAAAACGGCCATAACAACAGCGGAAAAGATCGATGAATGCCTAAAAAAAATAATAAAAGCTATCTTGCGCCGTGGCGGACTGGCGATTATCACCGCTGCCGCTGGAAAAGCGGAAGCAATGATTAATCCGCAAACTGAAATTGTCAATAAAAAAAATACCGCTAATCCGGTACCGTTTATTTTGGTTGGAGAAAAATACGAAGGCCAAACAATTAATTTTCCCGAAGCGCCGGACGGAAATTTGGCTTTAGTTCAGCCGGCCGGTGATATTTCCAACATCACTCCGACAATTTTAAAAATCTTCGGCTTACCCGAAAGCAAAGAAATAAAAAGCAAATCATTTATATAAAAAAACAGACTCTAATGGGGGTTCCATAGTCCCCGTATGCCCGGGGCTGTGGAACCCGGATGCAATAGAAAAAATTTGCAAATTGGGTGCCACAGTTCGGAGTACCGAAACTATGGCACCCCCAAAAAACTTTTTTATAAAACAAAAACGCTTCTATAGAAGCGTTTTTGTTTTATTGCCAAATTTTTACATAATCCAAAACCCAACTAAACTCACTAATAATCCAATTAATCCGCCGATTAAAGCTTGCGCTGGCGTATGACCGATTTTTTCCAATAGATGCGGATATTTTCTATCCAGGGGCGCGTCATCTTCTTCTTTTAAATCTTTAACTAAGGCATTCAAAATTTTCCCATGTTGGCCAAGGTAACGACGCAAACCAACCGCGTCTCTAATCACAACAATCGCCAAAATAAAACTTACAGCGAAAAGAGGGGACTGCCAACCGTCTTTTAAAGCGATTATAGTTGCCAAAGAAACAACCAGGGCGCTATGCCCCGAAGGCATACCAGAATAAGAAACGATATTTTTCAGACTAACTTTTTCATGATTAGACTTAATAAAAAATTTAGAAACTTGAGCAACTAACCCGGCAACTAACGGCAAAATTAAATATTGCATAAATATTTTTTTAAATATCTAAATTCTTAACTTTTTTAGCGTGCGTTTGGATGAAATGTTTGCGCGGGGCGACATCGTCACCCATTAACATATCAAAAATTTCATCAGCCATGGCCGCTTCTTCCACGGTCACTTGTTTTAATATTCTTCTAGCTGGATCCATAGTTGTCTCCCAGAGCTGTTCAGGGTTCATTTCACCAAGACCTTTGTAGCGTTGAATACGAATATTGGTTGATTTTTTAGCCTTATCTTTAATCTCTTCATCGGCAACTTCGGCATCGGTTTTTTCATCTGTTTCTTTAATATTCTCCTCAATGCCTTCGGCTTCTTCAACAGTGCCGCCAAACTCTTTAACGATTTTTACTTTTTCTTCGTCACTATAAGCATAACAAATATCACTACCTTTCTTAAGCTGATAAAGTGGTGGCTGGGCGATATACAAATAACCGCCTAAAACCAAAGGAGAAAAATGGCGATAAAACAAAGTTAAA
The DNA here is from genome assembly GCA_041652555.1 of Patescibacteria group bacterium. Classification (GTDB taxonomy): domain Bacteria; phylum Patescibacteriota; class Patescibacteriia; order Patescibacteriales; family WJLG01; genus JBAZHE01. The sequence continues at coordinate 98,709 of JBAZHE010000002.1, read as the reverse complement.
AGCAAAGTTCTAATGTGCGCGCCGTCAACGTCAGCATCAGTCATAATAATAACCCGATGATAGCGCAATTTTTCCAAATTAAACTGTTCGTCAATATTAGCGCCCAAGGCAATAACTAAATTTTTAATTTCATTATTGGCGAGCATTTTATCCAAGCGCGCCCGCTCTACGTTGAGAATTTTACCGCGCAAAGGGAGAATGGCCTGAAATTTCCGATCACGTCCTTGCTTGGCCGAACCGCCAGCTGAATCACCCTCCACGATATATAATTCGCAATCCTTGGCTTCGCGCGAAGAACAGTCAGCTAGTTTTCCAGGTAATGTCATTCCCTCTAAAGCGCCTTTTCTTAGAATTGACGCGCGTGCTGTACGCGCCGCCAAGCGCGCCATAGCCGTCAAAACACATTTGCCGACAATCGCTTCCGCATCGCGCGGGTGTTCTTCTAAAAAGTCAGATAAGGCTGTGCCAAAAACCTGCTCCACACAAGTTTTTATTTCAACGTTGCCTAATTTTCCTTTAGTCTGTCCTTCAAATTGCGGATCCGGCAATTTAACGCTCACAATCGCCGTTAAGCCCTCGCGCACATCATCACCAGTTAAGTTTTCATCCTTTTCTTTCAAAATATTATGATTGCGCGCATAGCTATTTAGGGTTCTGGTTAAAGCGGTCTTAAAGCCAACTACATGCGTTCCGCCTTCAGGGTTATTAACATTATTAGCGAATGGTAAAAGCTGTTCATTGTAATCGTCATTATATTGAAAAGCCACCTCTACCTTGCAATTCTCAACATCCTTATCAATATAAAAAATATTTTCATGCTTAACATTATTATTGCGATTAAGTGCCTTTACGTAAGAACGAATTCCACCCTCAAAATGAAATTTATAATGTTTTTCTTGGCCTTTTTCGCGCTGATCAACAACCTCCATAGTTATACCCTTAGTTAAATATGTTTGCTGACGCAAGCGAGTAAGTATTTTAGCCCAATCAAATTCCAATTCCGTAAAAATAGTCGCGTCCGGCTTAAAAGTAATTGTTGTTCCACTATTATTAGCTTTCCCGGTAACTTTTATCGGTGCTTTTGGTTTGCCGGCGCTAAATTCTTGCGTCCAAATTTTCCCGTCAAGCCGCACATCGGCTCTTAAATAAGAAGATAACGCGTTGACTACGGAAGCGCCAACACCATGCAAACCACTGGAAACTTTGTAGCCGTTACTGCCGAATTTTCCGCCAGCATGCAAAACAGTTAGAACTGTTTCCAAAGTGGAAACTCCGGTTTTCTGATGCTTCTCTACCGGGATGCCGCGACCGTCATCAACCACCTCCACCATTCCATCGGGCAATAGTGAAACCTTTATGGTTGTGGCAAAGCCAGCCATAGCTTCATCAATGGAGTTATCCACAATTTCCCAAATCAAATGATGAAGACCAGCACTAGAGGTTGAACCGATATACATACCAGGACGTTTTCTCACCGGATCCAAGCCCTCCAAAACAGTAATGGAGCTGGCATCATAATGCGAGGCTTTTTTCTCTTTTTCCAAATCTTTTTTTACCATATTTATCTTTATTTAAACCAATAATCCGCCCAATAAAGCGGCTTAAAAAAAATCTTATTTACTAATATAATTTTAACAAAAAACAACAATTCAAGCAAGTATTTTTATTAATATTTTTTCTTGACATTTATGTCATTTTATGTTTCTTGTTAAAAATAAAAATTTATTTATCCGCTTTTTTATGTTAAAATATAATTCATATGCTAGATAAAAATAAAGATCATACAAAATTTAATTTAAAGCGCTACGAAACAGATGTTACCGGCGTTTCTATCAACAAGTTAGAGGCCGGATTGTGGTGGATAAAAAACCGCCTCTTTCTCAAAAAAATACTGATTGTTTTTTTATTATTTTTTATTTTTATCACTTGGATATATTCTTTATATAGCATCGGCGACTATCTCATAAACGGAATGAAGCAAGATGAAAAAATGTTAAGAGAGCTGGTTAATACTAAAGCTGGTGGCAAAGAACTTTTGATCGCGCGAATGGCAAAAGATATTTCTATTTCTTCCGCTGGAGCTTTAAAAAATTCTTCCGGCTATGATTTTTATGCTACTATTAAAAATCCCAATGAAAATTATCAAGCAATTTTTTCTTATTGTTTTATGAGTGGCGGAGAAGAAATAATATGCGGCGAGGACTTTCTTTTACCGGCGCAAAAAAAATATATCCTATCTCTAGGCATCAAAGATGTTTCATTTTCTTCCGGCCTAAAATTTGTCATCAAAAATACTTCTTGGAAAAGAATAAAACAAAAAGAGATACCGGACTGGAAAATATATAACCAAAATCATTCCAACATAGAAGTAAAAAATATTTCCACAGTAATTGAAGACGGAGGCAATTTTATTTCTTTCTCTGTAAAAAATGAAACCTCTTTCGGATTCTGGGAAGTGCCACTAGTGATAATTATTGAGCAAGGCGGAAAAATAACCACAGTCAATCGCTATTTATTAAGCCAATTCGCTTCTTTTGAAGAACGGCAGATAAAAATAAACTGGCCTGACGGAGCGGATATTTCCGGAAAAATTTCAATTTATCCAAACTTAAACATTCTTGACAAAAATATTTATATGGAACCGGCAAGATGATATACTATCCCTAAATGAATAAATTTCCGCAATTTTTAAAAAATTTTGATTGGGCGCTTTTTTTAGCTATTTTCCTATTGTCCAGCTTTGGCTTAATGGAAATTTACAGCATCGCACTCGGTCAAGAAACCGCCGACTTGCTTAATTTTAAAAAGCAAGCTGTTTTTATTTTAATCGGTTTAGTGCTTTTTTTCTTTTTCTCCTTTCTAGATTATAATTTCTTGCGCAATTCAATAAAATATCTTTATGCCGGAACAGCCGGATTTCTGGCGCTAGTTTTATTTATTGGAAAAACAGTCCGCGGCACCACCGGCTGGTTTTCCATCGCCGGTTTTGGCCTCCAGCCGGCGGAATTCGCTAAAATAATTTTAATCCTGACTCTGGCTTATTTTTTTTCCTCACGCGCCTTAAAAATACGTCCCTTAAAGCAACTACTGGCCTCCGCCACTATTGCCGCACTTTTTATCGGGCTCACTTTCCTGCAACCGGATTTCGGTTCGGCTATAATTCTTTTTCTTATCTGGCTATCCGCCATATTTTTTTCCGGTTTTGGAAAAAAATATTTTTTCGCCATCGGAATGATTTGTGTTTTAATTTTTTGCGGACTGTGGTTTTTTCATTTTCAGGATTACCAAAAAGGAAGAATATTCACCTTCCTTGATCCAAATTCTAATTCTTTGGAAAGCGGCTATAACATCAATCAAGCCTTGATTGCCGTCGGCTCCGGCGGACTAATTGGCCGTGGCGTCGGCGTCGGCTCCCAATCGCAATTAAAATTCCTTCCGGAAGCGCAGAACGACTTCATTTTCGCCGTTATCGCCGAAGAGTTGGGGTTTTTGGGAATTTTGCTTGTTTTCTTTTTTTATGTTATAATTTTTTATCGTTGCCTCAAGGCGACTCAAAAAATAAGTAATGATTTCGGGATTTTTTTCATTCTAGGGGCAATGGGCTTGATTTTTATTGAAATGTTTATTAATATCAGTATGAACTTAGGACTACTACCTGTTGTGGGCATTTCCTTGCCTTTTTTAAGCTATGGCGGTAGCGCCATTATTTCCAGCTTTATTTTATTGGGAATAGTAGAAAATATTATAATAAAATCTAAAATAAATTATTAGATAACAAAAATTATGGAAAACATCAAATTGGAAGCGGAAAAAAGAGATAAAAAAGAGAATGTAAAAGACCTTTTAAAATCCGGATTTATTCCGGGCATTGTCTATGGACCGCATCTTAAAGAAAACAAATTAGTCAAAATAAAGGCTAACAACTTAAACAAGGCTTTAGCCATCGCCGGCGAATCAACCTTAGTCGACTTATTTTTAGGCGAAGAAGCAGAAGGCAAAGTTCTTTTCAAAGACACTCAGCGCAACCCTTTAAGTGATAATCTTTCACACATTGATCTCTATGAGGTTGATATGAATAAAGAAATTACTTCTTGGCTTCCTCTACACTTCACTGGAGAATCAAAAGCTATCAAAGAAAAAGGCGGGGTGCTTATTAGAAGTATCAGTGAAATTGAAATAAAATGTTTGCCTGGCGATTTAGCCGGTCATATTGAAGTTGATATTTCTTTATTGGATGATTTTAACAAAAGCATTAAAGTTCATGATCTTATTTTGCCAAAAGGCATAAAGATGACTCATGAAACCGACGATGTTGTGGCGACAGTTGCTGAACCTAAGGTGGAAGAAGAACCGATAGTTGCCACTCCAGCCGAAGGTGAAGTTGCAGCTGCGACCACTACTACTGCCACCAAAACAGAGGAATCAACGGAAAAAAAAGCTGAAAAAAAAGCTGAAAAAAAATAACCTCTTTCAAATAAAACTCAACAAGGAAAAAATGGAAAAAATAAAAATTTTCTGGCAAAATTTATTTTCCGACAAAATAAGACTATGGAAAATCGCAACTTTTTCTTCCATAGTTTTATTTTTGTTTTTAACAACCTTGATTATCTTATTTATTGTGCGCAATAAGCAAGAAAATTCTGTTCTAGAAAAAAACACGACTGCTATTGAACAAGAAAAATCGGCTGAAAAAAAATGCGCTGACTGTTCACGACGCAATCTTGACGGCGTTTTTGTGCCAGAAACGGAAGCTAACCCTCAACCAATCGCCGTGATGATAGACAATCATCCCTCAGCAAGACCAGCCCTGGGGCTAGAAAAGGCCAGCCTAATCTATGAAGCAGAGGTGGAAGGTCATTTTACCCGTTATATGGCCATCTTTACCAGCGCGGTTGATTATGGCGAAATCGGGCCGGTACGCTCAGCTAGACCGTATTTCGTTAGTTGGGCCAAGGAAATAAACGCTATTTATTCTCATTGTGGCGGAAGTCCAGAGGCTTTAGTTGATTTAGTTAAGAAGGATATAGTTGATTTGAATGAATTTTATAACGGCCAATATTTTTGGCGCGCTGATTCACCGCGCGAAGCGCCACATAATGTAATTACTTCTGGAGCAAACTTAGAAAAATTTGCGGCTACTAAAAATCTATTAACTAGGAATTTTACATCATGGATTTTTAAAGAAGATGTTTCTCTGGATAACAGAGGAGAAGATGGCAAAAAAATAAAGATAAACTATAATCACCAAAATTTTCTTATTGGCTGGCGCTATAACCGCGAAGATAATAATTATGCACGATTACTGGAAAATAAATTACAGCTTACTGAAGAAAATAATTTAATCGTCGCAAAAAATATAATCATCCAAACTATTCCAGCTAAAGTTATTGACAACAAGCTAAGATTAAAAATGGACACAACCGGTACCGGCATAGCGATAATCTGCCAAGATGGCCGATGCGAAACAGGGGAGTGGAAAAAAGAAGATCTTGATTCTCGTACTAAATTTTATTTAAATAATAAAGAAGTAGAATTTAACGCCGGCCAGACCTGGATAGAAGTTATCCGCCCGGAAGTGGAAATTGAATATTAAATAACTAATACCGCCAAGCGATCAGCGCCATTCAAATCTTTTTTTATAGATAATTTTGCAGTGGGCAATTCTTGTTTAACTAATTTTGTGAAAGCAGTTGCTTGACTTTCATCTATCTCGCAAAATAAAAAAAATTTAATTCCTCTGATTTTATTTTTTATCTGCCCAAATAATCTTCTATAATGATTAAGCCCGTCTTTGCCACTTTCTAGAGCCATTTTGGGCTCTTTTTTAATTGACGGCGAATTTTTTATTTGTTCCGGAGTTAAATATGGCAGGTTAGCCGTAATAAAAATCGGCCCGTTGAGTTTTTTAAAATCAATAATATTCAACAAATCACTGTACAAAATTTTTATACAGTTATCTAAATTATATTTTCTACTATTTTTTCTCGCCACTTTTAGCGCCTTTCTAGAAATATCCAAAGCATAACTATTAAATTCAATTTTCTTTTTATTTAATTCATTAGCCAGTGACACAACTATACACCCCGACCCAGTTCCAACATCTATTAAATTAATAATTAATAATTTATAATTTATAATTGCTTCTAAAACCGTCTCAACCATTAATTCAGTTTCTGGGCGGGGTACTAAAACATTCTTATTAACAAAAAAATCTAAGCCATAAAACCATTTATGCCCGACAATAACCGCTACTGAATATCCAGCCAATCTTTTTTTAAGCATTCTTTGAAAAAGAAAGTTTTGCCAGATTGAAATTTCTTTGTTTGGATTAAAAAATAAATATTCTTTATCTTTTTTAAAAACCGCGGATAATAAAATTTCCACCTCTAGAAGAGAGGAGGAGATTTTATTTTTTTCCAGCTTACTTTTACTAATATTTAATACTTCTTTAATCATCATAAAGAATTTAATGACTTGTCGGCCGCTTTTAAGGCGTCAATGATTTTACCAAAATCACCCTCCATGATTACCCCGATATTACTCCAAGATTCTTTGATACGATGATCGGTAATTCTATCTTGAGGGAAATTATATGTTCTGATTTTTTCACTGCGATCGCCAGTGCCAATCTGCTTTTTTCTGGCCGCACCGTCGCGCGCTTGTTTTTCTTCAACCATTCTAGCCGCTAACCGTGAACGCAAAATCATCATAGCTTTGTCTTTGTTCTGATGCTGGGATTTTTCATCCTGACACTGGACAACTACGCCAGTGGGAATATGGGTAATACGAATAGCCGAGGAAGTTTTATTAACTTTTTGCCCACCCGGTCCGGAAGAGCAATAAGTGTCTATGCGCAAATCATTAGGATTAATAATAAGCTCTACTTCTTCCACTTCCGGAACAACTGCTACGGTAATAGTTGAGGTGTGGACGCGCCCAGCTTTTTCCGTTTCCGGCACGCGCTGAACTCGATGCGTCCCACCTTCATATTTCAAACTGCCATAAACATTCTGGCCACGCACACCAAAAATCACTTCTTTAAAACCGCCCAAACCGATCTGGCTGGAATCATAAAGAGTTAATTTCCAACCCTGCCTTTCAATAAAATACGAATAGGCGCGAAAAAGCTCGGCCACGAACAAAGCCGCTTCATCGCCGCCGGCGCCAGCGCGAATTTCTACAATTACATCTTTTTTATCATTAGGGTTGGCCGGGTGCACTTCATCTTCTATTTCGTCGGTTAATTTTTTAATATTTTCCTCTTGAGCGGTTATTTCCGCCTGTGCCATTTCTTTTAATTCCTGATCATTTTCACCGGCAACAATTTCTTTGTTTTGCGCCGTTGCTTCGTTTAATTTTTCCAATTCTAAAATCTTATCCATCAAACCTTTAAGGTTGGAATGTTTTTTACCGACCACGGCCATTTTTTGCGGGTCAGAATTGATAATCGGATCCATTAATTGATCATCTAGCTCGGTGAATTGTTTTTTTATTTCTTCGTACATAAAATATTATAATAAAAACGGCTATTCTTTTTCACGTAGTATAATAATATTATACCACACCAAAAAGAATAGCCGTTTAAAGAAGTTATTTTTCGACTCTCTTGGAGGTTTTCTTAGCGGCTTTAGCGGCTAATTTATCTTTCTTGGAGCGAGCCTGCTTATTACCGGAAACTTCTTTATGCGCACTAACCTTAGCTTGGAATTTCTCCACTCGACGAGCAGTGTCAACCAATTTCTGTTTACCTGTATAAAAAGGATGACAAGCGGAGCATAACTCAACTTTGATTTCCGGCTTAGTGGAACCGGTAGTAAATTTATTGCCGCAAACGCAAGTTACCTTAGCGTCTTCGTAATACTTAGGATGAATGTCTTTTTTCATAAATATAATTCGAATAATAATTATGTAGAAAAGATTAACACAAAATAAAAAATAAATCAATACTATTGACTTTTTTGGGTTAAATGTGGTAATTTAAAGCTATAAAAAAGGAGGGGTAATGAAATCTTTATTAACAGCAGTCTTATTTTTTCCGCTTTTATTTCTTGCCTTAATAGCGGAAACGATTAGAACCATTGCTAGCGGACCACTTGCGCTTGCTTATGGTTTTTGTCTATTTTTAAGCCACAAATTCAGCCACTGAAAATGTGGCTTTCTTTTGTGCTATAATAAATTCATGCCTGAACCAAAAACTAATATCACGAAAAATACTTCCTATTTAACCGCGGCTTTAATTTTTCAAAAAATCTTGTCGCTTACTTATTTTACCTTTTTAGCTAGAGAATTGGGGCCGGAAAATTTGGGCCAATACTACCTGGCTATTTCTTTTGCTACGGTTTTTTCTATTATCGCCGATCTGGGACTGGCCAATGTCTTAACGCGAGAAGTTGCTAAAAAACAGGACGAAGCCAAAAAACTTTTGGGTAATGTTTTGGGTTTAAAGATTCCTTTGGCCATTATAACAATAATAGCCGTTTTGTCGGCTATCGGCTTTAATAATTATTCCGGCCTGATGAGAAATCTAATTCTGGTTTCCTTAGCTTGTGTAATTATGGATTCTTTTACGGCTACGTTTTATGCTGTCTCCCGCGGTTTTCATAATTTAAAATATGAAAGCATTTCTTCGGCTTTATTTCATACTATCGTTATCTCTATCGGCTTGCCTTTGCTTTTTTGGAAGGCTGGATTAGTTTCACAGATGATGGCGCTTTTAGCCGCCAGCACTTTTCAATTTATTTTTTCTTTCTTTATCATCTGGAAAAAAATTAAGGTACCGATAATTCCGGCTTGGGATAAAAAAATATTAAAAGAAATAATTTTGATTGGTGTGCCTTTTGCGGGTTTTGTAATTTTCCAGCGCCTTTTCACTTATTTGGATTCTGTGATGCTTGGCCATTTTGCTGATGCACGTTATGTTGGTTATTATCAAATATCGTTTCGCATTGTTTTTGCCCTCCAATTTATTCCGGCCGCTTTTACGGCTGCAGTCTATCCAGCAATGTCAGCTTTTTGGGCTACCAATCGCGAGCAATTAAAAATTACTTTTGAAAAATCAATGATCTATTTGGCATTATTAGCCTTGCCAATATCTGCCGGAGTAATCGCTTTGGCTGATAAAATAGTTTTGATTTTCAAATCTGGCTACGGCGAGGCTGTCTTGCCGATGCGGATAATAATCTTTTCCGTATTTTTTATTTTTATCGGCTATCCCTTGGGCTCACTTTTAAATGCTTGCGACCGCCAGAAACAAAATACAATTAATATGATAATTGTTTCGGTTCTAAGCATTGTCGCCAACCTAATACTTATCCCACGCTTTCAAGCAGTTGGCGCTGCAGTCACAGTTCTTGCCGCCAACGCCTTAATGGTAATACTTGGCTTCTACCAATCCAAAAAAATCGCAACCTTTAATTATAAAAAAGTCTTTGGCACCTGGTTTAAGATAGCCATTTCATCAGCCATAATTGGCACCACCGCCTTTTTCTTAAAAGAGAGGATTAATATATTTTTAGATATAGCAATTTGTATAATCTCCTATCCTATATTAATATTGTTATTCCAAGTAGTTAAAAAAGATGAAATCTTACACATAAAAAATTCATTTTTAGCGAAGTAGTTTATGTCCTATTTACTTTTCACCCTAGAATTTCCGCCGCAGAAGGGGGGAGTGGGAAAATACTATGCTAATTTGGCTAAATACTGGCCTGATGGTAATTTTTTTGTTTTAGCTGACGGCCAGCCACAACAAGACGACGCACCAAATATTTTAAGACGTAAACTTTTATTTAAATATATTCGCCCTCGTTGGCTTTTAGCGCTATGGCAATTGTATAGGCTGTGGGGGTGCCATAGTCCCCGTACCCGGGGCTGTGGCACCCTATTTGCAAAATTTCATTCCAAAAACAAAGTTCTGCATATTGGGTTCCACAGCCCTAAAGGGACTATGGAACCCCCGACTAACAAGCATGTTATTGTCGGCCAAATTTTACCGTTAGGAATTGCAACTTATTTTCTATCTAAAATTTTTAAATTTAAGTACTCAATCATTTTACATGGCTTAGATTTTTCTTTGTCTTTAAAAAAATCAAAATTAACTGGAAAAATTTTAAATAATGCTGAAAAAATAATTTGTGGCAATGGTTATACTGCCTCGCAAGTAGCAAAATTCAATCGCCACCTGCAAGACAAAATATCAACTGTAAATCCTGGTATTGAAACAGTTTTTATAAGGCATCCACAAAAAATAAAAGAGCTAAAAGAAAAATATTCTCTTAATAATAAAATAGTGCTTTTTGGCTTAGGTCGCTTAGTGGCACGCAAAGGTTTTGACAAGGCGATAGAGGCCGTGGCTATGATTTCTGAAAAAGCGCCAAACCTAGTTTTGGTTATTGGCGGCTCAGGCCCGGAAAAAGAAAATTTAGAAAAAAAAATAAACAGCCTGCCAGAAGAAATAAAGAAAAAAATAATCCTTTTAGGCGGTATAAGCGACAAAGAATGCTGGGCTTGGCTAGAGCTGTGTGATATATTTATAATGATCTCGCGCCAAATTGCCGGTGACTATGAAGGCTTTGGCATTGTTTATTTAGAAGCCGGCCTAGCTGGTAAACCGGTTATCGCCGGCGACTCCGGTGGCGTACGCGACGCAGTTTTTAACGGCATTAACGGATTTCTAGTTAACCCGGAAAATATAGAAAGCATCAGCGAAGCCATTTTATCTCTATACGAGAATAAATCTTTAAGAAATGAACTAGGCGCCCAAGGACAAAGAAGAGTAGTAGAAACCCTAACCGCCAAAAAACAAGCAGAAAAAATATATAATATTTTATGATTAGTATAATTATTCCCGTTTATAACCACGCTAAAAATTTGTGCCGATGTTTAGATAGTTTAGTCATGCAAACTTTTAGAGATATAGAGATTGTCGTCGTCAACGACGGTTCAACTGATAAAACTCCCGAAGTTGCTCGGGAATTTGTTGAACGCTTTAAAAAAGATGGAATTCGTTATGAGATAATAGAGCAGGAAAATAAAGGCGCACCTAACGCTCGCAATCGTGGCTACCAAGAATCTAGGGGTGATTTTATCCTATTCTGCGATGCGGACGCTATTTTAGAAAGGAATTACCTATCTGAAATGATAAAGGCCTTGGAGGGCAATTTAGGGGCAAGCTATGCCTATTCTGCTCATTATTGGGGTAGGAAACTATTTAAGCTTTGGCCGTTTAACGCTAACAAATTACGCCAAATGCCGTATATTCATTCTGTGTCATTAATAAGAAAAAAAGACTTCCCGGTTGGTGGCTGGGATGAGAATATTAAACGCCTGCAAGATTGGGATCTTTGGCTCACGATGTTAGAAGAAAACCACCAAGGAGTCTGGATAAACAAACCGCTTTTTAAAATCTCTACCGGTGGTACAATGTCCAGTTGGCTGCCGTCAATTGCCTATAAACTTCTACCGTTTTTGCCAGAAGTAAAAAAATACCAAACCGCTTTAAAAACTGTTAAGGAAAAACACGGTTTACTATAATCTTTGAAAATATTATGTCCGAAAAATTAAAAAAACTTTTTAATAAACATTTTTATTGGCTTCTGACGGCAATAGTCTTTTTTGAAACCGCCTCTTATTTCGGCTATATCTTCCCCAATTTAGGGAATATATTTTTTTGGCTTATCACCGCGTCGGTACTTATTTTATCTTTAAAAAATTTGAGATACGGTGCCTGGCTGGCAATCATAGAACTCCTAATCAGCTCCAAAGGTTATTTATTTTCCGCGAATATCAGTGGCACAGAGATTTCTATTAGAATAGCTATTTGGTTGATTTTGATGTCTGTTTGGCTGGTTTATTTTTTAAGTTCTTTCTTTAAAAAAGTGCCGGAGAAAAAATCAATCTTTTTAAAACCAGAGACTTATCGCCAGAATTATCTTTATTATTTTTTTGGCTTATTTTTTTTCATCGCCATCGGATTAATAAATGGGCTTCTTCATAATGATTTTGCCGATGTCTTTCTTGATTTTAACGGCTGGCTTTATTTTGCTTTGCTCTTTCCATTATTTGAATCAATTTTTAATAAAAATATTGCTGGAGAAAATCCGTTAGAGCCGATTTTTAGAATTTTTTCTGTGGCGATTTCCTGGCTATTTTTAAAAACTTTTATTCTGCTTTTCTTTTTTTCCCATATTACGGCCGGCTCAAATTTAATGAAAAGTTTATATCACTGGGTGCGCGATACCGGAGTAGGGGAGATAACGATGATGCCTTTCGGTTTTGTCCGCATCTTTTTTCAGTCGCATATTTTTATTTTAGTCGCTTTCTACGTCCTTTTGATGATTATTTTAAAATTTTGGGATGAAATAAAAATCAATAAAAAATTATTAGTCTTTTTAATTCTAGCACAAACAGCTATCACTTCTCTTATAATTATTTCTTATTCTCGCAGTTTCTGGGTGGGACTGGTTGCGGCTTTCCCGTTTTTTTCTTTTGTTGTTATAAAAAAATACGGCTGGAAAAAATTTCTGGCTGGAGTTGCTTTAACAACCGCCTCGATTTTTTTAGCCATCGGACTTGTTGCTGGAACGGTTAATTTTCCCTTTCCCAAACCGGGAGCTGATTTTAATATCACCGACGCTTTATCTGATAGGGCGAGCCGAATTAATAATGAAGCGGCGGCTTCTTCGCGCTACGCGCTTTTGCCAGAACTTTGGCGAGAAATAAAAAATAATTTTATTTTTGGAGGCGGCTTCGGACGGACGGTAACTTATCGTACTAGCGATCCGCGGATTCTAGAAAATAATTCTAGTGGTTATTACACCACCTATGCCTTTGAATGGGGCTGGCTGGATGTCTGGCTAAAAATCGGTTTATTCGGAATGCTATTCTATCTATTCTTTTTTGGAAAAATAATAATCGATGCTCTAAAAAAAGAAAGTTGGTTGGCTGATTGCCTAGCTATTTCTCTTTTAACTTTGGCTGTGATTAATTTTTTCACGCCCTACATCAATCATCCACTGGGAATTGGCTTGTTTTTATTCTCTGCCGTCGCCGTTTATTTACATAAAAAACCCAGCTCTTGCGCTTAATATTTTTTTGTTGTATGCTCTTGTTGCCTTGCAAAAATAATTAGTGTATAATCTAAAATTATATATAATTTTCAAATTATGAACGAAGAACAAATCATCTCACAAGAGGGCTATGACAAGTTAAAAGAAGAACACAGTCTTTTGGTAAATATTAAAAGACGAGAAATAGCCGATCGCATTGAAAGAGCCAAAGAGCTTGGCGATTTATCAGAGAATGCCGAATATCACGAAGCCAAAGACGCACAAGCTTTCAATGAGGGAAGAGCGGCGGAACTAGATGTTCTATTAAAAAATCTTACGGTCGTTAATAGCGATGGTGGCAACAATGGAAAAATTTCCATGGGTTCAAAAATTACGGTAAAAAATATTAAAACCAATGAAGAAAAAAATATTATTATTGTAAGCTTTAACGAAGCAGCCCCGGCCGAAGGAAAGATTTCCAATGAATCGCCTCTAGGAATGTCTTTGATTGGTCACAAAAAGGGCGAGGAAGTGTCTTTTAATACGCCCCGGGGAGAAATGAATTATAAAATTATGAAAGTTGAATAGTAAAAGACGGGAGATAAAACTCCCGTCTTTTATTTTATCAAAATTTGTCAATATTGACATTTTTTACGCCAGGTGGTAAAAAGTAGATGGATTAACTCCAAGTCGTCTAAAAGGAGGGCTTTATGAAATATGCGATAGTAGTGATCTTCCTTATGCCAACCTTTCTGGCAATTCTAAATTTATTAAAATTGCCTTTTTAAAAAGGCACGGCAAAAGATTCTATTAGCCCCCTTTAATGGGGGCGGCGGCAGAAAGCTGCCCGCAAGGGCAGCAGACGCTCCTATTTTTATTCCTTGACGTCTATCGCGTCAAGTAAAAAAAAAGGAAAACAACAACAAAACAACAACAAAACAACAACAAAACAACAAACAAAACAACAACAAAACAACAAACAAAATCACCACTTTTTCCTTCTTCCACTCTTCCTTCTTCCACTTTTTCTCACTCTTCCCTCTTCCCTTCTTCTTTCTTCTATCCTTTTTCTTCCACACTTCCTTCTTCCACCCTTCCTCACTCTTCCTTCTTCCACTCTTCCTTACTTCCACATTCTTCATTCGTTCTTTCAAGCATAATCTCATCTTCGCCACTCCCAATCTCTCCCGGGAGTATTTTTTTTGACAATTTAACTAAAAAAGCTTAAAATAAACTTATAAACTTATAAAAATATGACTGGAAAAATCGTTAAAACTCAGGGAGGGGAAAGAGAGGATCGCTTAAAGAAGCTAGGGGAAATAAGAAATCTCGGCTTAAACCCCTACCCTTCAACAACTGGCGATAAAAAATCAATCGCCGAAGTTTTGGCTGATTTTGAAAATTTAGAAAAAAATAAACAAGAAATAACCCTAGCCGGTCGCTTGATGATTATTAGAAGCTTTGGCAATTTATCTTTTGCCGAATTACAAGACCAAGGCGGAAAAATACAAGTTGCGTTCTCTAAAAAAGAAATGGACCCGGAATTATTCAAAAAATTCACAAAGCTTATAGACATGGGTGATTTTATTGCTGTTTCCGGAAAATTTTTTACTACCCATAAAAACGAAAAGAGCTTAATGGTTTCTGATTGGAAAATTTTAACCAAAGCTATTTTACCTCTACCAGAAAAATGGCATGGACTAGAAAACGATGACGAACGCTATCGCAAAAGATATTTAGATTTATTAACTACCCCAGAGCTACGTGATTTATTTATAAAAAAAGCTAAATTTTGGGCAACTACTCGCAAATTTTTAATAGACCATGGATTCTTGGAAGTTGAAACTCCAACCCTAGAAAGCACAACTGGCGGTGCTGAAGCCGAACCATTCCGCACTCATCATAATGATTTTGATATTGATGTTTATTTGCGCATTTCCGTTGGTGAACTCTGGCAAAAACGCTTAATGGCTGCTGGTTTTGAAAAAACCTTTGAAATCGGTCGCGTTTGGCGCAACGAAGGATCTTCACCAAACCATTTACAAGAATTTACCAATATGGAATTCTACTGGGCTTATGCCAATTATAATGACGGCATGAATCTCGCCCGCGAGCTTTATCAGACCATCGCCAAAGAAGTTTTTAACACTACAAAATTCAAAACTCGTGAATACGAGTATGACTTAGCAGGAGAATGGCCAAAAATAGATTACCAAGAAGAAATACAAAAACAAACCGGCATTAATATCATGAAAGCTAGTATGGAAGAAATTAAAAAGAAATTGGAAGATTTACAAGTTAAATATGATGGCAATACTAAAGAACGTTTGATGGATACGCTTTGGAAATACTGCCGTAAAAATATTGCCGGCCCGGCCTTTTTAGTGAATCACCCCAAAATTGTTTCACCCCTAGCGAAAGCTAAAACTGACAACCCTGAACAAGTAGAGCGTTTTCAAATAATTATCGCTGGCACAGAAATCGGCAATGGCTATAGTGAATTAAATGATCCAGTTGAACAGCGCAAGCGTTTTGAAGAACAGCAAACCTTAATTGATAGAGGTGACAAAGAAGCCATGATGCCGGATTGGGAATTTGTCGAGATGCTAGAGCATGGGATGCCTCCCACCTGCGGCTTTGGCTTTGGCGAACGCCTTTTTGCCTTTCTACTTGATAAACCGGTACGCGAGTGTCAATTATTTCCATTAATGAAACCGAAAAAATAGCTGTACAAATTTTTTAGACACTTAAATATTTAAATAAACACACCCCGTCTCGGAGTACTGAGCCACTCCCGAGGTTTCGGGATCCATAAACCCTCTTTCTAAAGGGGATTAAAAATACTAATATGTTAGACATTAAATATATTCGCGAAAATAAGGAGGCGGTCAAAAATAACTGTGAGAACAGATTGTCTTCGGCTAATATTGACGAACTTATAAGGCTTGACGAACGGCGTCGCAATATAATCAGCGAAGTTGATGCTTTGCGTGGCGAACGAAATCAAGGTTCTAAAACTAAACCTACGCCGGAAGATATAGAAAAAATGAAGCAAAAAGGCGTGAGAATTGCGGAATTGGAAGCGGAACTGTTAAAAATAGAAGGGGAGTATAACGAGGAACTTTTTAAAGTCCCAAATTTAACGCATGTGGAAGTTGTGGCCAGCAAAAATGAAGATGATAATCCAGTCTTAGAAATAGTCGGCGAATCGACAAAATTTGATTTTGAACCAAAAGACCATGTCCAATTAGCCGAAGCCTTGGATTTGATTGATTTTGAACGCGCCACTAAAGTTTCCGGAGCTAAGTTCTTTTATCTTAAAAATGAATTAGCCTTATTAGAGATTGCTTTAACACAATATTGTTTGGAAATTCTTTATAAAAAAGATTTTACTCCGATAATTACACCAGATTTAGCAAAACAAGAAGTTCTAAAGGCCATGGGTTTTAATCCAAGAGGGGAGTCAACCCAAATATACAATATAGAAGGTTCTGATCTTTCGCTTATTGGCACGGCAGAGATAACAATGGGGGGTTATCACATGGGTGAAGTCCTGGAAGAATCAGAATTACCAAAAAAATATGTAGCAATTTCACATTGTTTTCGTACTGAAGCCGGCAGTTATTCCAAATTTTCCAAAGGAATATTCCGCGTTCACCAATTTACTAAAGTAGAAATGTTCCAATATGTTAAGCCGGAAAACTCCGAGATAGCACATAAAGAATTACTAGAAATAGAAAAAGAAATCTATCGGGGCTTAGGCATTCCTTTCCGCGTTGTTGATCATTGCACTGCCGACCTTGGCGCGCCTTCTATTAGAACCTACGATTTAGAAGCCTGGATGCCTGGCAAGCCAAATAAAGATAATAAAATGGGGGATTGGGCGGAAATAACTTCCACCTCTAACTGTACCGACTATCAAGCCAGAGCTTTAAATATTAAATATAAAAAAGCTGACGGCACCAAAGAGTTCGTCTATATGCTTAATGGAACAGCCTCATCAACAAATCGTCCGTTAATTGCTATCTTAGAAAATAATCAACAAGCTGATGGCAGTATCAAAATACCAGCTGTTCTTTATAAATATTTACCGACTGGTTTAAAAATTATTAAAAGATAATAGCCTCGGCAGAGCCAATCAAATGGGCAATAATCGCCAAAAAAATTTTGATTACTATAAAAAAAAGCTGGAAAATCCTTTTTACAATAAGAAAAAAAGGATTACTGATTTTAGCGGCTTAAAAATAAAAATTGAGGTGACAATTTTGATTATTCTGGCCGGAATCTTTATCTGGTTAATCTATTTTTCCGGAATTTTTTACATAAAAAATCTAGAAATTTCAGGTTTAAATAAAATAAAGGAGGGGGAGGTAAAAAATTTGGCCAAGGAACAAATAAAAAAAAGCAAATTCCGTTTTGATCCCCAGGACAATCTACTTTTCTTTAAAACCAAAGACCTGGCCAAATCTTTTCAAGAAAATTACCGTTTCCAAGAAATCAACTTAAAGAAAAAGTGGCCCAATTCTTTAATTATGGAAATAAAAGAAAAAACTCTTACTGCAGTTTGGTTGGAAGACGGTAAGTATTATTATCTAGACAGCGAAGGCTACGTACTGGGAGAAGCTGATCTTTTAGAAATAGACGGTCGGAAATATCCGGTAATACAAAACGAATCAACCCTTAAAATAACCGCAGGAAAAATAGCCCTAGAAAGTTCTTTTATTACGTACGCCGGAGAACTTTTACAAAAAATTCCAGAATTAGCCATTGCAATGTTCTCAGTTAATAACGAAGCTGATTCCTTGACTATTCTACTGGCCAATGGACCAAAGATAACTTTTAACACTAAGGATTCAATAGACAAACAACTAGATAGACTCGTGGCCTTAAAAAAAGAAAAGATGAAAGATGATTTTGCAACAAAAAAATACATTGACCTGCGTTTCGGCGATAAAATTTATTATCAATAAAATATATGAGCAACAAAGATGTAGAAAAAATTTTTAAATTTATTTTCGGGCTGGCCGTAGTAGTAGCCGGTTTTGTAGTTATTGGACTTTTTCTCCTAATTATTAAAGTGCTACTAAACTTCTTTCCGGAAATAAGTATTTTGGGTGTCACTATGATCAACTAGATTTGCTGACATTAAAATTTAAGCCTTCACGGGTGTTTTATACCCAAAAGCTATTTGGACTTAGCTCGGGCCATTTTAAAGCCTTCTTGTGATATTTTAGCTAATTTTAGTAATTTTTTAACACAGACAAAGACAAAAAGCTTAAAAATCAAATGCTTTATTCAATACTATACTTCGCTTAATCTACATTATGCGAAGTAGTATCTATCGTAATTCCAATGCTTCGCATAATATTGTATACTTATAATAAGGAGAAGGAGTATGATTCAAAAACAATTAACAAAATATTTAACTGATTTTCTGGATTATTTGGAAATTGAAAAGGGTTTGTCGGCTAAGACGCAGGAAAACTATTCTCGATTCTTGCAGAAGTTTTTTAAATGGTTGGAAACTAATAATTTAAGCACTCTCTCCCCTGCCAAATTAACTGATGATCATATCTGGAAGTATCGAGTTTTTTTATCTCGACATATTGATCCAATAAAAAAAACTGGATTAAAAAAATCTACGCAAAATTATTATTTAATTGCTTTGCGTAGTTTATTAGAATTTTTTGTAGAAAAAAATATTGAATGCCTTCCACCAACCAAAATCAAGCTAGCTAAGGATAAGTCAGACCATGAGGTCAAATTCTTGACCTTGCCACAAATGGAGCGTCTCCTCACCTCCCCTGACCAATCAAGTGCTGGAGGCGTGCGTGACCGAGCCATTTTAGAATCTTTTTTTTCTACTGGCTTGCGTATTTCTGAACTTTCTTCGCTTAATCGCGACCAATTAAAAGTAAAAAAGGAAACAAAAGAATTAGAAATTGCCGTTGTCGGAAAAGGCTCAAAAATCAGAACAGTTTATTTTTCTTCCAGAGCGGTTGAAGCCTTGAGAAAATATTTAGAAAAACGCACCGACCTAGATGAAGCGCTTTTTATAAACTACAAACCCGGGAAAAAAATAACCGACGCTCCACGTCGGCTAACTAATCGTGCTATTGAAAATATTGTCAAAAAATATGTTTTAATTTCTGGCTTACCAGTAATGGCCACGCCACACACTTTGCGACACACCTTCGCCACCGACCTTCTTTCTAATGGCGTTGATTTGCGTCTAGTGCAAGAATTCCTCGGTCATCGCAATATCGCCACCACACAGATATATACTCATGTCACCAATAAACAACTGCGAGACATCCACCGCCAATCACACGGCGGGAAAAATTTAAAATCCTAATGCTAAGGCAGATATTCCAACGGATCAACCGGCACGCCATCTTGACGAACTTCAAAATGTAAATGAGGGCCAGTGGTTAAAGACCCGGCACCATTTGTTCCCGGCATACCTCCAGACAAAGCAATGGTTTGACCCTGAACAACGTAGTCATCTTCAGCAACCAAAGGCTTAGAAATATGTCCATAAACCGTGGAAACGCCATCACCATGAATAATCATAATATAAGCATAGGCCTTACCGGCAAATTTTACACGAGCTACATAACCAGAAGCTGGAGCTTTAATAGCCGTCCCCTGCCCGGCACGAATATCTACGGCTGGATGTTCAAATAAATAACGGAAGGGATAATCAGGATCATGAAAATAAGTTGTGACTAAATTTTTTGGCACTGGCCAAATAAAACCATTATCATTAAACTCTAAATTATCTTTTTGCAAACTTTCCAATTTTAAACGCACGGTTTTCTCTAATTGAGCAATATCTGTCTGAGCTGCTAATTCTTGCTTTTCTGCTTGAGCTAAAAGATCTTGATATTCATTCTCTGAATTTTTTGTTTCTGCTAATAACAATTCTTTACCAACTTTTTCTTGCTCATAAGCTAAGCGACTTTGTTCTAAGTCGTTTTTTAAATTTGCCAGCTCTTCTTTTTTGCCTTCCAAATCAGCCTTGCTTTTTTCCAGATCGTTCTTGTATTGCTTTAATTTTGTTAAAGCCTCGCCCATTTCTTTATTTACGTCTTCCAAATACTTAGCGCGATTCAAAAATTCCGCCAGCGAATCATTCATCAAAAGAATTTCCAAAGTGCTGGCATCGCCTTCGCGAGAAAGCAATTTTAAAACATTAGCAATATTTTTTTTCTCTTTTTCTATGTTATTTTCCTGACCTTGTATTTCAACTTCGGTACGACGAACCTCCAAACTCACTTCAGAAATCTGATTTTTAACCTCCTCTATATCCAGCTCTGCCTTGGCGATTCTATTATCCAAAATAGCCAGTTGATTTTTTAAATTTTTTGCCTCACCCTGCTTATCTTTAATACTTTTAGCGTATTTTTCTTTTTGATTAGCCACATCTTCCATTCTTTCCTTATTCTGTTTTATCTCTAAATTTAATTGCTTGATTTCATTATTCATCTGATCATCGGTCATACCACGCACTTTTTGACCGGAAAAACCCAATATTAAACAAAATAATATTAAAAATAAACCTATTTTTTTAATTTTTCCTATTTTTTTCATGTTTTTATTATACATCAAATTTAAAATAAAGACAATTTAAAATTGAAAATGTCTTGACATCACCCTGTTCTTTTGTTATGCTAATAATGCGTCAAATGAATCTCTAATTGATTCATTTTTTATTAAATAAACTTTAAAAATATGGCACATAAAAAAGCGGCTGGCGTTTCACGCCTGGGTCGCGATTCTGAATCAAAACGCTTAGGTGTTAAGCTAGGTGATGGCCAAAAGGCTATCCCGGGAAACATTATCATCCGCCAACGCGGTACCAGATATTACGCTGGTAAAAATGTTCGCATGGGTGTTGATCATACTTTATATTCCGTCGCTCTAGGCGTTGTTAAATTTTCTTCCAAGATGATGAAAAAATTCAACGACCGCATAGTTAAAGTCAAAGTTGTCAACGTTGTCGCAGTTGAAAAAAAAGAAACTAAACCTGCTACAGAGAAAGTAAAAACTGCTGAAACTGCTACTAAAAAATAATTTTACTTCAAAAAAACAGCTCCGATTTTTCGGAGCTGTTTTTTTAATTTTCTTGTTTCTCGCTTCTTGTTTCTCGCTTCTTTAGATTTAAACAAACTTTGACGAACTCAATAAACAAAGGATGTGGAGTTAGCGGACGAGAAATATATTCTGGATGAAATTGTGTTCCAATAAAAAATGGGTGATTGGTTATTTCTATAGCTTCTACAATTTTTCCGTCCGGGGAAGTGCCAGCTATTGTTAAGCCTTTTTTCTCCATCGCTTCTCGGTATTCATTATTAAACTCGTAACGATGGCGATGACGCTCGGAAACCGTTTCTACGGCCGGATTTTGCGCTTTGTAGGCATTATACAGATGAGTCCCCTTCTTTAAACTGCAAGGCCAGCCTCCCAAACGAATAGTTCCGCCATATTGTTTTTTAGCAATCATTTCTGCCTGACCCGGCATAATATGGATTACTGGGTGTTTAGTTTTTGGATCCACCTCAGCCGAATTAGCATCAGTAAAACCCAAAACATTGCGGGCAAATTCTATAGCTGCCATTTGCATTCCATAGCACAAACCAAAATAAGGTTTTTTATTTTTTCGACAATACTCGATTGTTTTTATTTTCCCCTCAGCACCACGAGAACCCCAACCTTGAGGAACTATTATTCCATCATACTTTTTTAAAGAAGAAGACCCGTCTTTTTCTATATCCTCCGAGGACAACCAATGTAAATTAACCTTACAATTATTGGCAGTCGCGGCATGTTTAATCGCTTCGATAACTGAAACATACGAATCAGTAAAACAAAACTGACCGCTTTGGAAATACTTTCCAACGATGCCGATCTCCACTTCTTTTTTAGCAGAACGGCGTCTTTCTGTCATAGCCGTCCAATCTTTCAAATCATCTTTCTTTTTCTTTAAACCGAATTTTTTTAGAATACGATCGCCTAAATGATCTTTTTCAAAATTAAGCGGTACATCATAAATAGAATCTATATCAGGAGCGGAAATAACATCCTCTGGTTCTATCCCGCAATTCATAGCTATCTTTTCACGACGCGGAGCGTCTATTGGTACATCAGCACGCGCCACAATAAAGTTTGGCTGAATACCGGCGGCATTGAGCGAACGAATAGCATATTGCGTTGGTTTGGTTTTCATTTCACCTATCTTATTTGGTATAGGCAAATAAGAAACCATGACAAACTGGACATTCTTGGGATTATATAATTTCATCATTCTAGCCGCTTCCAAAAATAAAAGATTCTGATACTCACCAACCGTACCACCAATTTCCACAACCATAATATTCGCGCCACTTTTCTTTACTGCTTTATGAATTCTATCGATAACCTCCAAAGGAATATGAGGCACGACTTCTACACAACGACCACCGTATTCTAAATTTCTTTCTTTTTGAATTACTGACTGATACACTCGGCCGGTAGTCATATAATTCTCTCGATAAATATTTTTATTCAAAAATCTTTCGTAGTTTCCAACATCCTGATCAGTTTCGTCGCCATCCTCCGTGACAAAAACCTCCCCATGTTCCACCGGATTCATTGTACCAGCATCAACATTAATATAAGGATCAATTTTTATGGCACTGACATTATAGCCCTTGGACTGCAAAATCATTCCAATAGAAGAACAAGTTATTCCTTTACCAACGCCGGACATTACGCCGCCGACGACAAAGACATATTTTGTTTTATCTTTCTTAATTTTGTCAACCATAGAATAATTAATTAGTTAATAATATTTCTATCGCTTTATCCATTTGCGGATCTTTATTATTTGCATAATCTTCTCCAGTAAATTTTATCTCTACATCCGGCGTTATCCCTTCTTTATTAATAGAGGTGCCATTAGGTGTTAACCATTTGGCAATAGTTATTTTTAAAGTTGAGCCGTCTTCCATATTTTCCAAAGACTGCACCGAACCCTTGCCATAAGTTTTTTCGCCTACAATCACCGCTAAACCATAATCTTTTAAAGCGCCAGCGACAATTTCTGAGGCCGAAGCTGAACCGCCATTAACCAAAACTACAGTCTTATAATCTTTCAAGCGCGCGCGACCTTCGGAAACATAACTTTCTTCGTGGCCATCGCCAAATTTTTCTATTACCACCTTATTATTATCAACCCACTCGCTAGACATTGCGACCGCGGTCTCTAGAAATCCGCCGGGATTATTGCGCAAATCAAGAATTACACCCTTGGGATTTTTTGTTAAAATATCGCGCGCGGCTTCGCTAAAAAGTCCAGCTGTATCTTCATTAAAATTAGAAACTTTAATTACATACAAACCATCGGCACGAAATTCAGTTTCCACGCTTTTGACGTAAATTACGTCGCGCATAATTTCAAAATCCCTGGTTTCTTTGAAGCCTTGGCGATAAATAGTTAGGGTTACCTTTGTATCTTTCGGCCCGCGAATTAAATTTACCGCCCCGTCCACACTCAAAGAAATCGTAGAAGTTCCGTTAATGGCAAAAATTTGATCACCGGCCTTAAGACCAGCTTTTTCCGCCGGCATTCCGGATAAAGGCGCAACAATAGTTAAAATGTCATCACGCAAGCCAATCTCTGCGCCAATCCCTTCAAAAGTTCCAGACAGATCATCGCTAAATTTTTTGGTTTCTTTCGGATCAAGAAAAAGCGTATAAGGATCTTTCAGAGAATCAGCTAAACCGCGCAATGAGCCATAAAACATTTCTTTTTCTGTTAACTGACCATTATCAACAAAATCCGTCTTTAATTTATCCCACAAATCCCAATAAAGATTAAAATCAATATTTTGCGATAAGCGACCGTCTGAATCAGTATTATATTTTCCGCTCAACAAACCGACAAAAACATTACCGTTTTTAGCGAAATCACTAATCACTTTATTTTTTTGAGAATAATAAGCGCCAGCCAAAAAAGACGCACCAATTAGCAATAAAACGAAGATTACTAAAAATATTTTTCCAGTTAAATTTCTTTTTTTATTTTCTGTTTTTTTAGAAAAGAGCATTTAGGTATTAAAATTATTTTCTTAAAATTTTTATATCATTTATATCTCGCAAATCAATCAGCTTTGATGGTTGACTATATTTAACCCCGAAGTCAACAATTAAATCTGGTTTTAAACCCTTAAAAAATTCATCCAAATCATCCACTTTATATAAAGGTTTTTCGCCGCTTAAATTTAAGCTTGTGGAAACAAGAGGACAACCAACTCCTTTAATTATTTTAGTAAGAAATCGACTCTTTGGCAACCGCACGGCGACGCTAGACAATCCGCCAGAAAGTTCGTCTAATAATTTTCCTTTTTTATTTAAAATTACCGAGATTGGCCCTGGCCAAATTTGTTTTAGAAATTTTTTCTGCACACTATCAAAAATAGAATATTTTGCCAACATTTTAAAATCTGAAACAAAAATAATTAAAGGTTTTTTCTTTTCCCGTTTTTTTATGCGATAAATTTTATCAATCGCTTTTTTATCCGTCGCTAAACAACCTAAACCATAAATTGTATCAGTCGGATAAACAATCACTTTTCCCTTTTTCAAAAAATCGACGACGAGGTCGATTTCTTGCTTTTTAAAATTATCTATGTTTATTTTTATGGTTTTCATTAAATCATAGCTTTTAAACTTTTCAAACTGCCAGACAAAACTGGCAAAAACGCGTTAGCAATAATCAATAGCCATGGAGAAATTTTTGAAGCGGCCAAGGCACTATCAAAAGCATTACCTATGGGCAAATATTTCGCGACTACATAAAGCAAAAGACTGGTTATTAAAGAGCCAATAATTAAACCTAAAAAAGCTCCGGCCAAATGGTTGATAGATTTTAAAAATGGAATAATAGCGATAAAATTATAAGTTTTATCAAGTGCGGCAAAAATTAAATAAATTATTTTACTAGCAATAATAAAAATAATAAAAAACGAAACAACATAACCAATATTGTCTAAACCGCCGAAGAACCGATCTACTAAGCCATAAAATCGCAAATAAAAATAAGAAGCGATGCTGGCGCCGACGATAACACCGGCAAAAGAGCCGACAGCTTTAATCAGCCCAGTAGAATAACCGCGCCAGGTAGAGCTAATAAGAAGAATTAACAAAACCGCATCAAGCCAATTAATCATATAAAAATAAAAATAAAATAATCACTCTACTATTATACACCTTTTACGCTAACATCCAATCTCGGAAAAAGTGATTCGCCTTTTTTGATTTGTTTTTCCGAAAATTGCTTAATTAATTTTTCTGAAGTTGTCGGCATAAACGGCGCCAATAAATAAGCGATATCCAAAATATCTTGCGCCACCGGCTCAAGAACTTTTTTAATTTCTTCTTTGCTATCCATTTTCCAAGGTTTTTTTTCAGCCAAAAACACATCACAATCAGCTGCTTTTTTTATTAAAATTCCAATAGCCTCATCAAAAGCATACTCACTCATCTTTAAGTGAAAATTTACATAAAAACTAAACGATTCTTCTGTTTCTTTTTCTAACTCAAGTGGTCCAACAAAATTAATTTTTTTTAAATTAGTCTCAATTCCATTCTTCTCCAACAAATTAGAAACGCGCGCCGCCAAATTGCCAATACCATTAGCCAACTCAGCATTATACAAAGTTTCAAATTTTTCAAAAGAAAAATCACTATCAGAAAAAGGTTTTATTTCTCTTAATAAGAAATAACGAGTGGCATCAACACCATATTTAGCAACAAGGTCAATCGGATTAATAGTATTACCTAAAGACTTAGACATCTTTTGTCCATTGGCTGTAATAAATCCAAACACCAAAACTTGTTTAGAAGTTGGTAGGCCAGCTGACATTAACATTGATTGCCACATAGCCGTCTGCTGACGCAAATTATCCTTCCCACAAACCTGCAACCCCGGCCAGTATCTTTTATAATTACATTCATCTTTATTACATAAGCATAAATCTGAACTTTCTTCAGCACCAAATTTATTCACCCTCTCACAATGACATGGCCAACCAAGACAAGAAACATAATTCACTAGTGCATCAAACCAAACATACATCACTTGCGTTTCATCTCCCGGCACCGGAATCCCCCAAGGCATCTTAGAAGCCAAACGAGAAATAGAAAAATCTTGCAATCCCCTCTCTACAAAAGATTTGATTTCATTAAAGCGTTCAGACGGTTTTACAAATTCCGGATTATTTTTATACAAATCTAAAAGTGGCTTCTGATATTTTGAAAATTTAAAGAAATAATTTTCCTCATCAATTAATTCCAGTTCAGCGTTAGGATGCAAAGGACATTTCCCATCAACCAATTCCGAATCAGTTTTTTCCAATTCACAACCCACACAATACTTAACCTGATACTGTTTCTTATAAATGTCTCCCGAGGCCTCGCAGAGCTTCCAGAAAGCCTGTGCCGCCTCAATATGATGCTTATCAGTCGTTCTTATGAAACTATTATAAGTAAGCCCCAAAGCCTCTTTCAAAGCCCCAAATTTTGCCGCATACTCAT
The DNA here is from genome assembly GCA_041652555.1 of Patescibacteria group bacterium. Lineage (GTDB taxonomy): Bacteria > Patescibacteriota > Patescibacteriia > Patescibacteriales > WJLG01 > JBAZHE01. Next base: position 72,085 of record JBAZHE010000002.1, on the reverse strand, counting down.
CGCAATATTCCAAAGTATCCTTACCAGCCGCCTTCGCCTTCTCATAAATCTTCTGCCCATGCTCATCAGTCCCAGTATTAAAAAACACCTCATCGCCAATTAAACGATGCCAACGAGCCAAACAATCCGCCTTAATAAATTCCGCCGCATGCCCAATATGCGGATCGGCATTGACGTATGGGAGAGTTGTTGTGATATAGAATTTCATACAAAATTATAAATTATAAATTTTTAATTGCGAAATAAGTCTGAGCTAAGGCTATTTCCGGTTTATTAGAATCGCCGTTTTGAGCGATCAAATAACAGGCATACCTATCTAAAGAGTTATCCACAATCTTTCTCATTGAATCTAAGCCAATTTTTACCATTTTCACCGTATGGTGAAAATGGTCATCAACATCTTGTCCGCTATTCATGCAAGAGCGAACAGCCCTAGCGATAACATCTTCTGCCTTTTCCCAATTTGGGTACCCTAAAAGTGGCATCAATTCGCGTGCTTCCCAATATTCCACTCCATTCTTATTAATTTTTTTGATGTCCTCAAAATTTTTATGAGGACCGGATAAAGTTATTTCCTCCTTCATAATTTTTATGTTTTTTATTTTATTACCCAATAATAACCACAAACTCCCCTCTTTGATCGTCGGTGGTGGCGGAGATTTTATTTATAATATCGTTAATATCACCGCGATAAACAGTTTCGTGCATCTTGGATAATTCGCGCGCTACAACTACGCTTTCTAAACTCTTTTTCTTTTTAACGGTTTTTTCATCGTCTTCAAAATCAGTATTTTCTTTTAAGGCTTTTAATTCTTCTAAAAATTTTGTTATCCGATGTTTGGATTCATAAACCACAACCGGATATTCGCTTTCCAAAATTCTTTTAATAAAAGTCTGACGGCCTTTTTTGTGGGGCGGAAAACCCATAAAAATAAATTTATCCGTCGGCACACCGGAAATAGATAATGCCGCCGTTACCGCTGATGGACCAGGCACGGATTCAATTTTCATATCCTCGCCAAAATGTTCTAAAACTTTCGCCACTAAAACTCCTCCTGGGTCAGAAATACCCGGCGTGCCGGCATCAGTTACTAGAGCTAATGTTTTTCCTTCTTCTAATAATTTTATAATCTGGTCCACCTTAACATTATCTGAATGCTGATGATAAGAAATTTTCTTAGTGGTAATATTGTAATGCTTCAATAAAACTCCGGTGTTGCGCGTATCTTCACACAACACAAAATCAGCCTCGGTTAAAATCCTAATAGCCCGAAAACTAATATCCTCTAAATTTCCAATTGGCGTTCCTACTATATATAACATAAAATTCAAAATTAAAATCCTACTCAATGTCTTCTTTACGTTCGCGTACATATCTTGTCCATTGTTCGGCAATGCTAACTAATACTTTAAATGGGGCTTCAATAATAAAGTCCATTACAAACATAAAGACATTTATCTTGGAAAATTTATGCGAAATCCATTTACCAACTACGGTAATAGGAATAAAGAAAAAATCCAATATAAAATTCAAAAGATTTTCCCGCTCTTCCACAACCACCAACCGACGAACGTTGCGACGAATAAGGATTGAAAAGAAAGAAACAAACACTAAAAAAAATAAAAAAATTACAGTACTCACCCAGGTAAAATTAAATTTATTCAAAACCCAAACCACGGCGCCAAAAGAAATCAAAAAAGTTAAAGAATATAAAATGTTAAAAATAAAGCTCACAATCGGGTTGCGACGAGTCGGCTTGCGCAGGACAATCGGATCGTGGCGATGTTTTTCTTCAAAAGTTATTTCTTCCACGCCGGCCACGACTTTTTTATTATTCTCTTCACTAGACACTTTCGTGAACATAATCACTAAAAAAAGTAAAAAAGGCGGAAACAACATATTCGCGGTTAAGGCCAAATAATCCAAGGGCTGACCGAAATATCTGGTTGCCGGAACTTCAAGGGCTAAAACAAAGATAGACTTAGTGATAAAAATATAAATGATACTATTGATACCGGCGCGCCACAAGCGAGACTTAGCTTTTTCAAAACGTTGCGTAAATTGCTCTTTGGCTAGAGAAGAAAAAACTTCCGGCTTATTTTTAATATTCTCATAAAGCGCCACCGGATCTTCAGAGATCATATCAGTTAAAATAGAATAAAAAACCGAATAACGGTTGGTTATTTTATCCAGTTGTCTAACCAGAGGATGATTAAGCTGCTGGCTGATAGCCGCGCGTAAAAGAGAAATATTCTTAGCAATTTTTTCAATGTCTTCGTTTTGCGGTAGCCACCATTGAGCATTGTAATATTTAAATAACAAATAAGACAACATGCTTTCGTCATATTTCAAATGCGTACGGTGGACGGAAAGAAAAATCTGAATCGGCAAATCTTTTTCATAACCGGCAAAATTGATTGGCAAACGAACATTGCCGGAAAGATATTCATAGATATTGCCAACAACCAATTCACCAATCTTATTTATTTCCAAAGTGCTTTCTATTTCGCTGGCGGCAATTCCCAGGAGCCAATCGGAAAACTCACGCTTCTCTTTATCGATTATTTTTTCCATCTGCTCGGCTAGACCGTGTGGCATTGCTAATTGGCGAAGCTTTATATACTTTTCTAAAACCAATTTTACATCATCTATTTTCTTTTCCGGAATTTTATTATTGGGCAGATAACCGGCACGAATCAGTTCACACAAAAGATTTCTAGATAAATCTTCGGCTGATTCCCGAACAACCGCGCTTTCAATAACCAGATGGCGTTTTAAAATTCTTTTAATGGCGTTCTTGCGATGCAGATGCTCTTCGTTATAATCAACGTAATTGCGAATTTTTTCATAAAAAAAAGTAAGCTTAGAAATAAGCTCAGAGACAACAATTTTAGTCTCATCCTCTCCAGAAGTATCACCACCTTTTTCTTTTTGTCTATAAACAGCCTGAAAAATCTTCTTTATCGGCAAAGAAACTGTTAATGATTCATTCTTTTTTTTGCTTAAATACGGGCTAACCATAAGAAAAATTATAAATATTTATCAAATTCATGCTTTAATTTTACCCTATTTCAACAGAAAAATCAAATAAAAAAACCCGCCTTAAATAAATTTTCTATGGCGGGCTCAAAATATTTTATTTTATTTGAAAATCTTTGATTATCTGATTTTTCATATCCTCTGTCCACTTAACAGACCAATCGCTTGGGATATTGTTCCAAAACATTAATCCATAAACGCGATTGCCTTTTTCGCCGGCTTTTATATATTCGGCTCTTTCTTCGTCGTTCATATTATCATTCCAATATTTTTTGTCAAACACGCGAACAATAATCGGCTTGGCATAACCGGAAACTTCTTTTTGCTGGCTCATATCCGCGGTCGGAATATAAATTTCTAAATCAGAAAAGTCTTGATTATTTTTTCTTTGTGTTTGGAAATAAATAAAATCAGATGGCAAATAGAGGCTAAAACCTAAATCATCATTGCTATAAGGATAAAGATTTTCCGCGTTTAATTCATCCATCGATTCAATTTTTGTTCCTCGACAACCTGTTAAAGAAATCAACAAGACAGTGGCAAATAAGAAAAAAGTGATTTTTTTGTAAGTCATAATTCTAAAATTTTATAAATTTATCCAAAAGTTTACGAAATTGGCGCACTTTATAGGCTCCATAGAAAAACATATAGGCAACCATTATAGCGACGAGACCAATTATAAGCCTTAACATAAAATCTGTCCAGACTATTAAAATGCCTAACATTAATATCACTATTCCGTTGCCGACCAAAACCCAGATGAAGTGATTAATTTTTTTATCCAAAACACTAAAGATTTTTTCCATAAAATTATTATTTTATTATTTATATAAAAAATTATAGCATGTTTTTGTTATTATTTAAAAATATTATTTTATTATTTAATATTAGCTACTTTTTCCTATTACTAATTTTATTGACACAATTAGATTTTTCCTGTAATATAATAGTGTAATTTAATAGACCGCCCAACAGGGCTGTTTTTGTTATTGGAAAACATATGATCAATAAAATAACCGCCTATATTAAGTCCTCTTTAGAGGAAATGAAAAAAGTTACTTGGCCAACCAAGAAACAAACTCGAGAATATATCGTGTTGGTTATCGCGATTTCTCTCGGCGTCGCCACTTTTTTAGGCGCCCTGGATTTTATTTTTAACATTCCTTTGGAAAAAATAATCCAAAGATAATCTCCTTATAAAAAACAAAAAATATGGCCAAACAAACTTTAAATCAAGGCCGCCGCTGGTATGTTTTGCACACTTCTTCCGGCTATGAAGAAAATGTTTCGCAGAATCTTTTACAAAGAATTGATACTATGGACGTGGAAGATCAAATCTTCAACGTTATGGTGCCAACCGAAAAAAAGATTAAAATCAAGAACGGCAAGCGCAAGGTGGTGGAAGAAAAAATTTATCCCGGTTATGTCTTAGTAGAAATGGTTGTTACTGACAAGTCTTGGTATGTTGTTCGCAATACCCCGAATGTCACCGGCTTTATTGGTACCGGCACAACTCCAACTCCGGTTTCCGAAGAAGAAATTAAAGGCTTGCAGAAAAGAATGGGTATTGACGAACCAAAATTCAAAATTGATTTCTCGGTCGACTCCCCCGTTAAAATTGTGGATGGACCATTTAAAAGTCTAGAGGGAAAAATCACCAACATTGACGAAGAAAAAGGTCGTGTTAAAGTCCTGGTTAATATGTTCGGACGCGAAACCCCGATTGAATTAGATTTTTTACAAATTAAAAAAATATAAAAGTATTATACTAAAAGAGTACGCTTCTTACTCTAAAAAATTATTTATATGGCCAAACCTAAGAAAAAAATAAAAGCGCTAATCAAACTGCAGATTCCAGCTGCTATGGCAACCCCAGCCCCACCAGTTGGTCCGGCCCTGGGACAACATGGTTTAAATATTCAGGAATTCGTTACTAAATTCAACGCCGCTTCCCAAGAAATGCGCGGCGATACTTTGCCGGTTATTATTACTGTTTATGAGGATCGTTCTTATGACTTCATAATGAAAAAACCGCCAGCTTCATCTTTAATTAAAAAAGTTTTAAAGTTGCAATCTGGCGCACATAACGCTTTATTGGAAAAAGTCGGCGTCCTTACTCAGGAACAATTAGGAGAAATCGCCAAAATAAAAATGCCGGACTTAAATACTACTGACTTAGAAGCCGCTAAAAGAATTATCGCTGGCACCGCCCGTCAAATGGGAGTTGAAATTAAATAATAATTACTTGTGGGAGTTCCGAGGACTTGGGACGTTAACCACGAAACAAATTTATGACTAAAGAAAAAAAGATTGAGGCCGTTGAAAAAAAAGAGGTCGAAGCCTTTGAAGAAACGGCTGAAACCAAAGAAGATTCAGCTGAAAAAAAATCTTCAAAAAAAAGTGATAAAAAACCTGCTAAGCCAAAAACTAAAAAAATTGTTTATAATTTTGATAAAACTAAAACTTATCCAATTGCCGAAGCGATTAAAATCGTTAAGGAAGCTGGAAAAGAAAAATTTGATGCATCCGTAGAGGTTCACTTCCGTCTAGGAATTGACCCAGCTAAAGGTGAACAGCAAGTTCGCGGAACTGTTGTCTTGCCACATGGCGTAGGCAAAACCGTCCGCGTAATTGCTTTTGTTGAACCTATCAACGAAGAAGCGGCTAAAAAAGCCGGTGCCGATTTGATTGGTAACGAAGAAATGATAGAAAAAATAAAGAAGACCGAAAAAACCGAATTTGATTTGGCTATTGCCGAGCCTTCTATGATGAAAAAGATGGGTATGATTGCTAAAATTCTCGGTACTCGCGGTTTAATGCCTTCACCAAAAAACGATACTGTCGCCGTTGACCCGATCAAAGCTATTACCGAATTTAAAAAAGGTAAATTAAGCTTCAAAAATGATGACACAGGCAACCTACACGCCTTAATAGGTAAAAAATCTTTTGATGATGCTAAGTTGGTTGATAATTTTAACGCCTTTTTAGAAGTTATAAAAAAATCAAAACCATCCTCAGCCAGAGGACTTTACATAAAAAACATCTCCGTCGCATCTTCTATGGGACAAGGTGTAAAAGTAGAAATCTCTTAAACTAAAAAATTACATACAACAAAACAACGCCTTAAAAGGCGTTTTTTTGTTTTTGCTGTACAAATTTTTTAGACAGCTATTTTTTATCACTTCTTTACTCAAAATAAAACCATTGCCTATTAAAATTTATTTTGCTAAAATTATATTTCAGGGGGACGATTAACCCTCTCTTATTATTTTATTTAACAATATGACAGACTCTAAAAAGACTCCACGCGTACAAAGATTAAATTGGGATGAAATGTTTATGAACCTAGCAGTAATAGCCTCTAAGAGAACTTCTTGCGTAGTAGTAGTGACTGGTTGTGTTTTTGTTGATAAAGACAAAAGAATTCTTTCCATGGGATACAATGGCCCAACAGAGGGAGACTTGCATTGCAACGAAGTTGGCTGTGCTAAAATTGAGGGCGATCCAGTAACAAAAAAATTGAAACGTTGTCGTGGCGCTCATGCCGAAATCAATGGCATTATCAATTGTCTTAACCCAAAGTCTCTAAGAGGGAGCACTCTATATACTGTCTTATTCCCCTGCTATGACTGCATGAAGGCCTTGAATAATGCTGGCATAAAAGAAATTATCTACAAAGATGTATATCTAAGAACTCAAACCGGCGGCGAAAAGATGGAAGAAGAAGACGAAGCTACAGAGCTGGCCCGTGCTAAAGGAATAAAAATAAGCAAATACGAAGGCAAAATTTATTGTGATTTTGAAAGAAAAGAAATCAACCAAAAAATATGATTCTAGGTATTAAAAAACTACACGAATTAGTAAGGGAAATAAATCTGGTTGGGGGTTTGTGCGAACGGGAAATGAATAATCCCGAAGGTGCGGGTTTTGATTTGAGGTTGGGAGAAATTTATGAATTAGAAGGAGATGGATTTTTAGGTGTAGAAGAAAGACAAACACCAAACACTAAACTAGTTGGCAAAGCTCAAAATTCCAACACAACACACCCCGTCGCGGAGTACCGCGCCACCCCTCTTTTTAGAGGGGATTTGCCAACTTCTGTTAACGAAGATATTTTTATTTTTGAACCTGGAAAATATTACCTTGTTAAAACAATGGAAAAAGTTAATTTGCCGACTACTCTTTCCGGAGTTGTCTTCCCGCGCACAACAATGTTTCGTTCCGGCCTTGGAATGTTTAACGGGATTGTTCAACCGGGATATTCTGGAGAATTAACTTTTGGTGTTTGCAATCTTGGTCCAGCTAATGTTAAAATTTCTTTCGGTGCTCGTATCGCCCATATCACCTTTCAAGAAGTTCTAGGTGAAGGCAATCAATATCGTGGCCAATGGATGGGCGGAAGAGTAAGCACCGAAGGACAAGAGGTACAAATATAAAATTAACAATGCTAAATGCTAAATGCTAAATTATTTTATTTAGCATTCATCATTTAGCATTTAGCATTATTATGTTATCTACCAAAGATTTCAAAATAAATTTCCTTGGCATCAACCCGGTGCTAACAGATGAAAACGGCGGACTTGATCCAGAAAGCATTTGCGCTCTAGGTGCCCTTTTGACGTTTAAAGGAAAATCAGCTGAAAATCTCAAGAAAGAAGCTGAAGAAAAAGGCCAAGACATGACCAAAAAAGTTAAAACCATTCTCAAAAACTCTTCTTTAAAAGGCCACGCTTCAATGGCGACAACACCAGTTTTTTCATTTTCTTATGAAGCCTCAAAAATGATTGACTCAGCCCTAACTGGTATGGTTTTTTCCTCTTCCCTTATGGCCTCTGGACGTCGCACTGATTCAACTTATGAAGATATTGTTTACCCAACCACTATTGCCAAAAACAAAGAAGCTCTAGAAATATATAAAGAAGCTTCTGAAAAAATACTAGACACTTTTCACGAACTTTTAGAGGTTGGAATAGAAAAAGACCAAGCTTCAAAAATCCTACAATACGGCGTTTACGGTACCGGCATTATTTCTTATAGTATTGAGTCTTTTAATACCTTAAAAAGAGAATATGACCGAGAAAAAGCTTGGATGCCTGAAGAAATAGGATTCTTTATTGAAGCCATAGAGACGGAATTTAAAAAAATGGGTGTTGACTCACTTTTCAAATCTCGCTCCCTAGCTCCACGAACAACCTATCCTTACCCAAATATTTTTAAAAACCCAAAGACTGTCAATCTAGCTCGAGAAATAGCTCAAGAAAAATTAAACAGTACTGAAAGTGAAATAGTCTCAATCAATTCTCTAGCCACAAAATCCTTAAAAGAAAAAATGGATTCTTTACGAAAAGATTTAGAAGCAATTTACGCCGACAAAGAAACAATGATAAAAAATTGGGCAACAGCCATTGATAAGCGCGCCGAAATTGCCCGCGATTACCAAAACGCTCTTGATATAAAAATGATTTCTCGTTTGTCTTGGCGCGTTTGGGGAGAAAGAAAACGCCATCGCACCATGCCAATGACGGTTGATTCTATGTATTACGCAACCGAACAAGCTTGTTCGGTTTGGCAAGATTTATCCAAAAATATTTCTAATAATACTTTAAGCGAGGAACAAATAAAAAATCTTGATACTACATTAAATATTCCAACTAAAATCGCCAACGACCAAACAAATTTAAAAAAATACACCCAAACAGTTTTAAAATCCTTGGATGCTTATAAAAAATTAATCTCCCTAGGAGTTCCCGAGCATGATGCTATCTTTGTCATCCCTCGTGCCGTTAGAATTTATGTTTTGCAAGATGTTAACTTTTACAATTTAATCGCCGGCTATTTCCCTTTGCGTCTCTGCACTACCGCCGATGAACAATTGCGCCGCGTCACCCGCGACGAAGCTGTAAAAATAAACCACAAGCTAAAAACAATGGATTTGGATTGGCTTAATTGGCATATTGAACCAAAATGTTTCAATACCGGTTTCTGCCCAGAAAAAAATTCCTGTTGGATAATTAAAAAAGCAGTAAAAAATTACGACGAACAATTTCATGAAGATATGAAAAATAACTTAGAAGAAAAATTCGAGAAAGAACTTAATAAATAATTTAAAAAAATAACAAGATACAAAAAACATGGACAAAATCATTTTTGGCGTCACTGGAGAAATGGCTTCCGGAAAAGGAATAGTAGCTAAATATTTAAGCGAAAAACACGGAGCGAGAACCTATAAATACTCCTCTCTTTTACGTGAACTATTAGATACTGCCGACATAGAAAAATCTAGAAAAAATTTAACCGTTCTCGGTACTAAAATACGCGAGATGTTTGGACGTTATGCTATGACCGACGTCTTGATTTGGCGCGTCTTAAATTCCGAAGAAAAAATAATTGTTGTTGAAGGTATTCGCCATAAAGACGAAGTAGAAGCTTGGAAACGTTTAAAAAATTTCACCCTAATAGCAGTTGATGCTGATACCAAAATTCGTTACGACCGCTTAACCGCTCGCAATGAAAACGCCGGAGATGCAGAAAAAAGTTTTGAAGAATTTGCCAAAGACTCAGAGGCTGGCACCGAAGAACAAATAGTAGAAACTATCGCTGCTGCCGACGAAAAAATAACCAACAACACTACAATGGAAGAATTCCTGGCTCAAGTTGATACTTTAGTAAAAAAATATTCCAAATAAACTTATTATTTTATTATCTTCATATTTACTACCGTCCCCTTGCCGGAGGCCGTTGGGTCGTCTTTTAGATCGGCGGTAATATTTGATAGCTCACCTTTAATTTCGGTGTTAGCAAAAACGTCGGTGGCACTATATTGAATATTAGTTAACAAGTCAGGAATTTTTCCGATATCGGATTGTGATGGGATTAGCTCAACTTCAAAACCGGCGCGATAGATTCCATCAGCACGAGAAACATTATCAACATTCCAAATAACTTTTTTACTAATTGCGCCATAACGAATATCTCCAGCTAAAAGTGATTTCTGATTTGTCCAGCCAACATTTACCGGTAAGTCAGCGCTAATAACAAGGTCTTTTAATTCATTACCTAAATTATTTACTTCCCAAAATATCCAATAACGCGTTGGTACATCAGCTGCTGGCGGTAACGGCCCGATACCAAGTTGATCACCCTGGGCGCTATAATAAATACCTTTGGAAGACACTTGCAAATCAGAAAGAATTCTCATCTTTGGACTATAAAAAACATAACTAATATCTTTTTCACCAACACGATATTTCAAGTTAAAAGCCAAACCAGCCTCTTGTTCGGGATTAACTTTTTTTCTTTCCAAAACCGCTTCAAATTCTAACTCTCCACTTTCTCCAACTGGCAAAACACCAATACGCACCGTATTATTATCAAACAAATACTTTTCTCCACCATTTTTTAAGTCTAAACTTTTCAAAGAAAGGGAACTGTCGGCCGGAGAAATATAAAAAGAAACATCCCTAATTTCACCCTCTTCATTATTAGTAAACAAGAGTTTATAATTAACCGCGTCTCCATCATTAATAATATTTTTATCAACATTCACCTCGGTTTTAAATTTTGACAAAGAAACTTTTAAGCGTTTATCAATCTCTTGTTGTAAGAATTTCTTACCACCATCATTTAAATATACCTCAGTTAGAAATCCACTCTCCCCTTCTTTTTCTGTTTGTGCCGTAAAGATTATCTCTTCTTGCTTTCCAGCTTTTAATCCTGACAAACTAATTTCATTGTTAACTAAAGTCGCCACTTCCGAGGCAATACTTTTAATATTGAACGGAGAATCAACAAAGGCTATTACAATATTTTTATCAATGTCAGCTTGGCCGGAATTTTTTATTATAATTTTTCCGCCAAAATCAATACCAGCAAAAACTTCACTCGGAATAGAAACTTCAGTAGCCAGAGCAGATGATTCCAGAATAAATTCAAAAGACCCTAGGGTATTTTCTGCTCGACCATTTTGAGTATAATTCAAAGAATAACTAAAAATCTGACGCTGACCAATTTCTCCATAAGGAACGCCGATAATTTTTATTGTTCCACCCATCCCACGATCAAGGTCGCCAAAATTAAAAGTATTGGTCTGATCAATAAAAATATCTTCTGGTAAAGCCGAGAGTAAAACAAAATCTTTAGGGAAATTTAACGACAATTTAACATTCTTGATTGATATTTTATCATTATTCTATATATTCAACTTCCAGAGCTACGGCCTGTCCGCTTTGCGCCTGAGTACCAGCCAAAGAGCTTGTTAAAAATATTTGAGCTTTTGGTTGAAAATTCCAAATAATAACAAAAACAGCAGCTAAAACCAAAATTCCCAAAACAAACAAAACATCAGCTGCTAAATGAAATTTGCTATCCTTATAAAATTTTTCATGACGCTTCTTGATGTGCGATTTAACAGGATTAGCCACCAAGTTAAGCGTACCAATAAAAACATTACCGCTCTTCCTAATAATCGACGGCTCTTTTTCTATTTCCTTAACAGTAGGAACAATCTCCATATTCCCCTGCTCAGCACTAAACTTCTCTCCTTGATTCTTTTTAATTTTTTCTTTAGTCATATAGATTTATTATAACAAATTAATTAAAAATTAACATTTCCGGTTAAAATTTCTTCGGTGCCGTCATTGTCAATATCGGCCGTGGAGATTTTCATTCCCCCGGATACTGCTGATTCGTAAGCATTAAAACGATTAAGTAATTTTCCGGTTTTATCAAAAATTCTTATTTCAGAACTGTTTCTGGTGGCAGTGATTATTTCCTTATCCCCTATTCCATCAACATTACCAACTGTAACAACTGCGCCACTGCGTAAATTTTTATCATAAGCAAAAAATCCGCCCAATTCCTTTCCGTCTTTAGAAAAAATTCTCACGTGCGGACCGCCACCGTTTCCGGCACCAGTAATTATTTCTTTAGTACCATCACCATTCAAATCCATTACGGCAATATTTACACCGCCACGAAAAGCGCGGTCATAAGCAAAAAATCCGCCAGTCAAAGGTTTGCCGTTTCCATCAAAAACTCGCACCTGCGGACCACCGCCAGTGCCAGCACCAACAATTATTTCCTTAGTTGCATCACCATTCAAATCAGCCACAGCCAAAGAAACATCGCCTTTAAATTTTTCATCAAAAGGCTTAAAAGAGCGTAACAAAATTCCGTTGCGATAAACGCTGATGACACCATTATAATTAACCAAAATCTCCTCATGCCCACCATTATCTATGTCAGTAGCAATAACCTGTGAACCAGCTGGATATTTATCACTATATGAAAAAAATCCACTTTGTTTTTGCGAACCAGAAGAATTAAAAACCCGATAAAAAGCACCATTGGTAAAAGCACTATTTTTAATAACAAAACTAGCTGACGACGGCGTAGAGGCTGGAGCGACTACTGGAGCAGCGGATGGCAATTTTCTTTCTGATAAGTTTCCCAAAAGAACAATCGCGTCCTGCCCCATCACAGAAACCATATTAACCCGAGAACCATTATTTATAACTCTATCTTGCGAACCGCTAATCTTGCTAAATGCCTCATTAGAAAAAACATAATTTTGATTTTGATCAGTAGAATTAACCACAACAATACCGTTTTCAAAATCTCGACGCCAAACACCTTTTTTCCAATCTTTATTATTTTTGTCTAAAATATTTACAGGTGCCGAAACTGCTTTGCCCAAAACCGTGTCATATTCGTCATACCACCAAGTCTGCCCATGATTCTCCGTACCATAATCAAAAGAAAAATAACCACCCCCCAATAAAGCCGAGCCAAAAGAAAAGCGCAGACGGCGATAATTAGTGCTATCCCAACCATTATTCATATTAGCATTAATAACCATTACTTCTGGCTGACGAAGATTGTTTGTGTCAACATAAGCTTTCATAGAATTTGTCCAAGCTGAAGCAGAAAAACTTTCAGTCATAAAACCGTTTAAGCTTTGCGTATATGAGGATGGTATACAATTAGCATTGGCCAAAACTAAATAATTACTGCCAAAAATATTAACGCTAGTAGATAATATTTTAATATTCCCCTGACGCCAAGCATTATTTATTGTCGTCACATCATCTCTTTTTCCATCATTATTAAAATCAAGATTGCCACTATTAAACCAAGAAATATCACCAAAAAGATTATCATAAAAAACTCCATCCCAAAGCCCAGTAGAAAGAATTTCTTGATTAACAAAAGACGGCAAGAATTCATTCCAATCTTGTCCACTTGAATTAGCGGCCACATTAAGCATATATGTCCCCGGCCAAAAAGATGTTCGGTTGCCACTTGGATCTTTGAGCCACCAATTATTAACCTGTGGCAAAATCTTTGATCTCAATTCCGAATAACGACTATCCCAAAGATCAGTTTTTATTTCTTCAGAAGTGATATAAGAAGCAACTAAAATATTCGGATTAAGCTGGCGCAAACGACGCAAATTATTCAAACTATTATGTTGAACCTCCATATCAAGAATCAAAAGATCCCATTTAGACAAATCATTAACATCGGTATCGGGAATTTCCCAACGCAAATAATAATTAGCCAGCTTGGGATATGTATCCTGCGCCCGGCCAACAAAAGCCTGGCTTTTTGTAGGCAACAAAAAACCGAAAAAAAATAGTATAAAAAAGGCAAAAAATTTATAAAAAAATCTAAACATTATCGGCTAATATTAAAAAATATTCTTACGATAATATTAGAATAAAATAATAAGGTTGTCAAATAAAATTTACTAAACAAACAAAAAACGGGGGCAACCCGTCTAGTATAAATTAGAACTTCGAACTTTGTAATTCGTATTTTGAAATGAGCCACCCGTCGGGTTCGAACCGACGACCCACAGTTTACAAAACTGTTGCTCTACCAGCTGAGCTAGGGTGGCAAAAAAACTATCAATTATCAATCTTCAATTGTGCGCCCAACAGGATTCGAACCTGTGACCATCTCCTTAAAAGGGAGTTGCTCTACCAGCTGAGCTATGGGCGCTCTTAATTTAATTATCAATCTTTGATTAACAATTGTCAATTATTTTAACAAAAAAATAAACTCCAAAAGGAGATTTTTCTTTAATTTAAACAATAACAAATAATTTTAACTTTGACAAGGGGGTATTTTTCTAGTTTTTATGGCCTTTTTCAACAGTTAACGCACAAGAAACGCGCCTTGCCAAAGCTGGCGGTCTCGCTTATAATAAGTCTATTAAACTTTCTAATCTTTATGCCTGGACAAGAAAATATTGGTAAATTACCGCCACAAAACATTGAAGCTGAACAATCACTGCTTTCTTGTCTTTTGTTAGACAAAAATGCTATTGTCAAAATAATAGATATCGTTTCAGAAAAAGATTTCTACAAAGACACGCATCGAATAATTTTTCAGACAGCCCGCGATCTTTTTGCCAAACAAGAGCCGATAGATATTTTGACTCTGTCTAATAAATTAGAATCAAAAAATCAATTAACAGCCGTTGGCGGACGAACATATCTAGCACAATTATCAAACTTTGTTTCCACCGCCTCTAATGCTGATAACTACGCCAAAATAATCAGCCACAAAGCGACTTTAAGGCGCTTAGCCTCAGCCGCGGCGGAAATTTCTGAATTAAGTTTTAACGAAGAAGATGACATTGATATCATCTTGGATGAAACGGAAAAAAAGATTTTTGAAATCTCACAAAATTATTCGCGTGGCGCCTTTTTGCCGATTGACAGTTTGCTTGCTCAAGCCTTTGAAAGAATAGATGAACTGCATAAACAAGGCGGAAAATTGCGTGGCTTGCCAACCGGCTATCCTGATCTTGATAATCTTTTGGCCGGCCTGCAAAAATCAGACTTAATAATTCTCGCTGCCCGCCCTTCAGTAGGAAAAACCTCTTTGGCTTTGGATATTGCCCGCCAAGCCGCTGTTAAAACTAAAGAGACTGTCGGCATCTTTTCTCTGGAAATGAGTAAGGAACAGCTTGTGGACAGAATGCTTTGTGCACAGGCTGGCGTTTCTTTATGGAAAATGCGCACCGGAAATCTTTCCGACCACGACAGTGAAAATGATTTTTCCCGCATCGGCGAAGCCATGGGACAATTATCAGAAGCCTCTATTTACATAGACGACTCCTCCGCCTCCACAGTAATGGACATCCGCGCCAAAGCGCGCCGTTTAAAACTGGAAAAGGGGCTGGGTTTAATCGTAATTGATTATTTACAATTAATGGAAGGCCGAGGAAAATACGGCGACAACCGCGTTCAAGAAGTAGCGGAAATCTCCCGCGGTCTAAAAGGCATTGCTCGCGAACTTAATGTTCCCGTACTAGCTCTTTCTCAGCTGTCTCGTGCGGCCGAAGCGGAAAAACCAGCTATTCCTCGCTTGTCACACTTGCGCGACTCCGGCTCTATCGAACAAGACGCCGATGTGGTAATGTTTATTTATCGCAAAGCCGCTGATCGACATTATTCTTTTGATGAGCTAACCGAAGAAGAAAAACATTTAACGCAAATCTATATCGCCAAGCACCGCAACGGCCCAACCGGTAAAGTTGATCTCTATTTTGATTCTGAAATGACCAGTTTTAAAAATATTTCTAAACATGACCAGGGAGAGGCGCCACCTGAATTTTAAATAACTAACTAAATAAAATATGTTTGAAAAATTAAAACAACTCAAAGATCTGCGTAGTCAGGCCAAAAACATTCAAAGCGCCTTATCTGGCGTAATGATTAACGAGGAAAGAAATGGGATTAAGATTACTATGGACGGCAACATGAATGTTAAAACGATTACTTTGGAAAAAGAAATGTCCAAAGAAGAACTGGAAAAAAGGTTACCGGATATTTTTAATGAAACTATTAAAAAAGCCCAGCGCGCCATGGCCGAAAAAATGAAAGGCATGGGCGGAATCCCAGGATTAGGTTAAATCTTCAATCATCCCTTCAACAAGCTAGTTCGACAAGACTCACTACGAGTCAGGGCAGGCAAATTATTAATCATCTTAAATTAAAGTCTTGAAGCTAAGCATGCAGTTTCCTAAAAATATTCAAAATTTAATTAATGACTTATCGGAACTACCAACCGTCGGGCCAAAAACCGCTCAACGTTATGTTTTTTATTTATTAAAACAGCCTAAAGAATTTTTAGCTAAACTGTCAGGCGATGTTGCTAATTTAAAAAAAGATTTAAAAATTTGCCAATCTTGCCTTTCTATATCCGAATCTTTAGTCTGTAAAATCTGCGCTGATCGAAATAGAGACCGAGGCACAATTTGCGTCGTTGCTACTCAACCGGAAATGCTTGCCATTGAGTCTGGCAAACGCTATAATGGCCTTTATTTCCTTTTAGGACGCAATTTAAGGCCACAAGAGGGTATTGATGTCGACAAAACGAACATCGCCGCTTTAATTAAACGTATACGCAATGGCGAAATTAAAGAGATAATTTTAGCACTCTCACCTACGATAGAAGGTGAAACAACTTCTCTTTATTTAGCTAAAATATTAAAAGAAGAAAAAGTAAAAATCACCCGACTAGCTCGTGGCCTAGCCATGGGCTCTGACATTGAATACGCCGACGAAATGACCATAAACAATGCTCTAAAAAATAGAAGTGAAGTTTAAAATAAAATCAGCCCTGATTAATCTGGGCTGATTTTATTTTAAATCTATTATGCGATAGAGTTTATTTTCACCTTTGTAAAAGCCTGGTGATGGCCGACGTTGCGGCGATATCTAACCTTGCTTTTAAACTTCATTACAGAGACTTTTTTAGATCGTCCTTGTTCAACAACTTCAGCTTCAACTTTTTCGCCCAAAGATGGTTTACCAAGAGAAACTTTTGCGTCATCAGCAACCAAAAGAGCTTCGAGCTTTATTTTGTCGCCGACTTCTTTTTCAATCTTTTCAATTTTTAATTCTTGTCCAGCTGAAACAACGTATTGTTTACCGCCAGCCAAAATAACAGCAATTTTAGCCATATTTTTAAGAAAAACTTATAAATAAAAACAGCTCTTTCAAGCTGTTATACATTATAACAAAATCCGCAGAAAAGTCAAGAAAAAAGAAAAGGGAGTTAAAACCCCCTTAAATTAATCTTTTTTAAAGCAGTTAAGATTACTCTTTATTTTCTTGATAGTCAAATACTCTTTTAGCAAAAACCTCTCCGCAAATATTATCCAGACAAAAACTTTTAAACGATAAATAGTTATGGCTAATTTTGATTGCCAGGATTGCAATGACCAGTATTTTTTAAATAATATTTCTTGATTAATAACCGACCAACAGCGAACTAATGGAGATTTTTTAGCGCGAGCGAGAATAACAGCCAAATCCCCTTTTCCGAAAATCGCTACCGTCCGATCATGCCAGCCAATAGCCTCCGAAACAAATTTGGCTTTATCACCACTGAGATGTAAACGATAGGTCAAATCACAATCTTCTTTATACATAAACATCCGCTCATCAAAATAATTCTCACCTTCTTTTATTTTTTCCAAAGTCTTAATTCGCCACAATCCAGACGCACCTCCTGGACCAATAATTTTTTCTTGGGAAAATAGAGCAGAGTCTTTTTCACCCTGACCGACGTCATAAAATTTTAAACCAGTTTTTAAATTAAGCCCTAGAGAATCAATAAAGCCTGTTTTAATTTTTTTATCAAAATCCCAACGCAAAAGTTTTGGACAAACTGCCCCTAGTTCCATATTACTATTTAACCGCTCAACTAATTTTTCCAAAACATTAGAATTATAAACTATATCTGGATTGGTGATAAAAAAATAATCAGCACCATCATTAACCGCTTTTTTTATCATCTGATTATAGGCACGAGCAAAACCAATATTCTCTCCAGTCCCCAAAATTTCTATTTCTGGAAAATTATTTTTAATATACTCCAAATTAGAACCATCTTCATCCCCATTATTAAAAGCAACAATCTTAAAATTTTGAGTCGTTTGATTTTTTAAAGACCCCAAAAAATCCGGCAAATACTTAGCCGTATGATTGTTATAAATAATAAATCCAACTATAACTTTTATCATATCACCATTTTCCCTTGCATTTTTTCTTTGGCAAAATTTTGTGCTTGAAGCAAACTATCAAAAGTTCCAACGTCAAGCCATTTACCTTTCACTTTTGTATAATCAAGTTCGTTATTTTTTAAATACCAATTATGAATATCAACAATTTCTAATTCACCACGAGAGCTTGGTTTTATATTTTTTGCTATTTCGACGGAGCGACTATCATAAACATAAAGACCGGTAATCGCCTGATCGGAAATATGTTTTTTTGGCTTTTCTACTATTTTTTTTATTCCACCGCGAGAATTTAATTCTGCCACACCGAAACGCTCCGGGTCAGAAACTTTTTTCAAAAAAATCTTCCCTCCTGATTTAAAATTCTTTAATTCTTCGGAAAAATCATCTTCAAAAATATTATCTCCCAAAATCATCGCGACATTACTCTTACCAATAAAATCTTCACCAAGAATAAAAGCCTCAGCCAAGCCACGTGGCTCGTCTTGAATTTCATAAGAAATTTTGGCACCAAGTTTTCTTCCTGAACCTAATAAATCAGAAAAATCGCCAATTTTATCTGGACCGGAGATTATCAAAATATTCTTGATCCCAGCCTTTAAAAGAGTGTTTAAAGGATAATAAATCATCGGCTTATTATAAACCGGTAAAAGCTGTTTATTGGTCACATAGGTAAGCGGACGAAGCCTTGTCCCCTGCCCCCCAGCCAAAATAATCCCTTTCATATTCATATTACAATAATATAAGCAAAAAAAAATAAATAGTCAAGAATTGCTTTTTTATTTATCATCTACCATTTATCATTTAAAATCTCTCTGTCTACATAATAATTTTTCTGCCAAAAGCGGATCGGCCATTAACTCTTTGACTACTTTTTCCATGCGCGCCCCCTGTGAGCCTTTAATTAGAATAAGGTCGCCTTTTTTTATTCTGTCTTGAGCAAATTTTCCGGCTGCCAAATTATTAGCAAAATTAAAAACCTTATCCTCACTCATTCCAGCCTCTATCGCGCCACGATTAATGTCACGAGATATTTCTCCAGAAGTTACAAGCAAATCAAATTCAGCTCCAGCCAAAGCTCGACCAACTAATCTATGCCCCGCCTCACTATAAGAACCGAGTTCCAACATATCACCCAAAATAGCTACACGACGAAACGGCTCGTCCGTCTCTATTCGCGCAATAAAATCAATAGCCGCCAAACAAGAATCAGGTGAAGCATTATAAGTATCATCAATAATAATCGTATTTTTTATTCCAGGAATCAGCTTCATCCGTCCAGCTACGGACTCTAAACCACCCAAAGACAAAGCAATATCTTCCAAGTCCAGTCCCAAGACTACACCAACAGCGGTAGCAGCCAAAGAGGCATAAACCGCTGGCTTACCGGCAATTTTTGCCATATTCACTACTACGCTAGAGCCACTATAATTAATTCTAAAAGATAATCCGGATAGATTCTCCACCTTCTTGTCACCAGAAAATTTAAAAATCAAATCATCAGCGTGCATCTCTGTTCCGCTCCCAAAACTATAACTAATTTTTTTATTTTTTACTTCATTTGCAAGTGCTACGGATTTTTCATTATCAAAATTAAAAATTGCCCAACCGCCCTTCTTTAAATTATTAAAAATTTTACCTTTCTCAATTGCTAGTTTTTCTTTAGAAGAAAAATTCTCCAAATGCGATTCGCCAACACCTGTAAGCACTGCAATGTCGCAAGCAATAATACTATTCAGATAATCCATATCACCAGGTTTATCAACACCCATTTCTAAAACTAAAACTTCTGGATAATTTTTATCTCTAAATAATATCAACCCTAGAGCCGACAAAAAAACAATTACCCAGCCAAAAAGATTTTTTCCCGGAGATTTAATAGTGCCAATAATAGACAGTGGCAAACCAAATTCATTATTATAATTCTTAACACTTTGCCGAGAATTAAATTTTTGCTTAACCACGCAAAAAATAGCCTCACGCGCACTAGTCTTCCCAACCGACCCGGTTATGCCGATAACTCTCGGCTGATACTTTTTTAGAATCGCTCTGGAAAAAAACTTTAATTTCCAAATAATTATTTTCTTAATCATAGCCTTGTTTTAAATTGATAATTGAAGATTGATAATTTATCGTTCTTTTGGTACTTGATAATATCTTAGCATAAAATCCATTATCTCCTTAGCCAGGGGTACAACAGAAGTCTCGGCGAAAACTGATTTTTTCGGCTTATTTATCTTGGTTAAAATAACAAACTTCGGATCATTTGCCGGCGCAATCGCAATAAAAGTATGGATAGTGTCATTGGAATAGCCACTTTTATCAGGAATTTGCGCTGTGCCTGTTTTACCACCGATAAAATACCCTGGAATCTGCGCTTTTTTAGCATGGCCATATTCTACAACATTAATCAACATTCCAATAGTTAAATTAGCGACTTTTTCCGAGACAACACGACGCACCTCATTGGACTTAGTTATGTCGCGACTACCATCTTCATTAATTATTTCCTTAACCAAAAAAGGTTTCATTAAGACTCCGCCGTTAGCCAGAGCGGCGTAGGACATCACCATCTGTAAGGGTGTCACTGTAATAGCTTGACCAAAAGAAGCGGTGTCCAAATCAATCTCAGCCGGCTTTTTGCGTACCACATTACTAATATCACCACTACTCTCGCCCTCCAATTCTACCCCAGTCTTTTCGCCAAAACCGAATTTTTTCACATATTCAACAAATGGTTTTTCACCTAATTGTTCGCGTAAAAAAATTGCGCCGACATTTAAAGACAATTCTAAAATTTTACTCATATCTGTCCAACCATGCGCACCCTTAGTCTCAAAATCAGAATTTTTTATTGGTTGATTCCAGCCCTTTTTCTTAACGCTACCAGTATCGTTATAAATAGTAGTTGGCACAACATTACCAGCATCCAAGGCCGCGGCCATGGTAACAGCTTTAAAAACCGAGCCCGGTTCATACTGCTCAAAAATAGCCGGATTATTAAAAAAAGACATTTCTTTCACCGAAGAGAAATTATTAGGATCAAAATCAGGGAAAGAGCACATTGCAATGATCGCTCCGGTCGTAGGATCAACAATAACCACATCGCCCTTTTCCGCTTCTTCCTGTTCTAGCGCTTCTTTCAATTTTTGGCAAGCGAAATATTCCACACTGCGATCAATGGTTAAAACTAAATCCTTGCCATTTTGTGGCGCGACATATTCCCGGCCGTTTAAAATTATAATATTTCTTCTCGCGCCAAATTCTGATTTAAGCGAACCGGAAACGCCAGATAATTCTTTATTAAAAAATCCTTCCAAACCATAGCTACCGCTATTCTCACCGTTTTCCGTACGGACAAAGCCTAAAAGATGGGAGCCGATATTATTTTCCGGATAATAACGATAAGATTCCATCTCCTGGGAAATCCCGGGTATAATCACTTCTTCACAAGAATCTTCGGTCACAGAATCTTGCTCAAAACAAATTTTTCCGCTTCTTAAGATAAAATCTGAAGTTTTATAATCTTTTCCGGAACCGGAAAGCAAAATGGCATAAAGTTTTTTCAATTCTTCCTCGCCAACTTTTTTTTGTATCGGCTCATAAGGATCGTTGCCTTTGTTTAATATCGGATAATAGCCGGAAATTTTTTCTTGCTTCTTTTTCTCCAGTTCTGTTTTTTTATCATCTGCCTGCGTTGCTCGCCAGGTTTTATCGCTATGCAAAATATCAAGATTTTTTCTAACCTCTTTCTCTCGAACCGCCCTTTCCTCTGCTGGTAAACCAATCAAAAGGGATAATTGATAATTCAACTCAGCCAGATCTTTCTGTTTAAAAAGATTCTCCACCTCCATTTCCGCCGTCGGACGATCCAAGACTTCAAATAAAGCCGAAGCAATCTTTTCCGAAACCGCCTGATCATTTATCTGGTTGGGTATGACATAAATTAGCGCATACTCCTTGTTAATGGCAAAGGGGTAAAAAATTTCTTCACTATTTTTGTTTTCCTGGATAAATATTTCTCCTCTTTCAGGCAAAAGCTTGCTTTCAACTTCATGCTGACCAGAAGCCATGGCGGAATAATCACCGTAAGATATGACTTGCAGACAAAAAAGTTGGCAGGCGATTAACAGGCTAAATAAAAAAACAATCGCGATTAAAAAATTAATGCGATTATTGCCTCTCTTTTGAAAACCGCGCTCTTTTTTTCTCCATTTTTCCAAAATCATACTTTTTTATCATTAAGCGGATTCTTATCTTGACGCCAAAGTATCATTGCTAATTTTCAAATATTGAACATCAGACGCCGCCACCATATTTAACTTTTTCACTCTTTTAGCCAGTTCATTATACGACTTTAAGCTGGCAATTTGATTATTGAAATTTTTATTTTCCTCAGCCAAAAAAGAGCCGCGCTCCTTAAGGCCTTGCAAAACAAAACTTTTAACAACCAAGTCATTGATTGTGGTTAAATAATACACACCAACCACGGCCACAATTAAACATAGTAAACAATTGGCCGCTTTAATATTTATTTTGAAATTATGTTTTTCTTTGGGCGGCGCACAATACACGCCTTTAACAGTTTCGGTCATATTGTTTATTTTATTTTTGTTTTTATTTTAAATCCTAAATTTTTTCGGCAACGCGTAATTTTGCGCTACGAGAACGTGGATTGGCAACGATTTCTTTTTCACTCGCTTCCACCGGTTTTTTAGTCAAAATTTTTAAAGATGCCTGATGATGACAGCAACAAACCGGCAGTATTGGTGGACAAAGACAATCCACGCTCTCTTTTTTAAAAAAATTCTTTACTATTCTATCTTCTAAGCTATGGAAAGAAACAACAACCAGGCGACCATTTTTCTTTAACAAAGCTAAAGCGGCTGGCAAAACTTTTTCTAGAGCCTCTAATTCACGATTGGTTTCAATTCGCAAAGCCTGAAAAGTTCTCGTTGCCGGGTGGATCCCCTCTCTCCTTGTTAAAGAGGGCATCGCCGCGGCAATGATTTTGGCTAAACGCGCGCTATCGGTTATCGGTTCTTTTTTTCTTTCTTCAATTATTTTTTTAGCAATTCTGAAAGCAAATTTTTCTTCACCATAACGCCGAATAATATCAGTTAATTTATCTTCTTTATAATCATTAACTATACACGCTGTAGAATTTTCTGCTCCTCGACCATCGAAAGACATATCCAAAGGGCCTGAGTTTAAAAATGAAAATCCTCTTTTTTCATCATCTAACTGCGCCGAAGACAAACCCAAGTCCATTACTACGCCATCAAAAAAAGTATCAACCGGAAAATTATTTTTCACAATTTCTGCTAAATCACCAAAACTTCCTTGGGCAAAAACAACATTCTTTAAATCTTTTTTACGAGCATTAGCAATCGCTTCCGGATCAAGATCAGTTGCTAAAACGTGGCCATTTTCTCCGGCAATTTTAGAAATAGCTTGCGTATAACCAGCGCCACCCAAAGTGCAATCAATATAATACCCGCCACTTTTTGGTTGTAAAAAATTCAAGACTTCCTCGAGCATTACGCTTACGTGCTTATATTCCATAATTTCAATATTTCAAATTTATACCCCCATTTCTCCCAAAGCTTCAGCAATTTCACCAGAATCCTTTTCTGTTCCGGCTTTATATTTATTCCAAGCTGTTTCATCCCAAATTTCCAAACGGTCAAACAAACCGGCAATTATTGCTTGTTTTTTTAAACCAGCAAATTTACGCAAATATTCTGGTAAATTTATACGACCTTGGCTATCAAATTCAACTGGCATCGCTCCGGCTAACATATGACGAGCAAAAGCACGCGCTTTAGCCTGACTAATAGGTAAGTTGGCGAATTTCTGGGCCATTTCTTCCCATTTTGTCTTAGGATACAGAAAAAGGCAGTTATCCAGTCCTTTGGTAACCACCGCTCCTTTGGCTAACAACTGACGAAACTTAGCTGGAACAGCCAAGCGCCCTTTGTTATCTAGGTTGTGCTGATATTCGCCGATAAACATATATTTTATATTCACCACTTTTCACCACTATACTTATATTATACACCACCAATCCACCACTGTCAAACATTCTTCACCAAAAACAATACAAACCTCAACCAAATAATATTAGCCAAAATAAAAACAACCGGCCTCAACCGATTGTTAATGCGGACAAGGGTTATAAACAGTTAGTCCACAACCCTATTTCACTTGATGTCCGGCTCCCCACTATACTCCGGCTCAACAATACTAATTCCGTCAATTTCTTTACTTTCACCGTCGGCACCAACAACCGGAATTCCTAAGGAAAAACCCAAAGCATTGGCTGTCGCCACTCCAATACGCAAAGAAGTAAAGCTTCCTCCCCTATTTTCCACCTCAATCTTCTCCAAATCCTTTAACTTTATTTTTTGCTTTTTTAAAATTTTCTCAATCGCCGGCAAAAGTTTTTCCGCCTGCGTCCGATCAACAGCAATCTTTTCAACAACCAAAACCTCACCAGCCTTTTTCAGGCTAATTTCTATAAAAGAATTATTAGTAGTATTAATAGATAAAATCATACACTTAATCTAGCAAAATAAAGAAAAAAAGTAAACAAAAAAGAAAAAGGCCCCGTTCAAAACTTATGAACGAGGGCCTAAAAAAATGTACTATAACACTACGAATCTTACTGCGCCGCTGGCGAGGCGTAATCAAAACCGGTAGCGTCATTATTAAGGGAAACTGCCAGATCAACACTGGTTCCCTCTACAAAAACGAATTTGGACTGTCGTAAAACAACTTGTTCAGCCCAGGCAGTTCCGGAACGGAAATTTATACGATATTTCGTCCCCTTCTTTATCCGTACGGAAAAATTGAAATACCCGTCGGATTTGGAAGTGGAATTTATCGTGTCGCTTTGAATAACTCCCGTGCCCTTGAAGCCCATGGCACTGATAAAACTACGATCATCAGGCACGACTATTGAGACAACTTTAAATTTAACATCAAAGCTATCTCCTACTGCCGTTGCCGATTTAAATACCAGAACCAGGTCATTCGTGTCACGATCTATTTCTGTTGTATCGCGGAAAATAGATATAGTATCTCTTAAATAGGAGGAATCTTTGTTCACAACATTTAAAAAGTTGTGAAAATTCCATTTTATATAAAAGGAATCTTTTACAACAATCTCCCCTACCGCAGCAACCTTAAAAGTACTAATAACAATAAAGGCTGTATCTACATCTTCCACCCCAAGATCATACACGAACATCGTATCCCTATTATGCAAAGTGTCCACATTTAAAAGTGTGTCCACTCTTGTTCTGATAATAATCACACTGTCCCGGAATATAATCGTATCACCCTGCTTCACAATCGTATCTCGGACAACAACGGTATCCCTGATAATAATAGTATCTTTTATAACCGTCGTGTCGTTAACAGTGATTGTATCAACATCATGTAAAGTGTCCACCTTTAAAAGTGTATCCACTCTTGTTCTGATGATAATTACACTGTCCCGAAGAATGATTATTTTACCTTGTTTCACAATCGTATCTCGGACAACCGTTGTGTCATAATCAACGATTGTGTCATGAATAACAACAGTATCAATTTTTACACTGTCTTTAACTGTTGCCGTAGTCGTGTCAACAAGCGACCAGGCTACAAATCTTCCATCGGGAAATAACCAACCGGCCATTATCCAACCATCCTTGGTTTTAAAACCCCAAGCGGACTTTTTTAGTTTCGAAGAATCCGCCCAGTTATCTTGATAGTTGCCACCAACACAAAAGGTAATTAGTCCTGGCGACATCGGTTCAGTGGTAAATGGATAGCGACCAGTACTAGAATCTATTACCCCGAGGTTACTCCAAGCTTTCCAATTTGGCAGACCGATTGCAAAAGGTTTAAAAACCTTATCTTTTATCTTTCTTACCAAAACAGAGTCAATGGTAACCTTCTCTTTAAACTTCTTTTCCCCATTTACAGTTACCGCCTCAAATGAAACACTCCTGACTACATTGTTATAATCAACAATGCTTTGCGGTGGCAACAACCTAATCGTGTCATAACCTAGGCTGGATGGATTTGACGGTTTTTTATAAATAACCGAATCACCCAGAAGAACAATCGTGCCCTTTGATTTTGAGACGGTAACCGTATCAAATATCGTATCGTTTTCCTTAACGATTTTGATAATCACCTTGCCGTCGCTATTTTCCTTAACCACGATCACTGAATCAACCGAATCTGCAACCTCAGTATCCTTGCCAAGATGCAAAACTTCACTTAATGAAGCCTTTACAACTTTGTAATCCTTGGTAACTTTGATAGCAAATTTGCCGATTTCCGGAACCCAAAATGAATCCGAACTAATGATTGATTCCTTGGGATCATCTTTATCTCCGTTAAAGCTGAAGACGTAAATTCCGGGGGACACTTCAACCCAAAAGAACAAACGATTGTCTTTTGAGATATATGACCCCTGTAACCTGCCGTCATCAAATCCAACAAGCTCTGTCTTGGTGTTCACCGAGTCAAAACTTTCAGAAGTGAGATAAAAGCTGATTCCGACTTTACCATCAACCGGTTCTTTTTCAACTTCAACGATTAATGGATCACCGGAAAAAATACGTTCATCTTCCGATGATGGCGATACAGGGCTTTTGTCGCAACTAAAAATTACGAGCATAACCAGAAAAAACAGAAAAACTACTAATGACTTGGAGCGCATATGCGCCTCCTTTTCTAAGTTGGAAGTGTGGATACTAATTGTAATGTGCCAGCTATTTAAGGACTTGCGCCCTTCAAACCCACCAGGGTTTATTTGAAAATTAATTTTATGAAATAAATTTTCAAACAAAAACTTGTGTTGTTCTTTTTAGAAAAACAAATTCAAAAATCTTCCGGCAAAATTTAGTTTCGCTAATTTGCGGAAAGATTTTTTTTTCTGTAAAACAACTTCACCGTAAACGTTAATTACTTTATCAATAATTTCATTCCAATTATAATCTTTCAAAACACGCTCACGAGCACGTATGCCTGTTTCTTTAACAATCTCCGAATTTCTCAATAAGCAATTTAATTTACCCAATAAATCAGCAGAGTTTTTATTCTTAAAAGTAAAACCGGTATGGCCGATAGCTTCTTGATTTTCTGCAATATCAGAAACCAAAGCAGTCTTGCCGTGCGCCATCGCTTCCAATAAAGCGATAGACAAGCCTTCGGATTCAGAAGGTTGAACAAACATATAGCAATTAGCAAAAAGTTCATTCAAAGTTTCTCCAGTCTGTTCGCCGGTAAAAATCATTCTCTTATCATTTTGAGTCAAAGCTTTTAATTCACTAACAAACTTATCGGTGTGTGCGCTTGCGCCTACAATCACTAATTTTTTATCAGTTTTTATATTTTCAAAAGCTTTTACTAAATATTGTAAGCCTTTATGTTTTACTAAACGGCTCACAGCTAAAACATAACCATCTTTTTTTAAATTAAAATTTTTCAACATCTTTTCATTAGCTTCACCATTCATAATAGAAACGCCACTGGGAATATATTCAACTTTACTGTTATAATTTTTCACTGCATAATCGCGCAGAATCTTAGAAACAGCGATTGTTTTGTCAGCCATAGTGCAAGCGACTACTTCACCGAATTTCAAATATAGTTTAGCGAAAATCCCCCATTTCTGATGGCGATAATCAGGGCAATGGACAGTGGCGATAATCGGAGTTCTTGGTTTCAAAAGCTTGACCAACCAAATTAAGGATGATGGGCCGATAGAATGAAAATGGATTACATCAACATCTCTTTTAACCAAATCCAAACAGGCGCGAAAAGTATGTGTTATCGCATCCAAATTCTTAGTGGAAATACTTGGCAAAGAAATTATTTTTACACCTTTATATTCTTGCAAACTCTTATCGGTATAATTAGGACGCGCATACACCAAAACCTCATGGCCCAAAGCCACTAAGCGCACAGCTAAGTCCTCAACGTGTTTTTCCACGCCACCAGACTTGGCCGGTATTCCTTTTTGTCCGATAATCGCTATTCTCATATATTATAATCCCCCTCTTGATAGGGGTGTCTCGTACCCGAGACGGGGTGTGTTATTTCAAAATGATTACTCAATCTTAAATGATGTGCTGTAAGTTTTCTTAGTGGTCTTGCCAGTGGCTTTAATATCAGTCATACCAGGCAAAACACTAGGAACAGTCAAAACAATTTGAAAACGTCCGTTTTGATCAGCAGTAATAGTTGTCTGTTTTATTTTAGAAAATTCAACAGTCAATTCTTCGCCTAGTCCAAATCCACCGCCAACAACAGAAACCTGTGCGCCGGCTGCACCACGATTCTTATCAACATTCAAAAAGAGATTTTCAACCGGGCGAGTGTCCTCTTCTATTGATTCATAAAAAGCAACATTATCTAAATTTTTATCAACTACTAAAATATTAGAACCGTTAAAAATAACAATTTTTTCAGAGGTACCGTCGTTAACGGTTTTTAAACCCATAGCCCAGGAACCGGCCGGAGTATTTCTAGTAGTGTAAGTCCAATCAACCGGCGTAAAAGTATTTTTATCAATTTTCACAATACCAATGCCGTCAGAAAAATAAATATAATCCGGATTAACAACAGAGAAAGCGACATCATAGCCGACAGTTGAAGTATGCTTAAATTCTTTTTTAACATTACCAGCAACATCAACAGCTTTAAGAGATTTATCATCAACAAAATAAACAAGTTTGTCGTCAGAATTACTAATCAAACCACGAGTGGCCTGCTTATCGTTAACCGCGATGGAATATTCAGAAACTTTTTCTCTAGAAACAGTGTTATAAACATTTAATTTAGTATTCAAAACAAAAGTCATTTGGCTGTCAAAAATTACTGAACCTAAAACACTATTATTAATCATGGCATAAGAATCAATAACCTGGAAATCATTATTCCAAATCTTTGTTCCTTTTGAACCAATGGTAATTAATTTTCCGTTAACTTTATCTAGGCGAGTAAACCAATCCCAAGAATTGTCCTTGATTTTCAAAACTACAATCGGAACAATCGGATTAGTAATGTCATATTTATATAAATAGCGACCATTAACTAAATAAACAAAGAGTTTTCCGCCGGCTTTTTCAAAAAGCAAATCATAGAACTCCTTACTCTCTTGATCATTAGAAGCAACATTAGTCTTTCTAATAATGCTTCCATTCTCCAAAGCAAAAAGCTCAAACTTTCCACTATTAGTGGAGCCGATGAATATTTTGCCGTTAAAATTAACAGCTTCGCCGGAATAATACGGCTTATTTTTACTCTGTGTCGGTTCAGGCTTCAATAGATAAAAAGAAGCGCCCAATACACAAAGCGTAATCGCAATAACAATGATTTTCTTCATATTTTTTAGATATTTAATTTTTTTAAATTATCATGTTATGTTAGCACAAAATCAAACAACTGTCAATAGTTTTACCAACTATTTGTTTATACAAAAAAATGGCCATTATAAGCCAAAATATAACAACACACTCCGTCTCGGGGTACGCCAAGGGCGACCCGTTGGGTCCGACCACACTCTCTCTGCCTACCGGCAGGCAGGTTTCTAGAGGGGGCTAATTTTAAATAATTTTTTTATAAATTTCCATTAATCTTAAATAATATTCCACTGGCGAGTTAATTTCTACAGAAGCAATCGCCACCGGCTTAATTTTTTCTTTTAACTCTGGATGATCTATTAGATATCTCATCTTAGAAACCAAATCATTAATGTTTCCAGCCTCAAAAGAAAAACCGTTCTGACCATCTTTAATTAACTCTACCAAACCTCCAAGGCGAGAAGCAAGAACTATTTTCCCGAGCGCCAAAGATTCAATAACAGAATAAGGAGCGTTCTCATACCAGCGCGAAGGCACGACAACAAACTCCGCTCTGGCGATAATTTTTTGCAATGACTCATTTTCCAGGTGTCCTAAAAAATCTACACCAAGAATTTTTTTTCTGGCTACCTCTAATTTTAAACTATCGGCAAGTGGTCCAGCGCCAACAATTTTTAATTTTAATTTTTCAGGAAGCTTAGCATGGGCCGCAAGCAAATCGCCAACTCCTTTCTCCTCACTCAAACGTCCATAATACAAAATATACTTCTCCGACATTTCTGCGGAAAAATTTTTCTTTTCCCAAATAAAAGGATTTGGTAAATAATTAATTTTTTCTTTAAATCCAAATTCTTTAAATTTTTTTATCAAAAAATAACTAGGGGAAATAAAACCATCAATTTTTTTGTAAACCCCTAAAGCTTTGTGCCAATAAGCCTCGCCCGTACAAACTAAACTTTTTAAATAAGAATTTTTAACACACTTATCAGTAACACAACGCCAATATTTATCAGGTCCGCTCCCCTCCCAAATTTTTCCGCGAATAAACAAATTATAATTCGGGCAGACCAATTTATAATCATGCAAAGTCATTGCCATCTTAATTTTATTTTTTTTCAAAACACTAATAATAGATGGGGAAATATGATGGTAAATATTATGTAAATGCGCAATATCCGGCTTAAATTCTTTAATTATTTTTTTTAAATTATTTTTAGCCTGCCAATTATAAAAAATATTGCCAATAATTTTTATCTTATCAAAAAATCCTAGAGACGGATTAGAAAAATCTGGTGCATTAACAAAATATTTATCCCATTTGGTTGGAATATTTTTATCATTTTTAGTAGAAAAAAAAGCGACTTCATGGCCATGGTCTTCCAAAATTTCAGCCATGCTAAAATAAGCGCGAGCAGCACCATCACGTAAAAAATGATAATTATTTATGAGAAGGATTTTCATATTTTATTAATCATACTAAAATATAATTTCTCATACTCTTTGACAATTTTTCTAATATCAAAATTTTTCACGATTTTTTTCTGAATATTTTTTCCCAGCCGCGCCCGTTCTGTCTCGTTATTTTTTAAATCCAAAATTTTAGCCGCCAAATCATCAACATTTTCAGAATCAAACAACAGCCCATTTTCGCCGTCTTTAATTATTTCCTCAATACCATCGACTCGACTGCCAATCACCGGCAAACCAGCCAAACCAGCCTCTAAAACAACAATACCAAAACCTTCCCAGCGGGACGGCAAAACAAAAACATCCAAATCATTCAAAAAACCAGAAACATTTTTTTGCCAACCAAGTAGTTGCACTCTATTATTCAGACCGAGCTCTTTAATTTTTTTTTCTAGACTTTCTTTTTCACTGCCATCACCGGCAATCAAACATTTTATTAGCTCTTTAATTCTAGAAACAGCTTCTAATAAAATGTCGTAGCCCTTTTGCTTTTCTAATCGCCCGACTGATCCGATAACAAATTCTCTATCTTGACAAGAATAATTTTTTTCTGACTTTAAAAATTTATCAACTTTTACACCATTGTAAATAACGGTAATTTTTTCTTTTTTTATTCCACCTTTTTCTATTAAATATTTTTTAACAGACTCCGAAACCACAACAATCTCTTTAATTAAACCAGCGGTTAATCTTTTCAAAAAAAGTTTCAAAAATCCTTCAGAAAAATTAAGATTATGCTCAGTAGAAATAATATTTTTTACACCGGCTAGACGCGTCGCTAAACAACCATAAAAATCACCACCAAAAAGATGCGTATGCACAATATTCGGAGAAATTTTTTTTATAACCACTACTAGTTTAAAAAATGATAAAAACAACGGCCATTTTCCATTACTGATAAAATAACAAGGAATATTTTTTTCTTTTAATTCAGTCTCTAAAACTCCGCCCTTTTTCAGGCAAATAATTGAAACTTCAAATTTATCTTTATCAATAAATTCTGCCAAATCAATAACCAGTCTTTCGGCGCCACCGCCAGACAAAGTCGGAATGATATGAATTATTTTATTTTTTAGCATATTTTCTTTGTTTTTCTTTCATTCTTATAATATTTATAGCGACCAAACAAAAAGCCACCGGCAACCAAAGTTTTCCTTTATAATAAGAAGTATTAAAAAATTCCATCACCATTATCCCAACTACTCCTAATATTAATGGCGGAAACCAAGGATAACGAGCGCCATATTTCACCCAAGCTCTGGCAAAGAATATAAACATCCCGCCAATAATTAACGCAAAAGTAAAAACTCCGAATAAGCCATTCTCTAATATCATTTTCTGCCAAACACCGTGAGAATCAAGTGGAGCGCCATATTTAGCGGTAAATCTTATACTATCACCAATAAAATTAATAAATGTTCCGCTCCCCTGGCCAAACAACGGTTTATCTAAAAAATTATCCCAAGCAATCTCTGTCATTATTAATCTGTTTTCCGTAGAACTTCCACCGATTGAATATTCACTCTGTAATTTATACATATACAAAAAAATCGGTGAAGCCAATAGCGAAATCAAAAACAATCCTACCCAAGCCGTACGACTAATGCGCCGGCGATAAACAATTAAACATATAATAATCATTACTCCAAAAGCAATCCAGACAGCACGAGAAAAAGTTCCGATAGCCACCAAGAATTGAAAGACGGTTAAAACATCTAAAAAACGGCGGGTGCGCAGAGATGTTAACCAGTATTTAAGAGATTGAGTGAATGCCACTGAAACAACTAGCGTTTCTGCTATTAAATTATGATTAGAGCCCAAAGGGAAAAAACCAAAAAGACTAAACGGCATTATTCCGACAAATTCATAATTCCAGTCTTGAGAAAAAATTGTCAAAAATCCTCCAATAGCAACAATCATGCCGCCAAAAACCAAACAAGCTATAGAATTTTTTAGAACATCGGAGCGTTTAACAATATTAACCGGTAGAACTAAATAAACAAAATAAAAAAATAAAATCCAACGCAGAATATACCACAAGCTATCTTTAGGAATGGCAGTAGAAAAAACTGAAATCAAAGTAACCGCTAAAAACGGTAAAAAAAGAATAAAAAGAGGCAAACGAAGATTAAAATTTTTTCGGTCAAAAAACCTAGCATAAACTTTTTTTAAAGCAAAAGCGGAAAAAATCGCCAGTCCCAAGAGATCAATTAAAGGAATTTCCAAGCCGTGATAATAAAAATTCCAATTTATTGTTGGTAAAAAGAATGCTAAAACATATAATCCATATTCTTCGGGAATTACTAAAAAAATCAAGAAAAAAACAAAAGGCAAGGCTAAACGGAGAATATCAAAATTCAAAGCTAAAACAGAAATAGCAATAATAAAAATTGCCAGCCAAAAAAAACCGAACCACCAGCCGGTTTTAATACTATTTTCTATTTGATTATTATTTTTAACTAAAGCCTTCATAAGCTTATATTAACACAAAATTATATATATAAAAAGTTTATTTGTAAAAAAATTAGGGTGCCGGTTTTAGCCAGACACCCCATTAAAGAACGAACTTACGGAGAAACTTTTAATCTAATGTTCTCTCCGCCGATACCATTGCTTATCACTTCGGCACCGGTAAATTTAAACCTGGCCTGCAGACAGAACGGGATATACTTTCCGCTTTTTGTCTGAAAACACAGAGTGATTACTTCTCCGGCAATAAGCTTTGACCCGCAATTGGCAACGTAGCAACGACCGCTTAGGGAAGCTGAATACCAGTTGTCGGGACCAATCATAACCGCTACGACCGGATCGTTATTGGCGGCCGCGATTGCTTCGGTGCATATCCAAGCCGTTCCACTGGTACTGGCACCGACACAATTGCCGTTCGGAGGGGTGAAAGAAAAGGCGGACAGTGATGTGAAAATCACCGAAAACACTGCAACTGCAAGAATTGATTTGAACCGTTTCATGGTTCCTCCTCATTAGTTAAAAAATGAAAAAATACAACTACCGTTGAAATGGAATACTCGGAACGTAATTTGAATCCGCTGAATTTTCCTGATTTTGATTACCAGAATTCGGATCATCGATTAAATCTCTAAATGGATCATCATCTGAATCCGCTTCTGGTTCTGGGGCAACATAACGATTTTCATCAACATGCAACTCCTCGGTAATAGGAGCGGATTCTTGAACTATAACTTTTTTTTGCTGGTTTCTTGGCGTCGGATCAAAGTCAATTGAAAGATAAATTGATCTTCCATTCTGGTTTTTATACACAGATTCAATCGTTTCTTTAACACCAGCGCCGAAGAAAAACTTCTTGACTCTTAAACTAAATCCAAGAGAAAATTCCCAACGATTATCTTCCAACATATGGTCACCCTTATGTTGAATTCCAAGAGTTGAACTTCCCTTGAAAACCGGCCAGGGAAATACCCCCACGCCCCAGTCAATCACCGTCTTATTACATGGCGGTTCATCCTGCAGGGCTCGTTTCTCACCATTAAGATGAGCCTCTCTATAAACATACCAGAGATTGCCGTTAACAAAAGCTACGTCTTGTCTGTAGCCAATCCATCCTTGAACCCACTTGGTCCAATTAGAATTAGCTATATAGGAAGTAACCTCCGGCCCGAACGACTGCGGAGCAAAAGACCTTGGTCCTTGACGATTCCAATACTTATCATGTTGGTTCTGATACCAATCATGTTGCCAATAAACTCTACCAGCAAAGGTTGTTCTGGTATTGATACCGCTATTCAAGTTTTTACTCCTGCTTTGCAGATCAAGTATCGGACCGATACCAACTAAAGCGCCGGCATAATCACCAAAAAATGGATTTCCTTTCTTGTCGTAAAACCTCGGGCTCCAACCGGCATAGCCGTTGGCCTTAAGGCTCAAACCAAGACCGGAAAATTTCCCGATGGGCGCAAAGACATTACCGATTCCACCAAGATAGAAATGACCGTGATGTATCACCGGCAACGGGGCGTAATACCCTGTCCATAGGAAACATTCACCATAAATTCCTCTCTCATCTTTCGGCGGAGCAACCGGGACAGATGGCACAACATACTGAGGGACTTTCTCAACAACCTTAGTTGTGTCATGAACACGAACTGTGTCAGGAGCACGAACCGTATCGCACGGAGGCTCAATTGGACGATCCACTAATCTCCAGCACCAGTTATCGCAGTTATTAGCTTTGAATATTTGGGCTATTTGAGTTGGTGAATAATCAACCTCATACATTGTCCCTTCGATATATTCCAGATTTGTGAAATCATTCAAGACCCCTCGGCCATCCTTTCCATAAATATCTATTTCACGGCCACCGGACATTTCTATCCAGCCTTCGCCTTTATAACTTTTATAGTTAAGAATACAATCTCCTCTTTCAACTTTTGCCTGAAGAGAATCAAGAACTCCCTCTTTTTTAGAAAAACTCATTTTTACCCACACCTGCTCCGGAGAATTATAAATAGTCGGATCAGCTCCGGGATGTTTCCAATGAAAAGGGCCTACTTGCTGAACTTTTTTAGTCTCTTGGACTGTTGGTTGAGGTTTCTTTATAATCGGCTTGGGCTCATCAGAAACTATTTTCGGTTTTTTTGGTGACTGTTTGAATTCCAAAATATTTCTTATTGAGTCAGCCTGTTTTAATGTAGGAATTCTAACATTTCTGTATTCTGTCATCGGAGAAACCGCATCGGAAATCCCATTGAATTTTGCCATAATAGCAATACCCGGAATGTCCGAGCAATTACTATGTTTAACAACAAAGTCCATAATGGATTCTCCTGGTTTCAAAACCACGACATTGCCGTAATAACACCCATCGCAAGGATCAACTTTTTTATCCTGCGTTGTAACCGGTTGTACCTGTTTTTTTCCTTTAAAAAATTCACAGATACTCTGCCATGTACCAGCGGACACGTTGCCAGCAATCAGAATGATCACTAAAAACGACAAAAACTGTGCCTTCTTAAACATACATCCTCCTCAGTAAAATTGTTTTCGTTAATCAAATTGTCAATTTACAAGAAAACATTTTTGGTTTTCGGGCAAGCTGTTTTGAAAAAATCAACTCAGCGAGCCTGACGACCAAAACTCTTTATCTCAAATTATTAATATTCCCTTGATTATTATAATCTAAATAATTATATTTCTGCTCAACTATTTCTTCTTTTACTTCTTCAGCCTCCTCTCTATAATTCTTAATTCTTTTTTTATTCTCCGGGAAAAGATATACAAAACACAGAGAAAATATTAAACCAAAGGCTAAGCCGACGGCTAAATTAAGCAAAATATCCGGCTTCACCGGAAAAGTTGAAGTAATCGGTTTATCAATTATTTTTATTTCCACGCTCTTGCCAAAACCGTGATAGCTAGTATGGCTAGTCTGCAAAGTATAAGCGATGGCGCGAGCAATCTCTTCGGCCTGACTGCGATCGAAGTGATAAACATTAATGGAAATCATGCCGGAGTCGGCGATACTTTTAGCGGAAACCGTTTGACTCCATTTTTTCATTTTATTCTTATCACTGCCGGAAAAATAGTCTTTATCAATGTTGTAACCACTATTCATAACACTGTCAAAAAACGAGCTGGAATAAACAATTTGCGCCAAAAGTCCGCTCAAATATTCATTTGATTTGGAAGCGACATACGGATCGGTATTTTCCTTAAAAGAATGCACAGTCAAAAGCGTCAAAGACGAGCCGTATTTAAATGGCTGGATGGCGGAAATTAAAATTGCGGCCGACAAAAAAATCGCCGTTAAAAGTATTACGACGCGCTTTCTGCTATTTAGAGCTTTTAAGAATTGATGTATTGTCATAAAAAAATAATGGATAATAATATTGTAGCAATCATATTAAGATAGCATATTTTAAATTTTTTGTCAATGGCTGGGTCTAAAAACAAAAAATAGGCTTTTAAGAGCCTATTTTTTGTTTAATATTAAACATTTTTGTCTCGTTGGGGGTGCCATAGTTCCTGTACTCAGGACTGTGGCACTCTATTTGCAAAACATTATTTCAAAAATAACGATTGCATTTTAGGTGCCACAGCCCTATCGGGACTATGGCACCTCCGTTGTTTTTTATTTAAGATGTCGCCATTTTTTTACGGCGCGAGTCTTGGCCAATTCATGTTCCAATTGAGCACTGATGGCAGCAAACTGTTCAGCATCCTCGTGGCGTAAATCCTTAATATTTTTTTCCGCTCTCGCTCTCGCCTCTTCAGCTTGAGCTAAATCAATATTTTCCGCCCGCTCAGCCGTATCAGCCAAGATAACCGCTTTGTTTTTTAAAACTTCCAAAAATCCACCAGCCACAAAAACTACATCTTGCGACCCATCTTTTTTCTTTAACGACAAAACTCCTGGCTTCAAAAAAGAAATCAGTGGTGAATGTTTTGGCAAAATAGTTATCTCCCCTTCTGCCGTCGGAATAGTAGCCTCAAGAATTTCTTCTTTT
Source organism: Patescibacteria group bacterium (assembly GCA_041652555.1). Taxonomy (GTDB): domain Bacteria; phylum Patescibacteriota; class Patescibacteriia; order Patescibacteriales; family WJLG01; genus JBAZHE01. Next base: position 34,693 of record JBAZHE010000002.1, on the reverse strand, counting down.
AGAATCGTCTGCTCCGGAGTAACTATTTCAAATTTAATAAATTTATCCATACTCTTAAAAATTATTTGCTTCCAATTTCTTCAATCCCTCCGACCATGTAGAAATCATCTTCGGCTTTTTCGTCATATTTTCCTTCCAAAATATCTTTAAAACTGCGAACGGTATCGGATAATTTTACGTATTTTCCAGGACGACCAGTGAAGGCTTCGGCAACGCTAAATGGTTGAGATAAAAATTTCTGAATTTTGCGAGCACGAGAAACAGTCAAACGATCCTCCGTAGACAATTCTTCAATACCCAAAATTGCAATAATGTCTTGCAAATCTTTATAACGTTGAAGAATTTTTTGTACACCACGGGCAGTGTCATAATGTTCTTGTCCGACAATATTTGGATCAAGAATCGTAGAAGAAGAATCTAGCGGATCAACCGCCGGATAAATTCCTAATTCAGAAAGTCCACGAGATAAAACAACCGTAGAATCAAGATGTGAAAAAGTTGTCGCTGGAGCTGGGTCAGTCAAATCATCAGCTGGAACATAAACCGCTTGAATAGAAGTAATAGAGCCTTTGCTTGTAGAAGCAATACGTTCTTGTAGCTCACCCATTTCAGTGGCTAAAGTCGGTTGATAACCTACAGCTGAAGGCATACGACCGAGAAGTGTTGATACTTCAGAACCAGCCTGAGTGAAACGGAAAATATTATCAACAAAGAATAACACATCTTGATTTTCTTCGTCACGGAAATATTCAGCAATAGACAAACCAGTCAAGGCGACGCGCGCACGATTTCCCGGAGCTTCATTCATCTGACCAAAAACCATCGCTACTTTATCTAAAACTCCAGCATCTTTCATTTCATGATACAAATCATTACCTTCACGAGTACGTTCGCCAACACCAGCAAAAACGGAATAACCACCATGAGCCTTGGCAATATTATTAATAAATTCCTGAATAATAACAGTCTTTCCTACACCAGCACCACCAAACAAACCAACCTTACCACCTTTGGCAATTGGACAAATCAAATCAATAACCTTAATACCAGTTTCCAAAATTTCTGTTTTTGTAGACTGCTCGGTAAATTCTGGAGCGCTACGATGAATTTGATATTTTTTCTTAGTCTCCAAGTTTTTTCCACCATCAACCGCCTCACCTAAAACATTCAAAATGCGACCTAAAGTTTCACGTCCAACCGGCACAGAAATACCAGTACCAGTATCAACAACTTCGTTTCCCCTCTTCAAACCATCAGTAGTTCCCATAGCCACAGCACGAACAATATTAAAACCTGTATGCTGTTGGGTTTCCAGTATTAATTTTTCACCATTTTCCTTAATAGTTTCTAGAGCGTTGTAAATTCCCGGCAACTCTCCATCAAATTCCACATCCACGACAGCGCCGATGATTTGCTTAATTTTTCCAATTGATTTTTTAATTTCAGTCATATATTTTTTACAATTTTTAATTTTTAATTTAAAATTTTTAAACAATGATTTAATTTTTATCCATTCAAAGCATTCACGCCTGCAACTATTTCTGAAATTTCTCTGGTGATGCCGGCTTGTCTGGCTTTATTATAATATAATGACAATTCCTTTGATAAATCATCGGCGGCGTCGGTGGCCTGGTGCATTGCGGCCATACGGGCGGAATGTTCGGAGGCATTTGATTCAAGAAGTGCTTGGAAAAGCTGAACTTCTATTAAGCGTGGTAAGAGCTGATTCAAAACTTCGGTTTCTCCTGGTTCGTAAGTAAAAACATAATGTCCATCCTCGGCGCCTAAATATTTTTCTTCTTTTGATTTTACAAATTCTTTATCTAGACCAACACGCGGATCTTGACCGACAACACCTAAATGATCATCCTTGGCGCGCAAATCAATCGGCAAAAGCTGTTTGACGCGTGGAACTTGTTTGGCAGCATTTACAAAGTCAGTATAAGCAACCATTACTTTATCATATTTACCAGACAAAAAATCATCTAAAGCAATTCTAGCAATCGGTCGGACTTCTTTTACTTCATAACAAACATCCTGCTTAACAAATTCAGCGGCAATATTATGATTATATCTTGATTTTACTATTAAGCCTTTTTTGCCAACAACCAAAAAATCAACTTCATGTGCTACTTCTTTTTTAAGATGATCGGTTAATTTTTTTTCTTCGTGACCATGTTTTTTAATAGAGGCGACGGCCTTTTGTACAATAGCGGCATTAAAACTTCCACACAAACCACGATTGGCCGCAAAGAGAATAATCAGTTCGCGCTTCACTTCTTTGCGTTTAGATAATAATGGATGCAAAACGGAAGAACTGGCCGATTCAGCAATATTTAAAACTGTCATCCAGCTCAAATTAGCATAAGAACGGGTACGCAAAACCGCCTCAATGGTTTTACGCATTTTGGCCGCCGCCACCATTTCCATGGCTTTGGTGATTTTCTTAATATTTTTCACCGATTTGATTCTTCTTTGTATCTCTTTTGTGCTAGCCATACATTAGTCGTAATACTAATTTTTCTCTTTACTTTGAAACATATTCTAACGTATCTTTAAAATCTTCTACAACTTTCTTCAACTTAGCTTGTGTTTCGTCCGACAGTTCGCCGGATTTTTTTATTTCTTTTAAAACATCTAATGATGTGTTTCTGATATTTTCTAAAACTTTCTTTTCAAATTCGGTTATTTTTTCTACTGGGACATTATCCATTAGGCCATTGGTGACGGCGAAAAATATTGCGACCTGCTCCTCTACTGGCATCGGTTGATACTGACCTTGCTTTAGAATTTCTACAATGCGTTGTCCGCGTTCTAATTTTTTCCTTGTTTCTTCATCAAGGTCTGAGCCGAATTGAGCAAAAGCGGCTAGTTCGCGATATTGGGCGACTTCTAGGCGCATTTTTCCGGCAACTTTTTTCATGGCTTTAATTTGCGCGGAAGAACCTACGCGAGAAACTGAAATACCGGCATTAACGGCTGGGCGATTACCTTGATAGAATAAATCTGGTTCAAGATAAATCTGGCCGTCAGTAATAGAAATAACATTGGTTGGAATATAGGCAGACACGTCGCCGGATTGGGTTTCAATAATTGGCAAAGCGGTAATAGAGCCACCACCAAAATCTTTGTTTAATTTACAAGCGCGCTCCAATAAACGAGAATGAAGGTAGAATACATCACCAGGATAAGCTTCGCGACCTGGTGGTCTTCGGAGTAATAAAGAAACTTCACGGTAAGCGGCGGCGTGTTTAGTTAAATCATCATAAACAATTAAAACATCTTCGCCTTTATCTAGGAAATATTCAGCCATAGCACAACCGGCAAATGGAGCAATATACAATAATGAGGCTGGATCAGAGGCACCAGCTACAACTAGGGTTGTATAATCCATTGCTCCAGCTTCTTTTAATTTAGCAACAATACCGGCGATTTTGGATTCTTTTTGACCAATGGCGACATAAATACATTTAACATTCTGACCTTTTTGATTAATAATAGCATCAATGGCAATAGCGGTTTTACCAATCTGGCGGTCACCAATAATCAATTCACGTTGTCCACGACCAATTGGAATCATCGCATCAATAGCCTTGATACCGGTTTGTAAAGGCTTTTTAACTGATTCACGAGTAATAACACCGGGAGCAACTTTTTCTACTGGATAGTATTTGTCAGCAACAACTGCTTCGCGACCATCAATCGGGCGACCTAAAGGATTCAAGACACGGCCAACGATTTTATCAGAAACAGGAACTTCCAAAATTTTTCCAGTGGAAACAACTTCATCACCCTCTTTAATTGCTTGATAATCATCAAGAATAATAGCACCAACACCGTCTTCTTCTAAATTCAAAGCTACACCATAACGAGAGCCGTCAGAGGTTTTGAATTCCAACATCTCTGACATCATTGCGCCAGATAGTCCGGACAAGCGAGCAATACCGTCGCCAACCGAACGAACACGGCCGAAATTTTTTTCTTCTGGATTAGACTGGAATTCCCCAATCTTCTTTTTTATCTCTTCAATCACGAAATCCTTAGTATTAGACATATATTTTAAAATTATAAATTATTTCCCTTCTAACTATTTAAATCTTCTTTTAATTTTTCTATTTTATTTTTTAAACTCAAATCAAGGATTCTGTCGCCGTAGCGCAAAATTGTTCCGCCTAATAGGTGTTTATCTATTTTTTCTGTAACTTCAACTTTATTTCCTCCGCTAATTTTTGTTAATAAATCTTTTAAAGATTTTTGCATTTCTTTACTTAAAGAATTAGCAGAAATTATTTCAGCCTTAACTAAGTCATTTTTCTTATTCCACAAATCATCAAAAATCTCCATTATTTCTTTTAATTTAGAAATTTGGCCATCATCAATTAGAGATTCGGCAAACCGAGCCGCAACCTCTTTTTTTTTACCAGAATTTTCATCCAAAGACTCCAACAAAGCAGTGGCATATTGTTTAGGGGCTATCTTCATAATTCTAATAATTTATCATTTATCATCTATCCTTTATCATTTTCTTAATTATCTCCTCATCTTTTTTGCTATCAATTTTTTCTTCTAAAACTTTCTCCACTGACGATATAACCAATTTTGAAACTTCGCTTTTTATGTCGCGCAGAACTTCGGCTTTTTCTTGGCGCATATTTTCCTTTTCTTGATTGATTATTTTACCTATTTCTTCGCGAGTTTTTGTTAATTCTCGCTTACGAATTTCTTCTGCTTCAAGTTGCGCTTTATTTAATATTTCCACAGCTTCAACCTTGGCTTTTTTCAAAACTTCTAATTCCTTTTCGGTAATTTCTTTAAGGCGATCTTCGGCGCGGGCGGCATTCTCTATCCCCTTTTCTATTTTATCTTTTCTATCATCCAAAAACTTAAACATCGGCTTATAGGCAAATTTGAAAAGCACAAAAAGTAAAACAGCAAAATTTATAAATTGTGCTAATAAAACCTTCCAATCAAGACCTAAAACTTTTATTAATCCCATATAATATCTTCAAAATAAAAAATAAAATTTCCGTCTCTTGCTTTTTAAATGCAAAAGACGGTTTTTCTATTTTCTAGCTAAAAAGAATAATCAAAGCGATAACTAAAGAGTAGATACCGGTTGATTCGGTTACCGCCATAGCAACGAACATCAATGGAGTGACTTTTCCAGCCACTTCAGGGTTGCGTCCAATAGCTTCTAAAGCCTTGCCACCGATGAAACCTTCACCGACACCAGGTCCAATAGCTCCCAAACCCATACAAAGTCCGGCAGCTAACAATTTAAAAACTTCTGAATCCATAAAATTTTTATAATTATTTTATTTAAATTATTATTCTGATTGCATTCCAGCCTCGCTCGCCATATTTACAAAAACTAAGGTTAAAACCGCAAACACGAAAGCCTGAACGCAGGAACTCAATAATCCCAAGAACAAAAACGGCACGGGCCCAAAAAACGGCAAAAGAAACAACATTACTGCTCCCAAAACTTCACCAGCAAAAACATTACCAAACAAACGAAACGATAAGGAAAACACTTTAGCCAATTCGCCAATTAAATCCATAAAGCCAAGAAAAACATCCAAACAACCTTGGGCTAGCATTCCAAATTTTAATTTACCCTTAAATAGGTTTACAAAAAATCCGGCCAAATTCTTGATATTAATAAATTTCCCGGCATAGCCTAAGGGTCCAACAGCGGCGATTGTTATTATTTGCATCATTATTACCGACGTAATCGTCATTATAAAAACCAAGCCGTAGTCAGCCATTATAGCTCGAAAAAATGGCACCGCACCGCCAGCAGATTGATAAGAAACGGCACTCTGCCCTGGAATTAAAGTCAATAAATTCGCCAACAAAACAAAAATAAATATTGTAAACACGTAAGGGAAAATCTTTCTAGTCTTTTTCTCATCGCCAATAGTTGATAAGGCAAAATTCCAAGAACCTTCAAACACTAATTCGGCAACACTCTGAATTTTTGATGGCACATCTTTTAAACGCTTAACGCCGATCAAAGAAAAAAGCACCAACCCCGCACTCAGAGCAAGCATCGATAAAAATGAATTGGTAACCGGAAAAAATCCTATATAAAACAATATTTCCGGAGACAAAGATATATCCATAATTTAAAAATCTTTAAAATCGTCTTCTTCTTCCGGTTTCGGCGGTAAATCTTTTTCCATTTCTTTCATAATAGAAAATGCTCGACGATATAATAAAACATTAGTCACAATAAAGGCTAGGCCTATTCCAATAAACAAAAAAAGGCGGCCGGTTTGAAAATATTTATCTAAAAAATAACCGCCACCGGCTAATACCAATAATGGGCCAAAAATAGAAACTCCGCCATATAATGAAGTAGCCAAAGCGTAAGCTCTAAAATTATTATTTTTTATGACCTTATTTCCCATAAAATTTTTCTGGAAAAAAAATAAATCCTTCACCTTTTTTAAGGCCCGGATTGATATTTCGTATCAAGACACTATTTTATCAAATATTTTTAAACCGGTCAATGCACCCAATTTTTAATAGGCTGTTATTAACCCAAAATATTCATTTCGTCAATTACTACGATTTTCTCGCCATCTAAAATGTCATAAACAAAAATATCCATAATTTCACGGCGATATTTGAATTCAGTGGCGTCCATCATGGTATAATTAACTTCACGCCCCAATTCTTTCTCTAAATCATTAACTATCTTGATTATTTTCTCTTTATTAACTTTGCCAACAATAAAAATATCTACTGGCGAAGAGAATTGATTAACAAAAATGCCTGTTAAAACCAGGAGTTTAATATTCCCCAACTTTTTTAAACTTTTGACAAGATTGTCTTTATAGAGAATTTGCGATTTAGCCACCAACGCCTTTAAGTCTTCAAACAGTGGAAAAGTCTTATTCACACAATAATATTTTTTTTCCTGCCCTGCCCCAATTTTAGCCTCTTCCGGCGCAACAGCCTGCTCAGATAAAAGCCCGAGATCTAAAAGGTTATCCAATTCCCGTCGCACTGAATTAACCTGCAAACTCAAGTCGCGCGCCAATTGCCTAAGATAAAACCCCTCTTCCGGATGGAAGAAGAATTGCTTGATAATCTTAGCCCTGGCGTTAGAACCAAATAATTTTGCCAACATAATATATTTATAGTATAATCAATAATATCCCTACCGTCAATCAAAAACGGCTAATTTGTAATTTTCAACATGCATTATAAAATCGCCTCTTTAATTTTAAACAGCGGACAGAAACCGAATACCGCCGCTGACATTTTCATCGCCCAACCCGACGGCTACAAAGAAGCCTTAGCCGGCAAGCTTTTTGTTTTGGCGGAAATAGAATCGCCGAGAAATGACGGCTTAAAAATAATTAATTTTTTGATCGGTTGCCTGAATTCCAATTATTACGATAGTGAAAAAATAATCTTGAAAGAAAAAATTGAGACTATCACCGTGGAAAGCATTTTTGAAGGCGCTCTAGCCAAAACCAATAAAGATTTTACCGAATTTTTAGAAGGAGAAAAAATAAAAACCAGCCCCTACTCTCTAAACATGACTGTCGGTGTCCTTTATCAAAACGAACTTTATTTATCTTCGGTTGGAAAAAATAAAAATTATTTAATCTATAAAGAAAAAGAACCTCTACCGCCCAAACGCGGACAAGCTTTGCTGGAAACGGAAAAAATAGAATATCGCGCCACTGATTTAAGCCAGGAAAAACCAGCTGGGGAAGGCATCGCGATTAATAAAATATTTTCGGAGATTTCTGGTGGGAAAATACCGACGGCCGGATACTTTTTAACGGTTAACGAAGCAATGTCGGAGTATCTCTCACCTAAACAACTGATAAAAATCGCTACTAAGTTGCCACCAGCGGCCGCCATGGAACAGATAAAAAACACTTTGGAGCAAGTGAATTCTTATGTTTCTTTCCTGGGGGTGTTGGTAAAAAACACCGCTTTTTCAACAATGAACGAGGAAGATTTAAAAAAGAAAACGGAAAAAGAGCTAGAAAGATTTGATTACAAACCGGAGATAGTATCTATTGAAGAAAAAACCGAATCGGTTTTAGCGCCGTCCGGATTTTTTAATCTTAAAAAACGGCTAGATGGAATATTCAAAAAACCCGGACAAAAAAATCAAGCTTTTCCGGTGGTTGGAACGCTAACTGGACGCCAAACAAAGATTCCTTTTATGCTGAAAGATAAGGTTTTTTTCAAAAGACGCCCAAGTTTCGCTTCCCCGGAAAAAATATTGGATTTTTTCAAAAAAATATTCTCCGGTTTAGGTAAGCTTTTTTCCGCAATCATGAAAACTTCCAATTATGAAAACGAGGAGGAATCGACCGGTGAGAAAAAATACTGGAGCCGAAACAAGATAAAATTCGCTGCTTTAGCAATAGTTATAATTGCCGTGGTCCTTTCCGCCAGCCTCGCCATCACCAAACAGAGCAATAAAAACGCGACAGCCCTAAAAACTTTTAATGAAAAAGTGTCAACTATCGGAAAAAATCATGATAAAATAGAGGCTGATTTGCTTTATGGCAACAATGTCGACGCACAGGCCTTGTGGCTGGAAAACCAAAAAATTCTGAACCAAATACCAGAAAAAGAAAAATCCAGCCGTGAAACAATCATTGCTTTTACTAAAAAACAAACCGAGCTGTCGGAAAAAATTAGACTTATCACTCGCGTTTCCGCTGACTTAAAAATAACAGCTGATTTTTCCAAACTAAATACGGCCGCAGCACCACAGCAACTCGTCTTAACCAGCAATATTATTTATGCCACGGACGAATCTTCACCAACGATTTATAAAGTTGATTTAAAAGAAAATATCGTTACCGCCTCTTATGATTTGCCGAATATCGGCGGTTTAGACTTTTTAGCAATAGAGAAAGAGGATGTTTATTCTCTCGGATCAGACGGAATTCTTAAATTAAATGCTCAAAGTCAAGCAGAAAAATTAAGCATTTCATTGCCGACGGAAATAAAAAATATCGGCGGTTTTCAAATTTATAATAGCCGAGTTTACTTAGTAGACAAACAAAACAGCCAGATTTATCGCTACAATCTGGCCGAAGGCGGCTTTTCCGGACAGACAGCCTGGCTTAACGCTAAGATTGACTTAGCCAATGCTGCGAATATTTTCATCAATGGCGATATTTATATCTTGCGCCAAAACGGACAAGTGGAAAAATATCTCAAAGGCCAAAAAGAAAATTTCCCTGATTTACCGATAGAAGAGCCGATCACAGAAGCTTCGCGTTTAATCGTCGGGGAAAGAAAAGTCTATATTTTGGAAGCGTCTAAAAAACGGCTAGCGATTTTTGATTTCGCCACCGGCAAATTATTAAATCAATATATTTTTGACAAATTATCTAATGTAAAAGATTTTTCGGCTAATGAAGCGAATAAAAAAATATATATCTTGTCCGGCGCAACGATTTATGAGATGGATATCTTATAAAGCATAAAATAAAAAAAGACATTGCCCTTTCGGACAATGTCTTTTTTATAAACTACTATTATTTCAAAGTAACTTTCGCGCCAGCTGTTTCTAAAGCTTTTTTAATAGATTCAGCTTCTTCTTTCTTCGCGCCTTCCTTGACAACTTTTGGAGCACCGTCAACTAAATCTTTGGCTTCCTTTAAGCCTAATGTCGGGTTGATAATTCTAACAGCCTTAATGACATTAATCTTGTTAGCACCAGCTTCAGTCAACTCCACATCAAAAGAATCTTTGGCTTCTTCGGCCGGAGCGACGGCACCGGCGGCCATAGCCATAACCGGAGCGGCGGCAGACACGCCGAATTTTTCTTCTAAGATTTTAACCAATTCGGATAAATCTAGAACACTCATTTTTTCAATTTCTCCAACCAATTTTTCAAATTTGGCCGGAACTTCAATTTTTTTGTCTTCTTCCATAAAATTTTTATTAATCATGAAACATTAAATATGAGTCATGAAACAATTTATATTTAAACTATTAATTATTAAGCTTTCTTCTCACTAATAGCCTTGAGGCAACAAACTAAACCGCGCAAATTTCCAGCCAAAACATTGACAAAACCCGACACAGGAGAATTTAAAGAGCCAACTAATCTAGCTAAAAGCTCCTGCTTGGAAGGAAGCTTGGCTAAACTTTCCACCATTTCGGCTGGAATAAATTTTCCATCCAAAATTCCACCCAAGAAAAAAATCTTTTCTTCTTCCAACCCTTTGCGAAAAGTATCAATAACTTTTGCTGGAGCAATTTCATCCTGATAACCAAAAACAGCGGCAACTTTCCCATCTAGACTATCCATATCAACTGCCAAGGAGTTACTCTTTAAAGTCAAATCTAACAAAGTCTTTTTGGTAACGACATACTCCCCGCCTTCAGCCTTGATGCGACGGCGCAACTCTTCATTTTCTTTAACCGGTAATTTTTCAAATTTAGTAAAAATAATAGACTTGGCGTCTTTTATTTTTTGGGATAATTCGTCCAAAATTATCTTTTTTTGCGCTCTTGTTTTAGGCATAAACTATTTAATTTTCAATTATCAATCTTCAATTGACAATTAAAATTTATTAATAAAAAAATCTCTGGCTTTTAACCACAGACGCAAATAAAAAACAAAATGTTTTTTTTGCCTCGGCAGGACTTAATTTTTTGCCTACTGTCTATGGCTTTTATTGAATAACCTTATATTAACACATTAAAAAAATCTGTCAAGCTTTTTAATTTTCTCTTAAAAGGTCTTCCATTGTTAATAAACTTTATGCTATAATTTTATTAGAGATTAATTTTTAAATTAAAAAACATCATGACCATCAGAGTTGATCTAGAAAAGTGCGTCGGCTGCGGCCGGTGCACAGAAATTTGTTCTGACACTTTTCGCTTAAATGCCGAGGGAAAATCCGAAGTTATTAGCCAAGAAAATGCCGAATGCGCCAAAAGTGCAGCTGATCAATGTCCAGTAGAGGCAATCTTTGTAGAAGAATAAAAAATCCAAATAAAAAACGTTATTTTAAAAATAGCGTTTTTTATTTTTTTATTCTTCTTTTTTAACTTCACCGAAAAGCGGTAAAAGGCTTCGGCCAACCATATCTTTCGGTTTAGAAATTTTTAAAATATCTAAAATTGTCGGTGCCAAATCAACTAGCATGCCATCGATTGAAGGCTCTAGCGCCTCTTTATATTCAATATTATTATCCAGCGTTACATACCAACAAGGAACGGGATTTTTGGAATGCTGAGTATCAGTATCGCCGGTATGGATATTAACCAACTCTTCCACATTACCATGATCAGCGGTTATCAACAGACTGCCGCGCAAAGAAATAACTTTATCAATCAAACGCGACAAACAGGAGTCAACAGTCTCCACTGCTTTTACAGCTGAAACAAAATTACCAGTGTGCCCGACCATATCAGAATTAGCATAATTCACTAAAATAAAATCATATTTATTTTGATCAACCGCCTCCAAAATCTTTTCGGTTATTTCTTCAGCACTCATTTCCGGCACCGTGGCATAAGTGGAAACTTTTTTTGAAGGAATAAGTAAATGATCTTCGCCAGCGTAGGGCTTTTCCAGGCCACCATTAAAAAAGTAGGTAACATGGGCGTATTTTTCCGTTTCCGCAACGCGCAATTGTTTTAGCCCCTTTTTAGATAAAATTTCTCCCAAACGGACGGTTATTTTATCCGGACGAAAAACAACGTCTTTTGTCAAGCCTTCTTCATATTCAGTAAAACAAATATATTTTATATTTTTTGGCCGAGGCGCCACAAATTCCTTAAAATCCGGAAGAATAAAGGCTCTAGCCATTTGACGCGAACGGTCCTCGCGATAATTAAAACAAATAATCGTGTCGTTGTCTTTAATCAATCCTATCGGCTGATCATTTTCGTCAATTAAATTAACCGGCTTTAAATATTCATCAAAAATATTTTTCTCATACTGAAAATCAACTGCTAAAAGTGGATTTTTTTCTTTCAGACCACTTCCGGCAGTCATAACTGAAAAAGATTCTTCGGTTCTTTCCCAATTATTATTCCTATCCATCGCATAGTATCTTCCACAAAGTGTGGCAATTTTTCCCAAGCCTAGCTCGGCCATTTTTGCTTGCAAAGAAACTATATATTTCTTAGCGCTTTGCGGATGAGTATCGCGACCATCAGTGACAACATGAATAAAAACTTCTTTAATTTTATTTCTCTTAGCCGCTTCCAGTAAAGCAAATAAATGATCAATATGAGAATGCACGGAGCCATCAGAGAGCAAACCAAAAAAATGTAAATTAGAAGAATGGCGCATTGTCCGATCAAAGGCTTCTAAAAGCGCGGGGCTGTTAAAAAATGAACCGTCGCCGATAGCGGCGGAAATCGCTGGCAAATACTGAAAAATAATCTGGCCGGTGCCGATTGTTTGATGTCCGACTTCGGAATTCCCTCGCACCCCCCAAGGCAAACCAACTGCCAGGCCTGAAGCCTGCAATAAAGTTTTGGGATAATATTTATTTAAGCGATCGATTGTCGGCAATAACGCTTTTTTCAAAGGATTGCCTTTTTCCACATCCCATTCCCCCCAACCGTCAAGAATAACTAAAATTACTGGTTTTAGCATAATATTTTATTATATGATATAATATATTAGTAATCATCTTCATTCTAACATAAAAAATGCTATGGAAAAAGTTTTTGTCCCGGCTTCTGTTCCGCCGGAAAAAAGGAAAGAATATTTAAAAAATTGGAAGGTTGCCACTCGTGGCACTGGCCGACTAATGATGTTTGCCTGCGACCAAAAAGTTGAGCATTTAAACGATGATTTTGTCGGTCCGGGAATACCGGCGGAGGTCGCCGATCCAAAGCATTATTTTAATATTGCCTGCGGGGCGGAAATCGGCGTTTTGGCCGCACAAGCCGGGTTGCTTTCACGTTATGCCAATGATCTTTGTAGAAACACGCCTTTAATAGTAAAAATTAATTCTAAAACTAATTTAATCAAAAAAGAAGAACGTGATCCTTTTTCTAACCGCTGGCTAGCTATGGAAGACATAGTTAATTTTAAAAAAACGTCCGGTTTAAATATTGTCGGAGTTGGTTATACTGTTTATATCGGCAGTACTTTTGAATCAGAGTCCTTCGGGCAGGCGGCGCGCGTCATCTACAAAGCTCATCAAGAAGGAATGCTCGCGGTAATTTGGATTTACGCTCGCGGTAAAGCAGTTAAAAATGAAGAAGATATTCACTTACTGGCCGGTGGCGCTGGTGTGGCGGTCTGCTTGGACACTGATTTCGTAAAAATTAGCTACCCTTACAGCCAGCCAACAATAGAAACTGCCAAAAAATTCCGCGAAGTAACAACAGCGGCCGGACGATCAGGCGTGATTTGCATCGGCGGGAAAAAAATGCCTGAGAAAAAATTCCTGGAACAATTGCATCATCAAATCCATATTTCCGGCACACGTGGCGTAGCGGTCGGACGGAATATTTATCAACGGCCATTAAACGAAGCTGTCCGCATGGCCAATGCCATCTCCGCAGTCACGCTTTATGATTATTCCGCCGAAGAAGCCTATAAAATATACCAAGGAAAAAAGAAATTAACTATTAAAAAACCAACTTTGCCCAAAGAAAAAATTTCCCTAAAATCATTTCTCTCATTCTCTTTTTAGTAAATTTTATAAAAAAAATCAGTCCCGATTGCTCGGGACTGATTTTTTTTATAAAATTTATTGCATTTTTTTCCGAATAAACGCCGGGATGCCAAGCTCTCCTTCGTCTTCTGTTTCATCGGCAGATTCTTCTTGCATCATTTTCAAAGAAGGCATTTTCGCTTTTTTTAACGGACCGGGTTCATCTTTTTTCCCAAACCAGGACGAAGCCTTAATGGTTGATTTATTTTCTTTACTAGTCTGCTCTATGAAGCTGTTTGGCGTATAACCATGCGCCTGGTGAACTTTGGGGTTAGAATTATCACTGTCAAAACCGGTTGCCACGACAGTTACTTTTATCTCGTCTTTTAATTTATCGTCAATCACGGCGCCAAAAATTATTTTAGCATCCTGGTCAGCTGAAGCCGTAATTACTTTAGCCGCCTCATTCACTTCAGCCATACCCAATCCAGGCCCGCCGGTAATAGTAAACACAATGCCGCGCGCGCCGTCAATAGACATGTCTAATAAAGAAGAATTTATTGCCATTTTCGCCGCATCCACCGCCCGATTTTCTCCAGTCGCTGTACCAATACCCATCAAAGCTGAACCAGCCTGAGACATTACCGCTTTGACATCGGCAAAATCAACATTAATTATGCCCGGAATGGTAATAATTTCCGCAATCCCTTGCACGCCTTGGCGCAAAACCTCATCAGCCGAAGCAAAAGCGTCAAGTAAAGATGTTTTTTTATCTATATTCTGTAAAAGCTTATCATTATTAACGGTAATGATAGTGTCCACTTTATCAGCCAACTCAGCAAAACCCCTCTCAGCAATCGCCTTTCTTTGGCCACCTTCAAAAGAAAACGGCTTAGTAATAATTGCTACAGTTAAAGCACCCAAATCGCGAGCGATTTCCGCCACCACTGGCGCCGCACCTGTTCCTGTACCGCCGCCTAAACCGCAAGTAATAAAAACCATATCCGAGCCCTTTAAGATGTCACGAATCTCATTTTGCGATTCTTCCGCCGCCTGCTTACCTAAATCCGGATTCATGCCGGCACCCAAGCCGCGGGTAACAGAGCGACCGATGTGCAATTTTTCTCCGGCTTTATTATAATGCAAAGCCTGGACGTCTGTATTAATAGCGACAAAATCAACACCCCTAATCCCCCTTTCCACCATTCTCTGGATGGCGCTATTGCCGCCACCGCCGATGCCGACGACTTTAATTTTCGCGAAAGTCTCAATTATTGGTTTTACTTCAGCCATAAAATTTATTCTCCTTTTATTTTTTCAGTCTATCTTATTAAGAAAAAAATATCAAGGGCTGTTTACGCAGAAAAAGCGGAAAAAATACCCTTGATTTTTTTGAACAAACCGGAGATATTACCGGAAATGCTCAATGAATTGCCCTTAGTTTTACTAATAGCGGAATTAGCCCAAATCGCCAATCCCAAGGCGGTTAAATATTTCAAATCATTAACTTTATCAAAAACAATGTCAGCGTTTTTACAAACGCCGATTCCGGCCGGCAAACATAATTTTTCTTTAGCCGCCTCCACTAAACCTGACAATTTCGCACCGCCACCAGTTAAAACAATACCAGCCGGAAGCATTCCAGAACGATCGATTTTTTTCAATTCCTCATCAACTTTTTCAAAAATTTCTTCTACGCGTGCTTCTATTATTTCCGCTAAGTATTTTTTGGAAATTGAACCGATACTTTCATCTGACTCCTCTTCTTTAGCTAATTCTCTTATATCAATCTGGTCTTTAGTGTTAAAATTCTTGGATAACGCACAACCATAATCTATTTTTATTCTTTCCGCTAAATTTATCGGGCAACGCAAACCAATAGCAATGTCAGAAGTAATATGCTCAGAGCCAATAGGAATAACCGCCGCGTGAATGAGTTTCCCCTCTTCATAAACCGATAAAGTGGTTGTAGCGGCGCCAAAAGAAACTACAGCCACACCCAAGTCTTTTTGTTTCTGGCTCAAAACCGCTTCCCCCGTAGCCAAAGGCGACAAAACCAAATCACTAATATTTAAACCGGTGCGATAGATCGCTTTGGTTAAATTTTTTACTTGACTAGACATGCCCTGAATAACCAAAACTTCCGCTTCCAAACGAACACCACTCATACCGACTGGATCACGGATATCTTCTTGATTGTCCACAGTAAATTTTATCGGAACAACATGCAAAATTTCATAGTTCGGGGGAATATTCAAGGCGCGGGCCGCTTCAATTGTTCTTTCCACATCTTCCTGAGTAATCTCTCCATTAGCCCTGCCGATAGCTACCACGCCTTTGCTTTTTTCACAACGAACATAAGGATCAGAAATACTTACACAAACCTCGCCGATTGGCGCACCGATTAAGCGTTCGGCTTTTTCCAACAAAGCGGAAATACAAGAAGTCGCGTCATCAATACTCTTGATCACCCCCCTATTCAAGCCTTCGGATGACACAGAAGTGGCGCCGATTATCTGCAAACGCCCGCCAGTCCCCTCCAATCTCTGCCCAACAACCAACCTAGCTTCAGTTGTACCGATATCTAAACCGGCAATTGTATCTCCTTTCATATATTAATATCTATTCAAATTTTTTATTTACTTAAAAAACTAAACTGCGCATTTTTCTTATATTAAAATTATACACCTCTTTACTATTATTGCCAATATATTTTGTGGATAATTTTTTTCTCAAATTAAGCCAAAATACCAAGAAATAATTTTTTCCCCAAAAAACAGAGCTAAAATCGCCCCAGGAGCCAAAAAAACCCCTAAAGGAACCTGAGAACCCCATTTTTTACGTCCAATAGCTATTAAAAGCAAGCTAATGACCGAACCGATAAAATAAGCCAATAAAATAGCTAGGAATAACGTATTAAAACGACCAAAAAAAACACCAAAAAACAAGCCTAGGCGAATATCTCCGCCGCCCATCCAGCGACCACGTGAAACAATAAACTGTATGGCAAAAAAACCAGCGCCAACCAAACCGCAAAGTAGAAGCAACCACCAAGAAAAACCTAGAAACAAATTAACAATAAAAATAAAAACAATCGCCGGCAAAACAACCTTATCTGGAATTAAATACCAGCGCAAATCGTAAACAAAAACAACTAATAAAATAAAAATAAAGAACCAATCCCGCGTCAAGCGTAAGGCGGTTGTCGCATCAAAAAAAAGATAACCGCTGTAAATTTTTCCGGAAATTGCAAAAAAAGCCGCGGTGGCAAAAAGCAAAGACATAGCGACTTCTACTAATGGATATTGCCAAGAAATTTTTTCCCCACAAGAGCGACAACGCCCGCGTAAAAGAAAAAAGCTTATCACCGGGATATTGTCATACCAGTGAATTTTTTTACGGCAAAGCGGGCAATATGACCGCCCCAACAAACTTTCATCTTCGTGTAGGCGCCAAATAAAACAATTAGTAAAACTGCCAATAATAGCGCCAATAGCCAAAGAGAAAAATATAAAAAAATAAAACATAAATCAACGATTATTTTTAAATTGAACTTGAGCGAATAGTTTTTTCTCACTAAAAATAATTTCATAATCAGAACAAAATTCTTTTATTATCGCCGACAAAACTTCGGGGTCGTCAGGACGATGATAGGTGCAAATTGATAATTTTGGATTAAATTTTTTAATCACTTCTTTCGCCCCTAAAAGCAAATCTCTTTCCATTCCTTCAATATCAGCTTTTATAAAATCAATTTTCTCTATTTTATTATTTTTTACAAAATCATCCAAACTTATAATATCTAATTCAATTTTTTCCCGGCCACCAGTGAAAAAAACTAAACTCTCCTCTAGACTGGAGAACAGATTAAAATCAGCTTTGCCGGCTTTGCTTCCCAATCCAAACTTCAAAACTTTTATGTTTTTTCTTTTATTAAGCAAAATGTTTTTTTCCAAAAAATCAGCGGCTAATGGCACGGGTTCAAAAGCAAAGACCAAGCCGGAAGATCCGACAATATCACCGGCCAATAAGGAAAAAATCCCCACATTAGCTCCGGCATCAATCACAAAATCTCCTTTTTTCATCTCAAAACCATTCATTTCATAAGGCCCGTCAAAAGAACAGCTTGGTAAAAAATTTTTTTTAAAATATTTATCGCGATAAGAAAAAATTGCCACTAGATCAGCGACGATCAGACTATCGGCGGGAACTTTAAATTTATACGCCCCATAATTTAAAATATTTTCTCCACCATCAATATTGGTAATTTTCTTCCGGCGGAGAAATTTCATTAATGGCCAGCCACCGCGTCTTTTGGCTGATTGCAAAGAGAATAATAAAACATCAAAATCTATACGGCCAAACAGCGCCGATATTTTTTTTAAGCGCCAAAAAATTTTTTCGCTTAAACTAAAATCTTCCTTGTAAAAATCTTTTTTATCCATAAATTTTACGCGAAACCGCTAAAATATCTTCCTGGGTAATAGATTTTGTACAATCTGGCACAGATGGATTTGGGCATTTATAGTAAACATTATCATAAGCATAGCATGGATAACAAAGGGTTTTTGGCTTAAGGCAAACAATGTTTTTTTTATCGGGACAATACAGCTTATCACTCGCTCGGCCAAAAATCATAACAACTTTTTTATCAAAAGAAATCGCGGCATGCGTTATGCCTGTATCGCCGCCAATATAAAATTCGGCGCGACTCACGAGCCATAAGGCTTCGCGGAGAGAAGTTTTCCCCGCCAAAAAGAAAAAATTATTATCTCCACCAACCAATCTTTTAGTTAAAAATGAATTATTTTTGTTGTTTTCGTCAGACCCAGTAAACACCACTGGCAAATCAAACTCTTTGTTAAAGACTGGAGCGAATTCCGCCCAATACGGCCAGATATTTTTCGGTTCGCCAGCGCTAAGATGGAAAATCGCGTATTTTTCAGGCAAAAAAGAAAATTTATCCTTAAATCTCATGGCTTCATCCGCACTAAAAAAAATATTCATTCTATTGTTAGAGGTTTTAATCCCCAAAAAATCAACTAGCGATAAATAATAATTAACTATATATTGATTTTCATAACGGCGACTCCAACCGAATTTTTCAAAATTTTTAAAGAAAAAATGTCCAATTTTCTGCTGATTTTCCCTGATAAGATAAAATTTATGCCGCAAACTTTTAGCAATCAAACTCCAATAAAAAATGGCTGAATAATCAAAAATAGCGCCGAAATCTCTTGTTATATTTTTAAATAAAAAAATAAACCCAGACAGATAATTTTTAACAAAAATCACCTTTTCTATGTGCGGATTATTTTTTAAAATGTCGCGCGCGCCGGAATTATTCACTAAAACCCAAAGGCGCACGCCGGGAAATTTATTTTTTATCTCCCTATAAACCGACGTTAAAAACAAAGAATCGCCTATTTTAAAACAAGATATAAAAAGCCATGGCTTGCTTTCATCAACTTGTCGCACGTTATTTTTTTTCGGAGCGAATAATAAAAAAACAAGTCCAAAAAAATAAACTAAATCTAAAACTAAATCTTTTAAAAAACGCTTATTCATTGTTTTTTTTGCCGGTATTGTTCAGACTGGCAATAATATTTTCTATTTCACCTCTTTTGTCTTCCGGCGCTAAATTCAAAGATTCTTCCAAATAAACCCTAGCTGCTTCTTGGTCACCTTTTTCTTGATAAACTAGTCCAATAGCTAATGGCCAGACATAATCACTCGGATTTAGAGAATAGCCCCTTTTATTATACCACAAAGCCATATTGTAGTCCTTTTTTAAATAATAAACATCAGCAATTTTTTTATAAATCGGCAGATATAGAGGGTTGAGCTTTATAATCCGACTATAATAATCTAAGGCTTTATCTAATTGACCGGTCGCTTGATATGAATTGCCTAAAAGTTCATAGAAATAAATAATTTCACGAGCTATATCTTGCCTCCGTTCAGAGAAAATTTTTTCATCATCCCAATTTTTAGGAAAAGCTTTTTCCAAACCTTCTAGAATAATATTGATTGCGCCCTCAGAATCCCCAGCTTGTATTTTATAATCAGCCCAATTGATATAAATTTGGCCGAGATGCGGATAAACTTTTAAAAAATCTTGAAACTTTTTTTCCGCCATTGAAGCAAATTTTTTATCGCTCAAAGCTACAACTGACAACAAATTAACCTCATCTAAAAGCGCAAAGCTATTTCTTTCTTTTTCCGGTATTTGCCTAAAAACTTCAAATAAACTGCTTTCAAGCGCGTTTTTTTCTTCTTCAGCGGAAATATTTTTTAGACAAAGAAGTCCTTGGTGAAGATATTCTTCACGATATGCATTTTCTCGCGTGTTTAAAATAAAAGCTTGTTTTAAGGACGAAAGTGGCTGGCACTCACCAGATGAAACAGCTTTTTTTGCCAATAAATACTGATGATCAGCCTCCATCACTTTTACAGACCGAATAAAAATAAAAATTATTCCCAAAACAAACGCAACCAACAATAAAGCAAGACGCGAAAAAAAAGATAGTGGCAAAGAGATTATCCGCTCCTCTCGCTTGGCAATAATTGCTATGGCTGAAGACAGGATAACAACAAAAAAAACATTCAGAATAGTCAAGGAAAAACTAAACAAGTTATTAATAAAATAGCCAAACAAAGCCGTTAAACAAAAGACTACAAAATAATAATAACTATCTCGCGCGGAATGGCGAAAAAAATAAATTATTTCTTTTAAAAAATAAATCACCGCTAAAATGCTAACCCAAAGGCCGAATAAACCGAAATGCAGAAGAGAATCTAAAATAAAATTATGAGCACGATCCGGCCAGGAATAAATTCTTTCCACCAATGCCCACTCTGACTGATACCGCGAAGCAAAAACGTCCGACAAAACATCTGGACCATAGCCAAAAATCTTTGTCCTCAAAGGAGCCTCGGAAAAAGCCGCCATCGCCGCTGACCAATAATTAAGACGGGCGCGGTTAGAAGCGGAATTTGCGTCAAAAATACTTTCAATTCTGGAAAAAAAACTATTGTTAATAGACATTTTGCCCGGCGGATTGCCGACCAGCCAAACTATACCAGCAAAAACAAACAAAACCGCCAATAAAGATAAAAACAAAAATCTTTTTCCTTTTTTGAGCCAAAGAAAAAAAACAGTCAGAAAAAAAATTTCTCCAGCTAAGGCCACCCAAGCCGCTCGGCTAAAGGTACTATAAAGACAAATTGATTGAAAAATAAATAATGACGATAAAAAAAATCTCGGCCAAAAACGGCGCGTTAAAAAAATAGTGGCCAGAACTGTTAATGGAATAATTAAGATTAAATAATGCCCAAAAAAATTCGGCTGTCCCATGGTAGAAAAAACCCGTCCCATATTTTCAGCCCAATGCAACGGATCCAGACGAAAAAATTGTGCTAAACCGTAAAACACCGGGATAACAGAAGATAAAACAGTTGTCCAAACCAATTTGCTTGCCTTATTTTTATTCTGCAAAAACATCAAAAGCAAAAGAAAAAATACCACATAAAAAATCAACTGAATAAAACCCTGCCGACGGCCATAATTACCAAAAAAACTTAACTCAGGATGAAGAGAAAAAAAATAAGAAAAAAATCCGGATAAAACAAGTGCTAGAGCAATCGCCGGATAGGCGAAAGAAAAAGGCCATTCAAATTTTTTTCTGATAAAAAAAGTTATTAAAAAAGAAATAAACGACAAAAAAACTAAAACAAAAAAAACTTCTTGCTTGGGGATTTCAAAAACATTCATCATCAACGGCCTAAAACAAAAGATCGACGGTAATAAAAAAATTATCGCTAATAAAGAATATTCAAACAAAAAATTAAAAAATTTCAAAGCCTTTTCTTTCATAAAAATAAAACCACCCTTCTCCTGTTAAATTCAGAAATAAGAAGAGTGGCTACAAATAAACAAACTAACTAATATAGTCCAGCCGGAGTAGCATGATGAATACCGGCCGGAAGACCTCCTGTAGCATCGCCTATACAATAGTATATATTATAAGTTGTGCCACCAGTACCACCAACATAAAGATAGTTAGAGTCTGTACAAGCAGGGGAAGATCCGTCGGTACGCGGAGAAGGGTTTGACGGAGTAGCGGCCATGTAAATTCTTGTTCCGCTAGCCACCTGATTAGTGCCACCGAAAGCAAGAGTAGCCGGATACCTATTCTGATCAGAGTAATAAAGCTCTAGAGCTGTCTGCACCTGCTTCATATCAGACAGACGTTTAGCATCACGTGACTTCTGTCTAGCAGTATTTAAGGCTACAACAGACATCGTTGACAACAAACCGATGATGGCGATAACCACTAAGAGCTCAATTAAAGTAAACCCTTTTTGATTTTTATTGTTCATACTTGTAAGACCATTAAAACGGCCTTTTTATAAATAATTAATTATCACTAAGTCCGGCAGGGGTAGCGCGCTGTGGACCAGCCACTAAACCGCCAGTATTTTCACCAAGACAATAAGTTATAGTATAGCTCGCTCCAGAATTATCGCTTATATAAGTATATTCAGTGTTAGCCGGGCAAGAAGCGCCATCATTAGTTGGGGTTGGATTTGATGGAACAATCGCCATATAAGTTACCGAGCTTGTAGCAATGGATCCAGTGCCAAAAACTATATCGCCAGTATCTGGATAAATAGTGTTGTCGTTAAAATAAAGCTCTAGAGCCGTCTGGATTTGCTTAATATCCGCTACGCGTTTAGCATTGCGCGATTTCTGTCTGGCACTACCCAAAGCCACAACCGACAAGGTTGACAGCAAGCCGATGATGGCAATAACCACCAAGAGCTCAATAAGGGTAAAACCCTTTTTTGAATTTTTCATAGAAAAACATTTTCCCTTCTAAATAAAGAGAAGTTTATAATTAAATCTTATTAATAAATTAAACTCACCCTAGGCTGTGGATAAACTATTTCTAATTAAGATTATACCACAATAAAAAAAATTCGCCAAGCACTACCGTCAAAATATTAAAACTGGCTAGCCAAATTATACATCGGCATTAAAATAGCGGCTACCATCACGCCCACGCCAACACCCATTACTATCATCACTAAAGGCTCTAGTAGAGTTACCAAATTACTAAGAATATTCATAGTTTCTCGGGAATAAAAATCCGTTATTTTTTTTAAAACCAAATCTAATTTACCAGTTTTTTCTCCAACAATTATCATCTGCGGTACCATCTTGGGCATTTCATTCCCAGTCAAAAAAACTTTGGCCAGCGAACCGCCCTCTTCCACTGCCTTTTTACTTTGCATTATCAAATCACGGTAAATAACATTGTCGACTATACCCGAAACTATCTCTAAACTTTTAGCAATAGAAACTCCG
Source organism: Patescibacteria group bacterium (assembly GCA_041652555.1). Classification (GTDB taxonomy): domain Bacteria; phylum Patescibacteriota; class Patescibacteriia; order Patescibacteriales; family WJLG01; genus JBAZHE01. Next base: position 11,698 of record JBAZHE010000002.1, on the reverse strand, counting down.
CCCACAATTAAAGTGTTTAGTGAACGAGTAAAACGAACGGTATAAATAAGCTGGAATAATTGCCCAAAAACCGGGAGTTTTAATTTTAGCAAATCAAATAATTTTCGGCCACCAGGTGTTCCAATAAAATATTTTATCAGTAAAAATCCTCCTGTCACCAAAAAAAGTAAAATCCACCAATAATTAGTTAAAAAATTAGAAATAGCTATCACAATCCTAGTTGACAGTGGCAACTGCGCTCCGGTTTCCTGCAAAATCTCCGTAAGCTTCGGCACTACCACAATCATCATTACAAGACCAACCACAGTCAAGCCGAACAAAACAAAGGCCGGATAAATCATTGCCCCCTTTATTTTACTGCTCATGTCATAATCTTTCTCCATTTCATCTGCTAAATAAATTAGCACCTCATCCAAACGACCAGAAGTTTCCCCGGAACGGATAACATTAGTGTAAAATGGCGTAAAAATTTTCGGTCTCTTAGATAAAGCGCTGGATAAAGTAGCCCCACCGTCAACTTCATAAGCGATTTCAGAGATAATCATACGCAAGGTTATATTAGTTGTTTGCTCGGCACAAATGCGCAGAGCCTGAACCAACGCCAAATTAGCGGAAATCATCACGGAAAATTGGCGTGAAAAAATAACCAAATCTTTCTCGTTTGGCCGGCGAAAAAACGACATTAATTTCAAATAGAGGCTGTCGGTTTTATCTTTCAACTCATAAACTTTGAGGTTTTTCTCGCCCAGCCTTTCCATAGCCGCTCTTTTATTAAAAGCGTCTATTAATCCCTGAACTTTTACGCCATTAAAATTAACGGCTTTATAGTTGTATATAGGCATATATTTTGAGATGATTACAAAACTATTTTAATTAATATCTCGGCCGGCATCTTGGCGATCAATTTCTCCGGATAAAACTAAATCTTTTATGGATTTTTCCATACTAATCATACCATCTTCACCGGAATTATTCAGCACATTTTCCAATTGATAAATTCCACCCTCTCTGATTAAAGATTTTACGGCAAAATTGGGAATTAAAACTTCCAGAGCTAAAGACAAACCGTTCTCGCGATTCGGCAACAGGCGCTGGACAATGATGCCGAAAAGAACATCGGCCAACATAAAATGCACGGACTCGCTCGCCAAATTACGACAAGAAGTATTGAGTATTTTTTCCAAAGCGCGAATAGAATTTTCCGCGTTCATTTCTAATATAACCAGACAATTACCGGAAGCCAATTCTAAAATATATGGCAAAGCCAACTCAAAACTGTCCTTAACTTCATCAATATAAACCAAGTCTACATCCTCCTCTAAACAATGTTTTAAGCCATCCAAAAAGCTTCCGACATCGCGACCAATTTGACGCTGAACAATAATGCTTTTTTTGTTGGCAAATACTTTTTCAATCGGATCTTCCAACGTCATTACATACTTTCTTTTATTTTTATTAAATTCTTCTATAATGCTCGCAGCTGTAGAAGTCTTGCCAGAGGCTGACGGACCGGCGATTATCAACAAACCAGCCGCTTTTTCCAAATTTCTTTTAAAGCTCAGTGGCAAATCTAGCTTTTCCAAACTTAATATCTCCTCGGAAATATAATTCAAAGACAGTGATAAACAATCTTTCTGATAAAAAACTTTAATGCGAAAACGAAAACCCTCACCAAATTCCTTAACAATCATCAGTTCTCTTTTTTCCTCCAACATTTTCACTTCTTTTTCCGATAAAAAAGAAAAGGTAATTTTTTCCAAATCCTCTTTTTTTAGAATATCTCCTTCCTCCCCTTCCGAGAAAAAACGACCGTTCACCCTAATAAGTGGAGCACTGGCGGCCGCCAAATGAATGCTGGAAGCGTTTTTTTTCACCGCCTCCAAGAGAACTTTTTTAAAAAAATCAATTGGCAAATCCATAAAATATAAAGTTATTTTTTATCTTCATTCGCTTTTCTTATGCCTTCCATAATATCGGCAAAACTCACTTCATTTCTTACTAAATAATCCCTAGCTCCCAAAGCTAAACCCCTCTTCCGGCTATCTTCATCTTCCAAATCGGTCAAAATAATAACCGGAATGGAAGACACTTCGGGATATTTCTTTAAATTGGCAATAAAACTAAAATCATCTTCCTTTGGTAAGCTGATATCTAAAATAATCACATCCGGTTTTTCTGCTAGCGCTTTTTTCAACCCTTCATCCTCATCAGCTTCAGAAAAAACTTCAAAATTTCCACCACGCAGGCGGTTACCGTAAAGTTCAAAAAAATATGGATCATCTTCTAATAATAAAACTCTTGGCTTTTTAATCGCCATCGGCACTCGTGGAACATCTTTATTTTTTATTTCTGACTCTGGCATATTTACATTTAATCTTGAATAACTCTTAGAACTTCTTGGATGGTAGTAAATCCTTGAAGTGCCTTCAATATTCCATCTTCTTTCATGGTTGTAAAATCCTGATTTTTTCTAATGGCATCTTCTTTTAAAATTACTTTTGAATCCATTATTAAATTTTGAATCTCTTCGTTAACATCTATAATCTCCACTATGGCAATACGGCCGGAATAACCGGAATTCTTGCAATGCGAACAGCCGACACCTTCAAAGAAAAATTTTTCATTAATTTTTTCTAAAGAAAACCCAACCCCAAATTTTTCCTCTAACATAGAGACGGGGACATCTTTCAGTTCTTTTTTAATATTCTCTATAAAATCCGGGGTAACTTTAGCTGGTTGGCGACAATTGAAACAAATTTTTCTGGCCAGGCGCTGGGCTAGAATAGTGTTTAACGTTGAACCAAGTAAAAACGGCTCCACTTTCATATCCAAAAGACGCGGAATAACATCAACGGAATTATTAGTATGAAGAGTTGACAGTACGAAATGACCGGTTAAACTAGCATGGATACAAAGCTCCGCTGTTTCATTATCGCGGATTTCTCCAACCATCACCACGTCCGGATCTTGGCGTAAAAGAGAACGCAAACCGCTAGCAAAAGTATAGCCGATATTCGGTCTAACCTGAGATTGGTTAGCACCCTTAATATAATACTCCACTGGATCTTCTAAAGTAATAATATTTATATCTTCGCGATTTAAAAAGTTAAGAACCGAAGCCAAAGTAGTGGATTTTCCAGAGCCAGTCGGACCGGTAATCAAAAAAAGTCCAAAGGTCTTTTTAACATTTTCTTCCACAACCCGCAATGCCCGACCGGTATAGCCGAGATCTTCCATTTTCGGAATGCCTTTACCCAAATCCAAAATTCTCATAACCACTTTTTCTTCTCCCATTAAGGGCAGAATGGATATGCGGAAATCAATTTCTTTTTTATTAACCATTAAGCGAATGCGGCCGTCTTGTGGAATTCTGGTCTCATCCAATTTTAACTTAGCCAAGACTTTTATTCTGGAGACAACCGCTGAATGGATACTTTTCGGCAAAATCAAGGAAGTGCGCAATAAACCATCAACGCGGTAACGCACCCGGGTTTCTCTTTGCATCGGCTCAATATGAATATCGCTGGCTTTTTCCTCTACCGCATGACGAATGATAACTGAAACTATTCTGGCCACTGGCGCTGTGCTAGTATCTTCTTCTATTACCAATTCCTCGCTATCACTAGCATCGTTTGTTTCCTCAGTTCCGTTACCCTCACGCGCCTTGGTTTCCAGAGCAGTAGAAATTTCCTTTTCCAGATTGCGACGGCGAATAAAAATATTATTTAAATTATCTTCCGAAATCAAATAATACTCAACTTCCAGATGCTGCTCTTGCGCCAAAAAATTCATCGCCTCCACTGCCTGAGAATTATACGGATCAACTAAACCGACTTTAATTTTTCTATCAATTTTCTCAAAACAAGCTATTTTATAATTTTCCGAAACTTCCAAAGGGATAGTATTTAGAGCATCTTCATCAATGATTAACCCGCCAATATCCGCATACGGCAAACCAGCTATTTCCGCTTTAACTTCCACTATTTTTTCCAGCGTCAAAATCTTTTTTTCCAATAAAAAATCCTCCGCGGATTTCTTGCCAGCCGTGGCAACCTTAATCACCTCCTCCACCTTATTGCGAGGAATAATATTCTTTTTTACAAGCAATTCTAAAAAATCGCTTTCCTTTCTGTTAATCATAAAAACGGCCCATTATTACTCCATCGGCACAAAAGGATCTCTTTTCCCCACCGGGAAAACCACAGCCGGCATCTTATCAAAACGTAAATTTCTGAATTTATCAGATTTGAAAAAATCCAAATTTATTTTCGGATTGTCGCTCACTGAACTTTTAACTTGACTCTGAGCAGAAACAGTTGCCGGCTCAATAATAACAATGCTAGTATTTGGATCTTGTTTAAAAAAATAAATGAAAAAAAGGACTACAAAAACCGCCAAAATGGCGTAAATTATCAATTTTTTATTTTTAGAAATTATATCCATAGCTACTACTCTTTTAAATAATAAGTATTTACTACAAAGCTAGCCGTTCTACTACTTGGAGAAAAAGACAAATTTAAAATATCCAAAAGTGGTAAATTATTTTCCATTGCCGAAAGAAAATTTTTAAAAGCCTCATAATCCGCACCAAGTACGCTGAAATTTATAGTCACTGTTTCCAAGTTAGGATCGTCAGCCGTGGAAAAAATATTACTGCCACCGGTGGAAAGGCTGATTTCTTGAAACAATAAGCCGTTTCGAGAAATTAAACGATTTATTTCCGAAAATATTTCTTCTTTATTTTTTCTCACCGGTGCGATGGAACTAATTTTTTCTTTATACTTGCTGTCAACTTCCCCGTAAGAAGCCAGAAGCTCTTTTATTTTTTCCAACTCATTTTTCTTATTTTCAAAATCTAAAGCTTCCTGCTGGCTAAAAATATTAATAATCGTCATTGCTTGATCATAGCGCGGTTTTAAAATCACAAAATAACCGCTGGCTAAAATTATCAAAACAACAATCAACACCAGCCAATTAAAATAATCACTGAAAAATTTATTTATCTTTCTTTTGATTAATTTATGGCGCTTTAAATCTTCTATAATAACATTATCCTGCATACTATTATTTATTTAATTCCGACTCACTCTTTTTTAAAAATATTTGCGGATCCAATAAAAACACTAATTGAAAAGATGTTTTAGCTAGGCCATCCTTATCAAGGGCAACAGAGGTTGAATCAACTCGCGCGTTTTTAATATAAGTATTACTTAAAAGTTTTTTTATCTGAACATTTATCGCGTCAACACTATTGGAGGTGGCGCTAAACTGATAATCCCCGCTGATATCGCCAGAAAAAGAAGAAAAATAAACATCCGACAAGGTATTACTTTCAAGAAAGTCAAAAAAGTTAGTCCAATAAATATGGCTGTCCAAAAGAGTATTGGATAAATCCATCCGGCTTTTAAAGGCCAAAACCTCGGCAACTTGAGGACTAAGCTCCTTAATTTCTTTATTTATCTTAAAATAACTCTGCGTATAAGAAGAATTGCTGGCAACCTGCCTCTTTTCCGCTAACCAAGAAATAACCCAATAGCCAGCGCTTAAAAGTGACAAAGAGAAGAAGGCTGCCAGTAGAATAACTAATATACCCCTTTGCCAGTCGAAATATTTAACAATTTCCTCTTTTACTAAATTAACCTCCAAAACCCCTTCCTCGAGTTCTTTTTTTGGTTTAAAAAAATTATTTTTAAACTTTTCCAAAAAATCAGAAAAAAAAGATTCTTTTATTGGTAGGGGCTCTTCTAAAACTTCCTCGGCAAGTAAATCTTCTTTCTTCACAACCCCCGCCGCCTTAACATCTTTCACATCATAAATGTCTTCCACTTTTTTTTCATTCAAAAAAGAAGGTAAAGACTCTTTTTTAGTTAAATCTTCCCCGAGTTTTTTAGCGAATTCTATTTTTTTATCATCCGCCACCGAATCTTCTTCTTTTGGTTTTGATATAAAAGGAATATCCATCTTAATTGATTAATTAAAAAATTACTACAAAATATTTATTTTGTCCTACTCCAGCTCACGCAAGGCCGAACCTATGGCCACGGAAAAACTAGGGCCAATTTCCGATAAAATTGGCTTGAGCTCAGGCTGACAAAAAACTCTAGCCCAGGGATCACCGACTACAACGTTCATATTAAGTTTTTCTGACATAAATGGGGCCAAATTCGGCAACATCGCCGAACCGCCGGAAAGAATCACTTTTTCTATTTTGTCTTCGCTTTTATTTTGAAAAACGTTAATTAAATATCTTACCTCTTCAACAATCGCACCAGCCGAGCCAGCGATAGTTTTCGGCACAACAGTTGAACCGGCAATATTGGCGGAAACGCCTAGGTCGCGTTTAAACTGCTCAGCCCGGAGAGTACCGATATTTAAAGCCGAAGCAATTGCCTTAGTTATCCCCATGCCACCCATGTCCAAACTGCGAGAAACAACTGGAATGCCATTTTTCACCACGCAAATATCGGCGTTGGCAGCACCAATTTCCACAATCATAACAGTTGACTTGTCGTCGCCGAGTAAAGAACGAATCAAAGAAAAGGTTTCCGTCTCCAAACTAGCCAAAGTAACAATGGTCTTGCGAAAGATATCAACATACTTTTTGACTAGCTTTTTCGGCGAACCAGTTAAAAAAACATTAGTGTCTTCTTTCTTTCCAGACAAGGAAGTTATAATCTTCCAATCCAAAATCATTTCTTCTAGTGGCAAGGGAATAAATTTTTTTGCCTCCCACTCCACGGCCTGCGCCAAAGACTTTTTGTCAACATTATGCAAATTAATAATAGATGAAAAAACCGAGAACGCTGGTAAAGTGGCCACTGCTTTTTCGGCCGAACCTCCCATCTGGCGATAAATCTTATCAATAACCATGGCGACATATCCTGGATTTTTTAGCCAATCATCAGAAAATCCCTCTCTCACACCCTCACTATAACCATAGGTTATTAATTCTATTTTATTGGCTTTTTTACCAAGTTCCACCATCTTCACTGAAGAGGTGCCGATATCAACGCCAATATAATTATTGGAAGAAGAAAATAAAGACATAAAAACTTTGAAATAAATTTCAGATTGCTGTATAATTATTATAGCATATTTAGAAACTTATAACAACAACATGAATTTCTTCTCGCGCTATAAAAAAATATTTCAACTCTTACTGTTTTTACTTACCGCCGCCATCATCGGATTAGCGATCTATTTTATGTTTTTCCGCCAGCCGCTATTGCCGCCGACAGGAACCGAAGAACAACTGGCAACCACTACTGGACAATTACCACCAGCCGGAACCGGCGGAACTGCAATCATTAAAGAAGATCAGGAAGGAGCCGGAATAATCCCAACTGAAAAAGAAAGCCCAACCGAAACAGCCTCTGGCGGATTAACAAAAACAGTCGCTATCACCGAGACTCCAGTAAGCTCACCGACTATTTCTGCTGACGGAAAAAATCCTCAATACTATAATCGCGATGACGGCAAATTTTATCGCTTGGATGATAATGGCAATCCCCTACTTCTTTCTGATAAAATTTTTTACAACGTAGAAAATATTTATTGGTCGCCGGTAAAAAATAAAGCGATTTTGGAATACCCAGACGGAGCGAATATTATTTACAATTTTGACACTGAAAAACAAATCACTCTGCCGAAGCATTGGGAAAATTTTAATTTCTCTCCTAATGGCGATAAAATAATCTTGAAAAGTATCGGTTTGGATGTGGAAAACCGCTACCTAGCCATAGCTAACGACGACGGCTCCGGCGCACGCGCGCTTGAATATATCGGTGAAAATGGTGATAATGTTTATACTGACTGGTCGCCAAACAATCAAATTGCCGCCATGTACACTGAAGGGATTGATTTTGACCGACAAGAAGTTTATTTTCTTGGATTGAACGAAGAAAATTTCAAATCTACCACTGTTGAAGGACGTGGATTTAACCCGAAATGGTCAACAGCCGGAGACAAACTCTTATATAGCGTTTATTCCACGGCAAACGATTTAAAGCCAAAGCTATGGATGGTTGAGGCCGAAGGTGATAATATCGGCATGAATAGAAAAAGTATTAATTTGGAAACCTGGGCGTCAAAATGCGTTTTTGCCGATAATGACACTGCCTATTGTGGCGTACCGGAAACTATGGAAAAAGGCGCTGGAATGTTCCCAGAAATGGCTCAATACACGAAGGATAACCTTTATAAAATAAATCTAAAAAGCGGGCAAACTATTTTAGTTGCCACGCCGGACGGAAATTATAATATGAGTAATCTTTCCGTGTCAGCCGATGGAAAAAACCTCTTTTTCTCTGATGCAAACAACGGAAAACTCCAAAAAATACAATTAAAATAAAAAAGGCACCCCTTTTAACGAAGGGGTGTTTTTTTATTTTCCTTAAAAATGAAAGACAAACTTCTAGATATTATTTTTCCGCTTGAGTGTCTTGGTTGTGGACGCGAAAATGAATGGTTCTGCCAAGAATGTTTCTCACTCCTCTCTTTTAAGCCCGAGCAATCTTGTCCCTTTTGTCGCCGACCAAACAACGACGGGGCAACTTGTTATCATTGCCAAAAAGAAAAATTTTTAGACACTTGTCTAACCGCCGGAGATTATAATGACCAACTATTATCTCGCTTAATAAAAACTTGCAAATATTCTTTTGCTAAAGACTTAATCCCAACCATTGGAGATTTTACTTTTTCTTTTTTACAAAAAAACTCTTCTCTGATTAATTTTGATGATAATTTATTTTTTATTCCCATTCCGTTGCATATCAAACGCTTAAACTGGCGTGGCTTCAATCAATCAGAATTGCTAGCACAATATTTAGCAGAAAAATTAAAAATAAAAATCTTACCAGGCCTGACTAGGACAAAAAACAATCCTCCACAAGCAAAATTTGAAGAAGAAAAAAGACAACTAAATATTTTGGATTGCTTTTCTTGGTCTGGTGAAAATTTGACTGGCAAAAAAATAATTTTAATTGACGATGTGGCCACGACCGGAGCCACCTTAAACGAAGCCGCCCGCATTTTAAAAAAATCCGGAGCCAAAAAAGTCTCCGCCATTACCGCAGCTGGTGGATAAAATATAATTTTATATTAATCTCCCCTTCCCACCCAACCTCGTCGTAGTTTTACTTTATCCACCTAGCCTCGTCGTAGTCTCCCGAAGGGGACTGCGACGTTTAGAAAGCAACTATTCCAATTTAAAACACCGACTTTTTAAAGCCGGTGTTTTAAATTTAGAGATCTATTTTTTCCACATACTCTTGCCTAATTTCCAACAAAACTTAATAGCAAAGAATACTAAGAAAATATAAATAAGATATTTAAAGATTTCTAACAACAAGGCAACCAGGCCAAGACTCAAATCTTTTATTGTTTTATTAATATCCACAACAAATTGTTTGGCTGAAGCAATCCAGGAGTCTTTTATATTTTGTCCGTCAAAAATTTTATTCTCATAAATATAGACGTAAAAATTAACATACTTCAAATGGTCCAATTGCTCAGCTTTAGAACGAGCCAAACTCTCCAACTCAGCACTTACCTGCAAACGTTGAGCTGTTAGCCTTTCTAAAATATTAATTTTACTGTCTATGACTTTGGCCAAACTATCAGCATTATTAGTCTTGGTAGCTAAAGCGGTTATTTCGTCATAAGCAGAAATGGCATTTTTTAAAGTCTCATCAATAGAAGTCTGCTTATTTTTTAATATTTCTTCGCGACTGGTAAAATCCTCTATTTCCTTTTTAATACTATCAACATTCTGATTAAGGTCGCGAGGCTTTAAGTCCTTAACAATTTTCAAAACTTCTTCAACTTTATCCTTATCAACTTTAAAAGAAAAACTACAATAACGGTCGGCAGTATTAGAATTTTCAAAAATAATATAATCTCTCCCCTTCAATTCAGTTATATTCGCGCAATCATCTTTTAATTTTCCAGTTTCCACTGTCGCATTATACTGCGTCACTTCATAATTTCCATAATTAGAATTATCTATAGCCATTTCACTACTAGCAAAATTTCTAGTAGACAAAGAAATGTCACTAGTAATTTTTGGACTAGCGACTGGTGAAGCATTCATCATTCCAGAATAACCATCCTCATGATCCATTCCCACTCCAAAACCAGCTTTATTAAATTGAGAGATGACTGGTTTGGCAATTAGATTTACAAAAATTGCCAACAAAATTAACACCCCTAAAACTATGGCCGCAATTTTTAAAGCTCTCGACCATTTAACACTAAAATTTTTTAGTTCTTCCATAAATTTATGGTTAATTATTAAACTACTAGTTTAATAATTTTTATATAAATTAATTTTATTTTCTATTTTGACTAAATAACTACCTGCTAATATAATACCACAATAAACAAAAACAAAACAACCCCTTCGGGTAAATTACTTACTTTTTTAAAAAAATATAAAAAATTACTCTGAAATCAGAGTAATTTTTCACGCACGGGGTGTAGGAATCGAACCCACGCAAAAGGTTTTGGAGACCCTTGTACTACCATTATACGAACCCCGCCTAGATTCTCGTTTTCACGGGAATAACACATTTTATTTTTTTATTTACTCGGCATTTTCTTGTATTCAACCTCATCATATATATTAAACACTGTAACAGCTAAAGAAATCAAAAGCGGACCGATGACTATACCCCAGAATCCGAACAAGGCAATGCCACCCAAAATTGAAAACAAAATAAACAATGAATGCACTTCAGCCTTATCCTTAATCATAAACATTCTAATAACATTATCAATATTAGTGATTAAGACTCCGCCCCAAATTGTCATAAAAATTCCCTGCCAAATTTGACCGGTCGCAAAAAGATAAATAGCGGCGGGAATCCAAACTAAAAATTGGCCGATGTATGGAACTACGGAAAGCAGGGCAGTGGCAATGGCCGGGAAAAAAACCGGCAAGCCGACAATATAGAAACCTATCGCACACAAAACTGCCTGCGCTCCGGCCACGGCAAAGGTTGAAGAAAATATCACATAGCTTACGTCCTTGAATTTCTTAAAAATCAGTCGGTCATATTTATCCGGCAACGGCGTCCAATATGTTAATTTTAACAACATCTTTTTACCATCCACAAAAAAGAAAAATAAAGTAAAGATTATCAATATCAAAGAAATAATAAAAGTCGTTGTTCCTTTCAATAATCCGGCCGCGCCCTGCACCAACCAATTACTGGATTTTTGCGCAATATCAATCATTACTCCTTTTAATTCATCACCGCCCAAATTAAACCATACTTTCACATGCGACAAAGCTCCACTCTCAATATTATTTTCTAAACCATTACCATCTAAAAAGCGAATCATATCCGAATAAGCAACCACAGATTTTTGTGCGCCGTAAATTATCAAATTAGACAAAGGCACAATAACCACCAAAACAATTCCAAGACACATTATTATAGCGGCAATTTTCTCGCGGCCACCCAACCGTTTTTTTAACCATTCATAAGCCGAATAAAACACCGAAGCCAAAACCGCTGAAACTAGAATCTCCACTAAAAACGGGCGAAAGAGCAGAAAGCAGGCGACCAGCACTGCAGCTAAAAGAATAAAGAGAAAAATTCTGGTTAAAAAAGCTCTGTTCATATTTTTTTGCCAAGCGAATATTCACTTGAATTATTTTATTTTATTTAAAATATTAGGAAATTTTTTTAAAATA
>JBAZHE010000001.1:0-136065 GCA_041652555.1 Patescibacteria group bacterium | reverse complement strand
ATCGCCGTTAACTGTTGGCTGATAAATTTCATTACCCAAACCACCTTGGCCGAAAGTTTTGAATTGATTGGTCGGGCAAGGATTATCAATATTTTCCAAAGAGCAGTCTTGACCGGAGAGACATTGTGAAGCGGCCGTACAGATAGCTCCCGTGCCACCACAACGCTTTACTTTTTTCTTATACCAACCCCAACCACTAGCTTGTCCGGCGCCGACTGCTTGACGCCATTCGCAGACAATATTACCTGGATCTTTAAAATAAACTTCTCCACTATCAGATGTCCACTTATCACAACCAACGCTCGTTGGCGAACAAAATATCTTATCATATTTATCCGGATCATTTTTTAAGTACGTCGGTGTAAAAGCGTTCTCGCCTTCATAACCGGAAACCTCTCCTAATAATTCACAGCCCTTGTCCGCCGCACTACAGATTTTGTTCGTATCATAAACCGCGTAGATCATTTCATCGGCCGGAACAGCAAAAGTCATTAAGCCATTGCTATGATCCTTGGCTCCAGCCAAAGAAGAATTTTTCGTATCAATCAAGGCTTCACAACCAATCGCGGAATCTTGACATAAGCGATCAAAACTATGAAGATAATGCGTACCACCCAAACGATCCGTATAAGCGGAACAACCCAACATATACAAAGGATAAGGCCGACCGGCGCTATCACTATCACAAGAAGTTGGCGTATTCCAAGAATCACGCGTCAAGAAATAACGACTGTTGATGGCGGAAAAATTTATATTATCAATAAGAATTGTGGCGGAAGACTTAATAAGAAGAACTTCATCAATAGCCGAAAAATGATCAAGCGACGGCAAGTTAAGAGTATAAACACCCCAAATATCCGGCTTGACTGTCACAAAATCCAATCCAGCGCCAGCACTAAACTGCTGGCTAGCTACAGAGTTTTTCAAGGACACCCCAACACTAGCGCCCTGACCGGAGGCTTTGGCGACAAAACTTATAACATAAGGTTGACCTTTTTTTACTGCTGTTCCAATTTTATAATTAATATCATTAGTTCCTCCTCCTTGTCCGCCACCAACAGCTAATACGCAAGAATATTTCCCGCTAATTGCTTCTTGAGTACTATTAAAATGATTCCAACCGTCAGCGCCATTTTCAAAAGTTGACATTACCAAAGACTTTATATTATTGCCTTGATTACCATTATACTCACCACAACCGGCAACCGCGGCCGAACAAGAATTACTTTCAGCCGGATAAGCATTGTAAACACAGGCTGTATGATCATCGTTCCAAGCTCCACCGCCGGCACAATAAAGACAAGCTTGTGTGCCAGCATCCCAATAAAGAGAATTGGCCTCATATCCACTAGCAGCACAAGCCGCTTGAGTGGTAACGCCTTCTAAATAATTCTTTTCAGACAAACGATAAGGATGGCAATCGGCGGTGCAAGAAATAGTGCGAGAATACAAATGATAAGTAATCTCTCCGGTCTGGCTATAAAATTGTCGACAGTCTAAATTATAATGAGGATCTCCTGGAGGTAAATTAAATATTGTTTCATCGCAAACACCAGGATCATTTGGCGGTAAAACAGCATCCGCCTGCAAAGAAATTTTGGAAAGCTGCTGACCAGATTCATTAGTCCCTGACCAAACATAAAAGTCAGCACAATTGGCCGCCGGAGCATCAGGCTTTACGCACTGGCGCAAATAAGAATAGTATTCCCTCGCTTCACCGCCGGCAGTACTTTTATCCAAATTGGTAAATTCCTCACAACCAACCTCGGCGGCCGAGCAAGATCTCGCCGTAAGCGGAATAAAATATTTAGAATGGATAGTGTTAAAATTATTTTCCTTCTGAACAAGAGAGCTATAGCCGTCGCATTCTTCCAGACAATAATCTTTGTCGGTTATGGACGCCGGTATTTCTGCGCCACCTAAAACAGGAGTAAAACCTTGACATCCGACTTCTTCGCGTGAACATTTGCGCGCGTAATTTTTGCAAATACTGGGAGCTGTGGGCTTAATCCGATAATCCTCAATTTTAGGATTAAGGTAACAAACTTCTTCTAGATAAACTGGTAAAAGTTTTTCGTAAACCAGGCCTTTCTGTCCGTATAAACTATGTGTTGTCGGCGAATCACCAACCTCTAATTTTATATTATCAATATAAAACCTAACTTGGCCGGCCACCGCGTAGCCATTGATTGTGAACTGATCAGCGGCAATCTGTTCGTTGTTATAGATAGTAACACTTGGTCTCTGCCAGCCTGTTCCGGTAATTTCCACCTCTTCCTGATAGCCACCGTCACGGCCAATGGCTAATACAACACGATCTGCCACCTCTATATAAACATCCACGCTTAAAGTATAAGAAGTTTCCGGTTCAAAAACAAAGCCGGCCGGCAAAACCGACGGCCTACCCATAGCCGAATGGTCAAAAGAATAAACCCCGGCCGGAGAAGAGTTTTGATCTATTAATAAAACTTTGCCTGAATCGGAAAACTCACCAACTACTATGTCGGTAATCTCAGCATAGCCGCTTATCGGCCAAAAATAATTTATCAAGCCGTCCGAGCTAGAATTATCGCCGATATTATTATCCTCAAAATTTCCATCCGCCAAAAGATTAGCGCCGGCGCCGGATTTCATACGAATTAAAGCGCGACAAGAATTATCTTCAGCACTGCAAGTTTCAGCATTTTTATTAAAATAAATATTACCGGAAATCTTCGTCCAGTCAATATCACCGGCAACAAAATTATATGCCTCGGCGGCCGGAATAGCGTAATTTTTACAACCAAAATCATCCGAAGAACAGAATGATAAAGTATTCTGCAGGAAAGAAGCTGTCTGCCCCTTAGAATTGCGAAAGGTTTCACAAGTATTAAAATTAGCCTCGCAAGATTCGCCATCAAAGCGCCACTCGCGTTTTTCCTCTTCGCAATAACCATAATACTGGCAAGATCCATCATCATTTTCTTTAATGCAAGATTGTTCATCAGCGCAATAATTATCCAAACGGGAAACCATTAATTTCGGCGGCAACTCAATCTGTTTTTGATCGGAAGAATTAATTTCACCATCCTTATTCACATCATTTTCCGCTTGTATACTCTCCTGCCCCTGCTCTACCGCCTGTTTATAAATTATCTGTGAGCCATAGCCTTCTTTGGCGCAATAATTTTGTGGCGCTTTTAGAACCCAATTCGGATCAACCAAGCCAATACACCAAGATTTGGAAAAATCGCCATACTCATCTTTATCACTATAACAATCAACTAATTTCCCTAAGGTGGCATTATTGGTAACCTCCGAATCTTCTGGATGATTTTTAATATATTCAGCGGCTAATTCCCAGCCAACCGGAATAATACGGTATTTTCTCAAAATCATCATAGAGCGATAAGATAAGCCATCAGTATAATCCGGCTCTACAGGATCACCAGCGGCGCTAATCTTGAAACCAAAAATGACTGATCCATTTAATAAACCGCTTTTTATTGCCTCACCAACGGTCTTTTTTTGCTCCACGGCCTGACGAAAACGCTCATCAATCACGCAATCAGTCAGGCCAACTGGCAAATTGCCGTTGCGATTGCAAATAGAGAGACTTGATAAAATTTCATAATCGCCACGAGTGGCAAATGACGGTTCAATAAGCTTGCGGGCAGAATTCTTAACTTCGGCTGTGCCAACTGAAAAAGGATTGGCTTCGGCGCTTAATAATCTGCCATAATCTCCGGCATAACCAGTGCCGACTGTTCCAGCTAATTTTTTAAGTCCATTTTGGAAAGCAGTCAAGGCTAATTGATTAGTAAATACTTTTGCGGCATCAACCAAAGCGTTGCCGGAACTTGTTAGCATATTTTGGCCAATAATTCCCCAAGTTAAATCTTCAGTTTTCTCAATCGTCTTTGGCGCCCAAAGATCTTGCCCGCCGGCATTAGTAGGTGTTAAAAAATTTTGAAATTTTTCCAATTTTTTTGAAATGTTATCGGTTGCTTCTTTTGCTACTTCTCTTTCTTTATTTTGAATATATAAAGCCGCACCAAGATCAGTGCCGGTCGGGTCAATTGATTCATAAAAATCTTTCAAAAAATTCGGGTCAAGCTTGGCCTCGCTCCAATTACTATACATTTTACTTAAAGTACAATTAGGCGTGGCTGGACGCTCTTGTTGGACTAAGCCCAAACCAATTTTTAATTTAGCATTCAGCGACGGTTCGCAAATACTTACGCCAAATATATTTTTACCCAAAGTTTCTATAAATTGCCCAGCGGCGGCATCACCGATATTACGAGCATAAAGAGCGGCATCGGTTACAAATAAAGGTTTTTGGCCGCGACCGCCAGAGCCAAGCCATGTTGCCGTATCAAAAGCCATAGTATTTAAGGCGTTAGACAAAATTGACCTGTATAAAGAAGATGCCACCTTACCATTAAGCAACTGTTTTAAATCTTGAAATTTTTCATAAATAAATTTCCCAACCTGCATAGCTACATGAGTAAAATCTGTGGTTTGCGCTTTGGCTGGATGAAGTGGGCAAAATGTTAAGAAAGCGACAAAAAACAAAGCTAACAAAAATATTTTCCTTTTTCTTTGTTCGAAATTTTTAGACATATCTTTAAAAAAATTATAATTTTATTGTTCCGTGCTACTAGCCGCTTCTTCGGCAGCCAGCTGATAAATAGTCAGTAAATCTTCATCGGAAATTTTATCTAAAGTTTCTTTGTCAACACTTTTAGAATCCAACAAAGCCTGGCGCAAAATCTCGGCATTAGCTTTAATTATTTCTGTTTCAGACGCAGAAGCTTGCGGGACGGATGAAACTGTAGAGGATGCACCGCTCACTAGGTAGCCAGACAAAGAACAATCGCGTCCCTGCGCACAATTCGGATCAGTGCTATTTTTTACTTCTATACCATCATCTATTCCATCACTATCAGAATCATTCAAATACGGCGAAGTATTGTATTTATTTAATTCATCCCAATCAAAAAGGCCGTCATTGTCAGTGTCAGTTATTTTGGATTTTTCTTCTATTGCTTGCTGGCAATTGCCGTCCGGGCATTGTTCACCAGAAGCGATAACCGCCGACTCGGCTTTAGACTTAAACGGATCGGAAATATTATTTTTCAATTCCACTCCCCAAAAAACAAATATACAAATAGCAAAAATTCCCAGCCCAAACAAGGCTAGTTTTTGTTTTTTTGACAAAGAACTTTCCGCCGAAACATTTTCTTCCGGGCGGTTTTTTTTAAAAATTTTCTGCTCCATTTTCACAAGTTTATTATACCACAAAATCACAAAACGAAACAAGGAAAAAAAATCGCCTCAAAAGGCGATTAAAAACTATATAAAAAACTATTAATTTTTTAATTCTGATTTGCAGAAAAAATTGATAACAACTTTATCCAATCGTTTATTGCTAAATCTTCAGCTCTAATTTTTAAGTCTAACCCAGTGCTAATAAGCATTTTCTCTGCCTCCTGATTAGAAATATGCAAACCATTAGCCAAATTATTTTTAAGCATCTTGCGCTTAGCGGAAAAGCCGATTTTGACCAAACGAAAAAACTCTTTTTCTTTGATTGATAATTGATAATTGATAATTGATAATTTAACAACTGCACTGTCTACTTCCGGCGCGGGATAAAAAGCTGTGCGTGGAACTTGGAAAAGTATTTTGGTTCACTAAAGAATTGCACCGACAAAGCAAGCAGCGACATATCTCCCGGTTTGGCGCAGATGCGCTCGGCCACTTCTTTTTGCAGCATCAAAATCATTTCCGTCGGCTTATTTTCAGAAGTCAACATTTTGCGGATAAAAACCGAGGTTATATTATATGGCAAATTAGCAACAACTTTATATTTAGAATTTAGGATCTGAGATTTAGAATTTATAATATCCAAAATATTTTCATTTATTATTTCAACATTTTCTTTTTTTAAGTTTTCTTTTAAATACGCGGCTAATTTGTCATCTAATTCCACGGCGATAACATAGCCAGCTTTCTCTGATAATTTAGCAGTTAAAAATCCCAAACCCGGACCGACTTCTAAAACAGTGTCAGTATTTTTTAAATCTGCCGCCTCAATAATTTTATCGTAAATATTTTCATCAATTAAAAAATTTTGCCCTTTGGAGCGCGCCGGGCGAATATTATTTTCTGCGCAAAGTTGTTTAGTTTTTTCTAAGAGATCCATTATTTCACTACAATATTAAGAAGCTTGCCTGGAATGAAAATTATTTTTATAATTTCTTTTCCTTCTAACCATTTTTTAATGTTATCATTTTCTTGAGCTAATTTTTTTGCATCTTCTTCAGAAATATCTGCTGCCACTTCAATAGTAGCACGAAGCTTACCATTGATCTGCACAACCAAATTAACTATATCATCTTTTATTAATTCTGGGTCATATTCAGGCCAAACAGACATCACCGTCTTATTATGGTCTCCCGAAGGGGACTCTGACACAAAAATACTTTGCTTGTTGCCCAATTTATTACGCCAAATTTCTTCAGCTAAATGCGGAGCAAAAGGCGCAAGAATTTGAATAAGTTTTCCTAACTGCTTTTTAGTAATAATACGTTCTAAAGTTTCGGAATATTCAGCTCCATTCGGCAAGTTCTTCTTTTCTTCCGCACGAATATAATTCCAACAAATCATCATTTGACTAATAGCGGTATTAAATTTAAATTCAACAATATCCTCGCCTACTTTTTTTATAGTTTTTTCTATTAAACTATTTTTTTTATCAATAACTGTGTCCTTGCTTTCATGAACTTCTCCTTCTTTATATTCAACTTTCCAACTATCAACATAATCATTTATTTTATCCAAAAATTTTCGTGCTCCGACTAAACCGTTAGTATTCCAAGCACAAGACTGACCGAATGGGCCCATAAACATTTCGTAAACACGCATCGCATCGGCACCGTATTGTGCGATAATGTCATCAGGATTAATGACATTACCCCAGCGTTTAGACATTTTTCTACCGTCTTCAGCCATTATTAAACCGACGTGTTGCAATTTAGTAAACGGTTCTTCATAATTTACTACACCAATATCAAATAAAAATTTATGCCAAAAACGGGCGTAAATTAAATGACGTGTGGCATGCTCAGCACCACCAACATAAAAATCAACTGGCGACCAATATTTTTCTTTTTCTTTATCAACTAAGCTTTCAGAATTTTTTGAATCAATGTAGCGCAAATAATACCAAGACGAACCAGCCCATTGTGGCATAGTATTAGTTTCGCGTTTAGCCTTCCCACCACATTTTGGGCAAGTAGTATTTACCCAATCAGTAATATTTGCCAAAGGTGATTCCCCTGTTCCAGACGGCTCGTAATGTTCAACATCCGGCAAACGCACTGGCAAATCCTTTTCCGCCACTGGCACAACGCCACATTTTTCACAATGCACAAAAGGAATCGGCTCACCCCAATAACGCTGACGAGAAAAAACCCAATCATTCAATTTATAATTAACCTTTTTCTTCCCCTTACCTTCTTTTTCTAGCCACTCAACTATTTTCACCTTCGCTTCAGCAGTCGACAAACCATTCAAAAAATCAGAATTAACATTAAAACCATTTCCAGTAAAAGCAACATCATTAATAAACTTATCCACTAAATAATTATGACAAGGGTCTATAATTTTATTTTTAACTTCAGAAGCCAATAACCATTCCAACTCAAATTTTCCTTCCTCTTCAGGAGATAGACTTTGTGCGTCAGCCAATTCATCAATTAATTCAAAAAATAAACCAATAATTTCCGTACCCCGATTCACGCCTTTATTATAAGCGATAAAATGATGACGAACTTTTTCTGATTGATTAACTAATTTAAGATTTTTATAACCTGTCTCTTCTAAAATTTCTCGACGTGCCGCCTGTTCAGGACTTTCCCCTTCTTCTATTCCTCCTCCAACATTTAAATAGCCACCAAACTTATCTCCCCAATTTAAAGTTAAAACTTTATTATTTTTAGGATTATACACCACGGCAACAATCCTATTCCTAAACTCTTCATTCTCTCTTTTTTCACCAAATTCCGGCTCAATAACATTTTTAATTGGCAAATCATATTTTTTGGCAAATTCAAAATCGCGCTCATCATGAGCTGGTACTGCCATTACGGCGCCGGTGCCATAACCAGCCAAAACATAATCAGCAATAAACACTGGGACTTCTTCACCATTAGCTGGATTAATCGCCATTACACCTTCTAATTTCACACCAGTTTTATCTTTATTCAAATCAGTCCGCTCCAAATCAGATTTAGCCTTAGTTTTTTTAATATATTCATCAACCTCAGCTTTATTTTTAATTTCTAATTTTAAATCTACTAGCTTCTCGGGAGCAATAACGACATAGGTGCAGCCGAATAGCGTATCAGGACGAGTGGTGAAAACCTTAATGTCGTTGCTCTCGCCTCGGGATTGCTTCGCTTCGCTCGCAATGACAAAGTTAATTTCTGCGCCTTCTGATCTTCCAATCCAATTGCGTTGCATTTCTTTAATAGAATCTTCCCAGCCCGGCAATTTATCCAAATCAGCTAAAAGTCTATCAGCGTAATCGGTTATCTTTATTACCCACTGACGCATTGGCTTGCGTTCTATTTCTGATTCACAACGTTCACATTTACCATCTTCCAAGTCCTCCATAGCCAAACCAGTCTGACATTTTGGACACCAAATAATTGGCTCAAATGATTCAAAAGCCAGACCTTTTTCCCACATTTTAATAAAAGTCCATTGTGTCCATTTATAATATTCTGGGTCAGTTGTATTAATTTCTCTACTCCAGTCATAAGACATACCAATTTTTTCCAATTGCTTCTTATAAGTGGCGATATTCTCTTCTGTCTGAACTTTTGGATGAACTTTATTTTTTAAAGCATAATTTTCTGCTGGCAAACCAAAAGCATCCCAACCCATAGGATGCAACACATTAAAACCATTCATCATTTTATAGCGTGCCAAAATATCAGTCGCAATATACCCTTTAGGATGACCAACGTGCAAACCAGCTCCTGACGGATAAGGAAACATATCTAAAACATAATATTTTGGCTTAGCTTGATCTTCTCCGGTTTTATTAACCCCTTCTTCCTCCCAAGCCTTTTGCCATTTTTTATCTATTTCTAAGTGATTATATTTTTCCATATAATTATGACTAATATTAAAGCGTGTTGATAGAAATATTCTATCCCAAAAATAACAAAAAAGCAAATAAAAAAACGGAGGGTAAAAACACTCCGCTAAACTGTTCACCGTAATCAATTTTTAATAAAAATCACACTTTTTCAGTATTTTTTTTAGAATAAAAAGGTGCAGCAACAAGAATAATAGCAACAGGAACCACTGTTATTACTACTCCCGCAAAAATAATAAAACCCGCGAAGCTCAAATCATCAAACACTCGCTACCTCCTATTTTTTTAATTCTATTCCGACTGGACAATGATCCGAGCCGAAAATTTGATTCATTATAAAAGAACGACTAATATTAGTAACAATCTTAGCAGAAACACAGAAATAGTCAATCCGCCAGCCGATATTTCTTTGACGAGCGCCCATCCGATATGACCACCAAGAATATTGAACCTTTTTCGGATACATTTCACGAAAAGTATCCACAAACCCAGCTTTTAAAAATTTTGTCATCCAGGTGCGCTCTTCTAGAGTATACCCAGCGCTACCTTCATTTTCTTTTGGATGAAAAAGATCTATTGGCTCATGCGCCACATTGAAATCTCCACAAATTATAATTGGCTTAACCTCTTCTAATTTTTTCAAAAATTTCTGCAAACGATTATTAAATTTTAATTTAAAATCCAAACGTAATAATTCATGATTAGAATTAGGGAAATAAACATTCACCAAATAAAATTTAGAAAATTCTAAAACCTGCACTCGCCCCTCGGAATCATCAGGAAATTTTTCTTCTCCAAAAACTTTTACACCATCCTTAACTAACATCATCGTACCACTATATCCAGGTCGCTCAGCGGAATGCCAAAATTCTTGGTAACCAGAAAAGTCAAAAACTTCCTGATTGCGAGCGCTGTCAGAAATTTTAATTTCCTGCAAACACAAAACATCAGGTTTTTCTGTTTGTAAAAATTTCACAAAACCCTTTTTGATTACTGCCCTTATCCCATTAACATTCCAAGAGATTATTTTCATAAATTATACCTTACCTCTTATAATTTTTTCCAAAGCCTTAACACTAGCCCCTGACACCCTCATCTTAGGTTTTCCTTTTTTGGCTCTGGCTACCATCTTTTTTTCCAGCTTTTTTTCCCACTCGCTTAAATTATTTTTCATATTTGGAGAACTTAGCTAATGATGATATAATTTAACTATCTTTATTATATCTTTTTATGGCCGAAGAAACAATGGAAAAACACAACCACAAGAAACTGGTGATTATAATATTTTTCGCCGTTCTTTTGCTAAGCGCCCTGGTCGCACGATTCATAAAAATTCCTATTTCCGAAAATCAAGAAGCTAGAAAATACGATGTTTCCATTGAAGGAAATTTTTGGATCGGTTCAGCCAAGCCAGCTATAACGATTATAGAATTTTCCGACTTTGAATGTCCATATTGCAAAAATTCCGCCACCACTTTAGAAACTTTGCGCGCTTTATATCCAGGAAAATTAAAAATAGTTTACAAGGATTATATTGGACACAACAATTCCTATGCCTTAGCGCTAGCCGCCCGCTGTGCTGGAGAACAAGGATTATTTTGGCCAATACATGATGAGCTATTTTTTAATCAAGAAAATGTGAATGTAGCTAATTTTTCCGCCCAACTTTCCGCTATTGGCGCCGACCAAGCGCGTTTTGATCGATGTTATAAAGGAGAATATTATAAAGAACAAATCAAAAAAGATGATGATGAAGCTATTGCTCTTGAAGTTTCCGGAACGCCAACATCTTTCGTTAATAGTTATATAGTAAAAGGCGATATTTCTTTAGAAAATTGGAAATTAATAGTTGATAAATTATTAGAAACATATGATACAAATTAGACTGCACGGCCGTGGCGGACAAGGAGTGGTGACGGCCGCCGAATTAATTGCCATCGCCGCCTATGAAGACGGCAAACAAGCCCAGGCTTTTCCGTCTTTTGGCGTGGAAAGAACCGGCGCGCCGATTCAAGCTTTTGCGAGGATTGACGATAAGCCAATCCGCACCCGCGAACAAGTTTATCGTCCGGATATTTTGATAATCCTTGACTCAACTTTATTAGGTATGAATTTAGCGGCTGATTGCGAAAAAAATATTATGGTAATCGTCAACACTTCCCAGCCAATTAAAGATTTAAAGATGACTTTTGGAAAAGAAAAAAAGCCTATACCGGAAAAAAATATTTTTGCCGCTGATGCTTCAAAAATCGCTATAGAAATTCTTGGTCGCAATCTGGCTAACACCACAATCCTGGGACTTTTAGCTAAAACAGGAAACACGATAAGCATTGACGGCCTAAAAAAAGCCATCAAAACAAAATTTGAAGAAAAAGGTAAAGAGATAGTTAATAAAAATATTCAAGCTATAGAAAAAATCTATAAACAATGATTAATGATAAATTTTATTTATTTTTTTATCCATCATTTATCATTTATCATTTTAGCTAATTAATTTAGAAAACTTAAATATGACACTAGACTTAACTATTGCTCCAGGCTCTACTATTATAAATAAAACTGGCGATTGGAGAACTTATATACCAAAAACTGATTTAGACGTTTGCATTGGCTGTAGTCGTTGTGCTTTGGTTTGTCCGGAAAATTGCGTAAAAATGAAAGCTAACGCCGAGGGTAAAAATAAGCCGCAAACCGATTACGATTTCTGCAAAGGCTGCGGACTTTGCGCCGCCGAGTGCCCAGTGAAATGCATTAAAATGGAAATAGAAAAAAAATAAAAAAAACATTTTTGTCATCCCCGCGAAGGCGGGAATCCAGAGTGCAAGTACTAAACAAATTTCTGGATCCCTGCCTTCGCGGGGATGACACCTATTCTTATATGTCTAAACCTCAAATATTAGAAGGCAGTCGTGCTATTGCCTTAACTATAAAAAATATCCGCCCGGCTGTTATTTCCGCTTATCCGATTACGCCACAAACTCATATTGTGGAAGATTTGGCGCGTTTCAAAGCTGAAGGAATTGCTGATTATGAATTATTACGCGCTGAAAGCGAATTTGCCGCCGCCTCTATTGTTTTGGGTGCTTCCGCTTCTGGCGTCCGCACCTACACTTCTACTAGCTCTCAAGGATTATTATTAATGACCGAGGTTATCTATAATATCGCTGGAATGCAATTGCCGATTGTTATCACTTGTGCTAACCGCGCGATTGGCGCGCCGATAAATATTTGGAATGACCAGCAAGACATTATGTCTGTTCGCGATGCCGGCTGGTTGTCTTTTTTTGCCGAGAATCATCAAGAAGCGGTTTTTCAACACTTACTAGCTTACAAAATCGCCGAAAAAATTTCCGTTCCGGCTTTTGTAAATGTTGATGGTTTTGTTTTAACACATTCCTACGAAGAAGTTTCTATTCCTGAAGAAAAAAATATTAAAAAATTCTTGCCTGACTATAAGCCAAAGAACGGAACTTATCTTGATCCGGCTAACCCGCGCTCGCTCGGCACACTTGTCACACCTACTCACTATCAAGAAATGCGCCTAGAGCTTAATCAAAAAATTCTAGATTCTAAAGAATTAATAAAATCAGAATGGATAAAATTACAAAAAATATTTAATCCGCAAGAAAAAAATATTTCAAGTTATGATAATGGCCTAGTCGAATATTACGGCCCAACTAAAGCAAAGACTGTTGTTATTTCTTTAGGCTCGGTAATTGGAACTATAAAAGAAACTATTGATGAAGAAAATAAAAAATCCGGCGTTTTCAAAAATAAAACAGGAGTTTTAAAATTAAGAACATTTAGACCATTTCCGGCCGAAGAAATTTTGGCTGTTATCAAAAAAACTAATGCCAAAAAAATAATTGTTTTAGAAAAATCTATTTCCCTGGGTCTTGGCGGAATATTAGAGACTGAAGTAAAATCCGCTCTTTATGGAAAAACTACCGCAATCATTAACGGCGTAGTTGTCGGTTTAGGAGGAAAAGATATTACTAAAGAAAATTTAAGAAAAATAATAAAATAGGTTTATGTTAAAATTTAAACTTAAAAAAATCTTTCCTTTTCTAAAAAAGAAAAAAAAGCACAAAAAGTTTTTTTCTTTCCCTCGCTTCTTTGCTTACTCTTTCGCGGTTATCGCGATGGTGCAGGCTTTCAGTCTGGGACTTTCTTTGAGTGCACCGGAAATGGCTTATGCGGCTAAAAACGAACCGATTACTTATACAATGCAAGTGCCGATTCCAGGCCTTGGAAAAGAGGGCGTGGTAACTTTTAATACCGGCGACACCAAACCAATCGCCGATTATGTTAAAGCTATTTACAATTACGCGGTTGGCATTGTCGGAATATTGGCGGCCATAATGTTGATGGTCGGTGGCTTCCGCTGGATTTTAGCCGGCGGTAACGCCTCATCCATCGGTGAAGCCAAAGAAATAATTTTCGCCTCTCTTTCAGGGTTGGTCTTAGTAATGGCCTCCTGGCTGATCTTGCAACAAATAAACCCGGCACTAACAGAATTAAACGTAACAAAAATTCAAAAACCAAATGTTAAAACAGCGAAAAATGCTAGTAATCATCTTTGTAAATGGACAACATTAACAGACAGTGACTATATAGCCAAAACAACAACAAAATCCTCTAACTTCGACAAGACTTGCGCTACTGCCGGCGATGGATGGAAAAATATTAATGACGTATGTTCTGAAGATGGTAAAAAAGATGATGCTATCTGCTGTTGCGCGCCACTACCAGCTGGTTGCACGGATTACTTAATAAGCTGTATGGCCTGTGAAGAACCAACAACTATAACTGGATTACTTTCTAATTTCTCCTGTAAATACCCGCAAAAAAGTTGCCAAGTTGCAAATTCTTTTTATCAAAAATTATTAGAAGCTCATAATAACATTGGTGATATAAAATTAGAAATAACAGAAGCTTGGCCACCAACAGTCAACCATTCCTCTTTAGGGCATAAAAACGGAACTTGCATTGATATGGTTACACCAATAAGAGGTATTATGTCTTCCAAAAAAGAAGAAGATATAGAAACTATAGAAAAAATATATACGACTTTTAAAGATGCTAATCTAAATATTTTATATGAATGTTATCCTGGAGATAAATGCAATTGTAATACTTATAATAAAAATATAAAATGCGACCAAACCGAAACCGGTGAAGATGCTGGTGGAAAAAATCATTTCCACGTTTGTAATTAATAAAATTTATGAAAACAGATAATCTTATAAAACCAAAACTCGGCGATGTTTTAATCGCTCCCGGACACAGAGCTTGCGCTGGCTGTGGACAGATGATTGCTGCTATGTCCGCTTCGCGTGGCTTTGGGCCAAACACTATTATTACTAATGCCACCGGCTGTTTAGAAGTGACGACTACGCCTTATCCGGAATCAGCTTGGAAAATTCCTTGGATCCATTCCATTTTTGAAAATTCCTCATCATTGGCTTCGGGTATTAGAGCGGCTCTTGATTACAAAAAGAAATGTTCTGGTAATAAAAAATCCGGCACTTGCCAAATTCCCGAAAAAATAAATGTTATAGCCCAAGGTGGTGATGGCGCGACTTTCGATATCGGGATTGGACTCATTTCCGGCGCCTGGGAACGCGGTGATGACTTTCTTTATATCTGCTATGACACAGAAATTTATTCCAACACCGGCTATCAAGCCTCAGGTGCCACTCAACCAGGTGCTTCAACCGCTACCACACCAGCCGGAGCCGAATCAATCGGTTCAGCCCAAAGAAAAAAAGATATGATTGCTATCGCGCAAGCACATGGCTTAAAATATATCGCTCAATCAACCGCCGGCTATCCGGAAGATATTACGCGTAAAGTAAAACGCGCTCTAGAACTAGGCGGACCGTCATATATCCAAATTATGGCACCTTGCGTTCCCGGCTGGGGCATTGCCACTGATTCAGCAATGAGCCTTGGTAAATTAGCCGCACAAACAGGACTCTATCCCCTTTTAGAATTTGAAAACGGCCAACTTATTAAGGCTTCAAAAATAAAAGAAAAAATCAGCGTAGAAGAATACCTAAAACCCCAAGCCCGCTTCAAACATCTATTTAAAAGCGAAGCCGGCAAAGAAGAAATAAGATTATTACAAAAAATAGCGGATGGGAATATTGAAAAATATAAATTAAACGCTGAATAAAAAAACGAAAAAACAACGACCTAAAAGTCGTTGTTTTTAAATACCCTCCTCAGGAGATGATTTTCTACTTCTTATTTTTTAAAACTTCATCAATTGCTTTATTAACTAAAGCATCAGCTTCTTTGTTTAATTCGCGACGCACATGGCGAAAAGATACTTTTTCAAATCCTTGGCAAGCATTATAAACTTTCATAAACAACACGGCTAAATCTTTGTCTTTTACTTTATACTCGCGTTTCATTTGCTTGACTACTAATTCACTATCCAAAACAAAATCCAAGTCTTCGGCCCCAAGATTCTTAGCTTTTTCCAAGGCCGCAATTACCGCCTTGTATTCGGCTTGATTATTAGTTGCCTTACCAATATATTCCGAAACCTCAGCCACCGTCTCCCCTTTCTCATTTTTCAAAACCGCCCCAATTCCAGCCGGCCCTGGATTCCCCCGCGCCCCGCCGTCGGTAAAAATAGTTAAAAATTTTTTGTCTGACATAACTCACGTGTGTCATTCCCGCGAAAGCGGGAATCCAGAGTGCGAGCACTTTGTAAACTTACTAGATTCCCGCCTTCGCGGGGATGACATCAACTTAATTTAATATCTTGAATTTTTAATTGTAAATTTATTTTTCCATTGAATTCATTTTCTTCCAGTTGATAAACAATATCCACAATGTCGCCGATTTTTAGATCTGCCCATTCAGTTGCGCGATTAAAACTCAAGCCCCAAAAATCTCCAGCACCAATATTGTCGGCCGAACCAAGGCGAAATTTCAAATGTTGACTTTCCGCACCCATAAAAATAATATCTTTGATTAAAACATTACGGCTCAAAAATTTCGGCTGAGAATTGTAATAACCAAACGGCGCCAGCCCAAGAACTTCGCGCGCCAAAAGACGAGTCGCCTCGGCCAAATTTATCTCCATATCAATCTCAATCTTTGCTTCCATGCTGGCTTTCTCTAATTCACGGCGGGCGATTTTACGCATCTTATTGGAAAATTCTTCGAGGCGCGAAGTTGCTAAAGAAAACCCGCAGGCCATTTTGTGTCCGCCGTGCTTCAAAAGTAAATCAGAACATTCTTCAACCGCATTAAATAAATTAAATTCGTCAATTGATCGGCCGGAACCTTTATAATCATTTTCATTTCTTGTTAAAACCAACGTAGGTTTATGATATTTTTCCGTCAATCTACCGGCTACTAAGCCAACAACGCCTTCATTCCAATTTTTGCTTTCTTTTGGGCAGACGCCAATAATTATTTTTTCTGCTAATTGTTTTTTTAGTTGCTCCTCCACCTCGGCAACCATCAATTCGGTTTCTTTTTGTCGTTTCTGATTGCGTTCATCCAGAAATTCCGCCTCTTTCTCGGCTACATCCTTTTCCTTGGTGGACAAAAGATTGAAGGCATTATTAGCTGACCCCATACGACTAGAAGCATTTAAACGAGGAGCAATTTGAAAACCAATATTCCAAGCTTCTAAATTCTTTCCATCAAGTTTGGCTTTTTTTACTAATTCTTTTAAGCCGATTCTTTTTCCGGCATTCAAAACCTCCAAACCTTTTTTCAAAAACAAACGATTTTCTCCGGTTAAACAAACACAATCCGCCACTGTGCCGATCGCCACCAAGTCCATCACCTTTTCTAAAATCTTTTTTTTCTGCTCGGCGGTTAAAGTTGATCTTTCCAAGAGCGCCCGAGCGAATTTAAACGCCACCGACACCCCGGATAAAAATTTAAAAGGATATTTTTCACCGTGATTATGCGGATTAATAATAAGGCAAGGCGGTAAATCTTTTTCATCATCCGGCGGCTCATGATGATCGGTAATTATAATTTCTAACCCTTTACTTTTGGCATATTCAATTTCTTTTTTATTTCTAATTCCACCGTCTACCGTAATCATTAAATTCGCCCCTTTATTTAAAATTTTATCTATCGCTTCTTGATTCACGCCATAACCTTCGCCGGCCCGCTCCGGAATATACACAAAACAATCCGCTTTTATAGTTGTCAAAATTTCAGACAACAAAACCGACGCAGTCACCCCGTCGGCATCATAGTCGCCATAAATACAAATTTTCTTACGCTCTTTTATCTTCTTGATAGCCAAAGCAACGGCCGCCTCCATATCACGAAAAATGAACGGATCAAAATTATCTTCATACTTGGCATGCAAAAAATATTCAACTTCTTCTTTTTCTTTTAAGTCGCGATTATATAAAAGTTGCGAAAAAATCCGGCCGTACTCCGGAAATTTTTCAAAAAATTCTTCACGAGCTTTCGGTTTAATATGCCAAATCTTATTCATATTAAAAGAAAGATGCGCCAAAAGTCCAGATTACCATGGAGAAAATAACTATGGCGGAAATTAATATCCACATTATTTTTACAATCACTTTTCTTTTCATATAATAAATGATTAAATTAAATTATTTTTTAAGTATTTTCACAAACGTCTCTGGTGGAATTTCTACTGAGCCTTTTCCAGATTTCATCATTTTTTTCTTGCCTTCTTTTTGTTTGTCTAAGAGTTTACGCTTACGGGTTACGTCGCCACCATAGAGCTTAGCGGTAACATCTTTGCGTAAGGCCGCTATTCTTTCTGAGGCAATAACTTTACCACCAACCGCTGCCTGAAGTTTAACCACAAACATTTGTTGGGGCAAAGAATCTTTTAAAGTCTCAACTATTTCACGGCCCCGACGAGTTGTATCGTCTTCATAAGTAATAGTTGATAAAGCCTCTACCATTTCTTCGGCCACCAAAATATCCAAACGCACAACCTTAGCCGGACGATAATCTAAATATTCATAATTTATAGAAGCATAACCAGAACTGACACTCTTAATCTTATCATAAAAATCGGTCAAGATAGAAGCCATTGGCATCTGGTAATGCACAATCGCTCTTTTTTCGTCTAAATATTCAAGATTTTTATAAATTCCTCTTTTTTCCTGGGCCAATTCCATGGCTTTGCCTAAATATTCTTTTGGTAAAACAATATCCATAGTCACCCAAGGCTCTTCAATTTTATCTACCTCACCCAAGGATGGTAATTTTTGTGGAGTGCGAATAATTTCTTCTTTCTGGCCTCCTCTAGAAAAAACTTTATACGCCACGCTAGGAACAGTAACAATCAAATCCAGATTAAATTCTCGACGCAAACGTTCTTGAAAAATTTCTAAATGCAAAAGTCCTAAAAAACCACAACGATAACCAAAGCCCAAAGCCTCGGAATGCTCTGGCTCATAAATCAAAGATGAATCATTTAATTTTAAACGATCCATTGCATCGCGCAAATCTTTAAAATCGCTACCTTCGCGCGGGAAAACACCGGCAAAAACCATCGGCTTAGCCTGCTCATAACCTTTTAACGGCTCAATTTTATCATAATCAGCCAAAGTCGTAATCGTATCACCAACACCACATTCAGCTACAGTTTTAAAATTAGTAACAATATAACCAACTTCCCCGGCTTCTAAATTTCCAGTTGGCTGATAACCAGGATTAAAAATTCCAATATCCAAAACCTCACTCTGAGTTTTAGAAGCGAATAATTTTATCTTTTCACCTTTCTTAAAAGCGCCATCCATAACCCGAATATGCGCCACGACGCCTTTATACTCGTCGTAGCTAGAATCAAAAATCAAAGCACGCGCCGGTTTTCCTTCGTTAGGCTCTGGCGGTGGAATTCTTTTTACAGCTTCATCTAAAATCTTTTCCACGCCCTCGCCAGTTTTTCCAGAAGCCTGGAGAATATCTTCCTCGGCGCAACCAATCAAATTAATAATTTCTGCTTTAGTACCAGGAACATCAGCTGCTGGCAAATCAATTTTATTAATAACCGGAATAATAGTTAAATCTTCTTTTAAAGCTAAATATAAATTTGCCAAAGTCTGCGCTTGAATTCCTTGCGTAGAATCTATCAAAAGAATCGCACCCTCTACAGCCGCCAAAGAACGAGAAACCTCATAAGAAAAATCCACATGCCCAGGAGTATCAATCAAATTCAAAATACACCCCTTCCAGTGCATGGTAACGGGCTTTAATTTAATAGTAATACCTCTTTCTCGCTCTAGCTCCATACTATCCAAAAACTGCTCTTTCATCTTGCGTTTATCAATAGTGCCAGTAATCTCTAGCATTCGGTCAGAAAGAGTGGACTTCCCATGGTCAATATGAGCGATAATACAAAAATTGCGAATATTTTTCATACAAAATATTAACTCCCCTCTAAAAAGAGGGTTTCTGAACCCCGAAATCTCGGGGGTGGCCTGTACTTAGGCCAGGGTGTGTTATATTAGCACTATATCTACATATTACGGCCTTTTTTCACAAAGGTCAACCGACAAAAAAAACCGCCTATTATGACACTAGCAGTTTGTCTTTAAATTTCATTTTGATACTTTTATTTAAAACTTTCTATTATTTTATAAGCTTCTTCTTTGACTTTTTCTTTTTCAGAATAAGACCCATAGAAATTAAAGAAAACAAAAGCGCCTTCATATAAAGCTGATACTCTTATAAAAACTTTATCTCCAGGCTTTTTAAAAATCTGAGTAAAAAATTCTTGATCGGGTAAAATTTTATCTTCTTCGCCTTCTTTAACGGCATCAGAACCGCAACCCAAACTATCTAGGTATTTTAATTCTTCAAAATTTTTTGCAGTGGCCGGATAGTTTATATCCATTGAAAAATTAGAAATTAAACCAACGTTACTACTACTTGCCTTGTTTGAAATACTATTCACCATCAAACGCCAAAGATGATTAGTTGGAACATTCTCTTCCTCGTCTAAAATAATTTCCAAATAATTTGGATAGAAAAAACTCAAGCCGTATTTCTCGTTTTTATAAATTTCGTAATCATTCTCTTTTGAATAATTTTCTGACGAAGAGGCTATTTCTTGCGGTTCTTGTTTATCGTTTAATTCTTTCTTGAGATTTTTTTTAACTGAATTATTACTGCAAGCGGATAATAAAAATAGCAAAAATAACAAACCTGGAAAAAACTTTTTAATTTTTTTCATAAAATTTTACACTAAACTTATCAATCTTAAACAGAAAAACTACTTATCATATCACTAATAAAATTATCAACATTGTCTTTTTCTGAGTATTCACCATAAACATTCATTCTAAAAAATAAACCATTAAACAAGGCAAAAACGGTTCTGCTTACATTTTTGTTTTTATCGTTTTGATGATACTGGATTATAAAATCTACTCCATTTTTACTAATATATTCTTCTCTTTCAACTGGCGTTCCTCCTGATCCTAATTTGCTCAACATTTTTAATTCTTCAAAATCTTTAATTTTTGTTTTCGGATCAATGTCTATGCTTGCTCTATAACCAGAGATTACATTTTCAAAAGCTTCTTTGCTTTTATCTGTTTTTAAATTGTTAGATTCGAAAGTTGTTCTCCAATATTCGTCAGGGCTAAATTCATCTACGTTATCTTTATCAAGTTTTATTTGTAAATTTTTCGGATATTTAAAAGAAAAATCATATTCTGCGTTTTTATAATCAAGTAAATTATTGCCATTATTTTCAGATAATTCCGAATTATTTTCCATTTTTTGTGTTTTTTCGCTATTTAATAAACTGCAAGAAATTAGCGTTAAAAGAGCTAAAAAGAAAAATAAGCCATTAGAAAATTTTTTGTTTGTTGTCATATAATTTTTAATTTAATTATCTAACGTAAATATATTAATTACTTAATTGATAAATTTGGGAGGAGAATATAAATTTCTCCTCCCGAAAAATCATTGAAATTCCGAAGATATCTGACAATAATCGTCGCAACCGTCATATCCATCTATACCCGTATCATAATCAGGAGGAAAGCTATCTCCATATATGCCACCATAACCGGCATAGCTACCTCTTCTTATTTCAAAATGAATATGAGCACCGGTGGAATTTCCAGTAGAGCCTACATAACCCAACACTGTTCCTTTTTCAACCCACCATCCAGCTTGCACTGAAATACTGCTTAAATGAGCAACTCTGTAAAGATATCGGTTCCCATTTGGTTGTCCAGTTGGGCCAGCTTCCACTATTACCTGATTTCCATACCCCCAATTACCATTAGGATCCCAATCTGCATATTGCACATATCCGGAAGCAGACGCTTTAACAGGTTCACCGCTTGCCGCTCCTCCACCTGAAAGATCGATGGAATAGTATATGTTGCCTGTATGATAACCACAACCATAGCCGCAGGTAACATAAGCACTTCCGATGAAAGGCATGTTCCAATTCCATGGACAAGAATTATAATCCCCTATACCGGCGGTTGTGCTGGGTTCAATTGTTGAAGTGCTTACAGGTGAAATGTCGGAACGATTACAACTGCTAAAATAAATGGCGGTGATTACAATGAGGCATACTAATACAAGATTCTTCAAAATTTTCCTCCTATTAAGAATGATTGAAAGAACAAATTTTTACCTGTTTTAAAATACAGGGAAACAAAAAAAGAACAATACGTTTGTTCATATAAAACCAATAATCTCCTTTCTTTAGAAATGAACAAACAACAATATAATTATATAAACTCTGTAAAACTATATCAATTTCCCAGACTAGATTTTATAAAAAACGGCACTTAAAAGACTGCCAGAAGCTGTCCATTTCTTCGCTGCGTAAAAGATAGCAAATTAACAAATATACGCCAATGCCAACTAAGGTTGCTGTTCCGCCTTGGACCAAAAGTCCCCAGACTTTGTCCATATTAACTTTGCCACCCAAAAACTCTTTAACGGCTTGCAGAGCAAAGCCAGCCGCTAGAGAAGCGAGAGAAAATTTGGCTGCTGACACAATAACTCTTCTCTCGTCCAAAGTGCCAAGATAATGACGCAAAAATATCCAAAGCAAAATAAAATTTAAAATACTAGAAATTGAAAAAGCCAAGGCCAAACCAACTACGCCCATACGTCCACCCAAAACTATAGATAATACTATATTAGCGCCAACTGAAACTAAACTAATCAAAAACGGAGTACGTGAATCTTGACGCGCATAAAAAACTCTAATTAATAATGGAATTGTCGCTTGCGCAAAAAAGCTCAAAGCAAAATACCCTAAAGCATTCATCGTCAACACCGTAGCATTCCAATCAAAAAGACCAGAACCCAAAACCAAACGTGTTAATTGAGCGCGCAAAGTCAAAAACAAAACCGTAGATGGAACTATAAAAAAAAGTATTTGGCGAAAAGTGCCAGAAAAACTATTAATAGTTTTATCTTTACTCCAAGCAACTGCAGCTAAGGTCGGAAAGGCTGCCACCGCAAAAGATATTCCAAAAATACCAACAGGAAAATATTGCAAATTATTAGCCAGATTAAAAATAGTTACCGAACCAGTAACCAAAGTTGAAGCAATGGCTGTAATAGCCATTAAATTAATTTGCGAAGAGGCTAAGGTTAAGGTGCGTGGCACCATCATAGAAAGAATTTTTCGCAAATTCTTGCTGGTTAAATTCAAAAATATTTTATATTTATAATTTAAAGAAAAAACACCAGACATCTGAATTACCATATGCAAAGCAGCGCCAAAAACCACACCCCAGGCCAATCCATAAATACCCAAAACCGGCACAAAAAATAAAGCGCCCATAATTATACCAAGGTTATAAAGTATCGGGGCAAATGAATAAGCAAAAAATCTTTTAAACGACTGCAAAACACCACCAAAAATACTAGAAATTCCCAAAAATATCGGCGACAAAAACATAATCCTAGTTAATCCGGTTGCCTGTCTCATCGCCTCATCAGAAAACCCTGGCGCCAAAATCTTCATCAAAGGCGCGGCAAAAATAAACCCAAGTACTGACAAAACCGCCAAAGCCAAAAGCAAAAGGTTTAAAAGATTGTTTATAAGCGCCCAAGCCTCTTTATTGTCATTACTAAAAAGCGTCTGTTTGCCATCTTTACGGTCGTTAATTAAACCGGTAAAAACCGGCACCAACCCAGCTGTAATCGCGCCCATTACCACAATATTAAAAATAAAATCCGGCACACGAAAAGCCGCATAATAAACATCAAGAGTCTGCCCGGCACCAAATTGACCCGCCAAAATACGGTCGCGCAAAACCCCAAGCAAACGACTAACCAAAGACGACCCAGCGATTATCACCGCCGCGATCGTAATACTATTTATTTCCTTATTAAAAAACTTTTTAATCATTTAAAGTGTGTCATTCCCACGAAGGCGGGAATCCAGCTTTATCACGCAGAATCCTAGATTCCCGTTTTTACGGGAATGACAAATTAGTCTTCTAATTCCAACTCTCCAACCATAATACTCCCCTTTTCTTTCATTGTAAAATTGCGTTTGGTTAGGATTTTTATGATTCTTTTATTAGTTGGAAAAAATTCCATCCAAACTTTTTTCACGCCTCGAGCGCGGGCAATGTCTAACATATAATCAATCATTTCACTGCCTAAAGTCATTTCTTGCCAGGAGTCAACTAGAGCGATTGTTAACAGGGCGGATTCATTGTATGGGTCAATAGCCAAACGCACAACACCAACAAATTTTTTCTTTTTGCGTTCCTCTGTTTCTGCAACCAAAGCAATTTCACGATCATAATCTATTTGCGTAAAACCACGCAACATTTCCAAATTAACTTTTTTAACTTTACCTAAAAACCTATCACGCATCGTGGTAGCAGAAAAATTATTTATCATCTCCATTTCTAAATCTTCATCTTCTGGACGAATCGGACGAATTAAAATATTTTTCTTATTTTCTAGAACAATCTTCTTCTCATACTCGCGAGGATAAGGAGAAATTACCAGATGTGAATAAGGTTTATGTTTTACGCCTAAAACTTTTTCATCCAAAATAACTTTAGCATCCAAAACCACACCACCCTTTTCATCAACCGCAAAAGGATTAATATCTAATTCTTTTATCTCCGGAAAATCACTTACCAAATAAGCAAATTTATAAAGCAAAAATTGAATTGCGGGAATATCAACTCCAGGCATTCCGCGATAACCTTTTAATAATTTATAAATTTTTGTTTCTTGAATCATTTTTAAAGCCAGAGACATATTCAACGGTGGCAAACCAACCGCTGTATCACGAAAAACTTCCACGGCCACACCACCCATACCAAAAACAATCGCCGGGCCAAAAACCTCATCCTTCTTACAACCAATCAAAAGCTCGTAGCGCTTCTTGGTCATTACCTCAATAAATACGCCATCGATTTTTGCCTTAGGTGCGCCCTTTTTCGCGCCCGCTATTATTTCTTTGTAAGCCTTTTCTGCTTCGGCTTTAGAATTAATATTTAATTTTACACCGCCAATGTCAGTCTTGTGTAAAATATCAGGCGAAAGAATTTTCATCACTACTGGGAAGCCTGTTTTTTCAGCAATCTCTCCAGCCTCGGTAGCCGAATTGGCGACACCATTTTTTGCTACTGGAATTCCGTAATTAGCAATCATTTCTTTAGCTTCAATTTCAGTCAAAACCGTTCGCCCAGAAGCAACAACTTTTTCAATTAATTTTTTATTTGCCTCAGTTTTTGGTTTAAAAGCATGTGGAATAGACCCTGGAGTTTCTTTCAAAAATTCCAAACGTTTGCGGTAACTATCAACATACATAAAAATATCAACCGCCTCTTCTGGCGTTCTATATATTGGAATATTTCCTTGCTCCAAAATCACCCGCCCTTCAGCTACATCGTCGCCACCCATCCAAGAAGCAAAAATCATTTTACCTTTTTTGTTTTGGACCGAAACAATTTGCCGCGCTACATCAGTCGGGCTAGTCATTTCTTGCGGTGTCAAAATTATCAAAGCTGCATCAACTCCAGAGTCTTCTAAGCATAATTCCACGGCCTGACGATAACGCAAAGAATCAGCATCACCCAAAATATCAACTGGATTAACAGTGGAAGCGGATGCCGGCAAAATATTTTTTAAAGCTTCAACTGTCTTATGTGACAGCTCTGCTAAACGCCCACCTTTTAAGGCCAAACGATCAGCCGCAATAACACCAGGACCACCAGCATTAGTAATTACCGCCACACGATTATCAAGTGGGCGTTTTTGCATAGCCAAACTTTTTGCTACATGAAAAAGTTCCAAAGCACCATCAACACGAATAATGCCAGCACGTTCAAAGGCCGCATCATAAACCGAATCATTACCAGTAATCGCTCCAGTATGCGACTTAGCTGCACGAGAACCAGCCTCAGTGCGTCCAACTTTCAAAACTACAATTGGTTTTTTACGAGAAAACGCCCGCGCCGCACTCATAAACTTTCGCGCCTCTTTCAAAGACTCCATATAAATCAAAATACTATCAGTCTCTGGATCATCACCGAAATAATCAATCAAATCATGAAAAGAAATATCAATATTAGAACCAATTGAAACAAAATGAGAAAAACCAACATTATTTTTTACTGACCAGTCAAGAATAGAAGTACAAAGCGCCCCTGATTGAGAAATAAAAGCAATATGCCCGGGCAAAGCCATTTTGTTGGCAAAGCTAGCATTAAGATTGATTGACGGACGAATAAAGCCAAGGCAATTCGGCCCAACTACGCGCATATTATAAGTGTTAGCGATAGACAAAATTTCTTCACTCATTTTTTTGCCCTTCTCGCCAATTTCATCAAAACCAGAAGAAATAATAACCAAACCGGAAACCCCAGCCTGACCACACTCCTCAACAATCGCCGGCACAGTCACCGCCGGAGTACAAATAATTGCCAAATCAATCTTGTCCGGAATATCCGAAACCTTCACATAAGCTTTAATCCCCTGCACGCTTTCACGATTAGGATTAACCGGATAAACAATCCCTTGATAATTATTACCAATCAAATTTTTCATCAAAGCATTGCCAACTCCGCCCTGTTTATCAGAAGCACCAATAACCGCAATAGTCTGCGGATTAAAAATCTTATCCAACCTTTTTTCGCTTAAATGATGTGACATTTCCATATATTCTTATAACGCGCAACGCATAATTCGTAACGCTAATATTAAAATTATCTTTACTTGGGGGTGCCATAGTCCCGGTACTCAAGGCTGTGGCACCCTATTTGCAAATCTCAGTACTACGCCCAAAGATTATCAAGCTCAATTAAACTATTATCGTTTAATATATCATTTCTAGCCGAAGAATAATACCAATACTCCGGCAAGCAAACATAATTTTTCTTTACTGGATTATTATGAATATATTTTATCTTTTCTTGCAAAAATTTTTCCGAACTAATCATTTCTGGATAATTTTCTCTTTGCTAAATTTGATTTTCGTAATCTTTTTTTCTGGAAAAACTATTTTTAATTAAATTTAAAATATATCTCCTATTGTCCACCTGCAAAGCTTTCAGAATTTCTCTCGTAGTGTATTTTTTAAAATCGCTAACTATTTGCGATAATTTATAGCCCTCTTTAGCTTTAACAATTAAATGCAAATGATTAGCTAGAATAACGAATTCAAATAATTTTAAGCCTTTATTTTCTCGACAATATTTCAAACTGTCAATAATAATATCAAAATATTGTGGCTTAGTAAAAATATCTATCCACTCAATAATAGTCAGCGTCAAAAAATGCAAAGAATTCTCGTTTTCAATATTTATCCTTAGTGGTGGCATAACTTTTTTTTAAACACTTGCACCTGGGTGCCACAGCCCTGAGTACAGGGACTATGGCACCCCCACATAGAGGGGATTAATACATTATTAAATCAGGGCTGAGGTATCTCCTAATGGCAAGCCCAATTCTTTAGCTTTTAAGACGCGACGCATTATTTTTCCGGAACGGGTTTTTGGTAGGGTTTCTACAAATTCTATTCCGCTCATAACTGCAACCGGCCCGATAGTTTTGCGGACGTGCATTTTTAATTCAGCTTTTAATTCATCACTGCCGATAATCCCCTTTTTCAAAATACAAAAAGCTTTAATGGTTTCGCCTTTGATAGCATCAGGCACGCCGATAACACCACATTCAGCCACTGAAGGATGGGCCACGAAGGCTGACTCAACTTCGGCAGTACCAATTCTATGTCCGGCAATTTTTAACATATCATCAGTACGACCTTGAATAAAGAAATAACCATCTTTATCCTTAAAACCAATATCACCGGTGAAATAAACTCCTTTAATTTGTTTCCAGTAAGTTTTTAAATATCTTTCCGGGGCATTAAAAACTGTGCGAATCATTGATGGCCAAGGATTTTTAATAACTAAATAACCGCCTTTGCCAACAGGAACTTTTTTGCCATTCATACCGTAGATATCGGCTTCAATTCCTGGGAATGGTTTTGTAGCTGAACCAGCTTTTAAAGGTGCGCTTGGTAAAGGAGTTAACATATTGCAACCTGTTTCTGTTTGCCACCAAGTATCCATAATTGGGCACTGTCCTTTGCCGATATGCTTAAAATACCAGCGCCAAGCTTCAGGATTTATTGGCTCACCAACCGAGCCCAAAAGACGCAAACTTTCCATTAGATGTTTGTCAGGTAATTCGTCGCCCATGCTCATCATCGCACGAATCAAGGTCGGTGCGGTATAAAGAATAGTAATTTTATATTTTTCAACTAATTTCCAAATATGATCTTGTTCTGGAAAATCCGGCGTGCCTTCATACATCAGAGTAGTTACGCCAGCAAGCAATGGTCCGTATATAATATATGAATGTCCGGTAATCCAACCAGGGTCAGCCGTACACCAAAAAATATCAGTCTCTTTCACGTCCCAAACCCATTTCATTGTGCGCAAAACTCCAACTGGATAACCACCGTGAACGTGCACTACGCCTTTTGGCTTAGAAGTTGTACCAGAAGTATAGAGAACAAAAGCCGGATCCTCACTATCCATCGCCTCGCAGACAGCCTCATCTGATTGATCCTTGATAAAATCGTGATACCAGATATCTTTTTTACTATTAAAAGCTACTTCTTGATTATTATTCTTAACAACAATTATTTTTTCTACGGATGAACAATCTTTAACTGCTTCGTCTACAACTGATTTCAAATTAATAACCTTACCGCGACGCAAAGAACCATCAGCAGTAAAAACAACTTTAGCGCTAGCATCTTGAATTCTATCTTTTAAAGCGGTGGCGCTATAACCGGCATAAACCACAGAATGCATCGCACCAATTTTTGCGCAAGCCAACATCGCAAAAGCAATTTCTGGAATGTTTGGCATATAAATTGCCACTCTGTCGCCCTTTTTCACACCAATATTTTTTAAAGCATTAACGGTTTTATTAATTTCACGAGAAATTTCTTTGTAAGTAAATTTACGAGCGCGACCGGTTTCATCCTCAGACATAATCGCTACTTGATTTTCTTTCGGCGTATTAAGCCAGCGGTCAACAGCATTATAGGCGAGATTTGTTTTGCCACCAATAAACCATTTATAAAACGGCTTTTGTGATTTATCTAAAACCTGAGTCCATGGCTTAAACCAAACTAAATCGCGAGCTGCCTCTTCCCAATATTTCAAAGGATCTTTATCAGCCTCACGTCTAGCCTTTTCCCAGTCTTTAACCGCCGCCTCCGCCACAACCTTCTTAGACGGCTTATAAACCTTCTTAGAAGCTAACAAAACATCAGTTAACTCCTGATTAACACTCTTCTTTTTAGTCTTGCCCGCCATAGCTTTAGCGAAAGTGGGTATTTTTAGCGTTTTTTTTGACATAATATTGACAAAGTTAATAAAATACGGTATAAATATAGTATCTTTACGGTCTTTAACAATCAAATAAGGGAGGTAAAAAATGAAAAGTTCAAAAAAATCATTTGATCTAGCAGACTTCTTTGCGTCGATTATGTTTGGTGCAATTTTAGGATTACTTCTTTCCGCAATCGTCCGTCTATCTCAACCAGAAATCACGAACTTTCTGCATTCCAACCTTCAATATAAGGCTATTGTTTTAATGCTTATATTAATAGGGAGTGCATTTATTTTATTCCTCAGTGGTTTAGGTTTCGGCTCAAAAAAAGAACCTCCAGAACAAGCCTTGCCATCTTTAAATGAAGGTATTTTTTTAAATACTGCTGCATTTTTAACGATTTTTCTACTTGTAGAAAAATGCTATAATTTTGCTACAAAAATTAAAATGGGCATTTTTTTAACAATCTTAATTTGCGTCTTATTTTTTTCCGTTTATCTTGGAAAAAAAATTAAATACAAATTTTTAAACACCAATAGACAATTGGATAAAAAATAACGGCACTCCTCAAAGTTTCCCTTAGCGCTGAACTCTCCCCGAGTTTTCAGCGCTTTTTTATTTTTTCTTTTCTCTCTTGTGTCATTCCCGCGTAGGCGGGAATCCAGTGTTCGAGCGTTGCTGTAAAAAATTCTGGATCCCCGTTTTCACGGGGATGACAACTTTTTCTTTGATATTACTAATAAAATTATACCAATTATCAGCCAGACGAGCAACAAATAGCTTAAATTAATATAAGCCAACACCATCCGAGAAAAAAGCAACTCTAAAACCGCTAAAACCACCAAGAAAACAGTTAAAGCATAAAATAATTCTTTAAATATACTCCCTAATTTATCATTTATCATTTATCATTTTAAATATTTTATCAAACAAACTTACTCCAGATAGCTCAATTTTAACCTCTCCAACTTCTACTCCATCCAAAGTTCCATCTTCAGCGCGGAGTCCTGGAATAGAAATCAAAAAACTATGTTTATTAAATTCTTTATAAGCGTTTGTTAAATCAAAATCAGCGGTGGCAATCTTCCATTCACCATCGAGTGTTGGTGGTGTATATTTAGCAATAATAAAATCTACATCTTCTCGGTCAGGATCAAAATTCTCGTCAACTTTTTTTATTTCCGGATTAAAAAATTGTTCAAGGGAAAAAGAAAATAAACCGTCGCCAGTTACAGTTATCCCGTCAGATGGCATAATAATTTCAGAAAATGACGGTAAGGTCTCGTAGGAACAGGGCACTGCCCTGTTCTGGCATCCAGTAGAAAAAAGTTTATAGGTTTCGTTCAAATTAACTTCTTGCTGTGTGCAGACGCCGACACACCCCGCCTCAGAGTACTGATGCACCCCTCTTTCTAGAGGGGATTTAATTGCCTGGGTAATTTTAATTTGTCCGAGCTTATTGGATAAAATTGTTTGAAATTGCGCCACTCGGCTATTGGTAAACAAATTTCGACCGCACGAAACTTCGGGCGTATCAGCCAAGGCGACTTTATTTATAAAAGTAATTTTTGATTGTGACGTAGTTATTGTGCGCGTCACAATATCATTATTGGCGCGCAAACTTATTTTATAAACTCCCTCTGGCAAATTGGTTAAAAATAATTTTAAATTTCTACTATTACTATTATTATCTGGTAAGGTTTCTTTGTATATTTCTTGATCCTTATAATAAACCAAAGCGTCAACTATATCTTCGTCATCATTTTTATTCAAATCCTGTAAAGCAAAATCAAACGACAAATCTTCATCCTTAATATATGTATAAAATTGATAAGCACCCTGAAGCGGACGACACAAAGTCATTTCTTCTTTTGAAGTTTTATAATCTGGTAATAAAAAATTTTGTTCTAGAGAATAATTATAAGCAGCGATTTTATCACTCACTGGCGGATTTTTCAAAAATTCTTCTACACTTTTAAACTTTTTCTCTCTCTGCAATAAAAGCAAATCTCCAGAGCGAACAGAATTCCATTTACCTATCAAATTATCCAAAATAGAATTGTCCAAAGGCTTTAAATCATAGTTCCAAACTTTTTTATCAATCAAAACCCCAGCTTCTATAATTGGCAAAGCACTTTCATTTTTAAATTTTATAGTCAACTTAGCGCTCTCAAAACGACGAGGCACACGCAAAGTAAAATAAACAGGGTCACCAATAATTTTATCAACATTCATTCTCTCAACTGGCGTTAAATTACTAATAAAGTCGCTATTATTAAAATAGGTAATTTTACCGGTCGGAACGATTTTTAACCAGGCCAAAACAAAAACCATGGCTG
Source organism: Patescibacteria group bacterium (assembly GCA_041652555.1). Classification (GTDB taxonomy): domain Bacteria; phylum Patescibacteriota; class Patescibacteriia; order Patescibacteriales; family WJLG01; genus JBAZHE01. The sequence goes on along the minus strand of JBAZHE010000001.1, from coordinate 104,736 downwards.
TTAAAGCAATTATCCAAATTATTCTAAATTTATTAACATAAATCATATATAAATTATACCTTTTCTATGTCTTTTTGCCTATTTGACAAAACTTACTAAAACTTCCAATACGCGAAAGGTAGTGTGGCACAAATTTCGGCTACAGCTATTAAATATTTAGCCACTAGTCCGGTCGGTAGAAAGAAAAATGGAGCGACGACAGGAATTAGTAAAGACAAACCGATGCCGATAAACGCTCCACCCATTAAAAATGGAGAAATCCAAAGAACTAAAATATTTGAAAATGGTGCGATAAAAGAAATTTGGCGAAAACTAAAAATTAAAATCGGCAAAGTAAATATTTGCGCGGCGATTGTTAAGGCAAAGGCTTGACAAATAACTTTTACCACTCCCCTAATTTTCTTAGGGGCTTTTTCATAAAAAGGTTTAAGACGATTATCAAAAAATGGGTACAAATAAGCCATGCTCAAAACTGCCAAAAATGATAGCTGGAATCCGGCATCAGCAATTAAATATTTCGGATTAACCAAAAGCATAACTGCGCCAGACAAAACTAGAGAATAATCTAAACGATTCAGGCGTCCAACATGCAAAGCCAAAAGAACCAAAAATCCCATCACCCCCGAACGCACTGCCGAAGCTGGCGAACCAGCCAGGGTGATATAAAAAATTATTAAGGGAATTGATAAATAAAAAGCTTGGCGTCGTTTTAAATTTATTCCCAACAATAAAAAGAAAAACATTCCAACCATTAGAGTGATATGCGTTCCGGAAATCGCCACAATATGCGAAAGACCGCTTTGACGGAAAGAATTATTAAGCTCGTCCGGAATGGCAGTGGAGTCGCCTAAAATAAAAGCTTTTACTAATCCGGCCTCGGGTTCTTTTAAACCCAATTCAATAGTGGAACGAAAAAATTTGCGCAAAGAAAATATCGGACGCCAAATAAACTCCAAAGGTAAAGATTTTTTTATGTTTAGCCCCACGCCTTTTTCCACCCCTTCTTTATAAGATAAAATTAATTTAGGACTATAGCAAACTGAGTAAATATTTTTTGCTGCGAGATAACGACCATAATCAAAATCTTCAATCACGCCGGGCGACTTTATTTCGCATTGAAATTTTATAACATCGCTGTAAAAATATTCAGGATAAATTGGCACGGAGACGAGAATACTTCCTGAAACAGCTTTGTTGGTAACGCTCGACACACCCCGCCCGAGTACGGGCACCCCTCTTTCTAGAGGGGGATTAATATTTAAAACATTTATTTCCAGACGCTGAGTTTTTTCTTTATTAACCGGCTCACTCGCAACAATGCCGGTAATTTCTAAATTCTCTCCGTTATAATACCAAATTTTATCTGGCGAATTATCAGGAAAAGAAATAGCTAAACGCCAAATTCCCAAAAACAAAAAAGCCAGCAATAACAAAACGACTCGCTTGAAATTGCTTTGATTCTTAACACGACACACCCCGTCGCAGAGTACTGCGCCACCCCTCTTTTTAGAGGGAATTAAAAACGCGACTAAACCAAAAATTATAGCGATGGCAAAAAAATATATATCAAACAGCAAAAATCTTTGCGGTAAAAATGAGGCGATAGCAATACCCAAGGCAAACGACCAGCAAGAAAAAAATATTATCCACCTCCTTTTCATTAATTTTGAATTTTCAATTTTCAATTTTGAAATAATTTTCTAATTTCTTAATTTTTAAAATTATAAAATTTAGATTTATTTCAAAATTGAAAATTCAAAATTATTTCTTATTTCATTTTTAAATACGCTTCTATAAACATATCAATCTCGCCATCCAAAACTCGCTTAACATCGGAAGTCTCGGCTTCAGTGCGATGATCCTTAATCATTTGATATGGTTGCAAAACATAAGAACGAATCTGCCTTCCCCAATCGGCGCGCTGAACTTCGCCGCGTGCTTCTTTTTGTTCAACTGCCTGCTCGGCAATTTGTCTTTCTTTTAATTTAGATTTTAAAAGCTTAATCGCTAGTTCACGATTTTGATACTGAGAACGCTGAGTTTGGCAATTAACTATTATACCAGTTGAAATATGAATTAAGCGCACCGCTGTTTCTACTTTATTAACATTTTGGCCGCCAGCTCCAGACGAACGATAAGTTTCCAATTTTATATCAGCGTCTTTTATTTCAATATCATCAACATCATTAAATTCCGGCACCACATCGACCAAAGCAAAAGACGTTTGGCGCATAGCTTCGCCATCAAAAGGTGAAATGCGCACTAGGCGATGAACACCGGCTTCAGATTTTAAATTTCCAAACGCCCATAGTCCGTCTATTTTTATAGTAGAACTTTTTATTCCAGCTTCATTGCCAGTATTACGATCAATAATTTCAGCGTTAAAACCTTTTTTCTCGCAAAACCGCAAATACATCCGTTCCAACATTTCCGCCCAATCCTGCGCATCTACACCGCCAGTACCGGCATGTATAGAAAGAATTGTATTATTGCGGTCATACTTACCAGAGAATAAAGCAAAAAATTCCAAGTCCTCAAATCTTTTTTCCAAATCAGCTAAGTTTTTAATAATTTCTTTTTCTAAAGTATTATCTTTTTCTTTAATCGCCTCGCCTATCAAATCAAAAAAATCATCAATTTCCGCCTTGACGCTTTCCCATTTTTTTATTTCTTTATCCAAATCCTCGGCTTCTTTGCTAATTTTCACGGCGCTCTCTTGATCCTGCCAAAAATTCTCCTCCTCCATCAAGGCTCTTTTTTCAATCAATTCCGCCCTTGATTTCTCTAAATCTAAAACCTGCCAGATTTCACCCAGCCGAACTTGCAAAGCTTTAATTTTATCTAGTAAATTCTCCATAAATATAAGATAATCTTAGCAAAAATTTATAAAAATTAAAAGGCTCCTTTCCAAAAAAATAAAACTGCCATTTATCATTAATAAACGGCAGTTTTAAAACCAAACTTTTATTTTTGCTGTTCCGAAGAAGAAACAATAGTGCTAATCTGTTTTTCAAGTTCATCAAGTGCCATTTGTTTGCCAAAAACATCACTGAAAACATTCTGTTCTTTCTCGCCGACAGCAACGTTATTGCCATTAATCGTATAAGCACCCTGTGGTCCGCCAAAAACAATATAAGCGCCATTTTTTGCCTGTCTTAAAAAGACAATAACACGCTGGCCTTTTTCAAGTTTTGGTTCGTCTTCTGCAAACATTGTTTCATTACCAATCGTTCCACCAATGGTCTGCACAATTATTTCCAAACCAGATAAATTTTTCGGATTAAAAAGATATTTTTCCACTTCAACATTAGCATTGGTGACAATATCCTCATCATCTTTTGACCAAAAATTAGATTTAGTCTTGAGTGTCTTTAAATCTTTTACTGTTCCGACTATTACCACATCCGACTGCTTAGTAATTTCTTCTGGAGATAATTTTACCAATATTGAACTTATTCTAGTATTTATCTTTTTAGAGACAGCATGCGGGCGAAAGTTAAACGCAACAACAGACCCAGATATAATAACTATTAGGGCTAAAATAAGTGTTGTGATTTTTTTATTCATAATTTTTGTTAAATTAATTTTTGTAATTACGGATAAATATAATTAATGCCATTTAAATCATCCGACTCTAAAGTACGCTTTTTAGTTTCACCATATGCCGCCTGATAATACATAGTCTTTTCAGTATTGCCAGCACCGCTAAGATCATTTAAAGCTAACCAATGCCCAAACTCATGAGTTGCAATATTCTGAACATCAAATGCTCCAGCACCACCGGAAGTTGACCAAGAATAATATGTATTAAAAACTAAATCTATATCTGTAATTTGATCACCTGAACCAGAAACCCTTGATCTTGCGGCGTAACCAGCACCTTTATTTTCTAGTGTTATCAAATGGCCAGAATATCCCACGTTAAAATAAAATGGTGATGATGCGGCATTCCAAGCACTCATAGCGTTGGCTATTGGAGTAGTCCATGAGCCAGGCAAGCTAGCATCGCTCATGTCTACTGACACAGGATAACTATACCATTTAAATCCTGCATAAGAATAAGCTTGAGTATTATGCGTTGTTGAAATTATTGCGGCAATTACAAAAACTGCCGCAATAATAGAAAGGAAAAAATTTCTTGTGATTATATTTTTCATGCTTAAAATTTAATTATTAGTGAATAAATATTTTAATTTCACCTATTCACTTGTTAAATAACAAGCCCGACCTAGAAGAGTTATATTTAAATATTCTCATTAATAACAATTATAGCATGGAGTAAAAAAAAAATACCAAAAAACGCATCCTTGAGAAAATGCGTTTTTTGAATATATAAACGAAATAGACGATAAAAAATAATGGCTGGATTCCCGCCTCCGCAGGAATGACACAAAATTTAACGTTTGGACCACTGTGGTGCGCGACGAGCTTTTTTCAAACCAGGTTTCTTTCTTTCAACCTTACGAGAGTCGCGAGTAAGCCAACCTTTAGCACGCATAGCGCCTTGTAATTCAGGATCCATTAATAATAAGGCGCGGGCGAAACCGTGGCGAACCGCCTCGGCTTGGGCATTGATGCCACCGCCCTTAACAATAATGGAAGCACCAGCAGTCTTTTCCAAACCAGCGGCTTTTATCGGTTGCAAAGCAGTTGATGCTTTTGCTTCATTGAAATATTTTTCCAAATCTTTTCCATTAGCAGTGAAAACAGCTGGGCCTTCAACATATAAACGAACTTGGGCGACCGCAGTTTTGCGACGACCAAGAGCCTGGATATATTTTCCAGAAAAACCAATAGTTTCTTTTTCTTTTTTCTCCTTCTTAACAACAGCTTCTTTAGAAACTTCTTTTTTCGGTTTAACTTCTTTTTTTTCTTCTTTAATAGCCATATTTATTTGATAATTAAGCGCTTCATCATGCCTGGGCGCAATTTATTGGCCGGCAACATTTGTTTAACAGCCTTAGTAAGAGCATCTCCTGAATCTTTTTCTTTCATCACGCCCAAAGAAACAGTTTTTAATCCACCCGGATACTGAGAAACGCGATAATATTTTTTCTGAACTAATTTCTTGCCGGTATAAGTCATTTTATCAGTATTAACAACATGAACAATATCACCTTCATCAAGATGTGGAGTATAAGTAGCTTTATTTTTTCCGCGCAAAAGAATAGCGATGCGGGAAGCTAAACGCCCGTAAGCCTGACCTGTAGCGTCAATTGTATGGATTTTTCTGATCATATAATATAATTTTAGACTAATTCAATTTGAGAAACTTTAGCGCCATCACCTTGGCGATTTCCAATCTTAATAATTCTAGTATAACCGCCAACGCGATCTTTGTAGCGTTTATTTAAAACTTCAACTGCCTTAGAAACAGCAGTTTTTTGCGGCAAGTAAGCAATTAAAGCACGCAAAGAGGATAAATCTCCTTTCTTAGCTAAAGTAATCATTTTTTCTACACGGCTACGGATAACCTTAGCTTTCGCTTCGGTGGTTTGCACTTTTTCGTAAATCAAAACACTGGCCGTTAAGTTGCGGAGTAATAAGCCACGCGGATCAGTTTTCCTATCTAAAGTTACTTTTTTCTTTCTATGACGCATAAAATTTAACTATTTAGTTTTTTCTCCTTCTTAATTTTTTTCCCTTTGTCCTCCACAACTTTAGCGGAGGCGGATTCTTCAACATCTTCAGGTTCAGACACAGCATCCCTTTCTTCAATTTCAGAAACAATTTCTTCCGCAACAACAACTTCGTCACTCAAAGAAGCAACCTGATCTTGTAAAATTTTTACCGAATCGCGATAAGCTTCTTCTGGTGTAATAGTTCCATCAGTAATTATATCAATCATTAATTTGTCCCAATTAGTCATTTTGCCAACGCGGACATTTTCCACTCTTAGACCGGCGGATAAAACTGGAGAAAAAATTGCGTCCGTTTCAATATAGCCGATTTCTTTATTCTTTTTCTCGGTCGCCTCCACTGGACGATAACCACGGCCACGGCCGATAGTTATTTCCATTTTTAATGATCCGGCCATATCAGTGATAGTGGCAATCGCCATATCCTTATTAACAATTTCCACGCGGGAATCTTTTTTAATATCAGCAGCGGACACTTCTTTCTTGCCATGGACTTCCAGCTCTAGTTTTATTTCCTCATCTTCACCGTCAATCCTTACTTTTAATTTTTTGATATTCATCACAATCTCCAGAATATCTTCCTTAACGTGTGACAAAGAATTGAATTCATGACTCACACCTTCAATCTTCACTCCGACAACGGCTGTGCCAACCAAAGAAGAAAGCATGACGCGACGCAAAGAATTACCGACGGTCATACCATAACCAGGATAAAACGGCTCCACCACTACAGTCGCCTCTTTAGCAGAAGCGCCTTTTAAAAATTCTATTTTGTTTGGTTTGGCTATTGTTTCCATAAAATTTTAAAATTATTTTAGGCCTCCTTGTTGGAGGAATTAATTTTATCTGGAATAAAATTCAACGATAACGTGAGTGTCAATATTAGATCTTATATCTTTAACGGCCGGATCATGCAAAACTTTTCCGCTTAAGTCTTCCATATTCATATGCAACCAACAGGGAATTTCAGCATTTTTTATTCTCGCCTCCACGCCGACGAACTTCTTTTTTCTCTTACTGGCTTCTCTTATTTTGATAACCATGCCTGCTCTTACGCGATAAGAAGGAATATTAACACCATGACTATTAACGGTAAAATGCCCATGATTAACCAACTGTCTGGCCTCGGAACGGGACAAAGCAAAACCCAAGCGATAAACAATATTGTCTAATCTAGTTTCCAAAAGTTTCAATAATAATTCTTCAGTATTGCCAATTTTTTTGGCGGCCGCATCAAAAATATTTCTAAATTGACGTTCAGACAATAAATACTGCTTTCTCGCTTTTTGTTTTTCCGCCAATTGCCTAGAATAGTCGCTCTTCTTAGCATTAGGGCGCTGTTTTGGTCCATGGAAACCCGGAATATAATTCCTACGGGAAAGGGCGCATTTAGCCGAACGACAACGCTCCCCTTTAAACATTAATTTTTCGCCCAAGCGACGACATTGCTTACATTTTGGATCAATATTCTTCATAAATAATTTATAATACTAATTTCGCGAATCCCGAGAGCACTCAGGACAAATCTACGAATAAGATTAATTAAACGCGTCTCGGTTTTTTTGGCCGGCAGCCGTTATGCGGAATTGGGGTAATATCACGAATAGCAATAACATTTATATTGTTAGCATTAATAGCGCGGACTGCGGATTCGCGACCAGTGCCAACACCATTAATATAGACACTAGCTTCTTTTAAGCCGTAATCTTCTTTAGCTTTCATTAAGGCAATTTTGGCAATGATTTGCGCGGCATAAGAAGTCGCTTTTTTCGGCCCTTTAAAGCCAGCCATTCCGGCCGAAGCCCAAGAGATAACATTTCCATTTAAATCGGTAATAGTGACGATAGTATTATTGTAAGTTGCTTTAATAAAAATCTTACCAATCTCTGTTTTAACCTTAACGTGCTTTTTCTTTTTCTTAAAAACTTTTTTGGAAGATTTTTCTTCTTTGCGACTTTCCAGTTTTTTCTTAATATCATCAGGAAGTTCTTCACTGGCATCACCCTTGCCGAGAATACTATTGAGTTCCTCTTCATTGCTATCCAAATCAACCGAAGTTGATTCCTCAACTTTCGGCTCTACTTTTTCTGGAGCGGTTTCTATTTTTTTATCAAGCTCTTTTTTTTCTTCAGACATAATATTTATATCCCAATAAATTCAAAAATTCTAAATTAAGTTTTTTGTGCAGATATTTTTCGTCCAGAACCAACGGTTTTGCGACCACCGCCACGAACAGTGCGACTATTTCTCTTGGTGGTTTGTCCGCGCGTCGGCAAACCTTTAATGTGACGATTGCCACGCCAGCAACCAATTTCTTTTAGACGTTTAATATTACCAGTTATCTCGCGACGCAAATCACCCTCTATGATATATTTTTTTTCCGTAATTTCGCGAATTTTATTCACTTCCGCTTCGGTTAAATCCTTAGTTCTTTTTTCCGGGTCAACGCCGGATTCAGTTAATATAACCAAAGCGTTAGAACGGCCGACACCGTAAATATATGGTAAGGAAATTTTAATTTTTTTCTCGCTCGGAATGTTAACTCCGGCTATTCTTGCTATGGCCATAATTATATGATTATATGATACAAATCCGCGAATTTACGCGAATACCGCGAAAAATGCTAATAATAATTAACCTTGTCTTTGTTTATGCTTAGGGTTTTTGCAAATAACGCAGACCCGACCTTCACGTCGGACAACCTTACAATCTTTGCAAATTTTCTTAACACTAGCTCTAACTTTCATAATATTAAATTAATATTTTATAAACGGAAAACGATCCGCCCCTTAGTCAAATCATATGGGCTGATTTGCACTTTAACGCGATCACCGACGGAAATACGAATTTTATTCATCCGCATTTTACCGGAAAGATGTGCTAGAATCTCGTGCTCACTGACCAAAACAATCTTAAAAGTTCCAGCCGGCATCAGTTCTAATACTTCCCCCTCCGTCTCAATAAAATCTTTGGAGTTAATAGCTTGATTTTTTTCTTTTAACATTAACAAAAAAAATTACCAAACAAAATATCTTGGTAAACGACGTTTACGCTTAATTGATATTTCTTAGGTTTTATAAACAAATTGTATAGGCAAACTGTAAAATTGTCAAGAGATATTTCAATTATAAATTATAAATTATAAATTATAAATTATTTTTGCTAATATTAAACATTAATATAACAATAAATATTTTTTACCATTTATACTTTTATTCCAAAATTGCTTTTATACGACGAACGCCGGAAGATGAACTCTCTTCTTTTACTATTTTAAAATGTCCCAACTCGCCGGTCGTTGTGGCATGCGGGCCACCGCAAATTTCCCGACTAAAAGGAGACTCTGAGCTTGTCGAAGAGGTTCCTATTGTATAAGTCTTTACCATCTCTCCGTATTTAGATTCAAAAACACCCATCGCGCCTTCGGTTTTCGCTTCGGCTAAAGATTTTTCTTGGCAAATTATTGGAAAATTTTTGGCGATCGCTTCATTAACCAAATTCTCCACTTCGGCAATTTGTTCCGGTGTCATTTTTTCCGGATGAGAAAAATCAAAACGCAAACGCTCGGCAGTGATATTACTGCCTTTCTGAAAAATATGATCGCCTAAAACTTTTCTTAATGACGCTAGCAAAAGATGCGCGGCGGTATGCAATTTTTTTGTTTCTTCACCAGCATCAGCCAAACCACCCTTAAACATTCCGGCCGAAGCGGTACGGGACAATTCTTGATGTTTTTTAAATTCTTCAGCAAAGCCTTCTTCGTCAACTAACATTTTTTTCTCGTTGGCAATCTCCCTAATTAATTCAACTGGAAAGCCGTAAGTGGAAAAAAGTTGAAAAACTATAGCACCGGGGATTGTAATAGTAATATTATCATCATCTTCCATTTTGCAAGTTAAGCTCTCACATTGCTGACTAAACTCTTTCAAACCATTCTCTAAAGTTTTTTCAAATTTTAATTCTTCTTCAGAAATATTTTTTAAAATAAAATCCTGATTAGCCAAAAGCTCCGGATAAGCCTCACTATAATTTTTAATAACTTCAACAGCGACATCAAGTAGCCAAGGCGATTGTGAAATGCTTAGACGACGGCCATAAATAACAGCCCGACGAATTAAACGGCGAACAATATAGCCAGCCCCGGTATTAGACGGCGGTACTCCCAGTTCATCGCCGATAATAAAAGTAGCGGCGCGCAGATGATCAGCGATTACTCTAAAAGCTTTATCGTCGCTTTCATTCTCGCCATATTTTTTGCCGGATAATTCTTCTATTTTTTTAATTAAAGGTTGAAATAAATCTGTATCAAAAACAGTCTTGGCGCCATTCACGGCGGTTAAAATTCTTTCCAAACCCATTCCGGTATCAACATTTTTTTTCTCTAGCAATTCAAAAGCTCCATCCGCTTTCTTATTGTATTGCATAAAAACATTATTCCAGATTTCCACCCAAAGATCATTGTCATCATTAAAACTTTCCGGAACTTTGTCCGGATCGCCAACCCAATAAAATATTTCGGTGTCAGCGCCACATGGACCATTCATCGCGGAAGACGGCCACCAATTATTCTCTTTCGGCAATTTCGCAATACGCGCTTCTGAAATGCCGAGCTCTTTCCACTTATTAAAAGCCTCTTCATCAAATGGCGCATCCGCATCGCCGGCAAAAACCGAAACTGCCAGACGATTAATGTCCAAGCCTAGCCATTCTTTAGATGTCAAAAATTCAAAACTCCATTCAATCGCCTCTTGCTTAAAGTAGTCGCCCAAAGACCAATTACCAAGCATTTCAAAGAATACTAAATGACGATTATCACCAACTTCATCAATATCATCAGTCCGAACGCATTTCTGCACATCAACCAAACGATTGCCAGCCGGATGTTTTTCGCCCATCAGATAAGGTACTAAAGGATGCATGCCGGCAGTGGTAAACAAAACCGTCGGATCATTTTCCGGAATCAAAGAAGCGCTTTTCATCAAGGCATGGCCTTTAGATTGAAAAAAGGAAAAAAATTTAGCGCGTATTTCTTGAGCTGTAAGCATAAAAATAAAAAAATAATAAGCTAGTATTTCACTTAAAATACTAGCTTAAAAAAAGCCTTTTGGCAAATAAAAAAAATCCCCCTGCCTGCAAAATGCACAGACAGAGGGATGAATCAATTCTTGGCCACTTTTTCGATTGGCTGATACTTGTTGGCGGCCGCAAGGATGCCGAGAATACCGCTGTAATACCCAGAACGATTTTCTTGACCAATAACTTTTTTAGATCCTTCCGAGCCATGATTATACTTTAAAAAAACTTCCGAATGGCTCAAATTATTTTTTTTCAATTTGACCAATTCCCGTATACCAACATCAATATTGATATATGGTTGAAATAAATCACTGGAGTCTTTAATTCCATGCTCCCGTCCGGTAACTGGCATTACGCCCATCAATCCGATTGCCCCTTTTGGTGAAACAGCATTAGGCTTTCCGGAAGACTCTTTGCAAATAACGCAAAGCACTTCTTGCCATGGAACAAAACCATGAAAAATGCAACGTTCGCGCACGAAGTCGCCATACAAAGAATCCATTTTATAATAGAGCTTATCAAGCCCCATTTTTTTAGCGTGAGCCTCCCAATCCTTTTTTCCTATTTTCTCGGCAAGAACAGTAGCGATAACGGGGGCATCATCTTTTAGGAAGTCTTTTATGACTTCCCAATTAATGTCCTTAGCCAATACAAATTCCCCTTCGGGAACTCGATTTTTGTCCGGCAAAGTAATCACTATCACACACAGGACTGCGAGCATGATAATGACGAACGCCAAAAACCCAGAGACATTTTGAGGTATAGATTGGAATACAGATTTAAATATTAAACCTATGCCTCTAAAAAAACGACTGATAAACCGAAATGGAAATTCAATAATACCTTTCATGATATCCTCTTTTCTAGGCTGATTTCAGCCAAAAATTATTGTAATGTACTAATTTTAACTATCATAAAAGCATAGCACATTTCAACAAAAAAGTCAATAGCACTGATAAAAAAATAAAGCCCTGAACGTTGTAGTCCAGGGCTGAAAATGTTCAAAATGTTTCACGAATAGCTACCGGTACGTCAGCACTAGGAGCCTTATAAGCTTCTAATTTCTTGGTACATTCCTCGCATCTATAAGCAAGGTATGTGCGCCATTCATTAATTGCTCCTGACGGAGGTTCCTCATAAGGCTGTCTCATTATATTCCTTACAGCCCTTACAAAAGGAGTTTTTTCTACTCCACCATAAATAGCAACTGTATCCCTAGCCGCTCCCGGTCCGGTATAGTGAGCTAAAATCGCCCAATCTAAATTTCCATTAAAGATTTTTAGATTATTTTTAAAATACCGCACCCCCAGAAAAATGCTCTGATAAGGGTTATATGGGTCATAGTGCGCTGGATCTATTCCAAGCTCACGACACAAGCTAATCCCTGTAGCATTAATTGTTTGAAAAAGACCCCTAGCAGAAGAACTGTCGTTCTTTAAATAAGGCCTTGCGCCAGACTCCTGCACAGATTTGGATACTAAAAGATTAAAATATTTTGCGGTATCCAAACCTTCTTCCAAACAACGTTCTGCTAAAGTAGTACCAAAAACGTCCCTAAATAAAAACTTTCTCTGTCCGAAAGATAGCCTATATTTTATAGCCGTCTTCTTATTAGCTTTAGCTTTCCCTGGTATTATAGGTGGCTTTCTTCGCGCTTTTGCAGTAAGGGTGAGGCGAACAACTGAATCTAAAGAAGATTCAATTTTTACTGGGGGCTGTGATATAAACAGTGGTGGGGAGGCTTTTGGAATATCTGCGTAAGCCTCCCCGAAATGGTGGGAAGGTTTTTTTTCTGTTTTCTCTTTTCTAGAGACAACAGCCGATGACATCGGCTTCTTTTCCTTCTCCTTTTCAGAGCCGGAAAGAAGAAAAATTAATGGGATAAAAATACCCATTAAACAGATAAACTCAAAGGCCTTTTTCATAAGAGAACTCCTCATTGTTATTGTTGATTTTCTAATTTTAAGGTACTGCTCTAAACAGTAAACCATATCACACTTTTATAAAAAAGTCAATAGAAGGGTGAATTCATTCAAAATCAACCAGTTTTTCATCAATAAAGTCCACAAAGCGGCTCTTGGTGGCTGGAAAATTATTATCGCGAAAACGGCTATACGATAGGAAGATTTTCTTTTTTGCTCGTGTCATCGCCACATAAAAAAGGCGCTTTTCCTCTTCTAAATCTGATTTGGCAATAGGAAAAATATATTCATTTAGACCAATAATAAAAACGTAATCAAACTCCAGGCCTTTAACTTGATGAGCGGTAACAATTGGCACTTTGCCTTTTTCCAAGCCGAGAAAATTTATGTCTTTCACTAGCGCGGCGTAATGAATCAGTTCGCGCAAAGACACTTCCGGCCGTTTGTCCGGATTATCTTTTTCTTGAAAAATATTTTTTAATTCTTGAATCGATTTTAGTCGTTCTTGATCATTATCATCTTTCTCATAATATTCAGCCAGACCGGATTCTTGCCAAACTTTTTCTAGAATTTCCGCCGGACGATTTTCCAAAACCATTCTTTGCCAAGAATCAATCAAACTGGCAATTTTCAAAAACTTAGCCGAATATTCCTGCCACAATTCCACTCTCTTGCCGGCGCCTTTTTTTAATTTCTCCACTAAAACGGCTAATAAACCAACCGTGGCCATAACATCATCGCGAGCATCATGTGTAGCCGTTGCCAAGCCGAGCAGCTCTGCCAAGGTTGTTAGACGATAATTCGGCGCATCCACCATTCTTTTAGCCAAATCCAAAGTGTCATAATATTCTTTAAATTCAAAGGCTACACCGCGACGTTTGCCATTTTCCAAAAGCATAGTTAAATCAAAATTAACATTATGCCCAACCGACACATCTGAACCGATAAAATCTTTTAAATTTTGTAGCGCCTTTTTCGGATCTTCACCATTCTCTTCTAAAAATTTGTCCGACAAGCCGTGAACTGTTTCAGAAAAACCAACCGGAATATTATTTTTTACATAACAATGGAATTCTTTCCCAACCCGGCCATTAACAACTTCAATGGCAAAAATCTGAATAATATCATCAGCCAAAACATCCGTGCCGGTAGTTTCCGTATCTAAAACTACCAAACGTCCGCGCTCGTGGCGTTTTAATAAATCAAAAAACGGCTCAGGGTAATTATAGTTTTTAAAATTAAGAAAATCGGAAACCTTAATTCCCGCGCTTTCCCCTGCTTCCAAAATCGCTTTAATCGTTGCCGGTCCGATATTGCGCGGCGGACGCTTTACGAGGCGATAAGCGGCCTCCAGGTCAAAACGGTTAAAAATTATTTTTAAATAAGCGTAAACATCCTTAACTTCCTGGCGACGGAAAAATTCATATTTATCAACCGTAATATGCGCTACACCTTTTTCGGCAAAAATCTCCGCGGTCTTGCTGATTAGATTATTAGTCCGAGCAATAACGGCGATTCTATCGTCAGGCGAAATATCGTGTAAGGTTTTTATTTTTTCAATCACCCAAGAAATCTCTTCATTAAAATTATGGCCGGCAAAAACATTAACCGCCTTTTCTTCACTATTGTTAATTTTTAAAGTATTTAAAGTCTTAGTTTCCGGATTTACAAAACTGCTTAAAAAAGATTTCACAGCCACGAGTACGTTTGGGTTAAAACGATAATTCGTGGAGAGGCTTAATTCTTTCACCTTCGGGAAATGATTCTTGATTAATTTTCTCAAAAAGAAAGGTCGCGAGCCACGCCAAGAATAAATTGTTTGATCAAGATCACCGATAAAAGAAACATTTTTATGCACTCTGGCTAATTCTTTCACTACTAAATATTCCGACAAATGCGTATCTTGAAATTCGTCTAGTTGAATAAAGTGATATTGATTTGACCATTTAACGCGGATTTTTTCGTCCAAGAAAAGAGTGCGCAAAGTCAAAAGAACCAACTCATTAAAATCCAGAGCATTCTGGTCAATCATAGCTTGGCGATATTCCTCGGCGACTTTTTCCATCGCCGGGTCGTCTTTTAATTCCTCCAGCTTACAGCCAATCTCACGTAAAAGCTTATTCAAACGAGCGTCATAAGCGCGCTCTATTAAGCCGGCAATTTCACGCTTAGCATATTCTTGATTAATTCTTATCTCTGGATGTTTTTCTAAAATTTTTTCCATCACTTCGCGCTGTTCCTCTTCTTCAAAAATCGCAAAATCGCGTGGCAAGCCAATCTGCTTGGCCTCACTCTTAATAAAATAAGCGCACCAGCCGTGGAAAGTTTTTATGGTTATCTCGTCATAAATTTCCTTCTTATTAATCCGCTCTTTGATGCGCGCAGACATTTCCTCGGCGGCGCGATTGGTGAAAGTCAAACACAAAATTTCCACCGGTTTAACACCCACTTCAATTGCTTTGGCCACCCGCTCGGTCAAAATTGTCGTCTTGCCAGTACCGACCGGCGCGGAAATAAGGCAAGCGCCAAAAATATTATTAATTATTTCTTGCTGTTCCTCGTTAAATACCATAAAAAATCGTCATTTAGAACGAAGCGAAACGCAGAGAGAAATCCCTTAAAGCTCATGAAAACACCAAAATTTTATTTTATTATATCCTCTACTTAATAATAAATCAAAAAATCACCCGACTGGACGATTTTTATCTTTGCCTGCACTGAATTTGTCGAAGTGTGCGCTCAGAGGGATTTGAACCCACGACCATCTCCTTAAGAGGGAGTTGCTCTACCAACTGAGCTATGAGCGCCATTTAAAATTTCGAATTACAAAGTTCGAAGTGCGAATTATAATACTACTAAATATTTCTTAAAAAATCAATTCGAACTTCGCATTTCGTAATTCGAACTTTTCATTGTGGCGGGGGAGGGACTTGAACCCTCGACCTCGGCGTTATGAGTGCCGTGCTCTAACCAGCTGAGCTACCCAGCCCCTTTCAACTTTCGAATTTCGAAGTGCGAAGTGCGAATTATCTAATTTATAAATTTAATTCGAAACTCGCACTTCGAAATTCGAACTCTGAACTGTGCGCTCGGCAGGACTTGAACCCGCAACCTTCTGGTCCGAAGCCAGACGCTCTATCCAGTTGAGCTACGGGCGCAATCTACGTTAAATAAGCTAAAATAAACTTAACACAAAACCTTATTTTTATCAACTCCACCAAAAAACACAAGAGAGGCGGAAAAACCACCCCTCTATCCAATTAATCAAAAAATGAATCTAAACTTTAGGCGGGGCTTCTTTCTTAATGTCTTTCAAAGAATCTTTCAGGCGCTTACCGGTGCGAAATTTCGCCACGGTCACGGCCGGAATTTGGATACGCTCGGTAGGCTTCTGCGGATTAACACCACCGCGCGAATAACGAGTCATGGTTTCAAAAGTTCCGAAACCAGTAATACTCACATCGCCACCTTTTTTTAATTCTTCAATAGTGACATCCACAAAAGAATTTAACATGGCTTCAGCTAGTTTTTTGCCGGCGCCGGTCTTCTCGGCGATCCGCTCTATTAAAGTTGCCTTGTTCATAGCGTTAGTTTTTAAAATTTAAAAGTTATATTTGCTAATATTATAACAAACTTAAAAAATTTGGCAAGTTCTAAAAAATAAAACAAAAAAACCGCTTTAATAGCGGTCTTTTGTTTATAATAAAATTTTATCTAGCGTATTCAATAATTCTGGTTTCGCGAATCACATTAACTTTAATTTCTCCTGGATATTTTAATTCTTCTTCAATCTTTTTCGCGATGTCGCGCGCCAATTTAGCACTGGCCAGATCATCAAGTTTTTCCGCGGTTACAAATACGCGCACCTCACGACCGGCTTGCAAAGCGTAAACTTTTTCAACACCTTCAAATGAAGTAGCCAAACCTTCTAATTCTTCCAAGCGCTGAATATAGCGTTCAAAAGTATCACTACGAACACCAGGGCGAGAAGCGGAAATAGCATCTGCCACCTTCACAACCACGGCGATAATTCCACGTGGGTGATCATCATGATGAGTTTCAATCGGGTCAATTACTTCTTGAGGAATATTAAATTTCTTAGCAATGTCACGACCTATTTCTGGATGTGTTCCTTGAACTTCGTGATCAACGGCCTTACCAATATCATGCAAAAGACCTGCTTTCTTTGCTAATGGGGCATCAACACCAAGTTCTTCAGCCAATAATCCAGATAAAACTGCCACTTCAACAGAATGACGCAAAGCGTTTTGTCCATAACTAGTGCGGTACTTTAAACGACCCAAAATAGAAACTAATTTAGGATCAAAACCAGCTACACCAACTTCATAAATCGCTTCCTCACCAGCTTTCTTGATATCTAAAGCTAATTCTTTTTTAGCTTTTTCAATTGCCTCTTCAATCTTGGTTGGATGAATACGACCATCTTTAATCAAAGAGTCTAAGGCGCGTTTAGCAATATGACGTCTAATTGGAGAAAAAGCGGAAATAGTGATAGTGTTTGGAGTATCATCAACAATAATTTCTACACCGGTTAATTGTTCTATAACTTTAATATTGCGTCCTTCGCGACCAATAACACGACCCTTCATTTCATCGCTCGGCAAATCAACATTGGTTGTAGAAATTTCCGGCGTATAAGTAGAAACAACTCTTTGCATAGAAGAAGCTATCAATTCTTTAGCTTTATTTTCTATGATATCATCATTTTCATATTCCGCTTTTCTCATCCTAGCAACCAAGTCATCTTTGGCTTCAATTTCCACATTCTTAAATAAAACTTCACGCGCTTCGTCGCGAGTCATTTCGGAAATTGTTTTTAATTTTTCTAATTGCTCTTCTTTGATTTGGCGAATTTTTTCTTTCGCCTCCTCTACTTTATTAACACGATCATAGAGTTCTTGTTGCTTGTCTTGTAGCTCTAGAAGTTTTTTTGAAAAAGTCCCCTCTCTTTGTTCTAGACGATCTTGCAAACCAGCCAACTCCGCCCTTCTTTTTCGTTCATCCTCCTTTGACTCTTCAATCATTTTGAAAGCCTTGTCTTGCGCTTTAAGAAGAATATCTTTCTCCTTACTTTTAGCCTCATTGAGAATTTTTTCGGCTTTATCACCAGCCTTTTCCGTCTGACGACGTGCTTTAAAACGGCGAGTCAAATAACCCAAACAAAAAGACCCTATAAGCAATAGCGCAGTTACAACATAAAACAAAATCTGCATAAATTTACGCTTCTGCTTTCAGGGTCTTTTTAGATGGAAATTTAAATAAAAACTTGAACGACGATTATCGTTTTCTTAAGTTAATTCTTTTTTACGACCTATATGAAGTTTCATTTTAATCCAAAATTAGCTAAAAAACACCTGAAAACAAAATATTTCTTTAAAATTAAATAATAACTGAAATTATCTTAACATTATTTTCTCTGTTTGTAAAGCCTAGTTACAAGTTGCGTCAGTAGTTGCACCGCTAGCATTATAACCAAAACCAGCAGAAGGAGATTCTGAAGATAACTGCTTTTGACATTCGCTCGGCTGATTTTCAAAACCGGAGCAAATAGTTGCTAATAAACTGGCAGAGTCGCGTGCTGAACTAATTGTTTCACCATTAATCACTAATGTTGGGGAGCCACCAACATTATATTTGTCAACTTCTGCCTGATAAATAACAAATTTTGGATAGGTACCATTAACCCAAGTAGTTTTATCAGCATAATCTTTCTTTATATTATACTTTTTCTCTGTAGCCGTAACGCAAGACTTAACCTTAGATTGATTAACGCCAGACTCTTTCAGACAAGTGGCCGTATCACCATCACCTAAAAAACATTCCAGATAAGCAATGTATTTACCGGAATCTTCTTGCTGAATGCAGTACTGATTCATTTGTTCGTCTAGTTCCTTCTCGTCATGCATGGCGTAATCGCAAAATTTAATTTTAATATCAGCCTTATCGCCCAAAGTTTTAATGACAGGAATAATCCCCTTTTCAATTTGAGTGCCATAAGGACAATGACTCATAACAAAAACTTCTACAGTTGGTTTCGCTTGTTTAGTGCTAACTGTCTGCACGGTTGCCGCGGTCGCATCAGCTTCTACTGCCGGTTTAGCATCCATATCCATAGCTTCTACAAAAAATTTGCTACCATCCTTGCTAGCATAAGAATCATATTGCTTGCCGGCAACAGTTAAAGATAATTTATAAAGTCCATTATCTTCAATCACCCCTTCAATCGTCGCTTTATTTTCCGAACCGGCTAAAAGTTGAGTATTAATATACTCTAAAGTTTTTGTTTTCACTTCTTCTGAGGTTAAATTCTTAACTTTCCCGGCTTGGTCAGTCTTTAGGGCACAGCCGGTCGTGATTAAGGCCAAAGCCAGCGCCAAAACAATCATTTTTTTCATAATTTTTTAAATTTAAATTTTAATAATTAAGTAATACAATCTTAGCAAAAAATAATTAGGCAGTCAAAGCCTTTTTTTAAAAAAACTTTTTTTACTATTACTGTCAAGTTGCTGATTATCCTATATAAAGTATAATAATATAAAAGAGTAATCTATAACTTATAATTTATAATTTATAATTGTTTTATGTACGATACTATCATAATCGGTGGCGGACCAGCTGGTCTCACAGCAGCCATTTATGCCGCACGACGCGAAATGAAAACTTTACTCATCACCCGTCATGTTGGCGGACAAATGATCTGGGCTTCCACAATTGAAAATTATCCGGCCTTCAAAGAAATAACTGCTTTAGAATTAATCGCCAAAATGGAAGAGCAGGTGAAATCTTTGGGCGTGGAAATAAAACTAGGCTTAGTGGAAAAATTAGAAAAAAATGCTGATAAAAATTTTTCCATCACCTTGGGCGAAGAAACTTTCCAAGCTAAAACTGTCATCGCCGCCCTAGGTTGTGATCGACGCAAGCTTGGCGTGCCGGGTGAAAATGATTTTGCCGGCTTAGGCGTGGCTTACTGCGCCAATTGCGACGGCCCGCTTTTCCGCAACAAAATTGTCGCGGTTGTCGGTGGCGGGAATAGCGCGCTAGATTCCGCAGAAATGCTTTCTAAAATCGCCAGCAAAGTTTATCTTATTCATCAATTTGAAGTCTTTCAAGCTTTTGAGGCTTTAGAAAAAAAAGTTCGCGCCACGCCAAATATTGAAATAATTTTGGAAAACAAGGTGGAAGAAATTTTAGGAAGTAATAAAGTAGAAAAAATAAAAATAAAAAATCAGAAGACAAGTGAATCTTCCGAAATTAATCTTAACGGAATATTTGTTGAAATCGGCTTTGAAGTAAAAACTGATTTAGTTGCAGGCTTAATAAAATTAAACGGTCGCAAAGAAATAATCATAGATGAACATGGCGAAACTTCCATGTCTGGACTTTTCGCCGCCGGCGACGCGACAACTAATCCATACAAACAAATCACGGTCGCGGCCGGAGCCGGCACGGTCGCCGCTCTGGGCGCTTATCGCTATATCCAAACCAAAGAAGGCAATCTGGCAAAACTGATAAAATAAAAATTTAATAAAAAACACCGGCCAACCCAATGAGCTAGTGTTTTTTATTTTTTGGCGATTTTATTTTTTCTTTGCCGTATTCTGTTCTTCAAATACCTTTCAATAGCCTCTTTTGAGGTTAACCAATCTCTGCCCTCTTTGTATGCTTCTAATTTACCTTGTCTAGATAGTAAGTTTAAATATTTCGCGGAAAAAGGGGTGGTTTTAGCTATTTCCGCAAGCGTCAAAAATTTCTCCTGTTTTTGTGTTACCGGCGTTAATGTTTTTAGATAAATGTCCAAGGAACGCTCAACAGATTGAGCAATGAATTTTATCAGCGGTTCATATTTGCCCTTATCTGCTTTATCCAGCACATCATAATATTTTTTTCGATCGGTTTTCATAATTACCACCAGCGGGTATCCGGCTTGCATTAGAAACAAATTCATTGTCAAACGTGCTGTTCTGCCATTGCCGTCAAAAAAAGGATGAATGTGAACTAATTTATGATGCAACAAGGCGGAAAGCTCAACAATATTCAGCTTGCTTTTTTGTGAATTTAGCCAAGCAACTAAGTCCCTCATTTTATTCGGTACCTGTAACGCATCCGGTGGAGTATGATCGGCGCCGCCAATAATTACATTGGCGTTTCTATATCGGCCGGCCCACTCCTTGTCTGTTTCCTGCAAAATAATTTGGTGTAAGTTTTTAATAAGCATTTCGGAAACGGTGTGCTTCTTGTCGTTATCTATCAAATCATATAAATATTCTAGTGCGGCATGGTGATCTTTTGCTTCCAAGTGGTCTTTTAAAGGTTTTCCTTTCACTGTTATACCCTCATTTATAACCAAAAAGGTCTCTTTTAAGGTTAAAGAGTTTCCTTCAATGGCGTTTGAATTGTAGGTCATCTCAATTTGAAATTTTTCCCGAAGTTTTTGCACTGCTGATTTCGGTAATGGACGAAGTTTGTTAAGTTTAGACAATTTTTCTTCCAAACGATTTTTTACAATTAATGATAAGTAAGTCATAAAAATGCTTAATATGGTTTAGTTAATTATTTACATAATACCATATTAAGGAATTTGGTCAAAATTGTATATTTAACTTAGTTTTTAAACAATCTAATGCCTTAATCATCACGGACAGCATATTCCAGAATGGAATGAACTCATTGTTTTGCGTCATAATTAGATTTGGATGAAAAAATTTGCGTTCATTATTATATTTCGTTAAGGCAAATTTTTGAACCTCATATTCGGTGTTAGGCGTCCCGAGTGGAGCGTAGCGGAACGAGAGCGCGGCGGGGTGCGGAGCGATAGCGGAGCAAGTTTTCACTTTTTAGAAGTCGCCACTTCTCTTGGATCATTTTTTATTAAAACCTTGTATCCAGATTTTTTAGCTATTCTGTAGCAGAAATATGCAACTATTAAGCTAATTGGCACTAAAAAAATTAAAATTTTTGTTAGACTAACCGAATAAAACGCATAAAAATAATATCCAATTACTGAAGTTATACAAAGTGATGTTAATAAAGTCAGCAGAAATACACCTTTGTTAAAAAATATTTTATCATATTCGGTTAACGAAATTTCATCTTTTATCAATTTTTCAATTTTATTAATGTTAAGGTATGGTAAATATTTATCTTTATATATTTTCCCATTTATATAGGTGATATGGACTGGATTTTTCCCATAATAATAGGTCATTACAGCGTTGGTAATCGGATTTACAGCATTTTTCAATATTGAATCAAAGTCAAAAATTTCAATTTTTTTATTGTTGTATTCTCCACGAATAATATTTTTTTTAACAGAATAGCTAAAAAATCGTTCTTTCCAACTGCGTTTTTCATTTCCAACAAATTCAAGATTTAGCTTTTCCGCCAATTCTTTCATTTGGTTTTTACGAAATGGCCTAAGTATCTTGTATCCAGTTGTTAGATACAATAGAACAGCAAAGGCGGGAATAATGATGATTAATTGTTTTAAGTAAATCATATGTATTTATTAAAGGCGACTTCTTAAAAGTGAAAATTACGCCTAACAGTCAGGAATATCTGATGTTTTTGCGCAGCGATAGCGGAGCAAAAATATGGGTGAAATAATTTTTTGTTCCTTATTATAAATAATATTGAAAAATTATTGAACCAGATATTCCTTGTTGTACGATGTAAATTTTTTATCTTGGTTTTTATTGAGCTGGCGTTGCTTTACGTATAAGAAAATTTGATTTTTTTGTTTTGAAAAAACGGAAGAGGGGTTAGGGGTGAATTACGTTTTTTCAAAACTCCTTATTGTTTTTATTTTGGCGATTCCAATTTTTTTATTTCAGTGTTTATTAAAAGCGATTTCATCTGAATTATCGCGGTGCTATTTAATTTTTGAATCCGATCTTCAGTGGAAAATCCTTCGCGAATTAACAATGCGTTTATACTTTCAAGATTAGACAGAACCACTAACTGTTCAATTGAGGCATAATCTCGAATGTTTCCATCTAATTCTTTATTTTGATCTCGCCACGTTTTTGCGGTTATTCCGAATAATGCAACATTGAGCAAATCCGCTTCACTGGCATATTCCATATTAATCTGTTCCTTGGTTAATTCAAGGGGGATTAATTTCTCCTTTATGGCATCGGTATGAATTTTGTAGTTGATTTTTGCCAGTGTTCGCTGGAGATTCCATTCTAACTTTTGCCTGTTATTTTCATCTTCCTTTAATCGCTGAAATTCTTTGATGAGATAAAACTTAAATTCCGCTGAAATCCAAGAAGCAAATTCAAAGGCAATGTCCTTGTGAGCGAAAGTACCGCTATTATAGCGCCCTCTTGTGGCAAAAATTCCAATAGCGCTAGTTTTATTGACCCATTGCTGGACAGACAATACAAAACCATTGGCGCCGCTTTGATTTTTAAAGTTACTGAATTCAGTAACTTTAAAATTGGGATTATTCATTTTTTCCCATATCCCCATGAATTCAATGGCAAAACGAGTGCTTAGCCAATGGGAAATAACCAAGCCGGCCTCTGAATTTTTATGTTTTGCAATATCGGTTAAAGAAATATAATCGCTATTATCTTTGGTAAAAGTGACTATTTCAATACCTTCAACTTTTATTTTTTGTTTCTTTGTCATGAATATTGAGATTAGTTCGACTTTATCTATATTTTATCATGATTTCGATCTTTCGAAAAATACAATAACGGATTCCTTTTTTCCAAAACTCCTTTATTTTCCTTTTCTTTCCTGATTTCTAGAATTTAATTTTATTTTCCCAATGAATTCATCAGTGCTACAGCCATATGCTGGCATATCATAGTCGTACAATTTATATTCTTTAATATCGTTTTCTGTAGCCCCATTATTAAAAGCATTATTTATAAGTACTGTTTTGGCATACTCAATTAAATCCTCTAAATCATCAAATTCATAAATTCCGCTATATTTATCGAGTGTGTTTTCAAACCAGTGCCATTTATCGTCTTTTTTATATGCTAACAACGTATGGGCTGGATTTTTTTGACTGATATCTTTTCCAAACATCAAAAGGAGGGTTTTAAACTCAAAATTATTTTTCGCAAACCATTGTTTTTCAAAATCCGTCTGTTCCCAACAAGCCCCATAACCACTTTTCAGAAGTTCTTCAGGACTTTGTAATCTTGCTTCCGGTTGTTTTCCTACACCCCAGCCTTCTTGCCGAGGAGAATATACTTTATCGTCGTCTTTACCAATAAAACCATAATTTATATTCTTTTTCATGAACGACAATAATTCTTCTGGAGTTTTAATCTTTTCTAATTTTTCGATTCTCTCTATTAAATTAATGCTTACTTCCGGTTTTTGGTTCAATTCAAAATTTTCTGACGCCATATTTCAAATGTAAATTAATAAATCGTTTTTGTGGCGGAGCGGAGAAAACACCTTGTTCCCCTGTTAAATTAAATAAAAAACAAATTTATTCTTATTTTTTGCCTATCAAAACTCCTTATTATCAGAAAAATATTTTTTGAATTGCGTATAACGTTTCGGCACATGCGAAGTTGCGCCGTGGATTATTGATTGAACTTGTTAATTATCGCTTTACTTGATTATATCACCAAATTTGCCATATCGTCAGCGCAATTTGGGAGAAGAAATTTTGCATACCTTGAATTATAATTGCGCAAAATTTCTGAACCGCATGTGCCGTGTTGTCTGATGTATTTTTTTGTCTTCTATTTTATTGGCACAAACTTTGGTTATTCTAAAAGAAAATTTGATTTTTGTTTTGGATTTTTGGCAGAGGGGTCAGGGGTGAATGCCAAAAATTCAAAACTCCTTATTTTGCGATTATTTTTTTCAATCGCCCTTTATAAACAGCGGCAATCAATGACGAATTTACCAAAACTAAATATATTGGAAAGGCCAATTCTGAAATACCAAATGTTCTCAGTGCAAAAAAGCTTGTTAATGAGTTGAACAACCCAGTAGTGTAAGCTTCGACGGATTCAGAATCTGGATGTTTCCAAGATTTAATAATAGTTGGCACTGCCGCAAATCCATCACTGGCGATTGAAAAAATAATCGCAATCAATGGTTCTTTTGTAATCCCCCAAAGTACTAATGCCAAAATTGAAAAAGCTCCACAAACATAATCAAATTTTTCAAGCTTCCAATATGATTTGGGATTTACAAAAGAAGCAATAAAAACAAGCAGTGGCGCAAAACCAGACATAAAAACTGGAAGCACCGCCCAACGAACGCCGTCAGAAAAAGCTGCAACAGATCCAATCAATGGCGCCACAGACCACATTAACCAAGTGACTCTATTCGGTTTTGTTTCGCCACGAACAGTTGCTCGAATATAAACAAATACACCAACCAACTGCACGACCGCTCCGATTAAAACTATATATTGAAACATATTCCTTTTTACCCCTCTTTAAATAAATTAAAAATCAAATTTTCGTCTTTGTTCAATGCACCAAAATTTTAAATTACCGCTAAAGACAAAAAAATATTTCAGACAACTATTAGGAATATCTGATGTTTTTGCGCAGCGTTAGCGGAGCAAAAATATGGGTGAAATAATTTTTTATTCCTTATTGTAATCTATATTGAAAAATTATTGAACCAGATATTCCTTGTTCTACGATGTAAATTTTTTATCTCGATTTTTGTTAAACTAAATTTGAGACTGCATCTAAGAAAATTTAATTTTTTGTTTTAAAAAAATGGAAGAGGGGTTAGGGGTGAATTCCATTTTTTCAAAACTCCTTATTATTTTTTCTTTGAATAGTCGGTAATTCCCAATCTATTGCCAAATGGATCTTCAAATTCCGCAGCCAAACCAGTATAAATTTCAAATGGTTCTGATAAAAAAGAAACTCCTTTCTCTTTAAGATTTTTGTACTCAATCAGAACATCATCCACCACAAACCATGTAGTTACTTTTGCGTCGGGAAATTTTTTAATATCTTTTACGATGATTGCCGGCTCTTGGTCACCGACTTTAAAAGCAGTCATCCCCGCATCAGAAAAATCAAATTTCACAGAAAGACCAAGTGTCTGGCCGTAAAACAGTTTAGCCTCATCCAGACTATTCACGGGCAAGAAAAAATTGTCATAATCTTTAATCATAAAATTGTTGTTTAATTTATTTAAAATATTTTAATAAACTTTTCGGCACCTCTCGGCACGCACAATACTTTTGATGATTTTTGTGCCAATCTATTCGTTGCTCCAATGTTGCTTTGGCTGGAATTTTATTTTTTAAATGCCACGTTTTATTCATAAATAATTTTGATAACTTATTTTTTCTGCGACTTCCGAGAGCAGAAAAAACTCCTTATTTCCCCTATTGAATTAATAAAAAAAATTAAAATTTCTGTCACCATTCAAATCACTAAGCTTAAAATTACCGACTAGATAAAAAATTTATTTCGTAGAACAAGGTATATGCGAAGTTGTTGTTATTTATTTTAAAATTAGTTAAAATTATTATACAAACTTCTAATCATACTGGAGTATGAATGGAAATTTTTTTACAATAAACCATCAATACTAAACAGCGAATTCAAAAACCTTAACTTTATTTTTTAGAACTCCACTTAACTCCTCACTTTCCACAGCTAGCTCATAGTGCGACTGCAAATTTAGCCAAAATTCCGGCGAAACATTAAAGTATTTTCCCAAACGCAACGCAGTATCAGCACTGATGGCACGCGAACCGCGGATTATTTCACTAATTCTGATTGGAGCCACGGCAATATCCTTAGCCAGGCGATACTGGCTAAGCTTAAAAGGTAGTAAAAACTCCTCTTGCAAAATTTCACCTGGATGAATTGGCTGTATTTTCTTTATCATATTGTTGTAATTTTTTAATGATAATCTTCTATTTCAACTTCATAGGCATCCCCCGATTGCCAAACAAAGCAAATTCTCCATTGATCATTAATTCTAATGCTGTACCGACCACACTTATCGCCTTTTAATAGCTCTAAATGGTTAGCTGGCGGTATCCGTAAATCATTAATAGCGATAGCCGCTTGAATCATTGATAATTTGCGTAGGGCCGTTCTTTGAATATCGGACGGAAGTTTTAAAGAATATCCTCGGTTAAAAATCTTCTCCGCCTCTTTGGATTTAAAACTTTTTATCATAACCTACAATTATAATATCGTATCACGATACTACTGTCAAGAGACACGGAGAGACCATACAAATCTTGATACAAAATGATTGTCGCTTTATTTTAAATTAGTTAAAATATTAATATAATTTTCTAATCATAATAAAGATATGAATGGAAACTTTTTACAAGAAAACTATCAATATTTAAGCAAAGATCCGATTTTTGGGCTAAAACAAGAAATGAAGTTGCGTAAATTTAGCCAAAAAACTATCAAATCCTATCTGCATTATATCACTGAAATATTGAATTTTGCAAGTAAAAACCCCAAAGAAATCACAAATGGGCATATTCGAAATTATTTGGAATCTTTATGCGACAAAGGACTTTCTTCTTCCACCTTAAACACCGCTTATAGTGCTTTGAAATTTTATTTTGAAAAAATCCTTTATCGTAAATTTTTCTTCAACCTCCCACGTGCCAAAAAAGACAAAAAACTACCAGTCGTGCTTTCTAAAAAAGAAATTTTATATATTATTAATGCCTGCAACAATATTAAGCACAAACTAATCATTCAAATACTCTACTGTTCTGGCCTGCGCGTCAGTGAAGTTGTTTCCTTGAAAATTAATGACATCAATTTTAATCGCAAGATTATTCACCTCAAGGGCGCAAAAGGTGCCAAGGATAGAGTTACAATTATTTCTAAGGTTGTTTTAAGAAATATTGAAAAATATTTAGCTGAATTCAAACCGCTGGAATATGTTTTTGAATCAATGCGCGGAGGCAGTCTAACAACACGAACAATCCAAGCGATTGTCAGTCAAAATACAAAAAAAGCCGGCTTAAATAAACCGGTCTCCCCTCATTCTTTCCGACATAGCTTCGCCACTCACCTCTTGGAAAGTGGTCTAGATATTCGCTATATCCAATCCTTACTCGGACACGAACGCCTGGAAACAACCCAAATTTATACTAAAGTCGCTGTCACGCAATTTGATAAAATTAAAGACTTATTGTAAAATTCGCTTATGCTAGAAATCAATAAAGAAAATTCACTTTTTATGCAGGGTTTTAAATTAGTAGCTGGACTAGATGAGGCTGGGCGTGGACCTTTGGCTGGGCCGGTTGTGGCGGCAGTGGCAGTTTTGAATCCGGAAATACTTCTTGATTCTGTCAAATTAGAAAAATTAAAAGGTATTAACGATTCCAAGAAAATATCCGCCAAAAAACGCGAAGAACTTTTTGATATTATTAAAGAAAATTTTTTTGAAATTGGTGTTGGCGTTGTTAATCATCAAACCATTGATCGGATAAATATTTTACAAGCGACATTTTTGGCGATGAAAATGGCTTTGGGAAATTTAAAATCCAAACCGGATATTCTTTTGGTGGATGGAAAATTCCCTATACCAAATTTAAGCTTACGCCAAGAAGCGATCATTAATGGCGACGCGCTGATTTTTTCTATTGCCGCCGCTTCTATTGTTGCCAAGGTAACGCGCGACCGCCTTATGGATGAATACGACAAAAAATATCCGCAATACGGTTTCGCTAAACACGCCGGCTATGGAACAAAATTTCACATGGAAGCCTTAAAACAATTCGGCCCCTGCGAAATTCACCGAAAGACTTTTAAACCAGTAACAATATTACTAAAATATTTTTAAATTACAAAAAGAGAACGGATTAAACCATTCTCTTTTTTTATTAAACTCTTTTCTATCAAATCCGCCAAGGCAAAGCAACAATACCTATAATAAACTTCACAAACCTTACAAGGAGAGAATAAATATTTTGCCAAATATTCCTTTTTGCTTCGTTTGTTATTTTTATTCCCTTAACTTCTTTTGTACCACTCTCATTCCCAGCATTATTAAAATTGGAACTGACAAAATCACTTTTTTTCGGATTTGTGCTTATTCTTCCGGTAATCTCTGACGCCCGAATCTGCACAGGAAAAAGAAATATTATAAATAAAATAATTAAAAATCTGGCCATACTATTCTGTTAATATCCCATAACTAGAGTCATAATATCCGGCTGAAGTGCCAAAGGGAACTTTCATTCTAACCAAAATTTTCACTTGCCGACCGTCAGTAGTGCTCATATCAATATTTTCTATATCAGCGCCGACCTCCGGATAAACTCCATCATCTTCTATACTCACCCAGTTCTCCCCTTCATCAACCGAATATTGCATATTATTTCCAGCGGCTAAACTCCCAGCGCCGGTCCATTGATCAAATTTCATCTTCAAAGAAGTTTCTAGCATATCCCAAATAGTTATATTAAATTCCCATTGCCAACCGTCACCGTACTGGTCATCTGCTTTGGCTGAAGTTTTAGTCATAACTAAAGAATCAATAACAATACCGCAAGGCAAAGTAGTAAAAGTAGAATTTTCAGTTTGATCATTTTCAGTGCTGTCTAAATTTTCTGCGCGAACCGCATAAAAATAGCTTGTGTCGCAAGTCAAGCCATCTATAGCAATGGTTTCAACAGTATTAGCAGAAACCAATTCCAAGCCAGTAGAATTCCCATAGGATTCATCCAGCCCATAATAAACCAAAGCATTACCAATAGAGTTTACTTGAAAAAATATTTCCGCACCGGCAGTACTAATGTTTCGCACAGGGTCAGACTCTAAGGCAACAGTTAAAAGCACTGTGCCGCCGATATCACTATTGTCATTACTTAAAGAAGAGTTAGTCGGCGTAGGAATGTTCTGTATTTGAAAATCAACGGAATTTTCATCCGTATCCTCGCCGGCCGGAATTCTCGCTATACTTTGAGCTTCAGGAATGGCCGGAGCGGCTAAATTTCCTTCAAAAAAAGAAGCTACGCCGAAACCGACAAAATCCACTATATTTTCATCAAGATAGGGATTGGTGGTGCTAGAAATTTTTTCATTATCATTCACTAAATAAATAATATTTCCAGCTGACAAAGAAAATGAGCTACTTACTAAAATATTGGCAATAGAACGCAAAGACGCTACCGTAGAGGCACCATTACGGACAATCAAAAAATAATTATTGGCCGGAATAACTCCGCTTAAAGCCACTTTAGAAGCCGAGGAACCACTGCCGGCGGTTTTTTGTATTGACCAACCACTAAGATCAACCGACTCGTCGGTCGGATTATACAACTCCACCCAATCGTCTTCTGATCCACCCGTTCCGATCACGCCGTCAATACTAACCTCGTTTATAACCACATGATTAGCTAAACCAGCCTTGGCCTCATTGACTTCAAAACCGCCGTAAAATAAATTTGTCAACAAAAAAATGCCTAAAAATAAAAATCCAGGCACTAACTTTCTCCCCCTTTGATGCATAAATTGTTTACTGTTTGAAAATAAATAACGATTTACTATTTCCGCAAAATAAAAAATAAAAATTTATAATTACCTCCAAACTTATAAATTAGTAAATTACTTTCAAAATTATATTATAATAAATTTTCAAGCTCCCCGCAACTGTGGATAAAAAAGAAGTGTACGAAATCCTTAGCATTATTTGACTTAATAAAAAAAAAGCGGTAAGATTAAAACAATTCTTAAAAGGGATTTTTATTTTATACAAAAACTATGAATGTAACTGAACTCGCTAGAATTCTAAAAATCACCCCAAACGACCTGCGGGAAAAACTCCCGAAGCTGGGGTTTGATATTGGGCAAAAAGCCATTAAAATTGATTTGGTGATGGCACAGAGAATTTTACGCGAATGGCCTTTTTTGGTGCGCAAACTTCAACAAGCTGATTTTCAAAATATAGACAAAGAAAAAGTTATTGCAATTGAAGATGCGGTCCCAGAGAAAAAAATCATAAAAATCCCCTCTCTTTTAGCCGTGCGCGACTTTGCCACTTTAGCCAACTTGCCGATTAATAAAGTTTTGGCCGAATTAATGAAAAATGGCGTTTTTGCCTCTATCAATGAAAGGATTGATTTTGATACCGCCGCCATTATCGGCGACAGCTTAAATTTTGACATCCAACTAGACGAAAAACAAAATCTTGACGAAGAAAAAGAAACTCATAATGACAAAAAGGTTGAAGAAAATTTAAACCAAGAGAATGAAGGCAATTTATCCATCCGTCCTCCGGTAATTGTCGTTATGGGCCACGTAGATCATGGCAAAACCAAACTCTTGGATGCTATCCGCAAAACCGATGTTGTGGCTGGAGAAGCCGGTGGCATCACCCAACATATCGGCGCCTATCAGGTCGTACGCAAAAACCGCCCGATAACTTTTGTTGACACCCCCGGACACGAAGCCTTTACTGCTATGCGCTCACGCGGCGCCAAAATCGCCGATGTGGCAATTTTGGTTGTAGCCGCCGATGACGGCGTCCAACCACAAACAATTGAGGCCTACAAAATAATCCAAGCCGCCGGACTACCATTTATCGTCGCCATCAATAAAGTTGACCGCCCCACTGCCGACTTAAATAAAGCCAAACAAGATTTGGTAAACAAATTAAATATCCTCCCCGAAGACTGGGGCGGAAAAGCTGTTTGTGCACCAATCTCCGCCTTAAACGGAACTGGTATTGACGAACTTTTAGATTTAATCCTCTTAACCGCTGATGCTGAAGCAAAAAACATGAAAGCCAACCCCAACTCTGATGCCATCGGCACAATCATTGAGTCACGCGTTGATAAAAATTCCGGACCGATTTCTACTCTCTTAGTACAAAACGGCACCTTACGTGTCGGCGACCAAATAATTTTGCAAGGAAAAATAATCGGCAAAGCCCGTTCGCTAAAAAATTATAAAGGTGAAGAAATAAAAGAAGCTACTCCCTCTACTCCGGTGAGAATTTTAGGCATCAAAATAGCACCAGCCGTTGGCGATGTCGTGGAAGTCGGCGAAGGCGAAAGAGTAAAAGGCGGTTTAGAAAAATTAGCCGCCCGCCCAATCCTTGCTTCGGCCGCCCGCGAAGAGGCTGAAAACGACAATGCCAAAAAATTAAATTTGATAATCAAAAGTGATGTTTTAGGTTCGGCTGAAGCCATTGAAGAATCGCTGATGAAACTAAATACCGAGGAAGTGATGGTTAAAATTGTTAGCAAGGGCTTAGGAAATATCACCGAGGGCGACATTACTCGCGCCGAAGGGTCGGATGCTAAACTAATTGGCTTCAATATCAGGCTTTCACCGCAAATAGAAACATTGTTACGCGAAAGAAAAGTTGAAGCAAAAACTTTTACCATTATTTACGATCTCATCAAATACGTCAAGGACGAAATGCAAAAAATAATGCCCCAAAACAAGGAGCGTATCAACCTCGGACGCTTGAAAGTTTTGGCGATTTTTCGCACGGAGAATAAAAGCCAAGTGGTCGGTGGCAAAGTTCTGGACGGACAAATAAAAAATGACTGTCCAGTAGAAGTTTTACGCAACAAAGATCTTGTCGCTATCGGCCGTGTCACTAAAGTGCAAGCCGGAAAAATGGATGTGCCGACAGTTGAACAAGACCAGGAGTGTGGTATTCAATACGAAGGCAAGCCGATAATTGAAGTCGGTGATATCGTTCAGTTTTACGAAGAAAAAGAAATTACTACAAAACTATAATGCCGAACATCGATCGCCTAAATGAAACTCTACGAAAAGAAATCGCCCTGGCCATAGAAGAAGTGGTTGATTTTTATGACGGTTTAATTACTGTTTCCAGTGTAAACTGTGATCCAAATTTTTCCACAGCCAAAATTTATATCTCTGTTTTACCAGACAATATCGTTGGTTCGGCTTTAGAAAAACTGCGCACTTCTTCTATTGATATCGCCAAGTTACTAAAAAACCGTATGCGTTTTCGCAAAGTACCAAAGCTCCTATGGAATTTTGACTCTACAGAAAAAAAGGTGAACGTTATGAATAAGGCCTTTGAAGAAATGAAAAAAATAGAAACCATGCTAGATGAAGAAATAGACAAACTGGAAGAAGTAGAATACAAATAAAATCACCTTTTTTAAAAAGGTGATTTTTTGACATGAAAAAAGGTCGCCGCACGAGAGACGACCTCTATAAGACAGAATTAATTGTAAAATGGTAAGTGCGGTTTGGCACCAGCCCTTCGGAAAGACCTATTTAAAAGTCTTTCATAATCGCTACCGGACAGACCAACCGAATTGCGTTTCACTGAATGAAGAATATATAAAAGATTATCGAAACCAGCCATTTCTTTGGGAAATATTCTTTCAGCTTTTGCAATCAACACGTTGATTTCCGCATGATTACTGAGCAATACCTTTTTTGCTAATACCTTGAATTGATTAATCGTTAAACCATTACCAACCTCGCTTACTTCGCGAATCCCATAAAAAAAATTGACAGTACGATTGGCTGATCCTTCTAAGATAGTTGCTCCAGAAAAAGACATGTGCTCACTCCTTGTTGATTAAATGAACAAAAATTACCAAACACTCATTTGGCAACCATAATTATAATACATATTAAATTATCTTTTGTCAATAGTTTCAAATTTCCAAAAATGCTTTATAATTCATTTAATATATAACTACGGTGTCATCCTGGCGAAGGCCGGGATCCATAGTCCTTATGTAAAACTGGATACCAGCCTTCGCCAGCATGACACAAAAAATGAACGAAGAAATCCTAACTAAAAAATTTCAACAAGCGCTAGAAAAAATTCGCAGTGCGAAAAACATCCTAGTCGCCACCCATATCCGGCCGGACGGCGACGGGCTAGCTTCAATGTGCGCTCTGTCACTCTTACTAGATAAGCTTGGTAAAAATTACCACCTTTTCTGTGCCGACCAAGCACCGGAACATTTTTCTTTTCTGCCGAATTTTAAAAAAATAACCTCTAAAAAAAAATTTAATTTTTTTTCTTTTGACTTAATTATTATAGTTGATTGTAGCGCTCTGACGCGCACCGGTTTGGCTGATGAAATCGTCCAAAAAAAATCAAATCAGACTATTTTAGAATTCGACCATCACCCGCCAACCGATAATTATTCCGACCTGGAAATCCGCCTGCCCCAACATTCTTCGGCCGCAGAAATTATTTATCTTTTTTTCACTGTCAATAATATTCAAATCGGGCAAAAAGCTGCCAATTGCCTTTTGGCCGGAATAATGACTGACACCGGCAATTTGCTTTTCAGTTCAGTCAACGAAGAAACTGTAAAAATTTCCTCAGCTCTTTTATTACGCGGCGCGGCTATGCCCAAAATTATTAAGCGCAACAACGAAGGCAAATCAGTCGCTGCTATGAAAATAATCGGTCGTGCTTTAGAAAAACTATACATCAATGAAAAATACGACTTAGTTTGCTCAGTTTTCACTTACGAGGAAGTTGTTGAGCTAAAGAAAGAATTTGGTGAAGATAGCGCCTTTGATGCTATCTCTGATATTATAACCAACTTAGACGGAATAAAAGGCTCTTTATTTTTAAGAGAGGAAGAAAAAGGAGTGGTTCGTGGAAGCTTAAGATCAAAACTCCCCGAAATCAACGTCGCCCTCTTAGCCGAAAAACTAGGTGGCGGCGGCCACAAAAAAGCCGCCGCCTTCCGATTAAACGGAAGTATTATTAAAACAGAAACCGGCTGGGAAATAATCTAATTTGTCATCCCGCAGCGAAACAAGGAATCTATTACTGTTAAAATATATTTTCGCAACATCAATCCAGCAGGCAATTACATTATTTTTAATTTTAACTTAAAATACTTTTCCTGACAAAATAAAAAAAGGGCCGGATAAAATCACAGCCCCAGAATAACAACCTCAAAAAGAGCAACCGACACTATTTAAGTAGTGGATTAGGCTGGAAACAGTCATAACCCTTTCTGTGAGAATTTTTGAGTACTTAAAACTCCAACTAAAACATTCTTCAAGCTCTCCCATTATTTCGAAAAATATCATCCCTCTCGGCAAACTATCTTGAAATTTGATTTCATTTTCTGGTTTCCCTGTTAACCGAGACATAATCTTTCTCATTTTGAATAGAGCCTTTAAACTACATCTAAATTCCATTACAACCGCCTTTCTATCTACTCTTCTTGTTTTCTTCTCGCCATTTATTGATTTCTTTATGATTTCCTTTTAAAAGAACTTCTGGTACTTTATATTTTTTTGCACCAATTTTTAAAATTTCTGGTCGCGTATATTGTGGATATTCCAAGACTCCTTCTTCGGAATGCGATTCGGCTATAGCGCTTTCTTCGTTTCCTAATACTCCAGGTAATAAACGAGTTATAGAATCAATCATCACAGCTACACCCAATTCTCCGCCAGTTAAAACATAATCACCAATGGAAACCTCTTCGTCAATAAAATTCAAAATTCTCTCATCAACACCTTCATAACGTCCGCAAACAAAAATTATACTATCTAATTTAGAATATTCTCTAGCCTTTTTCTGATTCCAAGTCTTACCTTTAGCGGAAAGCAAAACAACTTTTTGCTTTTTATTTTTCTTTTTTGCCACCTGTTTCAAAGCTTTATAAATAGGCTCAACCTTCATAACCATCCCCGCACCGCCACCATAAGGAGAATCATCAACTGTCTTGTGATTGTCAGTAGTCCAATCTCGCAAATTATGCACCTTAATCTTAATTTTTTTGTTCTTCAAAGCACGCCCAACTATCCCCTCACTAAAATAAGAGTCCAAAATCTCCGGAAAAATTGTAATAACATCAAATTTCATTTTATTCTTTCTTTCCAAGGATTTCTTCAAATTCTGCTTTTTCCATGGTTTCTCTTTTCATTAAGGCGGCGACAATTTTTTCCATGTCAGCTTTTTTAGTGGTAATAATTTCGGTGGCAATTTTTACGGCCTCGTTAACCAAAGTGCCGACCTCGGCGTCGATCGCTTCGGCGGTGCGTTCGCTATAATCGCGGCCCTCGTGCATTTCACGGCCCAAGAAAACCAATTCATCAGAATTGCCATAAGTACGCAAAGGTAATTTGTCGCTCATTCCATATTCTGTCACTAAAGCGCGAGCAATGTCTGTGGCGTGGCGCAAATCAGAAGACGCGCCGGTGGTTATTTCGTTAAAAAATATTTTCTCGGCTAAGCGTCCAGCCACTAAGACGGCCAATTCTTCTGTAAATTCAGATTTAGAATGAAGACGCTTATCTTCTTGCGGGGTTTTCAAAGTATAGCCGGCGGCACGACCGCGAGAAATAATAGAAATTTTTTGCACCGGATCAATATTCTTCAAATTATGCGCAACCACAGCATGTCCGGCCTCATGATAGGCGGTAATCTTTTTCTCCTTATCAGAAACGACACGGCTTTTTCTTTCTGGCCCAATCATCACTTTTTCAATAGAATCAAAAATCGTCTGTATTTTTATTTCCTTCTCACCGGCCTTAGCTGTAGCAATCGCTGCTTCGTTCAGAAGATTAGACAATTCCGCGCCGGAAAATCCGGAAGTGCGCCCAGCAACTCTTTTTAAATCAACTTCGGCGGACAAAGGTTTTTTATCGCAATGAACTTTTAAAATCGCTTCACGCTCTTTCAAGTCCGGCACTTCCAAAACCACCTGACGGTCAAAACGCCCAGGGCGTAACAAGGCTGGGTCAAGAACATCGGGACGATTAGTCGCGGCGATAACAATAATATTCGTACCGCTTTCAAAGCCATCCATCTCTACGAGAATTTGGTTTAACGTCTGTTCGCGCTCATCATGCGAACCGCCCAAGCCGGCACCGCGGCGGCGGCCGACAGCGTCAATTTCATCCACAAAAATTATACAAGGAGCGCTCTTCTTGGCACGAGCAAATAAATCGCGAACACGGGAAGCACCGACGCCGACAAACATTTCCACAAACTCCGAACCAGAAATATGAAAAAACGGCACATTAGCTTCACCAGCCACTGCCTTAGCCATTAAAGTTTTACCCGTGCCTGGCGCACCCAACAAAAGGAAGCCGCGCGGAATGCGCGCCCCCATATCACTATATTTTTTCGGAGACTTCAAAAAATCAACTACCTCTTTTAATTCTTCTTTCGCCTCTTCTGAACCGGCCACATCATTAAAGGTCACTTTCACTTTTCCTTCTTTGCGGAATTCCTTAGCGCCGGATTGCCCAAACATCATCGCCTTGTTGTTGGCGCCGGAAACCGACCGCATCATAAAATAAATAAAAAGAGCAATTAGTGCAAATGGCAACAAAATTGGAAGAATTATCGTTAAGAAAAAATCTGAGCCGGAACGTTCTTTAATTTTTATATTGGCCGCAGAAATTTTCTCCGCTGGCACGCCGAGATTTTTTAACAGCTCGGTTAAAGATTCACTGTCTTCTTTAAGCACGGTTTTTTCCTCGCCACCCTTTAACTTTACCGTAACTTTTGAACCTTCAACGGAAATTAATTCTGTATTATTATTATTAACTTGCCAAGCCAAATCGCCTAAACCAATACCCTTATCTTTGTTTTTTCCTTCTAAAGACTGGAAAGCGGCAAAAATTACTGTTAAAACCACAAAAATAGCCAAAAAAATCACTAAATTCTTTATTAAATTTTTCATAAAATAGATTAATTGTTATGTGCTAATACTATAACAAAATATAGGGTTTTGTCAAAACAAGACCCGCCTTTACAGCGGGTCTTGTTTTTTATATTATCACAAGTATTATTCTTTAACTTCCGCTTCTTTTTCCTCTGCAACTTCAGTGTCGGCGGATTTTTCCTCTTTAACTTTTTTAGCTTTCTTCTCTTTGTCCTCCGTAGCTTTAGCGTAGGAGGATTTCTTTTCAGCAACTTCTTCTTTCTTTTCAGCGGATTCTTCATTTTTTCCAGTACCAGGGATGATTAAACCAAGACGATGTTCTTTTGGTTCAATGGAAGAAATTTCAAAATCCATTTCGGTGTTAGGTTTATAAAGGTCTTCAATTTTTACGCCAGTGGCTAAATTAAGTTGAGAGATGTGGGCTAAGCCATGAATTAATTCGTCCAATTCCACAAATAAACCAAACGGGTTAACTTTTAAAATCTTGCCTTTAACAATCTGACCGATAATATATTTCTTACTCACCTCCACCCAAGGATCTTCTTGTAATTTTTTGGCGGAAAGGAAAATCTTGGAGCCGTTAATATTAATAATCTCAGCCTTCATTTCATCACCGACTTTATACAAATCACTCGGGTTATCAATTCTTTTCCAGGCCAATTCAGAAATATGAATCAAGCCTTCCATGCCATCGCCGAAAGAAACAAATACGCCGAAGTCAGTGACGGCAGTAACAGTTCCTTCAATAATAGCACCTGGCTGGTATTGAGAAATAACATCCTTCTGGGTTTCGCTCCAAGCTTCTTTCTCAGAGAAAATAATTTTATTGTCGTTTTCATCCAAAGTCATCAATTTAGTTTCAAAGTCACGGCCGACAAAAGATTTTAATTTTTCCAAAATCTTTGATTTATCGCCACCAGCCACGCGCGGATAATTTTCCGGCGCCAATTGTGATACCGGCAAGAAACCAGAAATTTGGCGGAAACGAACCAAGAGACCCCCCTTATTTCCGTCCACTACGCGAACCTTGACGGTTTTTTTGTCATGATAAGCTTCACGCAAAGTATCCCAGGCCTTTTCTTGTCCGGCCAAACGGAAAGACAATTCTACGTCGCCATTTTCGTTTTCTTGTTCAATAACAATGGCATCAATTTTATCGCCAACTTTTAATTTTCCATATTCATCAGCTTCCAAATAAAGCTCCGGACCTCGAACGACACCGGTACGAATACCACCCAAATCCAAGCGAACTTCAGACTTAGAAGCGGCTAAAACCACACCGTGAACAGTATCGTTAGTTGCAGGAATACCTAGCTCACTTTTGTCTAAAAGTTTTTCAAAATCGCTCTTGGGGGCGAGAACTTTCTTTTCTTCTTTCATATTAATATAATGTTTTTTATAATAAAAAAACATCTTAACCCTATTATTCTTTTAAAAAGAATAAAGAGCCCCTTGACCGCCTTAAATCAAGGGTTTTATTAAAGGCGAAAAAATTATAAACAACTAACTAGAGATTACAGGAGAAACATGCGCTTGTCAAGCCAAAACCCTATTTTATAAGCATCGCATCGCCATAAGAGTAAAAACGATATTTTTTCTTAATTGCCTCTTTATAGGCTTTATCAATTTTTTCCTTGCCAACCAAAGCAGAAACAAGCATTAAAAGAGTTGATTTTGGTAGATGAAAATTAGTGATCATCGCATCAACAATCTTAAATTTATATCCCGGAGTAATAAAAATATCCACCCAAAATTTAAAATCATTACTAAGCTCTGACAAATTATTCCAGCAAGATTCTAAACTTCTTACGCTAGTCGTTCCCACGGCAATTATTTTACCTCCTTTTTGTTTTGCTATTAAATTGATAGTTTTATTATCAATTTCTACCCACTCCGCATGCATTTTATGCTTGCTAATATCTTCTGTTTTAACCGGAGCAAAAGTTCCCATTCCGACATATAGAGTTATTTCCAAGATTTTCACACCTTTATTTTTTATTTTTTCCAAAAGCTCAGGCGTAAAATGTAATCCAGCCGTTGGAGCGGCCACACTTCCAGATTTTTGCGAATCAGCGTAAACAGTCTGGTACGATTTTTTCGTTTCCTCTTTTTTTAATTTTTCATTTTTAATTTTTAATTGTTGCAAAATGTAGGGCGGCAAAGGCATCTCGCCAAATTCTTCAACTGCTTTCATCAAATCCGCGCCACTTTTATTAAATCGTATATCCCAAGTGCCATCGTGATTATTTTTTAAAATTTTAGCCTTAAATTCCTCTGTAAATTTTAATTCTAAACATTCTTGAGCCCGCCCACCCAAAAGACATTGCCAAATATTTTCATCCAATTTTTTATGCAACAAAACCTCCACCTTTCCGCCAGTGCTCTCTTTTACTGCCATCAATCTCGCCGGAATTACTTTAGAATTATTTAAAACTAAAATATCCCCAGAACTTAAATAATCAACAATATCATAAAAATGCTTATGCTCAATTTCCCCAGTAATCTTGTTCAACACTAAAAGCCGCGAATGGTCTCGCGGCTCCGCCGGATGCGTAGCAATCAAATCCTCCGGCAAATCAAAATCGTAATCAGAAAGTTTGTCTTGATTCATTTTAATCCTAAAATAATTTTTTATTTCCCTGTCCTGAGCTTGCCGAAGGATTCTCCTTTTTTAAATGCTCGTAAGCATTTTGCGTAACAATGCGTCCTCGGGGTGAACGATCGATGAAGCCAAGGCGAAGGAGATATGGTTCATAGACGTCTTCTATTGTTTCCATTTCTTCACCAGTGGCAGCGGCGATAGTATTTAAGCCTACTGGACCGCCTTTGAATTTATCAATAATTGTTTCTAGAATTTTTCTATCAACCCAATCTAATCCGAGTTCGTCTATTTCTAACATGGCAAAAGCGTCTTGGCAAACGCCACTAGAAAGACAGCCGTCACTTTTGACTGCGGAATAATCACGCAATCTTTTCAAAAGTCTATTGGCGATACGTGGTGTGCGCCGGGCGCGAGTTGCAATAGATGAAAGCGCAATCGGGTCGGCTTCTACACCAAGAATTTTGGCGCTTCTCTCTACAATTTTTTCAATATCTTTATCTTCGTAAAAATCTAAATGATGATGATGTCCAAAACGATCACGCAAAGGCGCGGAGAGCATACTAACTTTTGTGGTGGCACCAATCAAAGTAAAACGTGGCAAATCAATTCGCACCGTACGCGCCGCCGGGCCTTTGCCCAAAATAATATCCAAAGCATAATCCTCCATCGCCGGATACAAAATTTCTTCCACAGTTTTATTAATACGATGAATTTCATCAATAAACAAAACATCGCCTTCTTCCAAATTAGAAAGAATCGCCGCTAAGTCGCCGGATTTTTCAATCGCCGGACCAGTAGTGATACGAATATTGGCACCCATCTCACGCGCAATCAAATGTGCCAAAGTAGTCTTACCCAAGCCAGGCGCACCATACAACAAAACATGCTCAATTGATTCATTGCGCCCTTTAGCTGCCTGAATAGTTATCTCCAGGCTATCCTTAACCTTATTCTGCCCAATATAATCAGCAAATTTCTGCGGTCGCAAAGTCAAATCCAACGACCCATCATCGTTTTCTTCTTTCGGGCTAATTATTCGATTAATATCTTCTTCCATAATTATTATATTAATAATACTCTGATTTTACTCATTTTTCAAGCTTTTAAAGTTTTCGGTATTCACAAATTCCGTTAAAGTCGCAATACTTGCACATAACCGGCTTGGGTGGGAATTCACCCGAGCGGATAGCACGGACTGCTTCGCAGATTTTTTCGTCTAATTTTTCAAAGTCTTTATCTTTGCCAAGGAATTCTATTTCGCTTCCGTCTTCTAGGTAGCGAAAAACTAAGGCGCCAACTTCTTGGTGAAAAAATTGCTTAGCTGCTGTTTGATAAATTAATAACTGAGCTTTGTCTTCAAAGGTTAATTTTTCTTTTGGACTGCCGGTTTTGTAATCAATAATTCTTAATTTTCCGTCTGGTGTTTCGTCAATACGGTCAATTTTTCCGGCGATTGTTATTCCTTCGCCATCAACTTTCATTCGTAGAGAAAAACCTTTTTCCAAAAATAAAACTTTTGGCCAGTTGTCTTTGTGTTCTTCGTAAAATTCTTTGACGATTCTTTTGCCGTTGGCGCGATATTCTTCTTTTAATTTTTCTGACGGATACCAATCGTCCTCCCAAGATTCGGCATAGACTTTGTAGCACTCTTCTAAAGACAGAACAGGGCAGTGCCCTGTTCCTACGGCAGGGTCATTAAATAAGCTATCTTGGGTTTTTTCTCCGGCTTGTTGGACTATTTGAAGAATCTTTTGAAAAGTAGCGTGCATGGTTTTTCCAAAAGAAAAAGATGGTTTGCCGTGGACAGGAATTTTTAAAACATTGGCAAAACGATATTGATAAGGACATTTTTCGTAAGCAGCAAATTGAGAATAAGAAAATCTTTCTGGAGCTTTTGGAATAAATTTTTCTTCTTTATTTTTTTCTTCAACAACAGGCTTCACTTCGAGCAACCCTCCCCGCCCTTCGGGCACCCCTCCCAAGAGGGGAGTTATTTTATCATCTTCAGAATTTTCTAAAGTTAAATCTTCTACTAATCCTGTTTCTACTAAAAACCTAGAAGCTCGGCGTTCACGTTTACCGCCAGCATCCGATGACCAAGAGAGATACAAGCCTTTTTTTGCGCGGGTCATTGCTACATAAAAAAGCCGGCGTTCTTCTTCTAAATGATGATCCCCTTCTGGTAATTTTTCATCCAAAAGCGCATCTGGTATTTTTATTGACTCACTACGTTCAATAGACGGAAAACGCTTGTCTATTAAATTTATAATAAAAACATATTTAAATTCCAAACCCTTAGAAGCATGAACTGTCATTATTTTTATGGTATCAGGACTATCGCCCTCGTCAAAAGGCAGTGTTCCTTGTTCGCCAGCTTCAATCTCCACTAAAAGCTCATTCAAAAAAGCCCGGACACTTTTGTCGCCAGAATTAGCTTCAAAGCTTTTTATCCGGCGCATAAACTGATTCAAAAGATTAGACGCCTCTACTTCTCTTCTGCCACCCAAAGAAGTAAGATATTTCAAATAACCAGAATCATTTAAAAAAGACAAAAACATTTCTCCTGCACTT
This sequence comes from Patescibacteria group bacterium, assembly GCA_041652555.1. Classification (GTDB taxonomy): domain Bacteria; phylum Patescibacteriota; class Patescibacteriia; order Patescibacteriales; family WJLG01; genus JBAZHE01. The sequence continues at coordinate 62,313 of JBAZHE010000001.1, read as the reverse complement.
TTTTCACGCAATTCAGTCAAATGCTTTTTAAAAACTGCTAAAAATTTATTAACCTTAGTCAAGCAAACACTGCCAACCCCCATCGCCGCCGCTTCGTTTAATATTTTATAAAGAGAGGAACCTTTTTTGTAAACTAAATAATTAAGCGTAGTTAAATTCTCAACTGTCAAACCAAAAACCGGCAAAGATAAACTCTTGTAAAGCGCCACGCCATCGTAATAATCAGACAGAGCAGTTAAGTAGGCAATAGAATTTAAAATCTCCTCCTTAGCATAAAGTCCGCGGGAAGAATTTAATTTATAAGGGAAACCAGCTTCATCCAAATAAGAACAAATTTCTTTAGCCGGGTCATTGGCGCGAGCCAAGATTGCAAAGTCGCTCCATTTAGCTTCTTTGTCTTCGGTCTTGATATCAGCAATCTTTTTTACTACACGCGCTAATTCATCAACAATATCAGCTCCGCGAATTACTTCTATTAAGCCTTTATCGGAAATATTTGATTTTAATTTCTTTGAAAGCCCGGAGCCGTCAGAGGCTAATTGCGCTTCTAAACGATTAGGATTATTTAATTTAATAAATTCATAAGAAGAATTAAGAATTTCTTGTGCACTGCGATAATTTTCTCGCAAAAAAACTTGCTGACAATCAGGATAATCTTTTTTAAATTCTAAAATATTAGCCATCGCCGCTCCTCTAAATCTGTAAACACTCTGGTCGTCGTCTCCTACGACGGTGATATTATTTTGTGGTGCGGCTAACATTTTTACTAATTCATATTGCGCCCAATTAGTATCTTGAAATTCATCAACAAGAATATATTTAAAACGAGCGCGATATTTTTCCAAAACATTTGGCCGTTCACGAAAAAGTTTTAAACAATAATTTATCAAATCACCAAAATCCAAAGCATTATTTTCCAGGAGCAAATTCTGATAAATATGATAGGCGTTTGCAACCTCTTCAATTTTTTTAACTTCTTGCTCAGCAACCTCTCTATCAAACTCTCCCTTGGAATTCAGAAAAACATTATTACTCTTCCCCTTCTTGGAACCTTTCACCGCACCCAACATTCCGTCTAAGTCCTGTCGTAATTCTTCGGCATAACACAAATATTCTAAAGGGGTAATATCCTCATCTTTACAACGCGAAATATGCTTCAAAATTTCTCTGATAAACTTGGTCGGATTGCCCATTGGCTGATAGTAAATCAAACCAAACCTGTCTAAATGTTTTTTAAATAAACTATACTGTTCAAATTCATTTAACAATTTAAAATTTGTCGGCAAACCAATATCTAGACCTGAATCATTCAAAACTTCCTGACAAAAAGAATGAAAAGTGGAAATATTCAAATCATAATAACCCAAAGGCAAAAGTCTATCCACGCGCTCCACCATCTCCCCAGCAGCTTTTTCTGTAAAAGTTAAAGCCAATATTTCACTAGACTGCGCCAGCCCCGAATTAATCAAATTAACAATGCGCTCAGTAATAACGCAAGTTTTACCGGTTCCAGCCCCAGCCACAATCAAAAGTGGCCCCTGACCATGTAAAACAGCCGCTTCTTGTTCTTTATTTAATTGAGTTTTTTTATTTTCCATATTTTCTCGTCATTTCGAGCGAAGCGAGAAATCGCTTAAACTTTAAGTGAGCAACAGACTTCAAGAGATTTCTCCCTACGCTACGCTACGTTCGAAATGACAATTACTCTTTTAATATTATAGGAAAAATCTCTTCTTGGCACTATTGACAAAAAATAGCAGATATGCTATCATTTTATGATGTACTTTAAATATTAGAAAACTAAAAATAACCCATAAAACATAGGAGGTTTCTGATGAATAGGTTGATTTTTGTAGTCCTCGTTTTCTCTTTTCCAACCCTAGCGGAAGAGTATCTCTCATTAGTTGCAATTTCTGGTCCGGCGCGTTACGGAATGAGCAGTCCTTATTACATTTTTCAAGACAATCTTGAATATTTACAGGATTGTGAAGGGAGAATGATTTTAAAACCAGTGGCGTTTTTCAAAAACAAACCACGAGTACCGTCTGGGGTTAATCTGGGAAACAAATGGCTGATAAACCTTTATCAGCATCCTGATTCGGTAATTTTCGTAACGGAAAAAACTCTGCCGACAAAATTTTTCTGGCAAGGATTAATTCCAAAGTATCAGGATAACAAAAAATTCCTGGTCGGAAAATATTCCAGCGCCGACTCTTCCTGCCAAGAATTCAAATGGCAGGAAAAATCCGACCAAGAAAAAACTTCCATCTGGTTGATCGTTTCCTTTTCTCTGCTGTTTTTCGCCTCCCTGCTTTCCGGACTATCTCTCCGCGTTAAAAATGATGATAATGCGGTGGCGGCGGCGGTGGCGGCGGCGGTGGCGGCGGTGGCGGCGGCGGCGGTGGCGGCGGCGGCGGTGGCGATGGCGGCGGCGGCGGTGGCGATGGCGGCGGCGGCGGTGGCGATGGCGGCGGCGGCGGTGGCGGCGGCGGCGGATAAAGATATAAAAAAATCTATAATATCTTCGCTAATCTCCGTTGCTTCTTCTGCTATAGCCGGTGCCTTGATAACGAGTTCTTGGCTCGCCCTTGGCCTTCTCGGGTTGGAAGCGGTAATATTTCTTGTCGCTCGGTATCTAAAAATCGGGGTTGCCAAATAAAGGCCAAAAAGTAAAAGTATTTCAAGACTCCTGGAAATCGTTCCAAGAGTCTTTTTATTTTTATTGATTTTTTAGATAATAACGCCTAAACTTTAAATATCTAACCACTACTAATTTTTTCTTGCAAAGAAGGGGGAATAATATGAATTTAGAACAAGTCAAGAAACTTAATCTTCCGACAACGCCAGGGTCTTATCAGTATTATGATAAAGCTGGCAAAATTATTTATGTCGGCAAAGCCGCGAATCTTAAATCGCGGGTGCTTTCGTATTGGAGTAAAAGCGCAGAATTAAGCGGAGCCAAGCAATCCATGCTTACAAAAATCGCTAAAATAAAATGGATAGAAGTTGGTTCGGAAATTGAAGCGCTTTTATTGGAAGCAAATTTAATAAAAAAATATCAACCAGATTACAATATAATAATGCGCGACGACAAGCGACATCTTTATATAAAAATTACTAATGACGAATGGCCAAAAATTTTAACTACTAGAACAATTGGGGTTAATCTTAAAAAAACAATTCCCCCTAACGGCCTTACACACCCCGTCCCGAGTACGGGCCACCCCTCTCAAGAGGGGAATATTTCCTCAGGAAGATACTTCGGGCCGTTTACTTCTGGTGGAGCAGTCAGAGAAACAATTAAAGCAATTGCCAAGATTTTTCCTTACGGAAGATTTGCTACAATGCCTGATAATAAAAATAGCCAAATAAAAAATCGCCGTTATCCAGAAATCTACGGCGCACCAACAGACATTATTGAATACAAAAAAATTATTAAAGAAATTATTGCCTTCTTGGAAGGACGACGGAAAGATATAGAGAAAAATTTTCAATCTTCAATTATCAATCTTCAAAAAAAACTTTTAACCGATACCAAGCCTCACACACCCCGTCCCGAGTACGGGCCACCCCTCTCAAGAGGGGAATTAATATCTGAAAAAATTCGGCAATTGAAATATCGTCTTTTGCAGATGCGGAATGTTTTAGCGCATTCTAACGTTTTAAGTGTTCATGAAAAATACGCCGCCGACGTGGTGGAATTAGCAAAAATTCTTGCTCTACCAAAAATTCCACAAAGAATAGAAGGCTATGATATTTCTAATTTATTTGGCCAAGAAGCTGTTGGATCAATGGTAGTTTTTAAAAACGGCGAACCGGATAAAAGCCAATATCGGAAATTCAAGATTAAATCTTCAATTATCAATGATCAATTATCAATTTCTAAAGGTGATGACACGGGAATGTTAAAAGAAATTTTAGAGAGAAGATTTAATAATAATTGGCCATTGCCTGACTTAATAATTATTGACGGCGGAAAAGGGCAGCTTAATGCCGGACTGGCTATTTTAAAGAAATTCAAGCTTGATATTCCAATACTTGGGGTTTCTAAGGGTGACGGCTTGCGCTCAGCTAAAGCGCCAGACAGAATTTTCTTTCCAAAAATAAAAAAACCTCTTGTTCTCCCTCTGGCCTCCCCTGCTCTACATATTATTAAGCGTGTTCGAGACGAGGCGCATCGTTTTGCCATAACCTTTCACAAACAACGACGCGATAAAAAAACTTTTCAAAAATAAATCCGACTTAATTAAGTCGGATTTATTTTTTACTAAAGAAATATTTTAACCAAGATTTTATATGCTCACGCGCCAAACGATCAGTAAACGGTGCAACATACCATGGCCTATTAGCACTTTGGCGAGCGTGATCATGGACCACCACAGCCTCTGGTAAATAAACAACTTTTAATTTATGTTTTTTCCAAACACGACGACACAAATCAATATCTTCAAAATACATAAAAAACTTCTCGTTAAATAAAAACCCATCTTTAACAAAAATTTCTCGACGAACCAACAAACAAGACCCCATCAACCAATCAACTTCACGCATAACCTCGTGATTATATTCTTTCATTAAAAAATTATCCACACTTTTTGGTGCTAAAGAACCAAAAAAAGTCCGACGCAATATAGGTGTATATATTTTTGGAAAACGCAAACAAGAATATTGCAAACTGCCATCAGTATTTAAAAGCTTTGGACCAATGATGCCAATATCTTGATTGTTTTTTATATAATTAAATAATTTTAAAATCGCATCAGGCTGAACAATCGTATCAGGATTTAAAATTAAGATAAATTCACCCAAAGAATTTTTTACTCCTAAATTATTCCCACCACCCATACCAAGATTTTTCTCACTTTTAATTATTTTTATTTCTGGGTAAACATTTTTAAAAGATGACAAATCATCGCCAGAATTATTATCCACGACAATTATCTCAAAAGATAAATCACCCCACTCCGCCCTATTTAATGATTCCAAACATTTAGCAGTTTTATCTTTACTTTTATAATTTACAATTACTACCGATAAATTCATAAAAAAATTAATAGCACGCGAACAAACAACCAGTAAGCGTTAAATACAGGATTAATTAATCTCAATTTCCAATCCCCAACTTCTTGATACCAGATTTTGCCAGTGACTAATTTGGCTATTTCGCGGTCACGGACTTGGCGCAAGCCTTGATTACGAGCGCGGGCTTTTATTATATAACGCCAATTTTTTAAAGATAGGAAATATTTCCAGACTTTTATTTTTTCTTTTAACGAACCATTTTTTAAAGAAAATAATAATAGCCCGAACTCCATAAGAATAAAAGCGGGAAAGATTAAAATCAGAGTTGAAAGTTGATAGCATTCTAAAATTGCCAAGATGCGATTGCGATCCATCCAGTAATATTTTGAAATGGAACGTAAAAAATTATACTTGCTACACATCACGGCTTTTGGCGCGAGAACACAGCGGTAACCAGCCAACCAAATTCGCCAGCCTAATTCTTGGTCTTCGTTATACATCCAATACTTTTCGTCAAACATTCCAACTTTTTCCAAAATTTCTTTTTTTAAAAAAAATGAACCGCCTGAAGGATAAAAAATATCATTTTCCGTAGGCCCGCAAAATTTTGCGGGTCTACCTTCCAATTCTTCCTTGTATCCCAAACAATAACCAAAGCCTAAAAAATGGGTGGCGTTTCCACGGCTTAGAATTTTATTTTTTTCCGGACAAAGTAAACAAAGTGCTTGAACCGCACCGATTTTTTCATCACTCTCGGCCACTTCCACTAAACGAGAGATACAATCTGGCTCCATTACTGAATGAATGCTTAAATTAAAAATATAATCAGAACCTTCGGCTAAAGCTTTTTTCATTGAATCATTACAGCCCTTGGCAAAACCATCATTTGTTTTATTTCTAGAAATTTCTACTGCCGGAATTAGTCCTGATAATTTAGAATGCAAAAATTCATAGCTTTTACCACTGGTTTCGTTGTCAGTAATAAAAATTTTTATCTCTCCAGAATAATCCTGAGTGCGAATTCCAGCTAGACAATCGTCAATATATTTTTCCGCATAATCATGCCAGTTGGGACTTATGATTACGGCCACTTTTTTTAACATACCAATTTTAAGTATTTTTTTTACTCTTCATTCCTAATTTATCCAAAAACCATGCCAAAAAAAACCCCATCGGCCAGGCTAAGCGCAAAATAAAAACCTGCCAAGCCGGATGCCATTTTTTAAAATATTTCAACATTGAAGCACGAAAATATTTCTGGGTATTTAAACGAGGTAACTGGGAGAAACTGGCTCCAACCAAATCAACACAGGACGTGTCTGGTGTGTACCAAACTTCTAAGCCGACAGCGTGCGCCGACCTACAAAGGTCGACTTCTTCAAACCACAAAAAATACCGCTCATCCAAAAGTTCACCCTTTTTTAATCTTTCTTCGCCAATTATTTTTGACAAAGTTTCTCGCCGAATAGCCATAAAGCCACCACGGACAGAATCAACTTTTTGCGCTACTGAATAATTAAAATCTTTTCTTAAATAATTATTCAATACTGCCGGAAAAATATGTGGCGCTTTTAAAATTATTACCAATTGATCAAAGAGCGTAGGAAATTTTCTAACATGCTTTAAAATTTTATTATCCTCATCCAATAATAGACAACCAGAAATTGATGCTTGCTGATTATCATCTAACCAGTTAATTAAATTATTAAAAGTTTTCTCATTAGACAAAGTGTCAGGATTTAATAATAAAGCATAACGACCGATAGATTCACGGAAGGCTTGATTATTGGCTTTAGCAAATCCCCGATTTTCAGAATTAGCAATTAACTTTACTTGCGGAAAATCAGCGCGCACCATTGCCGCCGTTTCATCGGCTGAATTATTATCAACCACAAAAACCTCCAAAAAAAAATCGGTTTGAGAAAGAAAAATCCGCGACAAACAATCTTTCAAGCACTCGCGGACATTCCAAGAAACTATGATGATTGATAAGTCCATATTTATTTTCGCCTAAGCACTTTTCCTTGCACCATGTGTTGATAAAGCCCAAGAAGGAAAAAACCGCCAATCAAACAAAAAATACTTACTATTATAAATAAAACATTAAAGCCATATTTAAAAGCGACAAAACCGCCTAGTGCGGAAAAGACCGCCGCCGAAATCCCAGAAAAAGTCTGATAAACTCCCCATTCTAAGCCTTCGCGATTCTTATCTATATGGCGAGTAAAAATCGCCAACCAAGTCGGGAAAGTGGCCGCGCCGACCAAGCCGTACAAAAATTGAACCACATACAATTTTATCGGCGTATCGCAAAAAATATAAAGAATCGGAACCAGCGAAAGCAATAATGTACCAATAAACATCACCCAAAAATCATCTTTCTCCCCCTTTATTTTATCAATTAAGTAGCCAAAAGGAATTTGCATGATACTTCTGGTAAACAAATAAATGCCTTCGGCTATGCCAACCACCTCTACTGTTCCACCATCAATTCGCCCAACAATAAAAACAGCAAAAATCGGAAGAATAAAACCGAAACCGCCCATTACCATAATGTCAGAAATAGTCAAAAATTTAACCACCGGATTTATTTTTCTCATAAACACAAAACTTTTCTCAGATCCTTGTTCAATTTTTGGCATACTTTATTTTTATCAGCTTAATGCGCGAAGAGGCGCCACTGATTAAGATTATATTGTTTTTGCTAACACTTAATTCTTTAGCTAAAAACCCTAAGAGCGTGGCGTTGGCTTTGCCTTTTTCCGGTGGTGCGGCCACGGCAATCTTCAAAGTCCCGTCGGCCATTTCACCCTTGATTTCGGTTTTGGCGGAATTGGGAATAACTTTCACCCTGATATATTCTTTTATTTTTTTATTCAACTCAATCATTAAATATCCAATAAAAAAATAATAAAACAATATTTCAATAATTTAATATTTAAAATATTAAATTATTGTTTTAAATACTAGATATTTATTATTGATTATTTTCCCTTCCTTAACTGTCCGCAGGCACCTTTTATGTCGCGGCCAAAACGAAAACGCTCCACGACTTCCAAGCCTTCTTCCACTAAAACTTTTTTAAACGCTTCGGCTGTCTCCTGACTAGATGGCTTGTAAGTTTCTGTTTGATTATAGGCAATCAAATTAACAACAAAAAGGCGACCAAGATATTTTTTTAAAACAAAAGCTAGTTCATGAGCGCTGTTTTCATCGTCATTAATATCTTTTAATAAAAGATATTCAATCATCGCCTTACGATTTGTTTTTTTAATATAATCGGAAACAACGCGCAACAAATTGGGCAGTGGATGGTTGCGGCTGATTGGCATTATCAAGTGGCGAATATCATCGTTGGGGGCGTGCAGAGATAAGGCTAAATTAATTTGCAAGGGTTCATTAGCGAATTTCTTAATTCCATCTATTAGGCCGACAGTGGAAACAGAAATTTTTCTAGCACCAATATTAAAAGTTTCTTTATCATTTAGAAATCTAATTGCCTTCATCACCTCGTCATAATTAGCGAACGGCTCGCCCATACCCATAAAGACAACGTTACTCACGCGTCCGCTCACCAAACCGTCAACCTCCTCTAATGGATTTTGACGCAAATATCTTTCAAAAAATAAAACCTGTTCCACAATTTCATAATAATCAAGATTGCGGGTAAAACCGCCTTGACCGGTTAAGCAAAATAAACAGGCCATTTTGCAACCCATCTGCGAAGATATACAAACCGTATTCCGATCTTCGTGACGCATTAAAACGCTTTCTATCACTCCTCTATTTAAAGATATTACAGCCTTAACGGTTTTTTTATCAGTTGATTCAAAAATCTCCGCCTCTATATCTAACGGCGCTTCAGTTTTTAATTTTTCTCGCAACGCCAAAGGCAGAACAGTCACCTCGTCCCAATTTTCTACGAATTTCTGAAAAATCGCCTCATAAACCTGTTTTATTCTAAATTTCGGCTCATCTTTCAATATTTCTTGAATTTTCTTAATATCCATATTTTATTTTTTTACCAACTCTACACTGCTTATTTTGACGTCATTTGTCGGATGATCATTTTCGTTCACCGGCAAATTTTCAATTCTATCAACTATATCCATGCCACCAATAACTTGGCCGAAATTCGTATGTTTGCCATCCAACCAAGAAGTAGCTTCGGCGGTAACGATAAAAAATTGCGAGCCATTAGTATTAGGACCGGAATTGGCCATTGCCAAAGAGCCTTTAATTAAAAGATGGCTGTTAAACTCATCGCGAAAGCGATAGCCGGGACCACCCATACCGTCATTTGACCAGTCATCATCTTTTGAGTTCGGATCACCGCCCTGAATCATAAAGTCTTTAATCACCCGATGGAAAGATGTCTCATTATAGAAACCCATCTGAGCCAAATTCAAAAAATTATTCACAGTGAACGGTGAAACATCGCCATAAAACTCCACTTCTATATCACCCAAATTTGTTTTTAAAACTGCCCCTTTATAATCTTTAACTAAATCGGAAAATTTCTCAAAATTAGGCTGTGAAATATCATTAGTTTGATTTTCCATGTTTTTTTGTTCATTAGCGGCGGAATCATTACTCTCGCCATTATTATTTTTATTCACCTTAGCACAACCGGATAATAATACAACGGCGACCAACAAAACAAAGTATTTCTTCATAAAGATTTATTATATTTAATTTTTTTAATTTATTAAAAGAGAGAAAGGACATCACGAACTATAACCAAAACCATTAAAGCAATTAAAACAAAAAATCCAACACTATGAATAGCTCCCTCAACCTCACGACGCACTGGAGAGCCTTTCACTTTTTCAATTATTAAAAAGATGATTCTTCCACCATCTAAAGCTGGTAGTGGTAAGAAATTAATAACTGCTAAATTCACCGATAAAAGTCCAGTAAATTGAATCAAATAAGAGATTCCCATGCGCGCATACTGGCCAGTCATATTAGCAATACCAACCGGACCGGCAATATCAGCACCAATACCGTTACCCATAATTAAATTTTTAATAATCCCTAAAAAGGCAAGAATAATTATCCAAACCATTATCCCGGCCGCCATAAAACCTTTTAAAATAGCTAAATACCAAGGATAACGAACTAGCCCGATATTGGCAATTGACACGCCGATTTCGCCTTTGCCGGCATGATCAGCTGGAATAACTTTTTTCTCTAAAATATTACCATCTCTCTCTATTTTATAAATTAATTCTTCGCCAGCACGAGGATTAACATAGGCACGCAAATCTTTTTCATCGACCAAAGATTGTCCGTCAACCGCTAAAATAAAATCTCCAGCCGTTAACTCTGCAGTCGCCGCCGGAGTTTCCTGAGCAACTTCCAATATCTGAATCTTGCGCTCGCTCACAATCGCGTGTTTATCATTACTATCAAATCCTTGTGGCGAACCAATCATAAAGCCAATGGAAAAAAAAACTGCTGCCAATAATACATTCATTATAACGCCAGCAGAAATTATTGCCATTCTACGCCAAACAGGCTTGGAACCAAAACTATCAGATTCGCTTTCACCGCTTCCATCCTCACCTTTGATTTTACAAAAACCTCCCAATGGCAACCAATTCAAAGAATAGATCGTATCTACCGCATCCGTCACTTCTTTATTACCATGAACAACCTTCCATTTTCCTTCATTAGATTTATAAACACCAATGACCCGCGGGGAAAAACCAAAGCCAAACTCTTCAACTTTCACTCCTAATTTTCTTGCCGTCCAAAAATGCCCGAATTCATGGACAAAAATTAAAAGAGATAAAACTAGAATAAATACTATTAAAGTTAAAAACATAAAAAAAATTGGCTCCGGCAGGATCTCCTGAAGGGGTTCCTGCCGCGCTGAATATATAGCAAAGGTGTTAAATTTCACACACCCCGTCTCGGAGTACCGAGCCACCCCTCTTTCTAGAGGGGATTTATTAAATTGTCATTATTTCCGCTTCTTTTTTGTCGCGGATACCTTTTAATTCGTCGTTAATCTTTTTCACTTCCTCATCCATCTCTTTCATAAAACGCTCACTATCATCTTCAGAAATCGCACCGTCTTTTTCAGCCTCCTCGATTGATTTTTTTATAATTTCACGAATACCACGGGCAGAAACCTTAGCGTGCTCATTCTTTTCATTCAATTTTTTTACTAACTCCTTGCGGACTTCTTCAGTCATCGGTGAAACGGTTAAGCGAATTTTATCACCTTCATTGACAATACCCAAACCAAGATTAGCTTCCATAATCGCTTTCTCCACATCTTTTAAAACTCCTTTATCCCAAGGCGTGATAACAATACTCTTGGCATCAGTCGTAGAAATATTACCGACAGAAACGAGTGGATTTTTTATGCCATAAGCCTCCACGGTTATTCCATCCAACATCGCTACATTAGCGCGACCGGTACGCAAAGAGCTAATGTCTTTCCTGAAGAATTCTATAACCTTGTCAAACTCCAACTTTTTTTCTTGTAAATATTGATTCATATTTTTAATTTATAATGTTATTAATATTGTCCACTAGAATTTATTTTCTTCAAACCCAAGAATAAAACATTGGGCTGATCCGGCTTTACCATCAAAACCGCACCGGCGCGGGTGGATGGCAACTTTTTAGTTTTCCAGCTCACACCACCATCAACGGAACTGTAAAAAGTCGTCTTAGTGGCATAATAAATCTCTTGAGCATTTTTCGGATTAACCGCCATTGTTTCCACGGAAGATTCTTTCTGATTTTCTTTAGTTATCAATTCTATTTTAGTCCAAGAGTCGCCATTATCCGTTGATTTCATAATTCCAGAAGCCGTAGCCGCAAAGATCAAGCCTTTTTCTAAAGTCGCGAAGGAAACATCAATTATTTTGTTAGAGTCTTTAAATTCTTTTAAGCTTTCTTTTAAGCTAACCCAGTTCTCACCGCCATCAACGGAGCGAAAAAGGCCAGCGCCATTAGTGGAAGCAAAAATAATCCGGCTGTCAACGGAATCTAAAATAATTTTCCAAACCCGGAAACCAGTGCGATAAATCGTCTGCCAGCTTTGACCGCGATCCGAGCTTTTTAAAATATCCCCCTTAGAAGTGCCAATATAAATTTTATTCGGGTCATAATAATCTATCGCTAATGAGCTTACCTGAACTACTGGGTCATTGTCAAAATAAATCTGTTCGTAAGTGCGATTACAATCTTTGGAGGCATATAATTTATTGCCCAAAGTCGCATAAATTTGACATTTATCATCTGGACTTACTGCCACGGCTAAAACTGTTCCACTAGGCAAAGTATAAGCTTTCTGCCAGCCGCGCGATAAATCATAAGAATAATAAAGGCCCTGGCCGACTGTGCCCAGATAAACCGCCTTGGCATCGGAAGGATCAAAGACTAAAACAGCCGAATCAAAAGAACGGATGCTTTCCACACCATTAGTTGTCGGCACACTGGCGGTCTGCCCCCAGATTTCGCCTTTATTAGAACTCACAAAAATTCCGCCATCAATATTAGAAGTGTCTTTACTGTTCACAGAAATTGAACAGCCAGAAAGAGCAATGGCTGCCAAAAGAATGGTAATAAAAAATTTTGTTTTTTGCATATTTATTTTTGTTATATGGCCGGCACAACACACCCCGTCTCCAGCGAACGGGATAAATCGGAGTACCGAACCACCCCTCCCTGCCTACCGGACAGACAGATTTCTAGAGGGGATTAATACTAAATATCTGCGGCAATGCCTTCTAAGACTAGACGCGGATTAACATTGGCGCGAACATAATCTTCCGCCAAATCAATTTTTTTTAAAAGCTTTGGCCAAAAAAAACATTGGCGACTTTGGCTTATTTTTTCCAAATCCGACAGACGATTGTAATTCTGTGCCAAATTTCCAGAAACGGCAGATAACAATAAAAGATCACGCGCCAAGCCTCGCCAAACACCAATAATCTCCATAACTTTTTCTCCCTGCCCCTCGTTAGAATCGCGAATAGCTAACAGAGAATCAATATTTTTAAAACGTTTGGCAATCCCCTGCTGAAAAAAATTCAAAAAGCAATCAGCGGACACACCATAGTTCTCGTGAAAATCGCGATCTTCGGCAAATTTAGCAGCCAAGGCCGGACGACCCAAAGAGAGCTTGGCGGCATTCAACGCCACGTCGCGGGTAAAGTTTTTCTCTTTCATTAAAAAATCGTGGATTTCAGAAAATTTCACCGGCGCAAAACGCAAAATCTGGCTGCGAGAAAGAATTGTTTTTGGCAAAATATCCAAACGGGAAACAGTTAAAATAATTATTACTTTCAACCGTGGCTCTTCCAAGGTTTTCAAAAGTGCATTGGCCGCTTCCTGGCTCAAATTCTCCGCCTCCTTAATCAGACCAATTTTATAAGAACCTAAAAAAGAGCTTAAAGACAACAATCGAATAAACTCCCGCACATCTTCCACGGAAATATTTTTTTTATCAGATTTTTTTCTCAACACGTGAAAATCTCCATGGGTAACTTCCAGATTTTGACTATCACTATTTTTAGAAGAAAATCGCGAGCAAGAAGAACATTCACCGCAAGGCGGAGCAAAAACTCCAGTCTGGTGCTTTTGACACAAAAGCGTTTGCGCGAAATAAACCGCCGCCGCCGTTTTTCCCAAATCTTTTAGACCAAAAAAAATATAAGCACTGGCTAAATTACCCGCCACTACGCTTTTTTCCAAGAAATCAGAAACTTGCCGATTGCCTACTAGTGGCCACTTATTCTTTAAAGGTTTTTCCATACTTAAATATTAACATTATAATCTTCTTAAATCAAGTTGATTTTTATCAAAACTTATGTTAAATTTAAGCCATAAAAATATGAACAATCATTTCAAAAAAATTCTCCTCCTAGCAGGCGACGTTACTGCTATGTATATAGCTTTATTTTTAACTATTGCCTTACGTTATTGGCAATGGCCGGAAGCAGAAATTTGGCAAGCACATTTGTTGCCATTTACAATAATTTTTGCTGGCTGGCTAGTAATTTTTTTTATCGCCGATCTATATAATCTGCGCCAAGCTGCCAACAGCGCCAAATTTTTCTCAAAAATCGGCCAAACTTTTCTTTTTTCAGCCTTGCTTTCTGTACTCTTTTTTTATTTTTCGCCATTAACAGGAATCACCCCAAAAACAAATCTAGCTATTTTTGTCGGCGTTTTCTTTATAATTTTTTCTATTTGGCGCGTGATTTTTAATGCCATACTATCATCTTATCTGCCAAAAAATAATATCGCTATCATCGGCCTAAGCACATTAGCAGAAAAATTATTAATGGAAATAAAACAACAACCGCACTTAGGTTTTCATATTTCTTTTATTTTGGATGAAAAAAGACCAGACCAAAAAGAAATTAACGGCACACCAATCTTTAGCGCTTTTAAAGATTTACCGGAATTAATAAACCGCAAAAAAATAAGCCACATAATCTTAGCGGAAAATCCAGATTCAGAAAAACGACGCAGTCTATTATTTGAATGCTTACACCTAAAAATCAGTTTTATAAACTTAATAAACTTTTACGAAACCATCACCGGCAAAGTACCAATAGAAGCTATCGGCAAAATGTGGTTCTTAGAAAATCTAAACGAAGGCGGACAAAATAACGCCGATATTTTCAAAAAAGTGGTTGACATTATAGGTGCCCTAATAGTTTTATTAATAACAATAATTTTTTGGCCATTGATAATTTTAGTGATAAAAATAGAATCACGCGGTCCGGCTTTTTTTAAACAAACCCGCGTCGGACAAAACGGTCAAGAGTTTAAAATACTAAAATTCCGAACAATGCGGACAGAAAATAATGACAGTTCCCCTACTGTTGATGGCGACAAAAGAATTACCGCCTTGGGAAATTTTTTGCGCAAATCGCGTCTAGATGAATTACCGCAAATTTTAAATATTTTAAAAGGAGAGATGAGTTTTGTCGGCCCGCGCCCAGAACGGCCGGGGCTAGTAACCGAGCTAGAGAAACAAATACCTTTTTATAGCGAACGTACTTTAACAAAACCGGGCTTAACCGGAGTTGACCAAATTTCTGGCGAATACCACTCGCCTTCTTATGAGGACACTATGAAAAAATTACAATACGACCTCTATTATATAAAACACCGCTCGCTTTTTTTGGATTTCTCTATTATTTTAAAAACTATTGCAACGGTTTTTTTACGAGCAGGTCGATAGGCGATTAATAAAAAATAAAAACTATGAAAAAAGCGCTTATAACCGGTATCACCGGCCAAGACGGGTCATATCTAGCGGAATTATTATTAGAAAAAGGTTACGAGGTCCACGGATTAATCCGGCGCTCTAGCACTTTTAATACCGGCCGCATCGATCATCTCTATAAAGATACCCACACTAATGGTGTAAAAATGTTTTTGCACTATGGAGACTTATCAGATTCAAGTAATTTAAGTCGGTTATTAGAAAAAATAAAACCGGATGAAATCTATAATTTAGGAGCACAAAGCCATGTTCGCGTTTCTTTTGATATGCCAGAATACACAGCTGATGTTACCGGCCTTGGAACCTTGCGTTTATTAGATACTATTCGCGAGTCGGGAATCAAAACAAAATTCTATCAAGCTTCGTCCTCAGAAATGTTTGGTCGCGCCATAGAAATTCCACTAAAAGAAACTTCTCCCTTCTATCCCCGCTCACCATATGGCTGTGCTAAAGTATATGCCTATTGGATTACAAAAAATTACCGCGAAGCTTACAATCTTTTTGCAGTAAACGGTATTCTTTTTAATCACGAGTCTCCTCGACGTGGTGAAACTTTTGTTACCAGAAAAATAACCCGAGGCTTGGCCCGCATTAAACTAGGTAAAGATAAAAAACTATTCTTAGGAAATCTCGATGCCAAGCGCGACTGGGGTCACGCCAGAGATTATGTGTATGGAATGTGGCAGATGCTACAAACCCCCGAACCGGATGATTTTGTCTTAGCGACTGGAGAAGCTCATACTGTTCGCGAATTCGTTGAAAAATCCGCCCATTATTTTGGCATTAATCTTACTTGGCAAGGGAATGGCCTTAATGAAAAAGGGATTGATAAAAATACTGGGGAAACAATTATTGAAATAGACCCAAAATATTTTCGACCAACCGAGGTTGATATTCTTTTAGGCGATCCGACCAAGGCTAAAAACAAACTTGGCTGGCAACCAAAAACTTCCTTCGAAGAATTAGTTAAAGAAATGTGCGAGTCAGATCTTGAGGCGGAAAAAACAAAAATTTAAAATAAAAATAATATGGACACCTCTGCAAAAATCTATATTGCCGGACACAACGGATTAGTTGGCTCCGCCATCGCTAGAAAATTAAAAACCAAAGGCTTTAATAACTTAATTCTAAAAACCAGGGCGGAGCTGGATCTGCTTGACCAACAAGCAACAGCTGAATTTTTTCAGAAAGAAAAACCGGAATATGTTTTTTTGGCCGCGGCCAAGGTGGGTGGCATTGTTAGTAATCAAACTTATCCGGCTGATTTTATCTATCAAAATTTAACCGTTCAAAATAATATAATACGCCAAGCCCATCTGTCTGGTGTAAAAAAATTATTATTCCTTGGTAGTTCCTGCATCTATCCGCGCGAATGTCAACAACCAATTAAAGAAGAATATCTCTTAACCGGTCCACTGGAAGAAACCAATAAACCATATGCGGTTGCCAAAATCGCCGGCATTATAGAATGCCAATCTTATAACCGACAATACGGCACGAATTTTATTTCCGTTATGCCCACTAATCTATACGGACAAAATGATAATTTTGATTTGCAAAATTCCCATGTTCTACCGGCATTATTACGTAAGTTTCACGAAGCTAAAATAAATAATTCCCAGGAAACCGTAGTTTGGGGAACTGGGTCAGCACGACGTGAATTTCTCCATGTTGATGATTTAGCTGACGCCTGTATTTTTTTAATAAATAATTATGACCAAGGAGAAATAATTAATATTGGCACTGGCGAAGACGTTTCAATTAAAGAGATTGCAGAAACAATAAAAAACATCACTGGATTTTCTGGAAAAATAACTTGGGACAAAAGTAAACCGGACGGCACAGCGCGTAAATTGTTAGACGTTTCAAAAATACACGACTTAGGTTGGAGACATAAAATTAATTTAGCAGACGGATTAAAATCTTATTATCAATGGTACTTAGAAAACAAAAAAAATGATTAAAAAAACCGCAAAATTTTTATGGTCATTGCGCCAGCAATTCGCCAAATATTTCATCGTTGGCGTAATCGGCGTAATTTTGGATATGTCCAGCTTGATTTTCCTAAAAGAAATCTTACATTTACTACCGTTCATCGCTGTTATAGCCAATCAAATATTTATTTTAACCTTTGTTTTTCTCGCTAACAAATATTGGTCATTCAAACAACACTCACTAACACATCGCCAACTTTTACGCTTCAGTATTGTTATGATTTTTAATTACTCTTTCTCCGTATCCGTGATGTATATATTTAATAACCGCCTAAAATTTGATTATCGTCTCATCCGTCTTGCCTCTATTATCCTTGCTGTTTCTTGGAATTTTTTATTGTACAAGTATTTCGTTTACGCCGGTGCCAAACCAAAGCCCTCAACACTTTAAAAAAACAAAAAAACACTTCAACTATCTCACAGTTTTGTGTCACGAAAAATTAAATTAATAAAAATTTAATCATTCTCAATCGCAAAACGACTATTTATAAAATTAACCCGTAAAAAACATTCTTTTCCCGCTTCACCTTTTTTTATTTTGTTAATAACAACTGGGCCGAGAAAAAACTGCACTAAACGATAATCTACTTCCACACCATCTGGCGTGGTGATATTAAATGAACGGCAATTTTCAGATTTTTTGCTAACGGCAATATCCGCATAAAGATTCCTTTGTGCTTTTATGCTTTCATATGTCTGGTATTTTTCCGGGACCAAGAACACACCAAAAGCTGAAACAACTAATAAAAATAAAAATAAAATTCCTAAATTTTTTTTATCCAACCAACCAGATGAAGCGGAGATAACTGTAAAAATAGCGGCGGCCGTGACAGGTAAGCCGGCAAAAAAATGAACTCCAACATAGTTGCGCATTACAAAAGAATAAATTATTGCCGCCGGCAAAAAATAAGCTGTCGGATTCTTTTGCCTAAATAGCGACCACCAAGAAAGCGGAATAAAAATCATTAAAAAATTCAAATTCAAAAGCCAATGTTTTCCTATAGTTTTAGCCAGAGAAAAAAAACTAACATATTCATCATAACGTTCATGAATTCCAACTCGATGCATAAATTGCTTATACAGCTCTATAAAACCATTTAAAAATCCTTGCCCGGCCAAAGACATCCCTAATAAAACAACAACTGTGGCCAAAAACGGCAAAAACAAATTAACCAGCAGTCTTTTTTTGTTACGGTCAAAATAATAAAATACCGGCACAGCTAAAAAAGAAAAAATAATAATAAGCTGACAAAAAAATGGTCCGACGATTGAAGCGACTAAAAAAATATTCCTCGCTTTTTTGTGATTCTTCACTTCGTCCAACAAAGAAACAGCATAAACAATCAAACTAACAAAAAGAAAAAAGGCAGAATCCAAAAAAACAAATGGCACTGCATCACGACCCATCCGAGAAAGTAAAATAAACGGTACAGCCAAATAAACAATTTTATTCTTGCGCACAAAAGATGCAGCTAAAATAAACAAACCTGACAAGTTAAGCAAAATAGCAAAACTTCGACCAGTAACTTCGTTTGAGCCAAAAATTTTTATCACCAAGGCAAAGACGGCAAAAAATCCATTCGGCCAATGATTATAATTTTTTATTGTTCCAGAAGGCAAATTAATTTCTTTGGCAACGATTGGGTTGTGCCAGCTATCTGGGGCAAAATTTGCCGTAGCGAAACCATGGGAATGCGCCGAAGCGTAAGCATCTTGATCCTTGCTATCATATTGCCGAAAATAAACCGAAGCGTTAACAAAAATAATTAGCGCCGAAAAAATAATTGCTAAAAAAATAGCATTTTTATCAATAACCTTATAAATTTTCTTCCAAAAATCACTCATAATTTATTTTACTCAACATTACTAAATTATCAACCTCATCTGGATAGTCAGTACAAATCAAATCTGGCTTAAGCATTATAATGTCCTTAATCCTGATAGATAGTTTTCTCTGATTAACAGCGTCTGGATGTGACTCACCACCAAGTAATCCTGGCGAAGTAGCGTGTAACTCTGGAGTTACTAAACCTATTTTAAAACCATGCTGCCGGCAAAAATAAAAAATCTCAAGAGAATACAAAAGCTTATCCTTACCACATTCATCTATTCTATCCCATTCATCTAGCCAAACCCAATTAAAAATATTTTTATTATTCACCACTTCAGAAACAGTCAACAATGTCCCGTGTACTACCTGATTATACCGCTCAATATCATAAGGATGTGAAATGGATGCAGCTAGTTGCCATTGGGAATTTTTTATTTTCATCTTTTGCGCAACAGGAATTTTAAGATCAAAGATAATAAAACGCTTTGAGTCAAAACCTTCAAGCTTAGATGATAAAATTTCTAGATATTCATCAGACTGATAAACACCTTTAAAATGTATGGCACTTATTGGTGCTTTGCTAACAATAATAGCCGCCATTAATTCTTCCAAAAAGCAAAGTCGACAGCCAGAAAATCTTAACTCTTTTATTTCCACCGCATTCAATTCTGACAACCTACTCTTAATTGTTCCACTAGAGATAACTGACAAATCAGGGCTATGAAAAACAACCACTTCTTTGTCGCGCGTAAACTGAACATCAAATTCAAGACCATACCCACGTGAAAGCTGATCTAAAAAGGCTTCCCAAGTACTTTCAGGGTAATAATTACCACTGGATGGATTTAATCCGCGATGCGTTATAATATTCATGTCTTTATTTTCCCTTATTTTTCCCCAGAAGTCAAAAATGAGCTGGACTAATACAAAAAATTGACTTTACTATTAGTTATTGATAATCTAAAAGGTAGAAAACAACCTCATTTTATGCCAATAAAAGCTATATTATTCGATTTAGACGGCGTTCTAGTAGATATGCCGAATGGTCATTACGAAGCCCTAAACCGGGCCTTAAAATTATTTGGCGCCCAAATTAACCGCGAGGAACATGAAACTATTTTTAATGGCCTACCAACCTCAAAAAAATTGGAAAAACTAGAAGAAATGAATAGACTGCCAGCCGGTCTACGCGAATTTATCAACTCCATCAAGCAAAAACATACCAAGGAAATAATTCCAAAATATTGCGCTCCTGATTATTCTAAAATAATCATGTTAAAACATTTAAGAAACCGTGGCTACAAATTAGCTTGCTGTTCTAATTCAATTAAAGAAACCCTGCACCTAATGTTAGAGGCAGCGATGTTAAAAGAACATCTTGATCTAATCATCGGTAATGACGAAGTTTCCAACCCAAAACCACACCCAGAAATCTATCTTACCGCCTTCCGACGTTTAATGATAAAACCAAGTGAAGCAATTATTATTGAAGATGCACCCCCAGGAATCGCCGCCGCCAAGGCTAGCGGCGCAACAGTCTATGAAGTACGTGGCGTTCACGATGTAAACTTATCCTTATTTGAAAAATTATTCTAATATGCAAAAATCAAAATTAACTGATTTTACCAATGGCTGGATTGTCGGCAATTTTAATCCAAGCATTATTAAAACTGATCAATTCGAATTCGCTTTGAAAAAATATCAGGCCGGCGACGTTGAAAATAAACATTATCATAAAATCGCCAAGGAAATCACTGTCGTTGCTTCTGGCGTTTTTATCATGAATAACCATTCATTAAAAGAAGGCGATATTTTGACTTTAGAGCCTGGCGAACTGGGGGAATTTCAATGCATTAAAGATGGCTACACCGCCGTCATAAAAATTCCAGGCGCCAGTAATGACAAATATATAATTTAATAATCATAAATTTATGCTGAACATCGTAATTCCAATGGCTGGACGTGGCTCCAGATTCCAAACCGCAGGCTATACTTTTCCTAAACCACTAATAGACGTTAAAGGAAAAACCATGATTGAAGTTGTAGTTAATAACCTTCAACCGGAATGCGAACACAAATTCATTTTCATCTGTCAAAAAGAGCATTATGAAAAATACGACCTCTACCATGTACTACAAAACGCTAGCAATAATAAATTTGAAATAATACAAATCGATGGAATCACTGAGGGTGCAGTTTGCACAGTTTTAACGGCCATCAAATACATCAATAACGAAGACGACATGATGATTGCCAACGCCGATCAATTTATAAAAGCAGATATTAATGATTTCATTGCCAAAGGACGCGAACCAGGAGTAGACGGGCTAATCATGACATTCGAATCAAGCCACCCAAAATGGAGCTATGCTAGAGTTGATGAAATTGGAAAAGTAATTGAAGTAGCAGAGAAAAAATTAATTTCCAATAAAGCCACTGTTGGTGTTTACTATTTTAAAAGCGGTAAAAAATTCATTGCCGCCGCCCACTCAATGATCCACAAAAACATTCGCACAAATAACGAATTTTATGTCTGCCCAGTTTATAATGAAATGATTTTGAACGACGAAAATATTGGTATTTACAATATAGAAATCGAACAAATGCACGGCCTCGGAACACCTGAAGATCTTAACCAATTTTTAGCCTATTCTGATTCAAAAAAATAACGACAAAATGAAACTGATCAACACATCATTTAAAAATAATTCTTTGCCACTCGCCATTGCCATAATTAAAAAAATAGCGCCATTTTTACCTAATCTAAAAAATCACATTATTATCAGCCGTACTGCCTGCTTAGGAAACGATCTTCTACGAATCTGCAAAAAGAATGGTAAAAAAATGGTTGCTATCAACCAGCAAAAAGTCCGAGTTGATTTATTTCTGAAATGGCTAAAAGATTCCCCCCGTCCAAAAAGCAGAGAAATTAAAAAATATTTTCGCGACCCGGCAATTTTTGAACACTTAAAACAGCAAGAAAAATTACCATGGTTAAAAATAAAAAAAATAAAGTATTTAACCATGGATTCTTTTGCGGAACTTACCGACAAAAAATTTACCAACATTAAAGACAAATGGTCATTCTGCTGCCACTTTGAAGACCTTTACCTCACTGATGAATTTAAAAATAATTTCAAAATAGAAGGCGTTCTGCCATTAGAAAAACTGGAAGAATCTTATCGCGCTTTTTTTACTTGGTTCGAAAAAAAATACCCAGAAAAAAACGTTTATTTCATCCACTATCCTTCTCTTTTTGACGTTCGGCTGGAATACAAAGAGCGTGGAACCGCGATCCTACAAATTATGCAAAAAATATCAACCGAAAAGCCATATGTAAAAAACATTTTTCTTACCGAGGAAGAAATCACGGAGAAAATAAAAACCGATCCCTTCCCGTATCACTATAACAATGAAGTTTATCAAAAACTTTCTGAAAAATTAAAAAAATTTATAACCATCAACCCATGAAAATAAAAGAATTATTTATCGATCTGATAAAAAAAACTATCTATCAAGCCGAAAATCTGTTTGGATTTTTTTTCACTTTTCATCTGCGCCCAATCAAAGCAGACACTGTTAAAATAGCGCCGATAACTTTTTCAAAACTCCCGCTTTGCGCCATCGTAATACAAGGTCAAGTTTTATACGAAAAAAATTTCACCAGAGAAACACTAAAAATTTATCGCCACAATTTTCCATCAGCCATTCTAATTCTTTCCACTTGGGAAGACGAAAAAAGTAAATACATAGAAGAAATAAAGGCACTTGGCATTGAAATAGTTTTAAACAAAAAACCAACCTATAGTGGCATCGGCAATATTAATTTTCAAATCATTTCCACTAACGGCGGATTAGAAAAAGCTCAAGAGTTTGGAGCGCAATATATTTTAAAAACTCGCACCGATCAAAGATTTCATAATCCATCAGCTTTGGAATATTTCATTAATCTACAAAAAACATTTCCAGTGCCAACTGGCTACGCACAGAAACAAAGAATTATCAGTGTCAACTTAGACACCTTCCGTAATCGGATGCATGAAATTTCCGACATGCTGATTTTTGGACAACTCGACGATATGCTTATTTATTGGAATACTCCCACAGAATTACCAGAATATGCCGCTGCCCTGGCTACTGAAACCGCTAAAATCAAAGCTGGACAAAGAGGGCCCATCGAACAAGAAGAATTCCCGATATGCGAAAGAAAATTATCTTCAAATTTCTTAAAATCTATCGGGCGAACATTGACTTGGACTCATGAAGACTCCCACAAGACTCTAGCCAATCATTTCTGTATTATTGATGCGGAAGATATCGATCTCTACTGGCACAAATACGCCCGCTTACATGAACGCCGCCACCATCTTTACAACCAAGAAAATTTTTGGGATAAGCATGAAGTGTCTTTTGCTGAATGGCTAAATATTCATTGCGCCTATAAAAAATAAAATAATCCTTAAAATAAAACCAACCCATGAAAATATTAAAAAAAATAAAAAAGTCAAAAACTCTACGCTGGATTTATCGCTCAACAATATTAAAAATAAAGTGGGTAATATATTACTCATCTTTTATCATTGATTTTATATCTTTCAAAAAAAATAATGACAAACGTTTTTCACTTAACTGGTCAAATCGTTTTCCTTGTCTTGGCGAAGCCACGGCTGACACCAATTTTGACACCCATTATATTTATCATCCAGCCTGGGCAGCTCGTGTTATCGCTCAAACTAAGCCGGAATTTCACGTTGATATTTCTTCAACCTTAACATTTTGTTCAATTGTTTCAGCTTTTGTCCCAGTTAAATTCTATGATTATCGCCCCGCCAATCTTACTTTAAAAGGGCTAGAATCTAACCAAGCTGACTTATTAAAACTTCCTTTTGCTAATGAAAGTGTTAAATCGCTTTCCTGCATGCACACCGTCGAACATGTTGGCCTTGGACGCTACGGAGACTCGCTTGACCCGGCCGGAGATCTAAAAGCAATTTCTGAATTAAAAAGAGTCCTGTCTCCTGACGGAAGTTTACTTTTTGTCGTTCCAATCGGCCAAGCAAAAATAATGTTCAATGCCCATAGAATTTATTCTTACCAAATGATAATCGATAATTTTAAAGAATTAAAACTAAATAATTTCACCTTAATTCCCAGCTCCAATAAACGCATTCCAAATTTTGAAGCAACTAAAGAAGATTCGGACAAAGAAGAGTATGCCTGTGGCTGTTTCTGGTTCACTAAATAAAACTTAACTTCAAAGAATTCAATGCTAGAAAAATTAAAACAAAAAATAAAATCCTTACTGCTTTGGTCGCAAAAATGGACCAAAACCGATATGCTCTATATTGCGAAGGGTGGTTTTTGGATTACTTTTGAAAAAATAGCTTTCAATACTCTTGGCGCTATTTCAATTATTGCTTTCGCCAATCTCATGAGCCGAGAAGATTACGGCATTTATCAATATGTCTTGTCTATGGCGGCGATGTTCTCAATTTTTATGCTCCCGGGCATAGACACGGCTATCACCTTTTCTGTCGCAGCCGGATACGAAGGCTCATATATTAAAGCTCTTAAAACTAAATTAAAATTCGGCATAACCGCCTGTTTAGTTTCTTTGTCTTTTTCTATTTATTATTTCTGGCACGGCAATTCAATTCTCGGCTTAAGTTTTGCCATTGTCAGCATCCTCGTCCCACTCGTCGAATCGCTCTATCTTTATAATGCTTTTTTACTTGGCAAGAAACAATTTAAACATTATAGTTCAAACAACATAGTTGAAAAAATAATCAGCTCAAGCCTTATTATTATCACCTTGCTTCTCACCAAAAGCATTCCTCTTATAATATTATCATTCTATTTTCCAAGAATAATAATTAGATTTTATTTTATAATTAAATACTGGCGAATGTTCCCGCCCAACCAGAAGAAAAACCCAGCCGTAATTAATTTTGGCAAACACTTAACCGTAATGAATATTTTAGGTATTGTCGCCTCACAAATTGACGATATCTTAATTTTCCAATGGCTCGGCGCCGCCCCGGCCGCCATCTACGCCTTCGCGGCCGCCCCAATTACAAAAATACAGGATTTTATTATGGGTAATGTAAATTCATTAGCAATTCCAAAGGCAGGTGAAAAATCAGAAACTGATCTGAAAAAAATTATTCCTAAAAAAGTGCTAAGACTAACATTACTTGTTCTTCCAATAGTCGTAGGTTATATCTTATTAGCTCCTTTTGTTTTTAAAATTATTTTACCAAAATATGCGCCGGCAATAATATACACTCAAGTTCTTTCACTCATTCTGCTTTTTCAATCCAAGTCACTTTTTTCTATTGCCCTCACCGCTAAAGGAAAGAAAAAAGAGTTATACATAGCCAATACTATAATCCCAATAATAAAAATTGTCTTATTCCTAACCCTACTCCCGTTCTTTGGAATTTGGGGAATGATTTTTTCTCTTATCTTTACAGAAGGTTTAAGTTGGATAATCCTCGCTATCCTTTTTAAAAAATCCTAATCAATGTCAATTATCAAGGCATTACCTAATATTAAAAAATCTAGCAATTTTACTAAAAATAACCAAACTTGTCATATTATAAGTATTGATTCTAACAAAAAAACATGATAAACTGAGAGCGTCCAGAACTTCTAAAAATAATAGTTTCCACAAAATATCACATAATACTACCTAGACAATTGTTTAAAACATTAATATTTTACTTATTTAGCAATATGACCCCTGTAATCCTATTTGCTTATAATCGCTCCAATATTTTACCTAGAACTATAGAATGCTTAAAAAATAATAAAATTGATTTATTGTATATATTTTCAGATGGACCAAAAGATGTGACTGATGAAATTAAAGTTGATAAAGTTCGAAAAATACTTGATCAAATTGACTGGGTTAAAACAGAAAAATTCTACCAAAAGAAAAACTTAGGATTATCCGCCTCAGTAATTTTTGGAGTTAACAAAGTTTTAGAAAAATATGAATCGGTAATCTGTGTAGAAGACGATATCTGCGTCGCTCCAGAATTCTATAGTTACATGCAAACTTGTCTGGAAAAATATAAAGACGACCAGGAAATTTCTGGTATCACTGGAATCCGTTTTTCCTTTCCCAAAGAAAACTTAGAAAACTACCCCTATGATGTTGCCATTTTGCCACATTTTTCCTCATGGGGTTGGGGAACTTGGAAACGTTTCTGGAAAAAAGTCGATTTTAATCGTGATAGCCTAATAAAGAAAATCAAACTATCTAAAGCCGATATAATTTCAGCTAAAGACGATCTAGAAATGATGACAAAATGGTTGATTAAAGGAGAAATTAATGGCGGATGGGATGTTTATTGCAATATCAATATGCGATTAAATAAACAATCTTTCATCTGGCCAACTTGGAACATGGTAGAAAATAGCGGTCTTGAAGAAGGTACTCATATTAACGAAAGGTCAATAAAATGGCAACTTATTTGGGAAAAAAGAAATTCTTCTAAATCGACCAAGCTACGTTTTCCCAAAACCGATAATGAACAAGAAAAAATTAGATCAGCCTTTTTTAAATTTCTTCAAACTAATCGCGCTTCTAGACGCAAAATAAACCGAATAATCTTAGTTTTGAAAAACATATTTATCACCAAAAAAAGCAGCTAAAAAAATCTTTGCCATTTTATGTTCAAAAAAGAAGAAATAAGTTTTATACAAAAACTATGAAAAACTTTATTACACAAAAAAATTCTTTTCTTGTAAAATTATCTCAAAAAAAGAAAAAAACCATTATTATATTGTCTTTTTTTATAACCCAGATACGACTAAAATATTTTTTTAAGCTCAAAAAAGTTGGCAAACTAGTAAAAATATTTACCGGCTTCCGAGTTTTTCATGGTGCTAATAATATCACCGTTGGCAATAATGTTAACTTGGTCGATGCCTTACTCAGCGCTGGTGACAACAATGGATCAATTGAAATTCAAGATTATGTTTTTTTCGGACATCGCGTCATGTTATTAGCTAGAAAACATGATTATAATGAAACTTTACAAAATCGGCAAGATGATATTTCAGAAGCACCAATCTTAATAAAAAAAGGTGCCTGGATTGGCTCCGGTGCTATAATTTTAGGGGGAATAACTATTGGTGAAAATGCTGTCGTTGGTGCTGGTAGTATAGTTACTAAAAATGTAGCCGATAATGCAGTAGTCGCCGGAAATCCGGCCAAATTAATCAAGTACATCAATCAAGACTAGCCCGAGCTTTAATAAAATATTTAACTAATTTTAATTTGATAGTTGTTCTTTTGTGATAAATTTTAATCAACCTTAATCACTCCAACCATTGATTTATGAAAAAATTTCTAATCAAAGTAATAAAAAAGTTTTTTGCCGTTTTTAGCTTAAAGCTAGTAAAGATGAACGACCAAGAAAAGATGACTCGTTATCGTAAACCAAAACCAGAGGAATACTCCACTGTTTTTGGTGCTGGCAGCTTCATCCCAGAACAACTTGAAGCTTATTTTCTATGCATGAACAAGTATGTCCAAGAAAACGATAAAGTTTTAGACGTGGGATTTGGTCTCGGTTATGGCTTAAGTACTTTATCTATTAAGGCCAAAGAAGTCAGTGGTATTGATATCGATGAAAAAGTTTTAAATTATTGTCGCGCAACCACTGTAGGAAAAAACCCTAAATTGAAAGATTTAAAAATCTACGATGGCTATCATCTAGATTATCCTGATAATTATTTTGACATAGTTAGCTCAGTCGACGTATTAGAGCATGTTAAAGATTATGATAAATTCTTAGACGAGTTACTCCGCGTTAGCAAGAGGGGCGTATTTATAAACACCCCCAATCGCCGACCTGAATACACCAATCCAGACGGCAAGCCAAAAAATTATTGGCATCTACGCGAATGGAATCAAGGCGAACTTAAAACTATCCTGGAAAAGCACGGACGAGTTGAGGAAAATTTTATTAATGGACAATTTAATGGACCATTCACTATTTCAAGCGAAATAGAAGAAGATACCCTTGCTCTCTCTCCGTTTATTTTTAAAAAATGATTAAAAAAAATCTTAAAAAATTAATTCAAGTATGGGAAGCTCTCTGTGAAAAATCGGTTATCTTAGGGTATAAAAAATATCTACCTAAAAATATTAAACCAAAAACCGCACTGCTCTCCTACTTACCCAGACCTTTCCTATTTTCTTCTTCACTTTCTACCAGCACAAAACACAACAGCTGGAGTATTGTTAAGAGTATAGCTAGAGCTCTTAACGAGCTAGGTTTTGTCGTTGATATAATTAGCTGGCAGAATACAGAATTTGTGCCAACAAAAAAATACGATGTATTTATTGGCCATGCTGGAAAAAACTTTGAAAAATTAGAAAAACAACTTAACCGAGATTGTGTTAAAATATTCTTTTCCACTGGACTTTACTGGAAATTCTGGAACTCATCCGAAGCACAACGGCTAAAAAATGCCAGTACGCGAAAAAATTGTGAATTCCAACCAGACCGAATAATCAGCGAATCCGAGGAAGGTGCATTGCAAAAAGCTGATGCTATTATCTCCTTGGGTAATGAATTTTGCCGAAAAACATATACAGACTTCTCTAAAGTTTACATGTTAGATAATTTCTGTCGCCTCGATACAAAATTTAATTTAGAAAAAAAAGATTTTTTAGCAGATAAAAATAATTTTCTATTTTTAAGCGGACCAGGAAATATTCACAAAGGGCTAGATCTCCTCCTAGAAGCCTTTACACAAACTCCGGACAAACATTTATACATCTGCACTAAACTAAATGAATATTTTGCTAAAATCTACCATCACGAACTCTTTGAAACAAAAAACATTCATTACATTGGATTTGTTAAAGAATTTTCCAAAAAATCAAGAGATATAATGTCTTTATGCAACTACTATATTTACCCTAGTTGTGGAGAAGGTAGCCCAGGAGCAGTGCTTTGGGCAATGTCTTACGGATTAATACCAGTTATTAGTCGTGAATCATGCCTAGACATAGACCAAGTCGGTCATCAACTAAAAAACAATACCATAGAAGAACTAATAAGCTTTATAAAATCAACCGATGATTCTCCTTGTAATATTAAAGAAGCAAGTACCGTAATGGATTATACTAAAAATAATTTTTCCGAAAATATTTTTCTAGAAAAGTTTAAAAAATACATTTCTCTTATTTATAAGCAATCAAAAAATGAATAAAGAAAAAACAGGTAAACCATTAATGGCTTTCATTGATCACTCTTTTCACAAAAACACCAAGAGCGGTGACTTTTTGAGAGAGTTGTTTGCGGAAAATTTCATTATCACCGATTATTGGGATAATTCCTGGATGGGCGAAGACCGCGTTCCTGTTGAAGAAATCAATAAATATGACTATGTTTTTTATTTTCAAGTACTTAATCCTTTTAAAGAGTTAAAAAAAATAACAGCAAAAATTATCTGGGCACCAATGTATGATGGAATCGGAAAAAACAATCTTTATTGGAAAAAATTATCACTCATTCCTTTAAAAATTATCAGCTTTTCAGAAAAAGTCAGTCATTACTGTTGTAAATTTAAAATAGAAAGTCTTAAGGTAAAATATTACAAAAACCCTGAAAAGTATAATTACAATTTACCAAAAGAAGGTAAACATTTGTTTTTTTGGTATCGAGGAAACATAAAATTTAGCGATTTAAAGAAAGTACTTGACCCAAGCCAAATTGACAGCCTAACTATTCGCTCCAATCCCGATCCAGGCTACGCTCATGAAGATATTTCCCAGACTGATTTAAAAGAGTTTAAAATAAAGATTGTTAATGATAATTTTATTTCTACTGAAGCTTATTTCGACATGCTAGCAAAAGCTAATATTTTCATCTCACCCAGAAAAAAAGAAGGCATAGGAATGAGCTTTTTAGAAGCCTTAGCAATGGGTATGTGTATTATCGCCAACAATGAGGCGACAATGAATGAATATTTGAAAAATGGCGAAAATGGCTATCTGTTTAATTTAAATAACGGCCAGAAAATTAATTTAAGCCACTGGGAAGAAGTGCGAGAAAATTCCAAAAAATTAGCCACGGAGGGCTACGGACAATGGCTAAAAGACAAGGAAAAAATCAACAATTTTATTTCATCTACCTTTACTAATAAAAAAACGGTTGGGATTATCTTTCAGCTTAATTGCTTATACCTCTTTTCCCTAGAAAATTTTAAAAAAATAATAACTAAAGCTACCCGCCGAAAATAACCAAAAATATTTTAATATCTTGTTATCATTCTCAAAACAGATTAAAGGTTAAATCCAGTATAATATGAAACACTTTTTATACCAATTAAAAAACAAAGTGAAATCAGGCCGATTTAAACTATCAGCAATCCTGGCTGGTCTTGGTATTAGCAAATATGGCAAAAAGGTTTTAGCTGCACAATCAGGCAACAATTTAATTAGCACTATGCTAAATAGTAACCAGCCATATTTAGTCGCCCGAATAGGTAGCGTCGAACTAGACTGCTTACACTTCTATTTAACTAAAAGACAAAAATCAAAAATAAACTATCCTGATTTCATCAAAAAAACGATGGAAAATAACGCCGGTTTTTTTCCTATCAATGATGAAAGCTTAGATAAATTCTGTAAAATATTTATTGCTAACTTAAAATCAACCGATTTAGTTGGTGTTTGGTATAACAAGAATGAAGATTATATTTGCCATAAATTATGTCCTAAAGCTAAATTGGCCGATTTAAAATGTATTGAACCATATTATCACCAAAATCCATGGAGCTCTAAACTTGAAGGTAAAAAAATCTTAGTCATTCACCCATGCAGCAAAACTATACTCTCTCAATATAAAAATAATCAAAAAAATATTTTTTCTGATCATTCAGTCTTGCCAAAATTCAACTTACAAACTATTACTGCTGTTCAATCAGCGGCGGGAGAAAAAACCGAATTTACTGATTGGTTTTCGGCCCTAGAAAAAATGAAAAATAAAATTGCCACTAAAGATTTTGATCTCGCTATTATCGGTGCTGGGGCTTATGGCCTGCCTCTAGCCGCCTACATTAAAAGCCTTGGTAAACAAGCCATCCATTTAGGCGGAGCGACTCAAATACTTTTTGGTATAAAAGGGGGAAGATGGGACAGCCTCCCTTCCGTTTCCAAATTTTACAACAAACACTGGGTACGGCCATTGCCAGAAGAAACTCCAGGAGGGGCAAAAAAAGTTGAAAATGGTTGTTATTGGTAATATTAATCACCAACCAAAATTATATGAAAAAAGAAAAAAATAATTGTACAATCATTATCTCTTCCTGTGATGCCTACAGTGACGCTTGGAAACCTTTTTTCACTCTATTTTTTCGCTATTGGCCTGATTGCCCATTCACAATACATCTAATTAGCAATACTTTAAAATATACGGACAAAAGAGTGCACGCATTGACAATAACCCCAGACTTAAAATGGTCGAGCAACCTAATAACCTCTCTTCAACAAATTTCAGAAAAATATATTATATATTTTCAAGAAGATTATTTTCTACGCTCAAAAGTCGATAACAAAAAAATATTCCAAGCTTTAGCTTTGGCAGATAAAACCAATGCCGCCTATATCAGACTTTTTCCATGCCCAGAACCAGACCTGCCATACCAAAACAGGACAGACATTGGTTTAATTAGTAAAGACGCTCTATATCGCAATTCAACACAAACGGCTATTTGGAACAAACAACAATTAATCAAACTTCTTCAACCAGGAGAAACTGGGTGGGATTTTGAAGTTAAGGGTGGCATAGAACGTTCACGCTTAATCAAAGAATTATTTTTTGCTTATTATGAGCCGGTAATAAATTATTTTTGTACAGCCATTCTAAAAGGGGTATACCTTTTTGACGCCGTAAAATTTGCAAAGAGTGAAGGAATTAAACTTGACCGCAACGCTAGAAAATTTGAAAATTACTTTCATTTTATATTCAGAACTAGCGGAATAAAAGCCCAATTAAAAAAATTACTCCAACCATACACCAATTTCATCAAAACACACCGAAAAAAATAATCATTTATATTTTATGAAAAAAGGTATTATTATTGATTTGGGAGGGCAAATGGGGAATCAACTTTGGACATACTTAAGTATTTGGACTTACTGTCACGAAAAAGGCTATGATTGCCGACAATTAGCCTTCTATCAATACAGTCACCATTTCCCACAGACTCGCGGACATTGGTTAATCACACCGTTTTTTAATAGTCTTAACCGAATTTTACCAAAGAAAAAATCTTTCATTAAAAACTTTCTTTACCGAAAATTAGTATTAAATTTTTTAATTAAAAAAACTGCTCAACTCCTGAATGCTAGAGGATTTAATGATGAAATGATTTTTTTACTTCCACCAACTAAAATAAAAAATACTAAACAGGCACAAAAGATAAACGAATTAGAAACATGCTCTAGCACAATCTATTTTAACGGACCTAATTTCCGTAATCCAACAGGAGCAATAAAATATCATTCAGAAATTTGCAATCTTTTTTCTCCTCAACAGCAAATTAAAAAAAAAATTAACGCCTTTATAGGAGAATTAAGAAACAACTATAATTTTTTAGTTGGTGTGCATATTCGCCAAACTGATTATAGAACATTTGATAAAAATCTTTATTTTCCACCAGAGAAAGTAGCCGTAATTTTAGCTGATTTCCTTGCTACCAGAAAACCGGAGGAAAAAATCTGTTTTATCATAGCTTCAGATGAAAAAATAAATTTACAAGTTTTTGGTTCACTCCCTACAATTAATGCCCCTGGGGGAATAATTGAAGATCTTTTTACTCTTGCTAACACTGATTTTATTATCGGATCTAACAGTACTTACAGCACCTTTTCTGCCTACTATGGAGATATACCAATGGCTATATTTAAACACGACAAGATTGACTGGGGCTTTTATGCTAAACAAAAAAAATTCTTCTTTAATCCAGAATCAATTGTCAATCTTTATTCATAAAAAACTGCTTCAATTTTGAAACAGTTTTTTATCTTCTTGCTCTTATTTCTCTAATTTTATTTATAGCCAATATAAATAAATATTCTATGGAGTTTAGATATTTTTTTTGCACTCTTTTAATATTTTCCAAATTTCTTTTTTTATTATCAGGGCTCGACGACTCGGCCGTCTCACTTATGCGATAATTGCAAATTATCCTCTTAAAAAAACTCCAATTAGTTTTGTTACGAATTCTAAACCATAAATCAGGATCCATTTCCGTGGTTAAACTTTCATCAAAATTACCAAATTTTTCAAAAACAGATTTCTTTATAAAAACCGCCTGATGCGGAACAAAACGCAAAATTTTCATCAAATAACGACCGATAAAACTTTTAGAATTATGAAAATGCAAGAACGGCTTATTAGGATAAACAAGAATGCGCGAACCATCCCCCCTGACAACATTAGCCAAACCATAAATCCAATCAAGCTCTGGATTTTTCTTTAAAAAATTAGCAACATCAGCTAAAACCTCGCTATCATAAAAACTATCATCAGAATGCAAATGAATTAAAAATTCCCCTTGCGCCCGCTTAATACCAGCATTCATCGCCGCTGAAATTCCAGTTGGTGGCAACTGATAAAAACTGACTTTATCGGGAAATTCCGCCTGATATTTTTTGATTATCTCTATAGTCTCATCGGTAGAATTACCATCAATAAAAAGATGTTCATAGTCGCCAAAATTTTGCGCCTTAACTGAAGCAATGTTTTCCGGCAAATATTTAGCGCTATTCCTAGTGCAAGTTATTATTGAAAATTTCATTTCTTTTTAAGTTCAACCGCCACAAAAGATAAGTGACGAAAAATAAATCCATATAATCCTTTAAAAGCGTCGAGGCTAAAAATTTTTAACTTCTTATTTCTGCTCAGCCGAAACAACGCATAGTCTCCTTCATAATGCTTAATCTGATATTTAGTAGAAAAATAAGCTTTAATCTCCGAATATTTACGATAAAAGCAAAGATTATCTAAACGGTCGATACTATTTTTTAGCCAATCAAAATAACTGCCCAATTCCTTCTTGTATAAACCAAGGCCAAGGGCGCGCAAAACTGCGATATAATAATATCTTAATTTTGAATGAGCTGGCAACCAATGTGCAAAAGGAATCCCAATATGTCCCTCCCAAATAGCGTCACGAGTAGGAAAATGATGATACATTCGTCCACCATCAACCAAAACGCGGTTCATTTCAGTAGCAACAAAAACTAAATTTTCCAAATGCTCAAAAACCTGATTAGAAATAATTAAATCAAAACTCTTATCGGCAAACGGCAGAGCTTCTCCTGGCTTAATGATTTTAATTAATCCCCGGCGATAAAGATCGCTAGCCAAAATCTCTGGCGGTATCTCCCGACTATAGCCAGTATCTACGCCACAAATATCTACACCTTGCTTAATTAGCTCTCCGACAATCTCACCTCGACCACAGCCAAAATCTAGAATCTTCAATTTTTGGTAATCGGGGATTTTTTTTATATACTCAATAAAATATTCATAATTCAAATCCATATTATTGGTGATAAAACAAGCCGCGAATCATTCCCCAGCTTTTTTTAAATTTACCCCTTAAAATTTGGCGCAGTATCCAGCCAATATTCGCCCAATAAAAACTAACCCTTTCAAACACCCCCTTGTCCCCTAATTTAGCCCAAATTGCCTTACGGTTAGCACTTTCTTTATAGCCGGCTATTTCTTCACTTTCTCGCCCAGAAGGGCTATGGGCATGAAAAACACGAGCCTTGGGCTCAATCAAGAAGTAATATCCAATTTGCTTTGCCCGCCAGCAAAAATCGACATCCTCCAAGGCTTCACGACCACCGCCAAAAACCGTAAAACCACCCAATTTTTTTATGATCTCCTTGTTGTAAGAACACGCTCCGCCATGAACATAAAAAGCCTTTTGACAGTCGCCGATACTATCATCCCAGGATTGAAAACCGACTTTATTTATGTCCCAAGATAATTCAGTGTCAAGACAAAAAATCTTATTATATATTTTTTCTAAAAAACCTTTTCTTCTATTATTAGTAATCACTCCGCCTACTCCTAGTAATTTATCATCATCTTTCCACATCGCCATTGTCTTAGAAAAAAAATAATTTTCCAAAACTAAATCATCATCCAAAATAAAACAAATTTTTTCCTTAGCCAATCCCAAGCCAACATTGCGCGAGCTTGAACTACCCCCAACTTCTTTGGTCATATCTTTACGATAATAAACAAAGCTAACTGAAAAAGAAACAAATTTTTTCTTCCAATAATCTAAAAACTCTCCATTTAGTTCAGCGTCATCAATAACAACTATTTCTGTAGGCAAAAAATCTTGCTGTAAAATTGAATAAAAGCAAACTGCTAATTCTTTTTGTCGATTATAAGTTGGGATAATTAAACTAAATTTCATTTTTTTCAAACATATTAGATTTTTTCCTCTTCATGATATTCTTCATCGACATTAATTTGCCAAACATCAAGGTCACGATTATCAGACAAAACATTTCTAGCCGCGTAAAATCCGGCTAAGATTGAGTGGTCCATATTATTATAGCAAAAAAGACCATTTCGCCCGACAGTCTGTAAATTGGAAAATTTTCTTAAAAAATCTTTTATTATAGCTAAGTATTTTTTATGGTCGCCATCGTAAACTGGATAGCTTTTAGGGCAACGATAGACAAAGCCGTCTAAATATTTTTTCTTTTCTCCTAGCCCGACAATTTCAAGTTCCTCCATTCCCAGCTTTATAAGATCTTTATCTTCCATATTCCAAAGGTCATCTCCTTCGTTGCAAAAATATTCCAAACCCAAAGCGGTTTTGGAAGCATCCGGAACCATAAATTCGCTCCAACGTTTAAAATTCTGAATACGACCCATTTTTACCTTACTATGTATATATATCCAATTATCAGGAAAACTTTTTTCATCATCTAAAATTACACAAACCGATAAAAAACTGCGATATTTCAATTTTCTAGCCGCTTCTTTTACAGCCACATCCTTGAGACTGCTTAATTTTTCCGCCAAATCAGTTATTGGCATCGTGGAAATTACTTCGTCCACCGTTACTATTCTCGCCCCCGCTGGAGAAAAAATCTCTATCTTGCTTATTTTACCGTTTTCAATAAAAAAATTTTCCACAGCTGATTCCAACCAAATTTCTCCGCTCATCTTTTTTATATTATCAGCAATTTTTTCATACATTTGTCCAACGCCATATTTAGGGTAATCAAAGCTTTCAATCAAAGTTTTAATGACACTTCGACCTTTTTGCGGAAACAAAGCGTTTTTTAAAATAGCCGAAACAGACAAACCCTTTATTCTTTGCGCCCCCCAATCAGCACCGACTTGGCTCGCCGGAATACCCCATAATTTTTCCGTGTAAGTTTCAAAAAAATGCTTAAAAATTCTCTTCCCAAAACGGTTGGATATCCACTGCTCTAAATTATTTTCTTCTTTATAAGGAAAAAATTTCTGTTTTATATAACTGCCTAAAACTAAAAATGATTCTACTACCCCCAAATTCTTAATGACGTTTGATAATTTTAACGGATAATCGTAAAATTTACCGCGATAAAAAATTCTGGAAAGACGGTTTCTTTTTAAAAATTCATCCCCCAATGAATCGCGCCAAAGTTTTTCCACTTCCTCGTTCTTTGTGAAAAATCTATGTCCACCAGCATCAAAATAAAAATCTTTGTAAGAAAAAGTTTTGGAAATCCCGCCAACTTGTTTTTCTTTCTCTACTACAATAACCATTTTTGATCCGTCTTTAGATAAAATTTCATGAGCCGCGGCCAAGCCGGCTGGCCCGGCGCCAATTACTAAAATAGTTTTTTTATTTTCCATAATTTTTTTCGTAGCTGTCGGCGGTTTTTTTCAAATTAAACTCTTCCGCCAAAATTTTATTACCATTCTTTATCTTCTCCAATATTTCCACCACCTGCAGAAGACTAAATTTTTCCAAAAATTCTTTTTTATTATCAAGGCTATAAATCTCCGCTTCTGGAAATGAAATTTCTTCTCTGTTGCCGCCAACATCAGATGCTAGAACCGGCGAACCGGCAAACAGTGCTTCAATCAAAGTAATAGATAAGCCTTCATAACGCGAAGGCAAAGCCAAAACATCAAAACCTTTTAAATAACGACCGCCGTTGTCCAGACTACCAAATAAAAATATTTTTTCTTCTAAATTATTTTTTCTAATCAAATCTTCGTATAAACGTCTCTCTGGCCCTTCGCCAACAATAACCGCTCGAGCATCCGGCCTTATTCTCAAAATTTCCGGAAAAATATTTATTAAAAATTCATAATTTTTCTGATAATGAAGGCGACCAATCGAACCAATTACATACTTGTCACTTAAATCTTCTTTAATCTTTTGTGAAAAAAAATTTCTCACCTCGTCTCTAGATAAAAAATCGAGATTATTTGGATCTAGCCCGTTGTGTATCATTACTCCATTATCAACAAGCGCGCCTTGACCGAATTTATCAAAATTCTCTTGTGAAACAAAAACCGGCACGTCAACAAATAAAAGAAAAAATTTAAAAAATAAAAAATAAAATAATTTTTTTAATTTACCAGCTTCATAATGCTCATCCAACATCGACATTCCTCTAAAGGTAAAAACGGTCTTAATTTTATTATTAAACAATTTAACCCCTAAGGCTCCTGGCAAAGCGTTGGAACTGTTAAAATGAATTACATCTAAGTTTTTATTTGATAAATATTTTTTTATCTCAAAAATAAAAAAAAGCGGGTAAAATGGATTATGTGTGCGACGTAAATTTTTAAATTTTATAAACGGAATATTTTCTTTAGCCAACTCTGCTGGTAAAAAATCTCCCTCACCAAAACCGACCGAGACTTCATGACCACGCTTTTTCATCTCTCTGGCTAAATTCAAAACCGACATCTGTGCACCACCGACAACAGCTTTAGTTATTATATACAAAATTTTCATAAAAAATTCTTAAACTTTTTTGTAAACCGGATTCATTTTTCTTAACTTCTCTATTATTCTCGGCAAAACTGTTAAAACTTTTTTAACATCTTCTTTAGTATTATTCTTCCCAAGCGTGAAGCGGACAGAATAGTTAGAATCTTCTTCGGAAACACCCATTGCCGAAAGGACGTGTGAACCAGTCAGAGAATGCGAGGCGCAAGCTGAGCCGGTAGAAACAGCGATGCCTTCAAAATCCAAAGAAATTAAAATTGACTCCCCTTCCGCTCCGCGAAAAGTAAAATGTGCATGAGCTGGTGTAGAGTTTTGTCTATCAGTATTTAATATCACGTCGGGGATATTTTTTAAAATTCCTTCCGCCAAATAATCGCGCAGAGTAATAATTTTTTTATTGTTTTTCTCACGCGCTTCCAGCGTTATCAAAGACAGGGCATCGCCTAAACCGACAATTCCTGGAACATTTAACGTACCGGAGCGCAAATTTCTTTCGTGGTGCCCACCTACAACTAAAGGTTTTATTTCCGTGCCCTTTTTAACAAATAAAAGTCCGGCGCCTTTCGGGCCGTAAACTTTGTGAGCAGTCAAAGAAAGTAAATCAACAACTAA
This sequence comes from Patescibacteria group bacterium, assembly GCA_041652555.1. Taxonomy (GTDB): domain Bacteria; phylum Patescibacteriota; class Patescibacteriia; order Patescibacteriales; family WJLG01; genus JBAZHE01. The sequence continues at coordinate 23,570 of JBAZHE010000001.1, read as the reverse complement.
TTTATTCGTATCGCAATCTAAAAAATTAACTGCCTGCACAGCATCAGTATGAAAGTAAATACTCCGCGGCCGCGGCATCTTCTTGGCCGCGCCTTCTTTTTGCCAATAATTAAAACGTCTCTCATTAATCTTTTTGATTATTTTACCGATTTCTCTAATCGGCTGAATAATGCCAACCTCGCTATTCACAAACATTATAGAAACTAAAATTGTATTATCTTTTATCTCTTTTTCTAAGTCAACTAAAGATACACGGCCAGTCTTATCAACTGGCAAATGAGTAATCTCCGCGCCTTCGACCTTTAATTCGCGCGCCGGTTCAATTATCGCATTATGCTCCACGGAAGAAATAATAATATGCGGTTTTTTCACACCAGCCGAAAGCGCCGCTTTCACAATTCCGCACAAAGCCAAATTATTAGACTCGGTCGCGCCGGAAGTAAAAATAATTTCCGACGGCTCGCAACACAAAAATTCAGCCGCCTGCGAACGCGCCTGATCCACACCAGCCACTGCCTTCTGTCCAAAAGAATGAATAGAAGACGGATTGCCAAAATCTTTATCAAAATATGGCAACATCGCCGCGAGCACTTTCTTATCAACCGGCGTTGTCGCACTATGATCTAAATAAATCATATTTATAATAATTAATATAAAATACAAAATATCTAAGATTTTGTATTAAATATTATCTATTGTTTTGATATTTTATATTAAATATTTGATATTTTCTTTACCTCTGGAATTTCCTTCTTTAAAATCTCTCCGATTCCCTGTTGTAAAGTAATCTGTGCCATCGGACAATGCGAGCACATACCAACTAAGCGCAGGTTAGCTGTCCCGGTTTTCTCGTCAAAACTAACAAACTCCACATCACCTCCGTCCGCCTGCAAATCAGGACGAACAGATTCTAATGATTTTTTAATTTTATCTTCAATTTTCATAATAATTATTTTTTATTTTTATAATTCTCAATCGCCTTATGTAAAGCGTCAACACCCAACATAGAACAGTGGAGTTTAACCGGTGGCAATCCGCCTAAGTCATTGACAATATCGTCTTTGGTAACTTTTAAAGCCTCCTCTAAGGTTTTGCCCTTAACCATATCAGTTAAATCAGAAGATACAGCTACGGCTGCGGCACAACCCAAGGTCTCAAATTTAACGTCTTTTATAATGTTATTTTCTATTTTTAAATAGATTTTCATGACATCTCCACAAACAGGATTTCCTTCTTGCCCAACAGCGTCAGCATCCTCTATAACACCCTGATTATGGGGATTTTTAAAATGATCTAAAACTTTTTGCGTATACATATAACTTAAATTATAAATTAATATTATTCTACCGTTTAATTTTGCCATAGAATATAGAAAAAGTCAATAATTTATCTAAAATAAGCAAAGATTACAATAAAAAACTTCGCTAAACGAAGTTTTTCTTAATATTACCAACTTTAAAAATAATTGATTTAAACCTTATAACTCCATCAACCCATTCTGTGCTCCTGACTTCTTTAAAACTGAAGCGGCGTTTTTCATCGCCAATTTCATAGCTTTTTTAAAATCACCTTGATAAATTTCTAGCCCAGCGACAAAAGTGGAGCAAAAAGTATCACCAATGCCAGTGGTGTCGGCAATTTTATTTTCCGGCACACGCAAAGGATTTCCATGATAAAAAATTTCTCCATCAAAATAATCTGCGCCATTCTCGCCATCAGTAATAACAACTTTTTTTGATCCGAAATTTTTCAAAGCTTCAATCAAGGCGCGATCATCTTTTAATAATTTTTCACTTTGCTTTTTATATTTATTTTCTGAAATTGCTAATTCTATAGCCTCATCTTTATTAACAAAAAGTATTTCAGTTTTCTTTAAATATTTTTTTAATTTAGTGACGCCGGCTTTAAGCTGGACAATTCCAGGGTTCCAAACCACCGCTGGTCCTTTGACTGAAAAAACTTTATCCAGAATATTTTCCCAATTTCCAGACAGTGAAGAAATATAAAGCCATTTAGAACAGGCCAACATCTCCTTTTCCACTTGACCGATTTCTAACAAATCCGCGGCCCCGCGATAAACAAAAGCGGTATGCTCGCCACTCGGCCCAACAACTACCACGGAAAACCCGGAAGAAACATCATGAATTCTTCTTACTAAGCGCGTATCGATATTATTTTCGTCCAAATTTTCAAATAATTCCCGACCGAATTCATCATTGCCAACCGAAGACAAGAGTCCAACAGTAAAACCAAGACGCGACAAACAAGTCGCCGCATTGTTAGCACCGCCACCGAGAAAACGAAAACATTTATTGGCGCTAATTTTGGCGCCATATTCAAAGGCGACTAGCTTTTGACGCAAAATATCTTTAGGATTATTAATCACTTGGCCATCTTGAACATAAAGAGTAATGTCTTCAACTGCACCGCCAATGGCAATAAAATCGTATTTCATAAAAACAAAGTTTAATCTCACTTCTTAAATTATAGCAAAATTTAATAAATCTGTCGTTAAATAATTTTATCTTTTGGTTTAGACCCGGCGCGTTTTGGCGTAATCTTGTATTTTTTATTATACGCGGCCTGAATTTTACGGCGCCGTATTGTTTCTTTAATGGCATAATCCATTGCCGGTGTTATCCGTTCAGCATACATTATCACCTTGCCATTCTCATGGCGAGCGGCTCGACCCATAGTCTGAACAAGTGAAATTTCGTTACGCAAAAAACCAGACATATCAGCATCTAAAATTGCCACCAAAGAAACCTCTGGCAAATCCAAACCTTCGCGCAATAAATTTATACCAATCAAACAATCAAATTTCCCCTCTCGTAAATCCGAGAGAATATCTATCCGCTCCAAAGTTTCAATCTCACTATGCAGATAACGAACACGCAAACCGCGCTCAGAGAAATGTTCAGTCAAATCTTCAGCCATTCGTTTAGTTAAAGTTGTCACTAACACGCGCTCGTTTTTCTTAGCCCGCTCCTCTACTTCTGCGATTAAATTATCAATCTGCCCCGTGGTCGGCCGCACTTCTACTTCCGGATCCAAAAGTCCTGTCGGACGAATAATTTGCTCCACAACCTGGGCTGAATTTTTCAGTTCATACTCCCGCGGTGTAGCCGAAACAAAGATAACTTGATCAATTTTATTTTCAAATTCTTCAAAAGTCAGCGGCCGATTATCACGCGCACTCGGCAAACGAAAACCAAAATTAACTAAATTATCTTTGCGTGAACGATCCCCTAAATGCATGCCACCAATTTGTGGCAATGTGACGTGAGATTCATCGACAAATAATAAATAATCGGACGGAAAAAAATCCATTAGCGTTGCCGGTGGTTCACCAGGTGTGCGACCGGAAAAATGGCGTGAGTAATTTTCAATGCCATTACAATAACCAACCTCTTCGATCATTTCCAAATCATACCTAGTTTTTTTGTCCAAGCGATAAGCCTCTACACTCTTCCCTTGTTTTTCTAATTCTTTTAAACGCCCAGCTAATTCTTGACGAATTTCCTTTAAAGCTATTTCCAATCTTTCCTTGGAGGTCATAAAATGCTTAGCCGGTAAAATTATTATTTCCGATAACTCCAAACCAGACGCTCGTGTTAAATCGCGCGACCAAACTGGAATTTTTTCCCCAGGATTGATATTAAAAATTTTTATTCTTTCAATTCTATCCGCCGAAAGCACGAGGCGGACCACTGCCTCGCCAGTCGCCAAATGAATGTCTATATTTTCCCCGCGAACACGAAATTGCCCGCGCAAAATTTCTTTATCATTTCTAGTATATTGAATTGAAACTAACTCACGCAATAAATCATTGCGTTTAATATTTTGTCCGACTGCAAACTTCTTGCTGGAAGCAATATATTCAGCGCGCTCGCCCAAACCATAAATGCAAGAAACACTAGCCACAACAATTACATCACGGCGATTAATTAATGACTGCGTGGCAGCGTGGCGTAAACGGTCAATCTCTTCATTAATCTGCGTTTCTTTCTCTATGTAGGTATCAGTGTGCGGAATATAAGCCTCAGGCTGGTAATAATCGTAATAAGAAACAAAATAATGCACAGCCGCGTCCGGGAAAAAATCTTTAAACTCACTGCATAGTTGAGCGGCTAAAGTTTTGTTGTGCGAAATTATCAAAGCCGGCCGATCAGCTTGCGCGATTACATTAGCCATTGTAAAAGTCTTACCTGATCCGGTCACGCCTAAAAGCGTCTGGTAGTGAAAACCTTTTTTTAAACCAACCGACAGTTTTTTTATCGCTTGCGGTTGATCGCCAGTTGGCTGATAAGATGATTTAAGATTAAATAAAGACATAAAAAAACACACTCCGTCTCGGAGTACGCCAAAGGCGACCCGTTGGGTCCAGCCACCCCTCTTTCTAGAGGGGATTAATTTATTTTTATTTTATTTGAAAAAGCGTCTAGCTTTTTTTGTAATGTTTCTAAATCAGAAAACTTCTGACTGAAAACCATAGAGGAGATTATAAAACTCATCACGGCCGAAATTATTAAGGTGATTATCACGTTAATAATAATGACTTTGGCTAAACCGGATTTCGGCTTTACTTCCGGCTGAGCTTGAAATTGTTGCTCTTCCATAAATTTTGGTTAATATTTTTATTATTAGACAATACTATATTTTACCTCATTTTGCCACTGTTGACAAAAAACCGGCAAGGTTGTAGTTTAAAAGTAGTAATCCCGAAAGGGACGCCCGCAAGGGCTTAGATTTTTTTTAAATCTCTTCTTCCGAGGAGGCTCTATGAAACTTTTTTTGTTCATTTTATTTATTCTCACTATTCTTCTTTTCCCCCCCCTCTCTTTCTCTCAAAATTCCTCTAAATCCACTCCCACCCCCAAACCAGAAAATTCTATTGAAAAAAATAAATCAAAATCAACCGATGCCAGCATCATTAACCAAAATTTTAGAAGCAGAAAAAAAATAGAGAAGTTGATTCCTGTGCCACCGCCGTATGAAGAAATTTATGATTTTGGTCCAAAGTGGAAAGGCCGTGAGCAATGGAAAAAAGTTCGGGAATGGGAGAGATTTCATCCATTTGTTTAGTTTGTTTTAGACGCCGTGGACTCCAGAGGAGTCTGCCTGCAAAAAAAGCACCGCCTGTGTATCAGCGGTGCTTCATTTTTTTATGATTATTTTCCGGTTTTTAATTTTATCTCATAAGCCATTTCTTCTATTTTTCTTAGGTTAGATCGGCATTGGTCGTATTTGGTGCGCAAATATCCTCCGAGGTCGAAATCAATTAATTCTCCGATGACTAAGTTTATTACTTCTTTTACTTCAGCGGCTTTTTTAAAGTTTCCAGCAGCCGATTGATTGGTGGCGTAGCGAACCATTTCGCCAGTGAAGTCACAGATACCGCCAACATAGCTATCAAAATCTAGTTTTACTTCAGGGATTTTGTCTATTTTTTTTCCGGCCAAGAAATAATAAAACATTTTTGCTTCTACATATTCTTCTACGGCGGCTTTGTATGAACCTTCATCTTCGTTTCTATTAAAGCCAAAGCTTTTTTCCATTTTTTTCAAAGATTCTTCAATGGCAGCAAAATTTTCTTCGGCGGTTTTTATTTCTCCACGATGCAAGGCAAAAATGGTTTTTTTGGAATCACTTAGTATGCCACTGGAGATAGAAATTATTTGTCGTCTTTCTGATTGTGATTTTTGGTAATCGTCTCTTAGTTTGCTTATAAATTTTCTGTTCAACATAAATTGTCATTGCGAGCGAAGCGTGGCAATCTCGTTCCGGCAAGCAAATAGTTTTAAATTATTCTTCACTCTCTTTGTCCTTCTTCTTTGAATTTTTCTTGTCGCGAAAATCTTTAGTGACTTCTACTATTTTTTTCAACGCTTCGCCGATTAAAAAAAGGTAAGAAGCTGAGGAATTTATTTTTTCTTTTAAAGCATCCAAAATTCCTTCCGCTTTTTCAATTATCCGACGGGCATCACGGCTTACTTTAAAACTATTGCGAAGTATGCCGACGAAATAAAACAGTCCCCAGCAAGAAAAAATTGTAAAGGCAGCCACACAGGTGGCGATAACTAAAAAAAGAATGTCTTGGCTAGTTGAAAACATAAAAGTAAAGTTAATATTTAAAAAGCTCGTTATTTTTAGTTTCTATTATATTTTTTGATTTAATAATTTCTTCTCCTAATTCAATTTTTATCCCACCGATTTCTCGAGCGAAAAAATTATAAAACCCGGCGATTAAAATTCCCATTATCCAGCCCAACACTCCGACAGCTAGCGCAGTGGCTAAAGAAATTAGAATGCCTAAACCAAGAGTAGAAAAAAACCAAACAAAAAAAGTTCTATCTATATTTTTGCCAACAGCGAATTTTATCAGAGAATAAAAAGAAAATCCGAAAGACGACAAAAAACCAATGACAGCATATATCGGGCCAACAATATTAGCGAGGGATAATTTTTTAATTTTTTTTATTTCTTGCATAAACAAACTTTAAAAATTTCTTATTTTGGCTTCGAATTTTTCTTCTAGCTTTTTAATTAAGCCTTTTTGTAATTCATCTACTTCACTGGTTGTTAAAGTCTTGTCCACTGACTCATAATCAATATGAAAAGCTAAACTTTTCAAATCATTGCCTAATTTTTCTCCTTCGTAAATATCAAATAATTCAACTTTTTTGATCAACGAACTAAATTTTTCTATCACCTCTTTGATATCAATATACAAAACTTTAGCATCAACCACAAAAGCTAAATCACGTTCCACAGCCGGATATTTATTTGGTTTATTATAAACCTTAGAAGGCAATGACTGATAAAGTGAAAATAATTTAGTAAAATTTATTTCTAACACAGCTACGGATTTTTTTAATCCAAGACCGGAGGCAATCTCACGGCTAATTAATCCGACAAACCCCAATTCCGAATCCCCTGCTAGAACATTAGCATAGGTTCCTTTTTCTGCCCACTCTGGCGCTTGTCCGGACAAAGAAGCGGAAAAATTCCAAGTAGAAAAATTTAAACGCTTTATAAGGTATTCAAATTGCCCTTTTATTTTGTCGTAAGCATCGCGAGCAGAGCCTTCGGCAGCAACTAAGGCTAAGTGTTTTTCTTGGTAGGGTAGATATTCTCCGGAGTTTTGATTTTTGTTTATTGTGCCAGTGGTGTCGGCAAAAATTGAACCGATTTCAAAAAAAGATAGAGCTTCGTTTTTGGCTTGATTTATTTTTATATTATCTAAGATATTAGGAAACAAATCAGCGCGCAAATGAGTGTGTAGATTGGAAATCGGGTTGGCTAGTTTTATTAATCCTTGGCTAGACATTTTTAGCTTGGTCATTTTTTCTTCGTTTAAGAAAGAATAATTCAATGTCTCTGTGGCCATTGCTCCGCTGGTTAAAATATTTTTTACCGTGCGTTCAAAAAGTCTTTCTTCGTTTGGTTGAGGCGCTTCCATAGTGACCGAAGGTGTCTGAGTTTTTATATTGTTATATCCGTAAATACGAACAATTTCTTCTAAAACATCTTCTTTGATTTTTATATCTTTAGTGGCTCGCCAAGAGGGAATAGAAACTTTTATAACGTGAGCGGAAATTGATTCCACTTTGAAACCGAGGCTGTCTAAAATTTTTATTATTTTTTTCTTGCCTAAGTCTTCACCTAAACGTTGAGAAATCCAAGTTAGATTTATTTCTAAAACAGTTGGCTCGGCCAAATAATTATTTATGTCAGTGACTTGGCTGTCTATCTTTGCTTCTGGGCAAGTTTTTTTGATAATTTCTAGAGCACGAGCTAGAGCTATTGGGCAAAGAGCTGGGTCAAGTGATTTTTCAAAACGCATTGAGGCTTCGGTACGCAAAGATAATTTTGTAGAAGTTTTTCTAACTGATGAAGCATTGAAATTTGCTGCTTCAAGAATAATATTTTTTGTGTCGTTGCTTATTTCAGAATTTTCAGAACCCATAACTCCGGCGATGGCTACGGATTTTTCATCGTCGGCGATAACTAGCATATTGTCGTCTAGTTTTCTATCTAGGCCGTCTAAAGTTTTTATACTTTCTCCATTCTTGGCACGACGAACAATTATTTTTTTGGTTTTTTCTGCGTCAAAGGCGTGTAGCGGTTGGCCTAATTCCAACATTACATAATTAGTTGCGTCTACAATATTATTTATCGGACGCATACCAACGGCGGATAATCTTTTTTGCAACCATTCTGGAGAATCTTTTATTTCTAGGCCGGTTATTTTTATAGCCATATAACGAGGGCAAAGAGTTTCGTCCTCAACTTTTACGGCAATTTTTTCTGCCTTATCGTTGTTGGCTAGTTTGGTTTCAAAAATATTTTTAAATTCACCAGTTGTTTTAGTTTCTAAAATAACTGCTAACTCTCTGGCAATACCAAGATGTCCCCAAAGATCGGGACGATTAGAAAGGCTCTTGTTATCAACTTCCAAAATAATATCGTCTAATTTTAAATATTCTCCAAAGTCTTGCCCGACTTTAGCTTTTTCCAAAACCATTATCCCATCATGACCTTCGCCCAAACCTAGCTCGTCTTCGGCGCAAATCATACCAAAAGATTTTTCACCGCGGACTTCGCGTTCTTCAATCTTCATTCCGTTTGGCAATTCGGCGCCGATTATAGCCACAGGAACAAGTTGTTTGGCGGCCACATTAGACGCTCCGCAGACGATATCTAGAGGTTCTTTTAGCCCTATATCAACTTTGGTTAAATTAAGATGATCGGAATTTGGATGCTTTTTGACCTCCAAAACCCTCCCAACTACAATATTCTTGAAGCGGTCGGACTGTTTTTCTATTTTTTCAACTTCTACGGTATGGTTGGTAAGTTTTTCACCAATTTCCTCCGGTTTAATGTTTTTTGGCAGATTTATGAAATCTTTAAGCCAATTTAGGGATAAATACATACAAATAATTTTTAATTTTCAATTTTTAAACAATTTTTAGTTTCTAGTGAATAAATTTTAAAATTGAGAAAGGAAACGAATGTCTCCGCTTAAAGCCAAACGGGCGTCGTCGATTCCGTATTTTAATTGGGCTAGGCGAGATAGGCCGAAACCGAAGGCGAAGCCGGAGTAGATTTCTGGATCAAGGCCACCAGCACGTAGGACTTCGGGGTGGATTAGGCCGGCGCCGATTACTTCTAGCCAGCCGGAATTTTTGCAGACTCGGCAACCTTTGCCGCCACATAATGAACAAGTATATTCGCCGTTTGTGCCTGGCTCAACAAATGGATAGAATTTTGGGCGCATCCGCAATTTGGTTTCTGGGCCGAATAATTTTTTTCCAACTAATTCTAAAACTCCTTTAAGGTGAGAAAAATTAATATCTTTATCAATCAAAATTCCTTCCATCTGATATAGCGTGTGTTCATGGCGGGCATCAGTCGCTTCCGAGCGAAAACAACGTCCGGGAATAATCGCTTTAAGAGGCGCACCGTATTTTTGCATCGCGCGAATTTGGACCGGGGAAGTATGAGTTCTCATTAATAAATCATATTCGCCATCGTCATTCTTTTTATCAATATAAAAAGTGTCTTGCATGTCGCGAGCGGGGTGAGTTTTGGGAATATTTAAAGCTTCAAAATTATAATAATCACTTTCTAACTCTGGTCCATCCAAAACCATAAAACCCATAGAAGTAAAAAGGTCTTCTAGTTCGTATTGCACTTGTGAGAGAGGGTGCATATGACCGGCTGGGATTTTTTTGCCAGGCAGGGTGACGTCTAGGGAGGCGTCGGCTGTTTTTTGTCCAGAAATGGTTGTTTTGATTTTTTCAAACTCTGAATAAACATCAGTTTTTATGCTGTTGGCTAATTCACCGATTTCCTTTTTTTCTTTGTCGCCTAAGTCTTTAAGGCCACGCAAGATACTAGAAATTTCACCTTTTCGGGAAAGGTATTTATTTTCAAAATCTTGCAAAGCTTGGCCGTCAGCTATTTTACCAAGCTGTTCCAAAATTTCTTTTTTTAAATTTTCCAATTTTTCTTTCATATAATTAACTTTTAATCCCCTCTAGCAAGAGGGGTGGCGCGGTAATCCGCGACGGGGTGTGTTTTTGGGTGTAAATAGTTATTCTAAAAATTAATTTTAATTTTCATCTATTACTGGTGTGCGGTAGCGGCGAGGGCGGTTGCCTGATAAAAGGATGTATTCTAGGATGACAGCAACACCTAAAAGTAGAATGAAATTAAGCCAATTGAAAAGGTCGCGGGAGAGGAGAAAGAGGGCAGCGCAGAGTGTTAAGGATAAAAGAATTGCTTGACGGAAAGCGTCAGCGACTAAACGGAAAACTAAAGCTTGGCGGAAAAGAATAAAGCGAGCAAAAAATCCGAGCAAAGAAAAGACTCCGGAGAGTGCTAAAAAAAGAGAGATATAAAATAAAATAAAACCGATGTAATTAGTGGAAAATGGATCAATAATCAAAAGAACAGAAACAAAAACACCCAGACAGATAACTGTCATTGTAGACATTAGGATTAAATAGTTTTTCAAAGTCATAGCAGTAAATCTCAAATCGTAATTTTAGATTTTAAGTAGTTGCTCTTTTAGTTTTGATAATTCTGTTTCGGCTTTGGTTAATTTTTCTTTTTCAATTGTTACTACTTTTTCTGGGGCTTTTTCGGCGAATTCTTTGTTGGATAATTTTCCATTCAAAGCGGAAACAAATTTTTCTAGATTGGCAATTTCTTTTTCTAAACGAGCTTTTTCTTTGGCTGTATCAATCGCACCTATTAAGTATATCTCAATTTCACCAACGGCGACATAAATGGCGTCAGGAATTTTTTCGCCTTTTTTTAATATTTTCAAATCGTTAATTCCAGTTTTTAAACTCTTTATTATTATCTCATTTTGTTTGATTAATTCAAAATTTTCTCCAGCATAAATAATCGCCTCAACTTTTTTAGCTGGCTCAACTTTATTTTCACTACGAGCATTACGAATGGTCGTAACAATATTTTTTATTATATTAAAGCCTCCTTTAATAGCTCCGGCGCCAGATCCGGCTACGGGATATTTTTCTACCATCAACAAGGAGGCGTTAAATTTTTTCCATATTACTTCAGTTACAAATGGAGCAAAAGGATGTAAAAGTTTTAAAATACTCCTAAGAATATAAATTAAAATCGGTTTTTTACTATTACCATTTTCAAATTTACAAACCTCTAAATACCAATCAGCAAAATCATTCCAAATAAAATCAATTAATTTTTCGCCAGCTTGAGAAAAAGAAAAATTATCAATGTCTTCAATGACGCCTAATTTTAGAGTGTTGAGTTGATAAATAATCCATTCATCGGCTGCTGTTAAATCTTTTTCATTCACCTCTGGAATTTCATTTATAATTAATAATTCATAATTTATAATTATATATCTGGCTATGTTCCAAAGTTTATTAACAAAATTTCTTTGGGCTTCAATTTTTTCCCAGGACATTTTTGCGTTATTTCCTGGGGTTGAGCCGATGAGCAAAGCCAAGCGTAAGGCGTCGTTGCCGTATTTAGCGATAACTTCTAATGGATCAATGCCGTTGCCTTTGGACTTAGACATTTTTTTACCTTTTTCATCCAAAATCATACCGTGGAGATAAACATTAGAGAATGGTTTTTCTCCTAGAGCATAGTAAGACATCAAAATCATTCTAGAAACCCAAAGAGTAATAATTTCTGAGCCCGTATCTAAAAGTTGTGTTGGATGAAATTTGGCTAGTTCGTTTATTTTTTTGCCATCTTTAAAATTATCCGGCCAACCAAGTGTTGAAAAAGTCCACATACCTGATGAGAACCAAGTATCTAGGGTGTCTTCATCTTGAGTCCAGTCATTTCCTTCTGGTGCATTTTCACCAACAAAAACTTCTCCCTTTGATTTTTTATACCAAGCAGGAATGCGATGTCCGTACCAAATTTGGCGGGAGATGCACCAGTCGTGCAAATTATTCATCCAGTCAATATAGGTTTTTTTAAATCTTTCGGGGGTAAAGTTTATTTCATTTTTTTCAGCCGCTTCTAGGGAAATTTCTTTTAAGGATTTGTTGCCTAGGCGTTCTAATTTTTTATCAACATTAATAAACCATTGTTTGGAAGGAATTGGTTCAATGCCAGTGTCACAGCGATAACAAACAGATAAATTATTTTGTATTTCTTCTTCTTTAATCATTAAGCCTTGAGTGCGTAAATTTTCTACAACTTTTTCACGTGCCTCAGCAACGCTTAAGCTGGAATATTCTCCAAAACCATTATGGATTTTGCCATTTTCATCAATGACTTTTATCATTGCCAAATCATTTTTTAAAGACATTTGATAATCAACCATGGAATGCGCTGGAGTAACACCGAGAGCGCCAGTGCCAAATTCCATTTCTACTCCGATGTCAGTAATGATTTTTATATTCAAAGGTATACCGACAAAATCAACTTTAAAAGTTTGGCCGATATATTTTTTGTAGCGTTCATCTTTTGGGTTAACAGCCACGGCGGTATCACCGAGTTTTGTTTCTGGGCGAGTAGTGGAAATGGTTATTGGAAAATCGGCGGAATATTTAAAAGTATAGAGCTTGGTGGCTTGTTCCCTGTATTCAATTTCATCATCAGCCAGAGTTGATTGACAGCGAGGGCACCAGTTGACTACGCGTTCGCCGCGGTAAATTATACCGTCGTTATACATATCAATAAACATCTTTTTGACAGCTTGTCCGCGTTGTTCGTCCAAAGTAAAAGCTAGGCGTGACCAATCCATAGAGGCGCCCATTTTTTTGATTTGGTTTAAAATGGTTTCTTGAGTGCCTAAGGCAAAATCATTGACTTTGGTTAAAAAATCTTCTCGCCCTAGGTCGTGGCGAGTTTTTCCTGTTTCTTTGAATAATCTTTTTTCTACGACGTTTTGAGTGGCAATGGCGGCGTGATCAGTGCCAGGAATCCAGAGAGCGCGAAAACCATTCATTCTTTTATAACGAATCAATAAATCTTCAATCGCAATCATAGAAGCGTGCCCGACATGCAATTTGTCAGTCACATTCGGCGGAGGCAAAACAATAGTATAAGACTCAGCCTTGTCACTCAAATTTAAATTATCCGGATTAAAAAACCCCGAATCTTCCCATTCTTTATTGACAGTGTCCTCATAGTCAGACGGATTATATTGTTTTTCAAATTCTTCTGACATATTAAAATACTGTTATTTCCTTATTTTATAATACAATATTATCAAAGCAAAAGGCTTTTGGCAAGGCAGAAGTCAATGATAAAGAATAAATTATTAACTAAAAAACTAATAATCTGTTGTTTTTAAAGATAATAACTTGTATAATATTATGATGTATTATTAAGATTGACAGGAGTGTTTAATACCTATAATATTAATTTTTTAGTAAAATTTTAGACCCATTTGAATAGGGCCGAGCCCTATTCCTATCCTACGATTAAGAAAATGCTTTCTAGTGAAGAACAAATTTTTGAGCAAATAAAAAAAGCCAACAATATTTTGGTGGTTTTTCCGGCTAATTGGAATGGTGATGCCATTGCCAGTGGTTTGGCTATGTATTTATTTTTGAAAAAAACCGGCAAAAAAGTTGAATTAGCCGCCGGAAAAACTGACAGCTCCAATCTTGAGGCCAAAAGCAAGGCCTATTCTTTTTTGCCAGCTTTCAGTGAAATTCAGCGTACTATTAGAGACTTGAATAAATTTGTTATTTCACTGGACACGACACATGCCTCTGTTAAAGGAATAAAATATCGTTCTGAAGAAAACGCGGTCAAATTCATCATCTCGCCCAAGAGTGGCAACTTCTCGCCGGCTGATGTAAAAATAGAATCTGAGGGGAAAAAATACGATTTAATTATCACTCTGGACACACCAGATTTAGAATCATTGGGCTCGCTTTTTTCTGACAACGCTCAATTTTTTTACGAAACGCCCATTATTAATATTGACCATCGCGGAGGGAATGAAGAATACGGTCAGATAAATTTGATAAAAATAAATGCTGTTTCCACTTCAGAGATGCTTCTTTCACTTTTTAAAGCTTGTGAAAAAGATGTTTTAGATGCTGATATCGCCACTTGTCTTTTAACCGGAATTATTGCCAAAACGCGCAATTTCCGAAACGCCAATTTAACGCCAGACGCGCTCTCGGCCACTTCGCATCTTATCTCACACGAAGCACGGCGCGAAGAGATCGTCAACAAACTCTATCGTTCTCGTCACTTAGGCGCCTTAAAACTTTGTGGCGTTGTTCTCTCGCGTTTAACCGGCACCAGCGGACAACAGGTGGTTTGGTCAGTGGTCATGCGTAATGATTTTCTTAAAACCGGCGCGGATAAAAATGATCTGGCGGAAATCGCCGATGAACTCGCTTCCAACCTACCGGAAGTGAAAATTATAATAATTTTTTATGAAGTTGAGGGACAAAATGGCCAGCCGTCTATCCGCTCACTTATTCATTCACCAAAAAATATTAATTTGCTGGATTTAATGAAAGATCATAACCCGTGTGGCGATGAACGAATGGTAGAAATTGACAGTAAGTTAAAGCTAGAAGAAATCAAAGAAGAAATTATCGCTTTAATAGACAAAAAAATCAACCAAAACAACTTTTAAAAAATCTTATATTTTTATTTTAACCTTTTTTTAAAACCACTATCTCTCTAAAAACTTTCTGTCCTTCGCGACCATAGATGATTGTTCCGCGTTCGGTTGTTCGTAGAGCTCCGCGCAAATCTTCTGGTAAAGGATTAACTATTTTAAAGCCAGAAATATTTGGGCTTACAAAATCCCAATTATGCGTTCCACGACCTGTAAAAACAGGCCAAACCATCACAACCATACCATCCGCTTTTAAAATTTTAGCAAATTCTCTTATCGCCTTAGAATATAATTTTTCTAATTCAATCTTAGTTTTAACAAAATCTATCCGGCCTCTTTGCGGACCCAAATATGGCTCAGTAACAATCGCATCAACCGAGGCAACCGGAATTTTTCTAGAAAGATCCTCAGCTGAAGTCTTAGAAAGTTCAGCGTTAAAAACCGCTGACTGATAATTATTTTTTATCCAAGTAAAATTATCTTTTGTGTCAATAATCGCCTTTTCCGAAATATCCGAACCGATCAAATTCTTTATGCCCATTAAAGTGGCCTCAGTTAAAATCGTGCCAGAACCGCAGAACGGATCAATAATTATCGGGCATTGTTCCGGCGCATCATTAACAGCGCACAGACAATGACAAGGAATTTTTCCGGAAAGATTTAGCATTATTTGCGCCAGTTTCGGTGGCAACATTCCTGATTGATTATCCCGCCTCGGCCGTCCGAAATCGCGATGTGACAATTCTTTAAACGGCTGGACGGCTAAAGTTTTTCCCAGATAAAGAATTTCGCCATCCTCTATCATTACAATTTCAATACCACGACCGACTAAGTTATTTTGTTCTACTACGACACTAGATAAAGTTTTTTCTTTGCTGGTTACTAGGCGAAAACTTTTTGATTTTTCTTTTAAAAGCTTTTTTATTTCTAAGCCAAGAGGAAAAATCGGTAAACCGCTTCGTCCGTAATAAGAAAATCCGAAGCAGTATTTACCCTTGGAATTTTTTTCTAATAAATCATTTTCAATTATTTTTAAAACCGCTTCTTTTATTTTTTGATTATCATGGCGGTTGACTTCATTAATAATAATGCCGATTTTTATAGTTCCGCCCAAACGTCCAATAAACTTTTTAGCGTCCGTTGCCGGACCTTCCCAAAGCAAAACATTACCAGAGGCGACTTTCATCGATCCTTCGCTTTTAGTAGCAGCCGCGATTTCCGCCGCTGACAAGGCTGGATTGTTTCCTAATATAGAGAAGTATTTCATTATTTAAATTATTGAATATTAAACAAATTTTGTCAATTTTTTCAGCTCTTTTCTAACACTCTTGAAAAATATGTTTTTAAATGTTAAATTAATAAATATTATCGCCTAAAAGCGTCCATAGCTCAGTTGGTCAGAGCACAGCTCTTATAAAGCTGGGGTCGATGGTTCAAGTCCATCTGGACGCACAGCAATTTATATTTTGGGCAATTAGCTCAGTTGGTTAGAGCGTTACATTGACATTGTAAAGGTCACTGGTTCGAATCCAGTATTGCCCACTAAAAAAACCATCGTTGTCAAAAATGATGGTTTTGTTTTACAAAAAAGGTTAAACAATAAAAGCTCTTGCTTTTCCCTAATTTTTCGCCTAAAATAAAAGATATGAATACTTCTAAACAAACAATCTTCTCCGGTATTAAACCATCCGGAAATCTACATCTTGGCAACTATCTTGGCGCCATTAAACAATGGATTGATATGCAATCCGGCAATAATTGTATTTTTTGTGTTGTAGATTACCACGCTATAACAGTCCCTCAAGATCCAGAAGAATTACGCCGTCGCACCCTAGAAATTGCGAAAATTTATTTAGCCTCAGGAATTGACCCAAAAAAATCAATCATCTTCAAACAATCCGATATTAAAGAGCACACTGAACTAGCCTGGATTTTTAATTGCACCTCCACCCGCATGAGCGATCTTTTTAATATGACCCAATTCAAAGACAAATCTCAAAACGGCGAAGAAAATGTCGGTGTTGGGCTTTTTGATTATCCAGTCTTAATGGCCGCTGATATTTTATTATACGACACTGATATTATCCCTGTCGGTGAAGACCAAATTCAACACGTAGAGCTTGCTCGCGATTTAGCTAAACGCTTTAATCATAATTTTGGCGAAACCTTTAAGATTCCTAAGGCTGAAGTTATGAAACAAGGAGCTCGCATTATGGGTTTAGAAAACCCTTTAAAAAAGATGTCTAAAAGCGAGGGCGGTGAAAGCAATTGCCTCTATCTCCTTGATGAGCCAGAAAAAGCCGCCAAGAAAATAATGAAAGCCACCACTGATTCTGACGGCTTAATTAAATATGACAAAGAAAATAAACCGGGCGTTTCCAATTTATTAACTATCTATTCCCTGTTGGCAGACAAAAAAATAACCGATTTGGAAAAAGAATACTCTGGTCGTGGATACGGCGACTTCAAAAAAGACCTAGCTATAATTGTTAAAGACTTCTTGACAAATTTCCAAAAGAAGTACAATAATATAAGTAATCAGTCAATCATAAAGCTTTTTAAAAAAAACAAAAAGCATTTAAATAAACTGTCCTTTAAAAAAATAACGGAGGTAAAAAATAAGCTTGGAATTTCTTGATTGTTTTAGTTTCTGTTCTATATCTTAAAAGAGGAGCTCACAAATGTTTGCAATCACAAAAGATATTGAAAGAATGCTTGAACAAAGTTATCAAGATGTTTTGAATTACTGTTGTCCTTGCATCCTAGAAAAACTAAAGATATACGACTCTCAAATGTTGGCCGCAGAAAAGGAGATAGACCAAATATTTAATGCGAGGCTCGGCGCGGATCTAATAGAAGCTTGTTCTGAGCTTACCGTGAAAGGAACGATTGAAAAAGATGGTGTGCCAGTAGACAAAATCAACTGTAGCGCATTAATGACACATCGCTTAAAAGAAGGGGGAGGAGCAGATTTCCGAATAAGATGGAAAGTGATGCTCAATGAAATAGATTCGGAGTTTAATAAAGAATCAACAAAAACTAGGTTTAACCTAGAAAAAGGAGATAAAACCAATTTTATTCAACGATATCTCAACTATAGACTCTGGGGAGCCTTCTATAATTTTGGCGAGAGACACAGAGACGACCCAGGCCTCTATATTAATCTAGAAGAAAGAAGGCGCGATGAAGAAATTCTCAAAAATTGCGCCACGGGATAACCAACAAAGACTCAGTTGTTGCAACCTGAGTCTTTTTTTGTATTAAAAATCATATTCATTAGCTGAAACAAAATTTATAGAAATATCTAAATTAAATAACTCAGTATCAGTTGTCCAACACAACCAACCAAGAGCAATTGCAACAGTTATCGGCGCCAACCAAAATATTTTCATAAAAAATTAAAAAACAAAATGCCAGCCGAAAAAGGCTGACACTTTAAAAATCCTTTTAATTAAAAAATCTTCTGTTTTTCTTTAGGTCTTCTTTCTGGGATAGAGCAAATTTTCTTTTTCCCTTCATTAACCTCCAGAGAAACATACAATCCACAAAAACAATTTCCATATTCGGCTATATCTGGCGCACGATAAACACAAGGGCAAATAATATCACCGTCTTTTTTAATATCGCCAGAAGCTAACCGACAAGGGCAAGACATATAGCCATATTTTTCTTTAGCCCCTAAAAGACTTGCTACCAAGCCCCTAGCATCAGCCTCGTCAGGATTCAAAAAATAACCCTTCCGCGCCGCGGCCGGAATTAATTTATCATACAACTCATTAACTTTTTCTCGAGGAATATTATTATCCATTTATCTGCTTAGTTAATTCTTCCTGATCAAAACCGACTATCGCCTTCTCGCCGTTGTTTATAACAATTGTCGGAAAAGACATGTCAGGATTATATTTAGACATCTCCGCGACAGCTTCTTGTTGCTCGGCGCCCCCTAATTTATCAACTATTAAAACACCAAATTCCACCCCCTGCTCCTTTAAAAATTCTTTCACTTTATCACACCAGAAACAAGTGCTCAAAGAAAAAATCATTATCTCCTTGGTTTTTCGCCCAGAAACTTTTTCAATTTTGTCTTGATAAGCCATATAATTATCTTTAGTAAATAAATAGACAGCCACAGAAGCTATCTATTTATTATTCTACTACACCAAAATTCTAGCGTCAAATTGGCCATTATTAACTTTAAAAATTCAACCGCCAAATAAAATAATTCAAAACCGAAGCAAAGCTGACCCACAAAATATATGGAATCAAAAGTACTGCTGCTAGTTTGGAAATTTTTGCGAATAAGATTATTGAGGCTAAAATAAAACTCCACAAAATAATAATTTCAAAAAAAGCAAACATTGGAGAATGCAGGCCAAAGAAAATTATTGACCAACAAGTATTTAAAACAAGCTGTCCGACAAAAACCGCCAAAGCGATTTTAACTTCACAACGCTTCAACCCTGCTCGCCAAATTAAAAAAGCGGAAATTCCCATTAAAGTAAAAAGCGTTGTCCAAACTGGCGCAAAAATCCAATTTGGCGGAGAAAAAACCGGCCTCGCCAATCCGGCATACCAAGTCGCAATCGATGGCGTTGTAAAAACAGAACCGACAATCCCCGCCACCTGGCAAATTAAAATAGCCAAAATAGCTTTTGAAACATTGTTAATTTTCATATTTTTTAAAATTAATTCTCCCATCTTAATTTTACGCCCTTTTGCTTTAAATAACAAAAACGAACCTTTTAAAAGGATCGTTTTTGTTGTTTGGGGTCAGGCACTGTCGGGTCTTATAACAGTGCTCGAGGATAAAGAGTATATGGTTACTTTACGCGAAAAAATGAATAACATCAAGAAAGTTGCCAAGTTTTACAACTACGACCTCCTCCTAGCCAAAAAGTAAAACGTTATTGCCCCGTGTCTGCCCTTGGGGCGAGTTTTGCACCCCGGGTAGACCTTTGACACCTCCTGCGACATAGCCCAGCGGTTTGACGAAATTTGAGAGCTTGGGACGATTTGCTTAACTTAAGCAAAGTTAAGCAAATATGACTCCGCTAGACTTGTTCCGCGGGCAAGCGTATGTTCTTGCTTGCTATGGAAGACGATGACATTGAAGCAATCCTTCGGGACGCTAAAAACATAAGAATGCCACATCGACGCGGATCATTTAATCCGTTATCTTCTCTTCCGGAACCAAAGGCCAAGATCAAACAAGCAATCAAGGAACGAATCAAACTCTTGGCCGGTGCTTATATCTCACTGGCTGGATTCGTAGACGATGACGATATCAGATTTGCCGAGGATAATCCGAAGTCAAAGAAAACTCGAGCAATATATCTCAAAGTGCTCGAGGACATGGAACAGGCTCAAAAAGAAATGCGGAAGTTTAAAATATTATAAACACTCCTCTTAATCCAGCTTTTTCATCGCCTCAGCAAATTCTTCATCAGTTGCCATTTCATCCTCTATCTAAACTTTGCAAAAAATCGTTTACTGTTTTAATAAATATCTTTGGTTTTGTTAAATGAACATCGTGCATAGCGTTTACTTTTGTCACTCTAATATTTTTTACAATTGAACGAATTTTTTCAACATCATTATCATCCAATGCGCCGAGCAACCCCCAAGTTTTATGTCTAGACCAATATGCATGTATCAATAAAACAGGACATTTAATTTTTTTCAATGTTTCTTCTGGGTCAAAGCCTTCGGTCAATCTTCCATCAATTGTTGCTTTTGAAAAATCAACATCATACTCGCTTATAAATTTTAAACCAGCTCTTTGATCAAACCGAGCATTGAGCAAATCATATGGCTTAGATGGACGAATCTTTTTATTAATCTCGAGACTTATCGACCTATAAATTGCTATAAAAGAGGGCATCATTAAGAGTTTTTCTTTGTCTTTTATCGGAATTCCTTGTTTGGCAAAAAAACCTTTTATGTCTCTTTTTGGTTTTCCAAGCGTTTCTATCGCAGTTTCAAAAAGACGATGCATGAATTTTTCTTCTTTGATTCTTGGATGCATTGAAGAAAAAAGAGGAGGGTCTTCGCTAATTGCTACAGAAACATTTTCGGGAGCATTAGCTGCCAGCCAAAGGGAAAGAATCGCTCCCGAAGAAAGCCCGGATACAATCGCCGGCTTTTTAACGATACTTTTCAAAAATTCTTTAAGATCCTCGCCAATTATATTATATGAATATTCTCCTGGAGTTCTTGTGGACTTTCCATGGCCTCTGACGTCAACGACAAATATATGATATTTTTTTGAAAAATGAGGCATTACAAGTTCATATCCCTGCCAGAATTCCATTTGACCAGGAATGAATAATAACGGAGGACCGTTATCCAGACCTTCAACATAATTCAAAGTTACTTTCCCGGTGTTGAATTTCTTTTCGGTAAATCCTCGGGGGATAGTTTCAACGGAGAGTCTGAATGGATTAAAAGTTTTTATAAGTAAAATAACTATTACTCCTAAGAATATCCAAAATCCAGGCACATGGTAAACTGCCACGGCTAAAATTGCCAATATTCCTAAACCACCGTAAATAATTGCCTTGCTCATATTTTAAATTAATTTCTCAATTGAATCTACTCATTTTTTCTTTCTGCTTTTTATTATACCAATAATGCCACCAATAACGGCAATTACTCCAAGCAATTGTGCTCCCGGACTATCGTCATATCCACCATATAAGGATATAAATATTCCGAACAATACCGCAAGGATTGAAAAGGCTATTTTGATTGTTTTATTCATATAAAATTGCTATTTGTTGTGATTAATGATTATTATCTGGTTTCAACAAAAGTCCGTCCGTCCGGTGTCGCACACTGGGGAGGATTAGACTTCATAATGGAAAAACCAGCATTAACGCAGGAATTATAATCAGTAATTTGTTTTAACAATTCGTTGCATTTTTCATGGCTGGCGGTATCACTTTTAGGTAGGCATTCCTTTAATCCTTCTGCCATAGACAGTTGATCAGATTGATCCTTCATACTCTGAGCAACACGGTCTATTGTACCGTCTGTATCAAAAGCTGAGCGTTCATTTTCACATTCGGACATCTGAGGATCATCATAATTTTTACACTGAACTAAACGCAGGCTAAAATTGATAACTCCCGTTTGATTACCTTTTGAAAAAGTGTAGGTGTAAGTAGTATAAACGCTACCGGCCGCACCCTCACTTGTTTTTGTCACGCAATATGAGCGATTGTCCACTAAACGCAATTCAGTTTGACCGCCCTGCTGGATTTCATTGCCGGACGGATTACAAACAAATTTCTTATTTTCTATTTTTACTTGAGGAGGCCAATCAACAACACTAATATATTTTGTCAGCAACTCTTTCGGATATTTGAATGTAATGCCCTCGTTATTGGTGACGATTTTCCATAAGTCGTTGTTTGTTTCTGCTGTACTGTCGGACACGGTCCAAATCGTATAAAAACGGCTATATTGGCGTCTGGTTAAAACGACGGTTTTGTCCGATGATTTATAAAAATATCCTGATCCCATTTGATCCGTATATTCATAACCCCTATCGTTCATAAAGACTTCAACCGCCATGGGGCCACCGTTACTTTTTGTCAGATACCTATTATCTGAGCCGGACAATTTGACCATATCTGATCCGCCAAAAGTCAGCTGGGCAACACCTTTAATCTCCGACCAAGGGTTGCCTTCTTGAAAGATGACTGGCAAATACGTAAATGTTAAAAAGCCAATTGCCAAGACTACAAGTGAGGCAATGAGTAAAATCTTTTTGTTTTTTGATTGATGTTCAAAAATCATATTATTTTTGGATTAAATCTTTTAAGTTGGCAAATTCTCATTTAATAATTATTATTTTCTTTCCTTAGGCAAGCCCCATTGCCAACGCGGTTTTTCTCCTTTCTTGTAAGCGACAATAACAAGAAGGACGGTTAATATGATAATCGGTAGTGCAAATGTTAGGAAATTGCTTCCTGAATCAGGATTTCCTGGAATATCATTTTCTCTAGTGAACACAAGACCCAGGATGAGTACGATATAGAGAAAAATGACACACCACCCCTGCCATTTCGCCGGCGTCCAACCCCAGCCGTAGAGTTTGGCTTTAAACCAATATCCCTGCGGATTATCTTTCAAATATTTTATGTATTCTTTGATCATATGTTTTTATTTTTATGCTTTAACAACACTTCGGCTGGAGAGATACCACCGAGGGCTTTGTGTGGAAAATAATTCCAGGCGTCGGTTACCAGTTCAAGAACATTACTTAATTCCGAAGCATCTCCGCCACGATCAAATATGGCCACAACTTTCATCATGTCGTCATTATCCTCTTCGTGGAAAATGACGTCTCGGATATGATCTAGAGTAAAGTCGCTCTCAGTTTCTTTGAGCATCTCCACAAGTTCCTGTTCAATCTCTTTCCGGCGTTCTAAAATTTGCTCTAAATTTTCTATTTCCATACTATAAAAAATTTTAATTAATTCATCACTTTTAAAGACTAAATTTTGATTTCAATAAATACACATCCTTTTTGTTGAATTTTTGTTCCAGTGCTCCTATTATTTTATTTTGAGTCTCGGGAGTACAATAAATTTTTAGTTTCTTTTTTGCTCTTGTAATTGCTGTATAAAATATATTGTGTGAGATTCTTTCTTCTGTTTCATTTGTAATAACAATTTTTACAGAATCATACTCCAAGCCTTGTGATTTATGAATAGAAACCGCATAAGCAACCTGAAAAGGTACAATATCCGATGCAGAATCATCATCATCTTCATCTGTACTCCTAAGTTTATTTACACTAAATCGAATGACGGAAGTAGCTTCTTCAACGCTATCCAATAGCTCTAAATCATCGTACCCACGAATATCTAACTCAGAAATTACTTTATCTATTTGAACATCAAATTGGATTTTTTCTTTAAAAATCTGAATGTCTAGTATTTTCCCTTTTAAATTA